>DATJPY010000021.1:0-1444 GCA_035506135.1 Myxococcota bacterium | reverse complement strand
GGAAGACACTGACGCTGCATACGCTCGCGGGCCTGCGCCGGCCGGCAGCCGGGGAAGTCGCGCTCGCGGGTGTGCCGCTCGGGGACCTCAAACGCCGCGCGGTGGCGCTGCGCCTCGGCCTCCTGCCGCAGGACCTCGAGGACGCGTTCGTGACCACGGCGATCGAGACGGTGCTCATCGGCCGCCACCCGCACCTCGCGCTGTGGCAGTGGGAGACGGCCGAGGACGAGCGGCTGGCGCGCGCGGCGCTCGCCGCGGTCGACATGGAGGATTGCGCCGCACGTCGTACCGACACGCTCTCGGGCGGCGAGCAGCGCCGCGTGGCGGTCGCGGCGCTGCTGGCGCAGCAGCCCGGCATCTTCCTGCTCGACGAGCCGACCAATCACCTCGATCCCCATCACCAGCTGGTGGTCCTCGGCCTGTTCCGCGAGCTCGCGCACTCCGGCCGGACCGTCATCACGACGCTGCACGATCCGACGCTCGCGGCGCGCTTCGCCGACCGGGTGCTGCTGCTGCACGGCGACGGGCGCTGGACGCTCGGACCGGTGCGCGAGGCGCTCACGGCCGCAACCCTGAGCGAGCTCTATCTCGCCCCGATGGTGGAGCTCGTGCAGGACGGCCGGCGGGTGTTCGTCAGCGCCTGATGGCAAAAATCGCCTGGCGGCGATTCTTGCGGACAAACGCACTTCGATTGGCCCGCGAGGCAAGCCCGAAACGTCTCCTAGCTCGCCAGGAGTCCGAGGACTTCGGCGTGCAGCGCGCCGTTGCTGGCGAGCACGCTGGTGGTCGCGAGCCCGATCGCGCGGCCTTCGAGATCTGTGCAGACCCCGCCCGCCTCGCGCACGATCACCGTGAGAGCGGCGATATCGAGGATGTTGACGTTCGACTCGAGCACGACCTCGAGCGCACCCCGCGCGAGCAGGTGGTAGTGCAGGAAGTCGCCGTAGCCGCGCAGGTAGCCGACGGCGCCGATCAGCCGGCCGAAGCTCTGCCACCGGGGCGAGGCCGCGAGGCTCTTCAGATTACCCGTGGAGAGCCCGGCCTCGTGCAGCGCGGCACGCTTGCTCACGCGGATCGCGCGCTCGTCGAGGTACGCTCCTGCCCCCTCCTCGGCCCAGGCGAGCTCGCCGTAGACCGGGGCGCTCGAGACCCCGAGCACCAGCCGGCCCGCGCGCATGAGGGCGATCTGGGTCGAGAAGAACGGGATCTCGCGCACGAACGCCTTGGTGCCGTCGATCGGATCGACCAGCCAGATGTTGTCGGCGCTCATCGCGTGCTGCCCGGTCTCCTCGCCGAAGAACCCGTAGGTCGGGAATCGCTCGGTCAGGGTGGCGCGGATCACCTCCTCGGCGAGCACGTCCGCCTCGGTGACCGGCGAGGCGTCGGGCTTCAGCCGCACCCCGGGGCTGTGCCGGTAATGGGCGCGGATGACCTCGCTCGCGGC
>DATJPY010000020.1:0-38277 GCA_035506135.1 Myxococcota bacterium | reverse complement strand
GCGGGCGGCGAAGACTCTCCGAGGCTTCCGGAGCCCTTGTCTCCCCAGCACACGGCGGTGCCGGTGCCCGCCTGGATCGCGCAGCTGTGATACGTGCCGGCGGCGATCGCGCTGGCGGTGCCCGCCGTACCGTTCACCGATGTGGGAGGCGTGGCCTGGCCGCGGTATGTGTTGTCCCCCCAGCAGACGACCGCGCCGGTAGTCGCCTGGATCGCGCAGCTGTGCCGCCACCCCGCAGCGATCGCGCTGGCGGTGCCCGCGGTGCCGTTCACCGAGGCGGGTGGGGTGGCCTGGCCGTAACTGTTGAATCCCCAGCAGATCACCGCGCCGGTGCCGGCCTGGATCGCGCAGCTGTGACTCGCACCCGCGGCGATTGCGCTGGCCGTGCCCGCGGTGCCGTCCACCGACGCAGGCGGCGTGGCCTGACCGGAGAAGTTGCTTCCCCAGCAGATGACCGCGCCCGTGCCCGCTTGGATCGCGCAGCTGTGAAACTCGCCTGCGGCGATCGCGGTGGCCGAGCCCGCGGTGCCGTCTACTGACGCGGGCGGGGTGCCCTCGCCATAGAAGTCGTCTCCCCAGCAGACGACCGCGCCGTGCCCGCCTGGATCGCGCAGGTCTGATAACTCGTGGCAATCGCACTGGCCGCGCCCGCGGTGCCGTCCACCGACGCGGGCGGCGGCATCGAGGTCGCTCCCCAGCAGACGACCGCGCCGCTGCCCGCCTGGATCGAGCAGCTGTAAGACTCGCCCGCGGCGATCGCGGTCGCCGCGCCCGCGGTGCCATCCACCCACGCGGGCGGCGTGGCCTGACCGGAGACGTTGTTTCCCCAGCAGATGACCGCGCCCGTGCCCGCTTGGATCGCGCAGCTGTAGCCATCCCCCGCGGTGATTGAGCTGGCCGTGCCCCCGACACCGGATATCAACGAAGGCGGCGCCAATAGACCGCTGGCCTTGAATCCCCATGCGGCGACCGGCCCGGAGGCTTCGGCTGCACTTGCCCACGTGAGCATGTTCGCGATCACCGCAAGCGTCTGGATCCTGCGAGAAGCCTCGCTCACGTGTCGCTCCTCGCGGCTCCGCTGCCGAATCGCTCCAGATTACAACAACATAGGCGCTCACAGTCAAAGCAATTCGGTGAAAAGTCGAATCGACCGGCGGGCGAGAGGGCCGCGGCGGTCAGGGCAGCCAGACGCCCGACCAGGTCTCGGTCAGCACATCCTTGTCCGCCGCCAGGTACGCGCGCAGCTCGACGGGCGTCTGGTCCACCGGCGCGACCTGGAACACCAGCCGGAAGCCGTGCGTGGCGGGATTGGCGACGACGTGCTGGTCGGAGAGGACCGCGCCGTTCGTCGCCGTCACGACCGCGCGCGGCGTCGTTCCCGCCGGCAGCGCCGCGAGCCCGGGTCCCGCGAAGTCGATCACGTAGCGGTAGCCCGTGCGAGGCGTCTCGACGGCGCCGCGGTCGCGGCGCGTGGCGATCACGCGGCCGCCCGGCGGCCGCGCCGCGTCGTCGCCGTACCACCAGATGGTGTAGGAGTAGTCGGCCTGGCTGCCCGGCTGCGGCAGCGGATCGGGCACCCAGAAGGCGACCACGTTGTCGTTGAGCTCGCTCGGGGTCGGGATCTCGACGAGGCGCACCGCGCCGTTGCCCCAGTTGCCGTGCGTCTCCACCCACGCGCTCGGGCGCTGCTCGGCGTGGGTCTCGAGGTCCTGGTAGTCGGCGAAGTCGCGGTCGCGCTGGATGAGCCCGAAGCCGCGCGGGTTGCGGGTCCGGAAGCTCGCGGTGTCGATCCGCGTCGGGTTGTCGAGCGGGCGCCACAGCCACTCGCCCGAGTCGAAGTGGACGAGGAGGCCGTCCGAGTCGTGCACCTCGGGGCGGAAGTCGTCGAAGTGGTGCGTCGTCGTGTTCTCGCCGAAGTAGAACATGCTGGTGAGCGGCGCGATGCCGAGCGTCTTCGGGACGCGGCGCGGGAAGAGCCGCGCGTCGACGTCGATCCGCGTCTCCTCGCCGGGCGTCACCAGGAAGCGGTAGGCGCCGCTCGCGGTCGGCCCGTCGAGGAGGGCGAAGAGCTCGACCGCCTTCGCGTCCGGGGCCGGCTGCACCAGCCAGAACTCGACGAAGCGCGGGAACTCCTCGCCCGTGGGCTCGACCGTGTCGACCGCGAGCCCGCGCGCCGAGAGGCCGTACAGGTTGTCGCGGCCGAGGGCGCGGAAGTAGCTCGCGCCGAGGAACACGATCAGCTCGTCGAAGTACTCGGGGCTGCGGAAGGGGGCGTGGATGCGGAAGCCCGCGTAGCCGATGTCCTTCGGGATGCGCTCCGCGAAGTCGTTCTTGCCGTAGTCGAAGAGCGCTGCGTCGAATGGAAGGGGATGCGCCCCGGACGCGTCGACGAGGTTCACGCGCACGCTGTGGTCGAAGTAGAGGCCGGGGTGGAAGAGCTGGACCTGGAAGGGCAGGTGGAGGTTGCGCCAGATCGCCCGATCCGGACGGAAGCGGATGTCGCGCCACTGGTCGTAGGTCATCGACCCGACCAGCATCCACTTCGGCACGACCTTCTCGCGGTCGACGTAGGGGTCGCGCGCGAGCGCCGCCGCCTGCTGCGCGACGTCGTCGAGGCCGAACGCCGCGGCGCGGGGGGATGCGCCGAGCGCGACGGCGACGAGCGTTGCGAGCGCAACTGCCGCGGTCGAGCCGAGCCCCCGTCGTGTCACCGTCCGTTCGTTCGCGGCACGCGCCCGCCGGCCGCCCTCGGTCTGCTCGCTCACGCCGCGCCTCCCCCTCGCCCCGCCCATCGGGCGCGGCGGGCGGGAGGATGGCAGGTCCGCGCGGCGGGGTCAGCCCTCGGGCTTCACCATCTTCTTCGGGTCGACGATGCGATCGAACTCCGCCTCGCTGATGAAGCCCAGCTTCAGGGCGGCCTGCTTCAGCGTGAGGTCGTTGTCCTTCGCGTGGTGGGCGATCTCCGACGCCCGGTCGTAGCCGATGACGGGCGAGAGCGCCGTCACGAGCATGAGCGAGCGCTCGAGATCGTCGCCGATCTTCTTCAGGTTCGGCTCCGTCCCTTCGACCAGGAACTTCCGGAAGCTGGTACAGCCGTCGGTCAGGATCCGGATCGAGTGCGCGACGTTGTAGATCATCAGCGGCTTGTAGACGTTCATCTCGAGGTAGCCGCCGGCGCCGCCGAAGCCGACCGCGATGTCGTTGGCCATCACCTGCACGGCGATCATGGTGAGCGCCTCGCACTGGGTCGGGTTGACCTTGCCGGGCATGATCGAGGAGCCGGGCTCGTTCTCGGGGATTTCGAGCTCGGCAAAGCCGGCGCGCGGTCCGCACGACATCAGGCGGATGTCGTTCGCGATCTTGTAGAGCGAGACCGCGAGCGTGCGAAGCGTTCCGGAGAGCTCCACCAGCGCATCGTGCGCGCCCTGGACCGCGAACTTGTTGGGCGCGGTGACGAAGGGCAGGCCGGTCAGCTTCGCGATCTCGGCGGCGGCCGCCTCGTCGAAGCCGGGCGCCGCATTGATGCCGGTGCCCACCGCCGTCCCGCCGAGCGCCAGTCGATACACGCCGTGCAGAGCGGATTCGATCCGTTCGAGACCGTCGGAGAGCATCCCGGCGTAGCCGGACCACTCCTGCCCCAGGGTCAGCGGGGTCGCATCCTGCATGTGGGTGCGCCCGATCTTCACGATGTCCGCCCAGCTCCGCGCCTTGGCGTCGATGGCGTCCCGCAGGGCCTGCACCGCGGGCAGGAGGCGCTGCTTCACGCCGAGGGCGGCGGCGATGTTCATCGCGGTCGGGAACGTGTCGTTCGACGACTGCGACATGTTGACGTGGTCGTTGGGATGGACCGGCTCGTGGCTGCCGAGAGGCGCGCCGCGGATCTGCGAGCAGCGATTGCTGATCACCTCGTTCACGTTCATGTTGAACTGCGTACCGCTGCCCGTCATCCAGACGTGCAAGGGAAATTGATCCTGGTGCTCTCCGTCCAGGATCTCGTCGCAGACGCGGACGATCAGCTCCGCCTCCATGTTGCCGAGCCGGCCGGTTCGGTGATTGACGCGCGCGGCGGCCTTCTTGATGATCGCGTAGGCCGGGATCATCTCGCGCGGCATCAGGTCGTCGCCGATGCGGAAGTGCTCGAGGGATCGCTGCGTCTGGGCGCCCCAGAGCTTGTCGGCGGGGACGCGGACGGGCCCCAGGCTGTCGCGCTCGATCCGGGTGGCGGTCATCGGCACTCCTGCTCGCTTGGACGCTCGCCCGCGCCCGTGGCTGCGGATCAGTTCTTCCCGAAGGACGCGCGGGAGCGCTCGAAGATGGCGGTCAGATGGTCGGCCAGCATCCCGCGCCCGATCCCCTTCTTCGCGGAGGATCCGAAGCCCGCCACCTGATCCGTCGAGACGCGGCTCCGATAGACGACGAGCGTCCCCTCCGGCACCGGGATCAATCCGGCGAACGATTGCGACACGTTGTAGCCATGGCTCACGTAGAAGGCGCGATCCGCGGTGGCGAAGGTGTCGCCCACCTGCAAGGCCAGGCGATGATCCAGGGCGTAGTTCGGACGGCCGTCGAGCTCGTAGCGCAGCCAGTAGAAGCGCTCTTCGAGCCCGGCGGGCTTTCGCTCCGGATACGTGAGCAGGAGCTGCTGCATCGCCGGCGCGTGCAGCTTGAGGAGGCGCGCCGCCTCGGACATGCGCCGGAGCTCGCCCGAGGGCTCGCAGAGGTGACCGCTGCGCGCGTAGGTTCCCATGCCAGCCAGTCCTTTGGCTCGATAGGCCTGGTAGCGAGCGAGCAGCGATGCCTTGAGCTGCTCCTCGACCTGCGCTTTGGGATCGCCGCCCGCGGCCAACGCGTTGAACGCCGCGATCTCGTCCGGCGAGAGATTGAGCTCGTCGCCCGGGTGCGCCGCGAGGTAGCGCCGCGCCTCCCTGGCTCCATCCGGCTCGACCTCCAGGCCTGCGAAGTCGGCGAGCGTTCCCGAGCGGATCAGCCCCGAAGCGGTGACCTGGCGATCCGCCTTCAGATCCGCTCCCGCCCGGAACGCCTTCAAAACCTCCGGAAGCGGCTGCTGGACCAGGAACGTGAGGCCGACCGCCATCTCGCGCTCCGACGTCTCTCTCGGACCGGAGTGCACCATCTCGCCGCGGCGGATCCGCGCCGCGGCATCCGCGGGCAGGTTCAGGTCCGCGAGCACATTCTCGATCGTCTGCACGTCGGCGGCGGCGGCTCTCCCCACCGCCAACAGCAGCAGTGCGGCTGCGCCCATCGGCAGCAAGCGCTTGCTCATCGACGATCTCGTTCCGCCGGCTGCGGTGTCGCGCGCGCTAGGCCGGCCGGTCCCGCACGAGACCGCGCTGCTCCAGCTCCGCGCAGATGTCCGGGTGTTGCAGCCGCAGCGTCTCCCACGCCATCAGCCAGAGCGCCTGGCTGGCGGTCCGGCCGGGGTTGGCGCGGTTGAGCCACGGCTTCCTTCCGATCATCCAATGCACGCCGAAGCTGTGCGGGACATCGGTGCGCATCGAGTTGAAGCGCGGGTCGATCGCCCTCCACGAGTCCTGGAACTCCACCTGCAGGAAGTGTTGCTCCGGAAACCCGTAGCGGATGCCGAGATCGTAGAGCTTGCGGTGGTGCCCACCCCACTCGGACATCGGTCGCTGGATCCGGGCGACCATGTCCTCGAAGCGGGCGCGCTCCGGCTCGACGACGATCAGTCCGGCATTGATCCCGCCAGTGACGTCGTCGTCGGCGCTCACATCCAGGATCGCCGGCGGCACGAGCTCGCCGTGCCGGACGCCGTGCATGTGGCGGACGTACGCGAACTGGCTCGTGGCATCGACGCTCTCGATCACCGCTGCGGGCGCCGCCAGCGTGAAGAGGTGATCGAAGCAGCGGATCGGCAGGAGGTCGGCGTCGACGAAGCAGACTCGCCGGTGCGGAAAGAGGTGCTCGTCGAAGATGTGGAGCTTGGTGTACACGTCCCGGTAGGCGTCCGCGAGCAGCTCCTTCGGATAGCTGCTCTCGTGCGCGCGCAGGCGCGGCACGACGAGCACGTCGTCGTACACCCGGGCCAGCATCTCGCGTGCCGGAGCCGGCACGGAGTCGTCCACGAGGCAGAGGAGCGCCGCGCGCGTCTGCAGATGCCAGCGCAGCGCCGCCGCGACGACGAGGCAGCCGGGCAGGTACCCCTCGCCCCCCATGAGGAGCGCGGCGTACGCGTAGCGATCGGGCCCGAGGTCGGTGGGGACGCGCGTGAAGGTGTGGGGATCGATCCCGGGATCGACGATGGCGCCTTCGTGGTCGGCGAGCATCAGCTCGCCCGCGAGCCCTCGCGCCAGGCGCCGAACCATGGTCCGCTCGCTGAATCGGGCGAGGATCCGGGCGGCGGCGCCCTCGGAGACCTGGGGAACGTCCGCATTCGCCAACGCGCCACCTCCGCTCCGGCGACGGCGACCGGCACAAAATGCTTAGCGAAGCCGATCTCGCGGTGCACGGATCGCGGGCCAACCCCGTCGCGCCGTGTATGCTCGGTCTGGTCTTCGCGATTGGGAGCTCACGACGCGTGGTCGCGACGAGCCGTACTCTCGACCCGCAAGCCCAGCGCGGGACGCAGAGACCGCCGAGTCGACTGCGCGCGTTGAGTGACGTCGCGAGGGTCGCCGGCCCGCCGCTGCTCTTCGGTCTGCGGCTTTGGGCCTCCGTCTGCCTGGCGCTCTACATCGCGTTCTGGCTCGAGCTCGACAACGCCTCCTGGGCCGGGACTTCGGCCGCGATCGTGTGTCAACCCCATCTCGGCGCCTCGCTGCGAAAGGGGTGGTATCGATTGGTCGGAACCGTGGTGGGCGCGGTGGCGATCGTGGTGCTGACGGCGATCTTCCCCCAGGAGCGCGCCGCCTTCCTCGTAGGACTGGCGCTCTGGGGCGCTGCCTGCGCTCTCATGGCCACGGTGCTCCGCAACTTCGCGGCCTACTCGGCGGCGCTGGCCGGCTACACCGCGGCGATCGTCGCGTCCGATCAGCTGGGGGCCACCGGCGGGCCGAACGGCCACGCCTTCATGCTCGCCGTCTACCGGGTCAGCGAGATCTCGATCGGCATCGTATCGGCTGGCGTCGTTCTCGCTGGAACCGACCTCGGCGGCGCTCGGCGGCGGCTGGCCGCGCTGCTGGCGACCCCCTCGGCCGTGATCGCGAGCCGCTTCACCACGATGCTCGCGCAGCCCCGGCCAAACTTCTCGGAGACGCAGGCAGCTCGCCGCGAGCTCGTTCGTCGGGTCATCGCGCTCGACCCGGCGATCGACGAGGCGATGGGAGAATCGTCCCGGCTCCGTTATCACTCGCCTGTGTTGCAGACGGCCGTCGACGGCTTGTTCGCTGCTCTGGCCGGTTGGCGAGCGGTGGCGGCGCACCTCGCGCAGCTGGGAGATCGCAAGGCGCGGTCGGAGGCGGATGCAATTCTGCGAAATCTTCCGCCCGGCTTCCGCTCCGCGGAGTACGCTGAGCCGGCGCACTGGATCGCGGACCCGATCCGTTGGCGCAGCGCGTTCGAATCCGCAGCCCGGACGCTCCTCGCCGTGCCCGCCAACACGCCGTCGCTGCGGCTGCTCGGCGACCAGACCGCGCGCGTGCTGGCCGGTCTTTCGCGAGCGCTCGATGGTCTCGCGCTGCTCGTGGTGCATCCCGACCGTCCCCCGGCTCGACGTCGCAGGCGCAGGGTCTGGGTGCCGGATTGGCTTCCTTCCCTGATCAACGCGCTGCGTGCGTTCGTCGCGATCGGCACCGTTGCCCTGTTCTGGATCGCGAGCGCCTGGCCCCAGGGAGCCCTCGCAATCACCTGGGTTGCAATTTCGGTGATCCTGTTCTCGCCGCGGGCTGATCAGTCCTACGCGAGCGCAATCAGCTTCGCGGTGGGCAACCTCGTCGCTGCGGTCCTCGCGGCGATCGCCGCCTTTGCGTTGCTGCCCAGCGTGGCAACCTTCGAGGGATTCAGCGCGGTCATGGCCCTCTACCTGATACCGGTCGGTGCCCTCGCGGCCCGCTGGCAGACGGCGATGTTCGTCGCAATGGCCGCCAACTTCGTGCCACTCGTCTCGCCCACGAATCACATGACCTACGACACTCAACATTTCTACAACACGGCCCTGGCGATCGTCGGCGGTTGCAGCGCCGCCGCGCTCGCGTTCCGCCTGCTCCCACCTCCGTCACCGGCCGTACGGACGCGCCGCCTGCTGGCGCTGACGTTGCGCGATCTGCGGCAGCTTGCGACCGGACCGGCTCCGGAGACGTCCGAGCCCTGGGAGCACCGCGTCTACGGTCGGCTCACGGTGCTTCCGGACGAGGCCGGCCCGCAGCAGCGGAGTCAGCTGCTGGCGGCCCTGGCGATGGGTACCCAGATCGTCGCCCTGCGCCGCGCCGCTCCAACGCTCGGCGTCGGATCGGACATCGACGCGGCGCTCGTGGCGCTCGCCGAAGGACGCAGCGCGCTCGCGCTCACGTGGATCGAGCGAGTCGATCGAAGCCTCGCCGCTCGCTCGGACGCCGAGTCCGACACCTCTTTGGCTCTCCGGACCCGCAGCACTATCCTTGCGATTCGAGAGATCCTCATGGAACACGCCCCCTTCGTCGACGGGATGCCCGCATGAGGTTCGCGGAGATCGACGTCTTCGGCGTCTACGTGGCGCCGCTCTCGCTCCTCTTGGTCGCGGCCTGGCTCGTCACCGTGGCACTGCGCCGCGGTGCAGATCGGCTCGGCTGGTTGGATCGGGTCTGGCATCCGGCTCTGTTCGTGTTCGCCGTCTACATCATCGTGCTCGCGTCGATGACGCTCATCGCCGCACGTTGACCTGCCGGGATGGAAGGCTCGAGGCAACACGAGACGGCTGCGGATCGCGACGACCATGTCGAACCGGCAGCTCGCGCCGACGCGAGGCACCGCGTCCGCATCCTTCCCGTCGTCCTTACCTTGGCGGTCGCGTCGGTCGCGGCGGGATTCGGCTGGGCGATGTGGGGCGTGTACTTCCGACAGCCCTGGACACGCGACGGAACCGTCCGCGCGTACATCGTCACGATGGCCCCGGAGATCGCGGGCCGCATCGTCGAGCTGCCGGTCGCCGACAACCAGTTCGTGCACAAGGGAGACCTGCTCCTGGTGATCGACCCCACCGACTACAAGATCGGCGTGGCCCGCAGCGAGGCCGCGGTGCGGCACGCGCAGATCAACGCAAAGAAGATCGCCGAGGAGGGAGAACGCAGGCGGAAGCTCGTCGCCCAGCACGCGGTGTCCGTGGAGGAGACGCAGGTCTACGAGAGCGATGCCGCGGCCGCCGAGGCGCAGTATCAGCAGGCGATCGCGAACTTGAGCCAGGCGCGTGTCAACCTCGAGCGGACGCAGATCCGCTCGCCCGTCAACGGCTGGGTGACGAATCTCCTGACGCAGCGCGACGACTTCGCCACGGTCGGCGAGAACGTGCTCTCCCTCGTCGACGCCGATTCCTTCTGGGTGGACGCCTACTTCGAAGAGACGAAGCTCCATGCGGTCCACGAGGGCGACCCCGCGCGAGTGAAGCTGATGGGATACCACCAGATCGTCGAGGGCCACGTCGGCAGCATCGCGCGCGGAATCAACGTGGCGAATGCCCAGCCGAACCGGGAAGGTGTCGCGACGGTCGATCCGATCTTCACGTGGGTGCGCCTGGCCCAGCGCATTCCGGTCCGGATCGAGATCGATCGCCTTCCCGAAGGCGTCGTGCTCGTGGCCGGGATGACGGCCACGGTCGAGATCGACCCCCGGGCCGCGACGCCACCGGCAAGGTAGGTCGACGCTCCTTCGTCGGACGAGCTACCCGCCGTAGTCGTCGTGGCGGCGCCACCATCGATACGGCGGACTCTGGGGCGTCCCTGCCGGCGAATCCTCCCACTCCTCCTGCCGGCCGAGCGCGGTCAGGTCGAGGAGCGTCCAGACGGGACCCAGCGCCTCGACACCGCGGTTCGACGTGAAGTAGGTGCGGTACACCGCGTCGCCGTCGCGGATGAAGGCACTCAGCCCGAACATCTCGCCGTCCTGATGCTGCTCGGGCTGGGGTGTCTCGGGTCCGCGGCCGAAGTCGGGGTTGAACGACGTGCCGAAGGACGAGTACCACGGCACGCTCCAGCCCATGCGCTTGCGGTACGCCTCGAGCACCGCGATCGGCGCGCGCGACACGAGCGCGAACGACGTGTCGCGCGCGTGCAGATGCGAGAGATGCCCGACCTGGTCGATGAACATCGAGCAGCCCGGGCAGCCCTCCGACTGGTTGGGTCCGAACATGAAGTGGTAGAGCAGGAGCTGGCGGCGTCCGTCGAAGAGGTCGACGAGGCGCGCCCTCCCATCCGGGCCCTGGAAGACGTAGTCCTTCTCGATGCGCACCCGCGGCAGGCGCCGGCGCTCGGCCGCGAGTGCGTCGTGCGCGCGCGTGAGCTCCTTCTCCTTCGCGCGCACGCGCTCGAGGGCAGCCTCCCATTCCTTCGGTGACGCTGTCGGCGGTCGTGTCATGGGCGATCTCCCTTCGTCTGCTCTTCAGTGGACGAACGCGGTGCCGCGGATTCGACGAGGGCCCCTTGGGGGGTGTCGAATTCCGCTCGGCTCGAGCGACGTATAGGATGACAGGCAAACCCGACGAGGAGGAAGCGATGACCGATCCCAGGCCGAGGTTCATCTGGTACGAGCTGATGACGAGCGATCCGGACGCGGCGGAGGCCTTCTACCGGGCCGTCGTCGGCTGGAAGACGGCCGACGCGGGCCAGACCGGCATGCGGTACACGATCTTGTCGGCAGGTGAGCGCGGCATGGGTGGCCTGACGGCGCTGCCCGCCGAGGCGGCCGCCGCAGGTGCGCGGCCCGGCTGGCTCGGATACGTCGGCGTCCCCGACACGGACGCCGCCGCGAAGCGCATCGTCGAGGCCGGCGGCGCGATCCACCGCCCCCCGGACGACATCCCCAACGTCGGCCGCTTCGCCGTCGTGGCCGACCCCGGTGGCGCGATGTTCATGCTGCTGACGCCGCTTCCGCGCGGCGACGCGCCGCCGCCCGCGGAGCCCACGACGCCCGGCCTCGTGAGCTGGCACGAGCTCTACTCGAGCATCGGTCAGGAGTCCGCCTTCCGGTTCTACGCCTCCCAGTTCGGTTGGGAGACCAGCGAGCTCATGGACATGGGACCCATGGGCAAGTATCGGATCTTCGGCGCCGACGGCGTCCGGATGGGCGGCATGATGGACAAGCCGGAGAGCGCGCCGGCCTCGGCCTGGGGCTTCTACGTGAGCGTCGACGGCATCGACGCGGCCATCGATCGGATCAAGGCCAGCGGCGGCCAGGTGCTGATGGGACCGAGCGAGGTCCCGGGCGGGAGCTGGATCGTGCAGGCGGTGGATCCGCAGGGCGCGGCCTTCGCTCTCGTGTCCGTCACCCGCTGATCGCGAGCGTCCGGCAAGGGGATCGCGCGGGAGTCGGGATCCCGCTCGCCACGCGCCAACTTGGCCCGCCTTCTGGACACCGACCTCGGAAGCATGGGAGGATGGCGAGCACGCCCGGTCGCTCGCGTCGCGAGATCCTCTCTTCGCGCCCGTCGACGGCTCCGATTGCCCGCCGACGAGCCCGCTCCAGAAGCCGGACAGCGCGCGCTCCACAGACGCGCGCTTCCACATCGGCTTCACCCGTCAGCAGGTGAACGACCTGGTGGCGTTCCTCAGCGCGCTCTGAGCTACAGCACGCGAATCCCGTGGTCGGCCCGTAGCGCCGCGAGCGATTCACCGAGGTACCGCTCGGGTGGATCCCACGGCCAGCGCTTTCGCGCGCGCAGCGCCTGCGCCAGTGCATGCAGGAAGCGCGGGAGGGCGCGCAGCGTGGCGGCGAATGCGTTCGAATAGCCCACCTCCGCGAAGATATCCTGTGCCTCCTTGCTCGTGCGCAGGTACTGCACGTAGCGACGCACGCCGACGTCGGTGCTCAGCATCGTGCGGAGGTCCGCCATCGCCTCGTCGACGATCGTAGTGTCGAGCCCGAAGACCACGTGACAGATGTCGTGCCGGCGAAACAGCGCGGCGCTCTCCGGCGAGATGGCGTCCGGCCGGATCACGCAGGGGTGGCCGCGGTAGTACTCGTCGAGGCCCGCAGCGAGGGTCTGTGCGGAGTCCTGGCGCTGGTACTCGAATCGATGGATGCGATCGCCCACTGGGGAACGCATGAACCCAGTCTAGCAGCTTGAGACCGCACTCGCGGATCGACCAGCCATCGAGGAGGTCCAGGGCTCGCGATAGGCTCTCGAGGCCGGCGTCGATCGAGGTCGCATGTGCCGAAGGAACCGACTGCCTCCAGCGAATCGCGAGCTGCGTCGTCCGCGAGGGGCCATGCGCTGGTGAGGCTCGGGGGCGTCGGCGCGGTGATCCTCTGCGTCGTGATGGCGTTCGCCTACGCTGGCGGCTGGCTCTCGCCGCACTGGCTGACACCGGCCCGCTTCATCGACGCGTTCGAGCGGGCGAACGGCGTTCCGCCGCCTGCCGGCTTCCGCCGCAATCATGCGAAGGGTGTGTGCGCGACGGGATTCTTCGAGAGCAACGGGAAGGGCGCCGTGATCTCGCGAGCCGCGGTCTTCGCGCCCGGGCGGGTCCCGGTCGTCGGGCGATTCGCCCTCGCCGGAGGCCAGCCGCTCGCGGCGGATGCGGCGCAGAACGTGCGGAGCCTGGCGCTCCAGTTCCGGCTGGCGGATGGCGAGGAGTGGCGGACCGGGATGAACGACATCCCGGTCTTCCCGGTCGACAGCCCGGAGGGCTTCTTCGATCAGCTCGTCGCGTCGGAGCCCGACCCGCGGACCGGGAAGCCGGATCCGGCGAAGATGGCCGGCTTCCTGGCAAAGCATCCGGAGTCGGCGCGCGCGATCGATCTCATCCGGCGCCGCGCGGTCTCGTCGGGATTCGACAACGACACGTACAACAGCCTGAACGCGTTCCGGTTCGTGAACGCGTCCGGGGTCTCCATCCCGGTTCGATGGTCGATGCTTCCGGTGCAGGCGTTCGAGCCCGCGGAGCCGGCCGACCCGGCACCGAAGAACGTGAACTATCTCTTCGACGCGCTGATCGCGCGAATGCATCGCGGGCCGCTCCAGTGGAGGCTCGTCGCGACGCTCGGACAGCCCGGTGACAAGACGAACGACGCGACGATCGCGTGGGCGGGCCGGGAGAAGATGGAGATGGGAACGTTGACCCTCGATTCGATCGAGAGCGAGGACGATGGGCCGTGCCGCGACATCAACTACGATCCGCTGGTGCTGCCCGCGGGCATCGAGCCGTCGGATGATCCCCTGCTGAGCGCTCGCTCGGCGACCTACTCCGAGTCGTTCCGGCGGCGGGCGGGAGAGACGAAGGCTCCGAGCGCCGTGACGCCCGAGGAGGTCCGGCGATGAGCGCGGATCCGAAGAGGGCGGCGCAGTTCACGCTTCCGGCCCGGCTGCTGCACTGGGTGATGGTGGCGATGGTCGTGGCGATGCTCTTCATCGGTGTCGCGATGGTCGCGTCGCTGGGGAGCTATCACGCGCTGGTGTCGATTCACAGGCCGCTTGGAATCGCGATCCTCGTCCTCGTGGTGGTGCGGTTCGCGGTGAGGCTGCGCGGGCCGCTGCCTCCCTTCCTTGCGACGATGTCCGCCACCGAGCGCAGGCTCGCATCCGCGTCGGAGTACGCGCTGTACGCGCTGATGTTCGCCCTGCCGCTCGTGGGATGGGCGATGCTTTCCGCCGCCCGCTACCCGATCGTCCTGTGGGGATCGTGGCATCTCCCGCCGATCCTGCCGCACAGCCCGTGGCTGTATGCGGCGCTGCGCCGCATGCACACGGTCCTCGCCTACATCCTCTTCGCGACGTTCGTCGCGCATCTGTCGGCGGTCCTGTTCCACGCGCTGGTGAAGAGGGATGGGCTTCTCCGGCGGATGCTCCCGTGGCGCGCGTGACTGCGATCCGTTCGAGAGCCATGCTCGGCGACTTCACGATCTTCTTCTGGCTCCTGAAGCTCGGGGCCCCGCTCAATCTCTACTTCCTCGCGGACACCTGGTCGCCGTCCTCGGCGGCGGCCGGCGCGCAGATCCTGGTTCCCGCCCGCATCTTCTTCGCGGTGTCGGCGTATCGCTGCCTCTACCCCGTCCAGTACAAGGACGACGTCGTGTTCCACGACGCGCCCCTCTCGTCGATCTTCCTGACGCGCCTGCTCGCCACCCTGTCCGAGGTGGCGTACATCTACCAGTTCTCGCACGTGATCCGGCTGCTGAACGCCGATCGGGTCGGATGGGTGGACGCGCTCTCCTGGGTGATGGTGCTGCAGGTGGTCGTCTCCCAGGTCTTCGTCTGGGGCGCCATCCTGACCGGCAGGCTCGCGTTCTACTTCTACGAGGAGCTCGGATGGGCGAACCTCTTCGCGATCAACACGATCGCCAGCGCCTACCTCTGCGCGACCGTCGCCGACCTCGGTCGCGGGCAGCTCCTCGTCACCCTGAACCTGCTCTTCGGCGCGGTGTATCTGCCGTGGCAGCTCCTCCATCTGAGGATGCTGCGGTCGGATGCCCGGAAGGACACGGCGTCGACCTGGACGCCCCTGAAGGCAGGCCTGAGTCGGTCCATCCACTCGAGGAAGGCGACCACCGATCCCCGAGCGTGGGGAGGCCTGATCGGCCTGACCTGGATGACGGGCTACTGGGCGACGCTGATCCCGATCTGGGTGCATCGGGTCGTCGTGGTGTTCTCGCGCTAGCGGGTCCTAGTCCTGCTCGCCGAGCGTCTGCACGTAGCTCTTGCCGTAGGGATAGAAGAGCTCCTTGCGCCCCTCCTTCCACGCGGCCCGGAGCTCCGGGGTCGTGATGTCCCAGTCCGGTCGACACTTCCGGGTGACGGCGCGCAGATCCTGGCGGAGCTCCTCGAGCGTGGGCCGGCCGACGAACCAGTAGCCGTCGTAGATCTTGTAGATCACCAGACCGGGCTCGAGGACGATCACGTGGGGGATCATGGGGTCGTGGACGGGGTCGGTGTACTCGGCGATGTCGAGGTCCTTCTGGACGACGCGTCCCGCGTCGGAGAGGAAGGGCCAGTGGGCGCCGATGCCGGTGCGATACTCGTTGGTCTCCACGATGTTGTCGGTGCTGATCGTGACGAGCCTGCAGTACGCGACCTCGAGCTCGCGCTGGAGCTGCACGAGCCCCTCCGCCTGCCGGCGGTCCTTGGGGCAGAACCCTCCGCGGCTCAGCACGAGGATCATGGGATGCAGTCCCTGCAGCTCGGAGAGCTTCTTGCGCTTCGCCGTGTGATCGGAGAGCTCGTAGTCCGGGAAGCGGGCCCCGGGAACGATGTCGGGTCGCATAAGAGATCCTCGAGCGGTTGATGGCGAGCGCCGCGGACGAGCTTGCCGTCGCACCGACGAACGCGCAAACCGCGGGCGCCCGGTACGCCGAATCCCGAGGCGACGCGCCAGCGTGCGAATCCGGGTGGACACCAGCGGCCCTTGGTGATTCACTGGAATGTTGCCCTGATGGAAGGACTCCCATGACGCGGAGAATGCTCGCTCGCGCTTCCTCGGCCGGTCCATTCGTGAGGCTCGTCCCGGTTGCCCTCGTTGCGGTGATCGCGTTCAGTGCAGGCGCACGGGCCGGAACGTCGGGCGGCGGACCGCCGGAATGCCCGCCCGGTCTCGCAAAGAAGCACGACGGGTGCCTCCCTCCGGGCCAAGCGAAGAAGCGGGTCTTGCGCGTCGGGACCTTCCACGACATCCCCGGCCAGTTCACCACCATCCAGGCCGCGGTCGACGCCGCGAGCCCGGGCGATTGGATCCTCGTCGCGCCGGGCGACTATCACGAGCAGGGAGACCGCGAGCATCCGTGGCTCGGCGCAGCCTCCGGTGCCGTCACGATCTCCACGCCCAACCTCCACCTGCGCGGCATGGACCGCAACAGGGTCGTCGTCGACGGCACCCGGCCGGGCGCCGCGCAGTGCTCCTCCGATCCGAGCGATCAGGACGCCGGTCCGCTCGACTGGAGCGGCAATCCGATCGGTCGCAACGGGATCCTCGTCTTCGAGGCCGACGGGGTCAGCATCGAGAACCTCACCGCGTGCAACTTCCTCGACGGCTCGGGCGGAGGCGGCAACCAGATCTGGTGGGACGGGGGATACGACTCGGGCCAGATCGGCCTCGGCTCCTACTTCGGCCAGTTCCTCTCGGCGACCTCGACCTACTTCGAGAGCGCCGAGCAGCCGAAGGCCGAGTACGGGATCTTCGCGAGCAACGCGCGCGGGCCGGGGCGGATCGTCCATACGTACGCGAGCAACATGGCCGACTCCGCCTACTACATCGGCGCGTGTCCGGACTGCAACGCGGTGCTGGCCGACGGCCATGCCGAGAACTCCGCCCAGGGCTACTCCGGCACGAACTCGGGCGGGCACCTCGTGATCGCCGACTCCGAGTGGGACCAGAACATGGCGGGGATCACCACCAACAGCCAGAACAGCGAGGGCCCGTCGCCGCAGAGCGGCAAGTGTCCGGACGGGGAGACGGGGCCCATGGGAAACGGCCTGTGCACCTACGTCGTCGGCAACTACGTCCACGACAACAACAACCCGAACGTGCCCGCGGCGGGAGACGCGGCCATGACACCGGTCGGTACGGGCGTGTTCGTGTCGGGCAGCCGGTTCGAGACCTTCGCGTGGAACCGCGTGGAGCACAACGGCTCCTACGGCTTCCTGCTCGTGCCCTACGTCGACTTCTCGCCCCCTGCGGCGGACAGTGCGAGCTGTGCGGGCGGCGTCGTGCCGCAGCCCGGCGAACCGCCGCCCCTGGGCACCCTCGCCGCTGCGGGCGCCACCTGCTACTTCGACGACTTCGGCAACGAGATCCACGACAACGTCCTCAGCGAGAACGGCTTTTTCGGCAACGCGACCAACGGCGACTTCGGCGAGATCAGCGGGCTCAACGATCCCGGGAACTGCTGGTACGGGAACTCCGACCCGAACGGCGTCACGAGTTCGCCCGCAGATCTCCAGACGACGCACGGCACCTGCGGCGTGCCGAACCAGGGCGAGAGTCTCTTCGGTCCAATCGGCGTGCAGCTCATCTGTCTGACGCAGGCGTTCGGGCCTTGCACGGGACTCCCGGGGCAGCCCGGCTATCCGCAGCCCACCCAGGTGATGATGCTTCCGCTGCCGCCGCAGCGATCGATGAACGATCCGTGCGACGGCGTGCCGAAGAATCCGTGGTGCCACGGGCACGGGTGGCGCTGAGACATCTCACCAGCGGTGCGCGAACTCCTCCGCCCAGCCGACGAGCCCGTCGACGGCGAGCTCGCGGCCCTCGAAGCGCACGAGGCCGCGCCAGCGCCCGAAGGCGCAGACGCCGCCGCTGGCGACGACGCCGAGACTCAGGCGCGGCTGGTGCGCTGCGACCGGCTGCAGCACGAGATCAACGGCGCCCGAGTGCTCGGCCACGACGCGCCACGGCTTGCGCCACTCGACCGGGTCGTAGTCCCAGCGCAGGTCCTCCATGATCTTGTGCAGGCGACCGTTCCACAGGATCCCGTTCTCGTTGGATCCCGTGCCGGTGGTCCATCGCGCGCCGACGTTCACGCCGAGCAGCACGCCGTCGACCCTTCCCGTGGCGACGCCCCAGTTCCAGAAGGATCGATAGGGCCAGATGCCGCGGCCCCAGTCCTGCACGCCGAAGCCGCTGGCGGGATCGAACGCGTAGCGGCGGGCGCCAGCTCGCACCTCTCCACGGCATGGCAGCGCGGCGTGCTTCGAGTTGCACTGGAAGCGCGTGTCGCTCCACGGCACGACGACGTTCAGGCTCTCCGCGCCGGGCGGGCGCAGGACCTCCAGGTCGGCGGCGATCTCGGTGCCATCGCCGGCGCGTCCGCGAAAGCGCACCGCGAGGTCGTCGCCGTCGACCCGGTTCTCGTAGTCGACGGCGCCACGCCGGAACCCCGTGCTCGCTTCGACCTGCTCGGCCAGCGCGAAGCGGCGCGGCGGGCCGTAGGAGCCTCCGGTCCAGTGCGCCCCGTCGGTGAAGTCGGTGAGCGTGAAGGCGCAGAACGAGGCGTAGTCGATGTCGGCGAGCGTGACCGAGAAGACGAAGTCCGGGGCGATCCAGTTCCAGAAGTTCCAGCGCTTCTTGCGCGGCCAGTGGCCGGTGAGGTTGGCACGCACCAGGGGGCGGCGCGAGAAGCCGATCGCGGCGGGATTCAGCCGCCCGCCGGTGTCGCACAGGTCGACGGGATCGACGAGCTCGCGCTCGACGTAGACCCGCTCGCGCACCCTTCGCGCACCGGGCCGGTCGAGGATCGGCAGGTGGTCCGGCAACCCCGCCATCGGTCTCCCTCCGAGTGCCAAGGGACGATAACCGGCTCGCGCGGAGATGACGCCCGGTCATGGCGGGGCTGGGCGGCCGGCCCGGGTTCCGGTAACCCGAGGTGCCGGCGGCCCGGTCAACCGGGAAGGCGCGCACGGGAGCGCCGGAACCATCGGACGGAGACCGTCGGCACGGCCGTCGAGGACGGGACGAACAGACGGGACGAACAGACCGGACGAACAGACCGGACGAAGAGACGGGAGGAGGGATCGATGTCGCTGCGCTGGCTCCCTGCGGTCGCGCTCGCCGGCTTCGTCGCGCTCGGGAGCGCGGGCGTGGCCATCGGCCAGTCGAGCACCGGCAACTCGAGCCTCGGCGGCTCGAGCCTCGGCTCGATCAGCAACGACTCGCAGAGCAAGTCGCAACACGGCCGGCACCGCCCGCGCCACCACCGCAAGCCCCACCGCCTGAAGGACGAGGCGGGCGCGAGCAACTCGTCGCAGGGAGGGCTCGGAAGCGGGAGCCTGGGATCCAGCGGCCTGAGCTCCGGCAGCAGCAGCCTCGGTGGCAGCAGCATGAGCGGCTCGACGCTGGGGCAGTAGGGGATCGCCGCCTCAGCGAGGTGGCCCGAGCACCGTGGGCGAGCCGTCGTCGACGCGGTAGGGATCCGACGAGTCGCCGTCGACGTCGCGGGTCACGTAGTCCGTGCGCAGGTTGGTGACGCGCTTCTCGATGTAGGCGTCGCGGACGAAGACGTAGTAGTCGAGTGCCGCGCGCTTGGCGGTCTCGATCTCCTGGTCCTCCTGCGCCCGCCCGTTGATCGCGAAGATCACGCCGGCGCCCATCCCTGGAAACCCCGTCCAGGTGAGGGGATTGAGCAGAAGGTCGGCGACGCCGCCCGCGAGGTCGCGCGGCGTCGAGGGTCCGACGATCGGGATCACGATGTAGGGCCCCGGCGGCACGCCCCACTTCGCCAGCATCTTGCCGATGTCCTCGTCGTACTTCGCGAGGCCCGCCACCGTCGCGGGATCGAGGAAGCCCGCGATCCCGAGCGTCGAGTTGATCAGGAAGCGGGCGACCTCGGTGCCCGCCTTGACGAGTGAGCCCTCGCCCACGCTGCTGACGAAGCGGTCGGGAAAGGTGAGATTCCAGTAGGCGTTCGAGATCGAGTCGCGGACCACCGCCGGGCAGATCCGCATCCAGGCGTGCGCCACCGGCGCCAAGGCGTCCTCGTCGATCGTCTGGTTTACGTCGAAGACGGGGCGGTTCACCGACTCCAGCCGATCGCCCTGGGAGGTTCGCGTGCTGGCGCAGCCGACCAGCGCGGAGAGCGCCGCGGCCAACGAGACCAGAACGAGCGAGCGAGCGGTTGTCGTGCGGCGGCTCTGCATCGGGCCATCCCCGCGATCGGGGCCACCCTTCCCGTGCTTCGTCGGCCGAAGTCTATCACCGCAGCCGCGCGCGAACCTGCGCCGGGCCCGGACGGACGTGACGTCGGGCGTGCGCAACGGGCAGCGTTCATGACCGCGCGCTGCGCAGTTGGCGCTCCTGTTGCCGGGCGCCGGGCTCAGAGCGGCCACGGCCCCAGGAGCAGCAGCGAGACCGCGAGGATCAGCGCGTAGATCGGGAAGCCCAGCGCGCAGACGGCGATGGCGCGCCCGGTGCTCCGGTAGTCGAGCGCCTGGCGCACCGCGATCACCATGGCGACCAGCATCCAGAGCGTGGACAGCAGGAAGACGGCACCGGCGATCGGTGAGATGAGCCCCAGGATGCGGAGCGCACCGGGCGCGCTCGAGAAGCCGATCGTGCGCAGGAGCTCGCCGGAGTCCGCCCGGGTCTCGACGTCCGGCAGGACGCGCGTGCCGATCAGGTAGGTGACCCACGCCCAGAGCCACCAGCCCGCCAGCGCCGCGGCGGTGTACCAGCCGATCACCGACCAGCCGTGCTGGTGGAGGCCGCCGATCCCGGCCGCCACCGAGGAGAAGACCACCACCGCGAAGGCCTGCCAGGTGGCGGCGCGGTCCGCCTCGACCTCCTCGTACATCTGCGCGTCGAGGATCGACGCGCGCAGCATGCGGTGGAAGAGGGTCGAGCGACCGGCGGGCCCGCTGGTGCTCGTCACGGTCGATACCTCCCGTCGGAGTCGATCCACCTCCGACAGCGCTCCAGGGTCTGCGGCACGTTCTTCCGCGTTGCGATGTCCTGCAGGAAGGTGGGCAGGCCCGCGCCGACGTCGACGTGAGTGCCGAAGCGCGCGAGCGAGTGGTCGGCGTCGAGCGCGTGCAGCTCCCAGAAGCCGTCGATGTGCTCGAGCTCGTTGTCGAAGCGCGGATCCAGCGCCCAGCTGAGCCGACTCGCGGCGGGGTCGTAGTGGTAGCGGAGCCGGTAGTGGACCCGCACGAGCATGATCTTCATCTCCTGCTCGTCGACGTCGCCGTCCTCGAAGTGCTCCACCCGCTCGATCCTCGCGAGCTCGGGGCGGTACTCGTCCTGGCGCGCGGTCTGGAGCAGGAACTGCATCACGCGGTCCTTTGGCCGGGCGAAGAGCACCAGCGCGCGGACGCCGTGCGCGTCGTCATCGCGGCTGGGCAGCAGCACGACCTTGTCCGCCAGGAGACCCTCCACCAGGTCGGGAGACGCGTCGGGCAGCGCGGTGCGGATGGCCGCGCCGAGCGCGGCGTCGTCGCCCCGCGCCGGTCCCGGCAGCGCGGCCGCGGCGGCGGCCGCGAGCAGGAGGGCGGCGGCACTCCGCGCCCCCCGTGCATCCCGTCCTTCCTCCGACCTCCGGCCGACACCGCGGAGCACGCCCCGATTCTCTCTCGCTTCGAGCCGCGACACAATCCGGTCCCGGCGGCGGCTCACGACCAGGGCGACCACGCGACCGTGCGCAGCAGCCGGCTCTCCCAGCGGTCGCGGAGCGCCAGCGCATCGTGCATCCAGGTGCCCGGTCGCTGGTAGGCCTCCGGGACCTCGCGCGTCAGCAGGGGGACCAGGCCCTTCGGCTGCACCACCTTCTGCCAGAGCAGGACCTCTCGGCGCCGGTGGCTCCCGAAGGCCGTCCGGAAGCTCGCCTCGATGCGGAGGAGCGCCTGCCCCTTCTCGCCGTGCTCGCGCATCTCGCGGGCGTAGTGCGAGCCTGATGCCTCGACGTAGTCCTCGAGCCGGCCCTCGTGGGGCGAGACGGTGTCCTCCATGAAGAGGGTGGGCTCGTGGTCGGCGGCGGCGCGGGGGACGCGCGCCAGGTCGACCTGCTGGAGCGGCGACCAAGGCAGCGGCAGGTAGACCTTGGCGGTGACGTCGTGGCGCAGCCGGTCGAGCGCCCGAGCCGGCTCGCGGAGGCTGCCGGCGTCGACCCGCCGGGCCAGCTCGTGCCACGCGGCGCCATCGCGGATCGCGGTCCAGGTCACCACGTGATACGACGGCCCGCTGCCGTGGGCGTGCCGGAGGTAGTAGAGCAGCCGCGCCCCGTCGCCCTCCGCGAGCGCCGGCATCCAGACGTCGCGGAAGGCGGCGTCGAACTCGTGCTCGCGATCGCCGATCACCTCGTGCGTCTCGCGGAGGAACAGCATGGCGGGCTTCCCTTCATTCGCGTTGCGGCGCGCGCCGGGCGACGAGCCCGAGCGCCAGCGCCAGCCCGAGCAGCGGCGTCACCGTCCATGCGGCGCTCGCAGCCAGCTCCTTCGCGGTGGCGTCGCCGAGCAGGCGGGGCGCGAGCGCGAGCCCCCAGTGCGAAACCAGCGGCACCGCGCGCGTCACGCCGTCGCTCCCGATCACGTCGACGTCGAGACCCTGGAGCAGCGCCGCGGCGAGCCCTGCGAGCGCGCCGCCGGCCACGAGGCCGGACGCGAAGAGCGTCCCGGGCGAGGAGTCGGCGTCGGGCGCCCCGCGCCGGCCGGCTGCGCGTCGCACCAGACCGCCGAGCGCGACCGCGGCGGTGGTCGGAAGGGGAATGTACACGCCCACGGCGAAGGGCAGGGACGGCACGCCGCAGAGCTCCATCGTGACGGCCACCGCGGTGCCGAGGAGGACCAGGCCCCAAGGAAGGTGTCCGCCGAGCACCCCGTCGATCACGAGACGGAAGAGCTGCGCCTTCGGCGCGTCGAACTTGGGGACGACCTTCTCGAGCCGGCCGTCGGCGCCGCGCTGCTCGGGCTCGACGCCGCAGACGCCGGGGTCGACGCGGAACGCGATGCGGTCGTCCGCGCCGACGAGATAGCGGCCGACGGGCACGCCGTCGATGGGCGCGCGCACCAGGAGCACGCGCCAGCGCTCGCCGCGAAAGGTCTCGTCGCGCGGCGCGAAGGCGAGCTGGCCCGGGGCCGCCGCGGCGATCCGCGCCGGATCGGCTGCGAAGTCGGGGAAGCGCTGCGCCACGTAGGTCGTCGCGGCGCGGTCGAGCGCGATCAGGATGCTGCCGATCGCCAGCGCGCTCGTGATGACACCCGTCAGGATCGCGAGCTGCTGCGCGCGCGGCGTGGCTCCGACCAGGAAGCCCGTCTTCAGATCCTGCGAGGTGGTTCCCGCGTTCGCGGCGGCGACACACACGAGCGCGGCGGTGGAGAGCGCCATCTCCTTGTAGGTGATCCCGGTACGGCCCGCGGCGGCGAACAGGAGACAGGTCGCGAGCAGCGTCGCGACCGTCATTCCGGAGATGGGGTTGGACGACGAGCCGATCTGGCCGGTGATGCGGCTCGAGACGGTGACGAAGAAGAAGCCGAACAGCACCACGAGGGCGGCCGGCAGGGCGTCGATGCCGAGCGGCGGCGCCAGCCAGATCGCGAGCCCGAGCGCGAGCGAGCCGCCGACCACGAGGGCGATCGGGAGATCGCGGTCGGTGCGCTCGCGTGCGTCGGCGCGATCGCGCGCGCTCGCGGCGCCCGCGCGGAAGGCGTGCCAGATCGTCGGGAGCGAGCGCAGCAGGGTGACGAGGCCGCCCGTCGCGACGGCGCCGGCCCCGACGTACAGCAGGAAGGCGTTGCGCACCTGCCCGGCCGTCATGTCGCGCACCGCGATGCCGCCGTCGCCGATCAGCGGCGAGGTGAGGTCGGGTCCGAACAGGTGGATCGCGGGGATCAGCACCAGGTACGAGAGGACGCCGCCGCCGAGCATGACGAGCGCGGTGCGCGTTCCCACCACGTAGCCGACCCCGAGGAGGGCGGGGTTGGTCTCGATCGCGAAGGTCGCGCCGGGGAGCGCGATGGGGAGCGCCCAGGAGGCGACGTCGCCCCAGAATCGCCCGAGACCGCCGAGCAGCCCGAAGGCGCCGCCGGCACCGAGCCCGGCGAACACGGTGTGCGCCGACATTCCGCCGCGCTCGCCCGCGAGGAGCACCTGCGCGCACGCGGTTCCCTCCGGATAGGGGAGATGGTCGCGCTCGCGGACGATCAGGCCGCGGCGCAGCGGGATCATCATCAGCACGCCGAGCGTGCCGCCGAGCAGCGCGACGAGGGTCGTGCGCGCCAGGTCGAGCTCGAAGCCCATGAGCAGCAGGGCAGGCAGCGTGAAGGCGACGCCGGCGGCGATGGATTCGCCGGCCGAGCCCGCTGTCTGCACGATGTTGTTCTCGAGCAGCGTGGAGTGGCCGAGCCTGCGAAAGGCCGTGATCGAGAGCACGGCGATCGGAATCGACGCGGAGACCGTGATGCCGACCTTGAGCCCGAGGTAGACCGAGGAGGCGGCGAAGCAGACCCCGAGCGCCGAGCCGACCGCGAGCGCGCGCAGCGTGAGCTCGCGGGGGCGTTCGGACGGCGTGCGCACGAGGCCCTCGGGCTCCGGACCGCGCGCTACTCCTCTTCCTCCTGCCGGATCGTGCTGTCACCGGGACCCAGGCAGTCGGGGCACTCCTCGTCGACCCGGTCCTCGGCGCGGTCCTCGTGATAGGTCGGCTTCTTCGGGAGCTCCGAGGCGCCGCTGTTCGAGGTCGCGCATCCGGTGAGCATCGCCAGCGGAAGCCACGCCGAGGCGAGCGCCAGGACGCCGAGTGCGCTCGCGCGACCGAGCCGGAAGGAACGCATCGCCGACGCCTCCTGGGTCGATGCCCGGGCCGCTCGCGGAACGCGCGCGAGCCGCCCGGCCGCTTGCGGGCATCCTAGCAGAGCGAGCGCGGCCTCTTGCGCCTTCCTTGCGGCCGTCCGGAGTCTCCGTCCATCCGTCCCGCCGTCCGGCCGATGAGACCCTCGTCCACGCGGGGAAGGAGGACCATGATCCTCAGACGAATCGCCTGGGTGCTCCTGATCGCCTGCATCGCGACGCCCGCCGGGTGGGCGCGGGCCGACCACGACGAAGACGATCGCGGCAGGGGCCACTCGAAGCATGGCGACGAGCAGGGCGACGACGACGATGGCGGCGGCCGGCACGAGCACTTCTCCGCGGGCGATCGCCGGGTGGTGCAGGTCTACTTCGCCGACGAGTACAAGCACGGGCGCTGCCCGCCGGGTCTCGCCAAGAAGCAGAACGGCTGCCAGCCCCCGGGTCATGCGAAGAAGAGGCACTACGAGGTCGGCCGGGTGCTCCCGCCCCGCATCGTGGTCGTCCCGGTGCCGGTCGTGCTCGCCGAGCGGCTGGGGCCGCCGCCGTATGGCTATCACTACGCCATGATCGATGGCGACCTGGTCAAGCTCGCAGTCGGTACCTCGATGGTGATCGATGCGATCCACGGGCTCGCCCAGTGATGCCACGGCCGCCGATGGATCCAGCTCGCGCCAAACCCTATGCTGATGCCCGCGTTGGGGGGGCAGTTGCTCCGAGACGTGCTTCGAGGCTCGCTCGCGCTCCTGGTCCTGGTGGGGCTCCCGCTCGCTGCGGCGAGGGCGCAGTCCGGCTGGCCGTCCGGTCCCGATCATCCCGAGCTCAAGGTGAAGCGCAGCTACGGTGAGCCGACGCTCACCGATCCGGCCGCGAAGATCACCTTCCACGATCGCGAGACGGTGCGCGCCTACTTCGTCGAGCAGCACGGGCGCGGGAAGTGCCCGGACGGCACGAGCAAGAAGGACAACGCCTGCCTCCCGCAGGGTCTGTCGGCGAAGCGCTACCAGGTCGGCCACTCGCTCTCGCCCGCCATCGTGAGCGGTCCGATCCCGATCGAGCTCGCCAATCGCCTCGGCGCGCCCCCGCGCGGCTACCGCTACGCGCTGATCGACGGCGACTTCGTGAAGGTCTCGACCCCCGGCGAGGTGGTCGTCGACGCAGTCGACAGCCTGGTCCCCTAGCCCGCCGCCCACGGGGGCACGACACGTCGTTGTGTTGCTCGCGCTCGCCGCGATGGCGGTCGCCTATCTCGACCGCGTCTGCATCTCGATCGCGGCGCCGGCGATCCAGGCAGACCTCGCGCTGAGCGACGTTCAGATCGGCTACGTGTTCAGCGCCTTCACGCTCGCCTATGCGCTGTTCGAGCTGCCGGGCGGATGGCTGGCGGATCGCTTCGGGGCGCGCACCACGTTGTCGCGGATCGTGCTGTGGTGGTCGGCGATGACCGCCGCGACGGGTGCGGCGACGGGCTTCGCCTCGCTGGTCGCCGTGCGGGGCCTCTTCGGCATGGGCGAGGCGGGCGTGCTGCCGAGCCTCACGCGCGCCTTCGGGCGCTGGCTTCCGGTCCGCGAGCGCGGCCGCGCCTTCGGGCTGACGATCATGGCCGGCGCGCTCGGCGGCGCCGCCTCGCAGCCGCTGGTCGCCGCGCTGCTCGAGCGGATCTCGTGGCGGCGGGTGTTCCCGCTGCTGGGTGCGGCCGGCGTGGTGTGGGCCGCGGTGTGGATCGGCTGGTTCCGCGACGACCCGCGCGAGCACCGCGCGGTGAACGCCGCCGAGATCGCGCAGATCGGCTCCGCTCCGCCCGCGCCGCACCGAGCGGTTCCGTGGCGCGCGCTGCTGCGCAGCCGCTCGCTGCGGGCGCTCTGCGCCATGTACTTCGGCGCGATCTACGGCTGGTACTTCTACCTCACCTGGCTCCCGACCTATCTGCTGCGCGCGCGCGGCTTCGACCTCCGCGCCGTCGGCTGGCTCGCCGCGCTCCCGCTGCTCGCGATCGCGGCCGGCTCGCTCGCGGGCGGCGCCGCGAGCGATCGCCTGAGCCGCCGCTTCGGCCCGCGCGTCGGCCTGCGGGCGCCCGGCCTGGTCGGGCTTCCCCTCGCGGCTCTCGCCATCGCGGCGGCCTGCGCGACGCCAGATCCGCGCGCCGCCGCCTACCTGCTCGCGGGCGCGGCGGGGCTCGCGGCGCTCGGTGTGGCGCCCGGCTGGTCGGTGTGCCTCGCCATGGGCGGCCGCCACGCCGGCGTCGTGGGCGGTGCGATGAACACCTTCGGCAACCTGGGCGGCATGCTGAGCCCCGTCGTGGTGGGCTGGTGCCTGGCGGCGGGCTGCTCGTGGGAGGCGCCGCTCTACACGGTTGCGGCTGGCTACGCGGCCGCCGCGCTCTGTTGGCTCTGGATCGATCCCCTCGCGCGGTTCGACACCGATCAGTGAAGGAGCCGCCCTGCCAGCACCTCGCGCAGCACGGCCTGCGTGGCACGCGAGGGCAGGCCGCCCTCAGCGGTGCGCACCCGCAGGCGGTCGAGCGCGCGCCCGTCGCGGGTCTCGATCGCCATCCCGTCGGGCACCAGCGCGAGGAACGCCAGCCGCTCGAGCAGCGCGCCGAGCAGGCCGAGGCGATCCGGCGCCTCGATCCACACGTCCAGCGCCGGGAACAGGGAGAGGCTCTCGGCGACCGAGAAGCGGTCGAGCCGCAGCGGCGCCGCTGCGCGGTGCGGCGCGCGCGCGCGACACAGGCCGATGTAGTCGATGCGCTGGATGTCGACGCGCGGCGACAGCCGCTCGATCTCGAAGCGCGCGCGCCACGCGTCGCCGCTCCGCTCTGCCGTGCCGCGCACCACGCTCAGGCGATGGGCGGCCAGGCCGTTGCAGAGCGAGGCCGCCCACGAGCGCCCGAGCCGGCCGGACAGGAGGAGCCGGAAGCGCCCCGGGGCCTCGAGCGCGCTGACCTCGACCGCCGGCGCCTCGGCGCCGGGCAGGAGCGGGCCGTCCGCCAACGGGTACCCGTCGAGCTGCATGCCGCACGGAGAAGCAAGGGGCGTGCCAGCCCCTCCAGCTCTTCCACGCGTCGCCACGAGGAGCACGCGCGCCCATCGCGTGGGCGCGCGTGCCCTCGCCTTGAGCGGATCAGCGCGCAATCACGATGAGCTCGGTTCGCCGGTTCTGCGCCCGACCCTCCTCGGTGGCGTTCGACGTGAGCGGCTGCTCGGCCCCGAAGCCCTGCGTCTCGATGCGCCCGCCGTCGATCCCGGACTGGACGAGCGCGGCCTTCACGGCGTCGGCGCGCGCCTGCGAGAGCTGCTTGTTGGACGCGGCGTCGCCCGTGCTGTCGGTGTGACCCTCGAGCCGGATCGTCGTCGACGGGTAGGCTCGCAGGATCACGGCGAGGGTGTCGATCGTCGCCCGCGACGCGGCGGTCGGCTGGGTCGAGCCCAGCTCGAAGTTGAGATCGTCGAACACGAAGCGCTTGGGCAGCGATCCGCCGCCCTCGGCGAGGAAGCGCGCGAGCTGGTCGTTGATCGAGTTGACCGGGACGGCGATCTGCGCGCCGCCGGGAAGCGAGAGCGCGCTGATCGGGGGCGGTGACGACACCGCAGGGGGTCGCGGACCCGGGGAGCGGAGCAGCGAGTAGAGGATGAGCCCGGCCAGCAGCGCGAGGAGCGCCGGCAGCGCGCGGCGCAGCCAGGAGCTGCCGGTGGCCGCGGCATCGGCCGCCGCGCCTCCCGCCGCGCGCGCCGCGGCGCCGACGCCGGCCAGGTTGCCGCCCAGCACGCCTGCGAGGCCGGAAGGCAGCCGGCTCGCGATCGCGCCGCGCTCGCTCGCGAGGAGGTCGCCGAGCGCGCCGGGCGAGAGGCCCCTCTGCGACACCTGGCGGCCCAGCGTTCCGAGCACGAGCGGGGCCACGGTGGCGAGCAGCGAGGAGGCCGACGACGCCGGGATCCCCGCCTGGGTCCCGATCGCCGTCGCCACGGTGTCGATGCGGCTCCCGAAGAGGCCGCTCAGGATCGTCCGGCCGAGCTGCAGCAGCGACCCGCTCGCGAGCAGCGAGCCGAAGCTGCCGACCAGGTCTCCCTGCCCCAGCACCTCGCGGATCAGCGCGAGCAGGCGCTCTGCACCGCCCTGTGTCGACGCCGTCTGGGCCGCGCCCGCCAGCAGGGCGGGGACGACTCCGTCGAGCGCGCGCCGCGTGTTGGCGGGGTCGAGCCCGACGGCGCCGGCGAGCTGGCTCTCGAGGTTGGGACCGAGCTGGGATTGGATCAGATCGAAGAGGGGGGATGCCATCGCGGTTCTCCTGGGCGGGGCGCCGGGCGCCGGGCCTCTCGCTCGTGCGCCTTGCCCTCGGGTTCGCGAGCGGGGCACGAAACGCGCGTTCTCGAGCACATTCCGCTGATCGACCTCTACTCCCGCAACTCTCCCGATGTCAAGGACCCGCGCGGCCGTCGTCGCTCGGCGTCGGCCGACCTCTCGGGCCTCAGCCGCCCGGAATCGTCTCTCCGCGCATCAGGTCGCGCGTCCCCTGCCGCGCGCGCACGAGGTGCGGCTTGCCGCGCGCGATCAGCACCTCGGCCGGCAGCGGCTTGGCGTTGTAGTTGGAGCTCATCACGAAGCCATAGGCGCCGGCGCAGCCGATCACCAGGAAATCGCCGACCCGAGCCTCGGGAAGCCGCTGGGTCCGCACCACGCCTCCCTCGTCCTGCGTGAAGATGTCGCCCGACTCGCAGAGTGGACCGCCCACCACGACGTCGAGCTCATTGCGCTCCGCGGGCTCCGCGGCACCCCGCGCTCCGCCTGCCGCGGAGGCGGGTGCGATCGCCATCGGATGGTAGGCGCCGTAGAGCACGGGGCGCGCCAGGGTGTTGAAGCCGGCGTCGACCAGGTAGAAGGTGTGCGCGCTCGTCCGTTTCACGGCGCGCACCTCGGCGATCAGCCAGCCGGCCTCGGCCACCAGGTAGCGGCCGGGCTCGATCTCGAGGCGCACCGGGTGGCCCAGCTCGGCCGCGAGGCGGCGGCGCGCGGCGTCCCACACGCGGAAGTAGGCGTCGACGTCGACCTCCGGATCGCCGTCTCGATACGGTGTCGGGAGCCCGCCCCCCGCGCTGATCGCGCGCACGGACGGGCCGACGCGCCTCGCGAAGCTCGCGCACGCCTCGGCGACCAGGGCCAGGTGCTCGGTGTCGGCGCCCGAGCCGATGTGCACGTGCACGCCGGTGATGCGCAGCCCCACCCGCGCGGCGCGCTCCACGCAGGCCTCGAGCTCCTCGTGCCACACGCCGTGCTTCGAGTGCTCGCCGCCGGTGTTGGTCTTGCGATGGTGGCCGTGTCCGAAGCCGGGGTTCACGCGCAGCGCGATCTCGCCGCCCGGGACGCGCTCGCCGTATTGCTCGATCATGTCGGGCGAGCCGCAGTTGACCGCGATGCCGTGCTCGACGACCAGCTCGAGCGCGTCGCGGTCGAACACGTCCGCGACGTAGACGATCGGCGGCGGATCGCCCTGCGCCGGGAACCCCGCCGCCAGCGCGCGCTCGATCTCGCCGGCCGAGACGGCGTCGACCAGCGCGCCGGCGCGGCGCACCAGGTCGAGCACCGCCAGGTTGGCGTTGGCCTTCTGCGCGTAGCGCACGACGTCGAAGCGGTGCAGCCGGCCCACCCGCTCGGCGATCCGATCGGCGTCGTAGACGTAGGTCGGGGTCCCGAAGTCGCGCGCCAGGTCGCGCACCGGGACGCCCGCGATCGTCTGCAGGAGCGTCGGCCGTCGCATGCGGAGGCAAGCTACCCCAGCCCTGCGCAGCCCGCCGTGGGGCGCGGTGCCTCCGATTTCCTTCAAGATGCCGCCCGCATGCGCCGATCCTTGCCTGCGGGAGGGAGCGCCCGTTGCTGCAGTCGTCCGCGCGCGAGTGGATCCGCGGCGCATTCCAGAGCCTCGCCGCCCGTATCAGCTTCTTCGTGTTCGCAGCCACGCTCACGAGCGCCCTCGCGGTCGCCTGGACGTCCGGCCACGCGCTGCGCGCCTTCCTCCGCTCGAAGGTCGAGCAGCGGATCCCGGCGGCGGTCGTGCAGGTCCGCGATCGGCTCGACCTCTGGTACGCCCAGCGCTCGCTCGACGTCCAGGTCTTCGCGCGCAGCGCGACGGTGGTGGACGGCCTGACGCGCATGGCGCGCAGCGGCGAGGGCCGTGGCGAGGTCGAGCAGTACCTGCGCTACGTCATCGACGGGCTTCCCGTCTACCCCTCGATCTTCGTCCTCGACGCGGGCGGGCGCGTCGTCGCCGGCGTCGGCCGCCCCGAGGCGCTCGAGCCCGAGGCGCTGCAGCGGCTGGCGTCGAGCGAGGAGGTGAGCATCTCCGGCGTGCTCCGCGATCGCGAGCTCGGACCGGTCCAGGTGCTGACCAGCCTGGTGCGCGGCCGCGACGAGCGCCGGCTCTTCACGCTCCACGCCGTCCTCCCGCTGCGCGCGCTCGAGGAGCAGCTCGCGAGCGAGAGCCAGGGCCGTACGCTCGTCTTCGACGCGGGCGGCGAGCTGGTCGCCTCCTCGCGCCCCGTCGAGGCCGCCTCGCGGCGAATCAGCCCGCCGCTGGTCGACGTGCCGAGCGGCGACGTGCGCGACTACGTGGCGCCCGACGGCGTCCGGGTGGTCGGCAGCACGGTGCCGTTCCCGCGCCTGCACTGGACGCTCGCCGTGGAGCAGGACTACGACGCCGCCTTCGCGCCGATCGCTTCGATCCTCGGCCGCACGCTGGCGTTGAACCTGGGCATCGTGCTCGGGCTCGCCGGCATCGCGTTCGCGGTGGCGGCCTCGATGGTCCGGCCGCTGCACCAGCTCTCTGACTGCGCGCGCCGGCTGCGCGACGGGGAATCGCTCGTAGAGCTTCCGGTGGTGACGAGCGCCGACGAGGTCGGCATCCTCGCGCGCAGCTTCGGCGAGATGGTGCACAGCCTGAAGCGAGCCAACGAGACGCTCGAGCAGCTCGCGATCACCGACGGGCTCACCAAGATCCACAACCACCGCTTCTTCCAGGACCGGCTGCTCAAGGAGATCAAGCGCAGCGACCGCACCGCGGCGCCGCTCGCACTGGTCCTGCTCGACATCGACGACTTCAAGGCCCTGAACGATCGCCACGGCCACGCGGTGGGTGACGGCGTCCTCGAGCAGCTCGCGGCGCTGCTCGTGGAGGAGACCCGCGACCACGACCTGGTGGCGCGCTACGGCGGCGAGGAGTTCGCGATCCTCGCGCCCGACACCGACTGCGCCGGCGCGCTGGCGCTCGCCGAGAAGACGCGCATGGCGATCGGTCGCAAGGCCTTCGACGTGCCGCCGGCCGAGGAGCCGATCGCGATCACCGTCTCCGTCGGCGTTGCCGTCTTTCGGGGCGACCGGGAGGCCTTCTTCCACGAGGCCGATCGCGCGCTCTACGCCGCCAAGCGCTCGGGCAAGGACTGCGTGGTCGTCGAAGGAGGGGGCTAGCGAGGGCGGAGCAGGTTGGCGTGGACCCAGCCCACGTCGCCGCGCACGGTGCGCACGAGCACCCAGTCGCCCTCGTCGCCCTCCGCGAATACCGGCAGATCGGCGCGCAGCACGGCCAGCACGTCGCTGTCGGTGTCCGGCGCCGAGCGCAGGTTCACGCGGTCCGCCTTGACGAAGCGGGCTTCGGGCGCCTTGCGCACCTGGTCGGCCTCGGCGAGCAGGCTCTTGGCCATGCGCGAGGCGCGCGAGATGAAGAAGATGGCGGAGCCGATGTGGTTCTGGGCGAGCTGCCGATCGGCCTCCTCGAGCTTCTCGCGGGCCTCGGCCGCGGCGTCGGCGCGCCAGGGCGCGCGCTTGGCGGCGCGGTCGACCTCGATGCGCGCCTCGGCCAGCATCGACACCGCCTCGGTTCGCGTCTGCGAGCCGCGCAGGCCCGACTCGACCGCGACCAGCGTCTCCTCCGCGGCGCGGACGTCGGCGTTCAGACGATCGATCTCGTGCTCGAGGAGCTTCACGCGCGCGGCGTCGGCGCGCCGGTAGACCTCGGCGCCCGCCTCGGACGCGTGGGGGGGCGCCGGCGCCGGGGGCTCGGCCGGGTGCGCACAGGCCGCCGCCGCGAGCGCCGCCGCGAGGACGAGCGCGCGTCGCGCCCCGGCCAGAGCCGCAATCCGAGCCATTCGGCGCGCATCGGCCGGGCCGCGGGGCGACTTGAACCGCGGGGCGCTACCCGGCCAGCGAGAGCGGGGTCACCACCCCGGTCGCGAGGTCGTAGACGCCGCCCGCGATTTGCAGCCTTCCCTGCTGCACGAGGCCCGCCAGCACGGGCGAGCTCTCGGCGAGCGTGTCCGCCTGGGAGCGCACGTTCGCGGCCACCGACCTGGCGAGGTCGCCGCCGCCCGAGCGCACCGCGGGCCGCAGGTACTGGAAGAGCGCGCTGATCTGACCCGGCACCTGCGTGCCCGCGATCGCCGCCTTGACGGCGCCGCAGCCGGAGTGGCCGAGGACGAGCAGCACGCGGGCGCCGAGCTGGAGCGTGCCGAACTCGAGGCTCGCGATCTCGCCCGGTGTCGCCAGGTTCCCGGCGTTGCGCACGACGAAGAGGTCGCCGAATCCCTGGTCGAAGAGGATCTCGGGCGCCACGCGCGAGTCCGCGCAGGCGAGGATCGCCGCGAAGGGCTTCTGCTCCGCCGCGGTCTCGCGCACGCGCGACAGCGAGCGATGCGGCGCCTGGGGTCGCCCTGCGGCGAAGCGGCGATTGCCCTCCATCAGCCAGCCGAGCGCCTGCTCGGGATTGAAGTCGGCCGGCATCTGAGGCGCCGCGGCCTCCTTGGCGCTCGCCGGCCGCGCGCGCGCGAGCCACAGCGCACCCGCCGCCGCGGCGCTCGCGACCAGTGCGTCGCGCCGCGTCCAGCCGCCCTCCTCGCGCTCGGTCACGCCCACGGCGCGGACCCCGGGTCCTTGAGCAGCCTGCGAGCGACCACCATGCGGTGCACCTCGTCGGGCCCGTCGTAGATGCGGGCGTAGCGCGCCTCGCGGTACATGCGCTCGAGCGGCGTGTCCCCGGTGACGCCGAGTGCGCCGTGCACCTGGATGGCGCGATCGATCACGTCGTGCAGCACCTTCGCCCCCCAGAACTTGATCAGCGAGATCTCGACGCGGGCCTCGCTGCCCTGGTCCATCGCCTGCGCCGCGTCGATCGTCATCAGCCGCGCGGCCTGGATCTCGGCAGCCGACTCCGCGACGTAGCGCTGGATCTCGCCCTTCTCGGCGAGCAGCGACCCGTGCGCGAAGCGTGTGTTGGCGCGATGGCACATCAGCTCGAACGCGCGCTGCGCCTGGCCGAGCCAGCGCATGCAGTGGAAGATGCGCCCGGGCCCGAGCCGCTTCTGGGCGATGTAGAAGCCCTGGCCGCGCTTGCCGAGCAGGTTCGACTTCGGCACGCGCACGCCCGTGAGCCGGATCTCGCAGTGACCGCCTCCGGTGTGGCCCATCGTCGGCACCACCCGCACGATCTCGTAGCCGGGAGCGTCGGTCGGCACGATGATCGAGGAGAAGCGCGACCAGCGGTCGACGGCGTCCGGCTCCGTCTGGCAGAACACCGTGGTGAACGCCGCGCGGTTGGCACCCGAGGTGAACCACTTGTGCGCGTCGATCACCCACTCGTCGCCCTCGAGCCGCGCGCGGCTCTGCATCAGCGTCGGATCGGAGCCGGCGACCTCGGGCTCGGTCAGCCCCACCGACGGATAGATCTCGCCGGCCACGAGCGGATCGAGCCAGCGCTTCTTCTGCTCCTGCGTGCCGAACAGGTGCAGCATGATCGAGTCCTGCATCGACACCGAGCCGACGGCGACCTGGCCGTAGTGCGAGCGGCCGATGATCTCGTTCAGGTACGCGAACGACATGAAGGGGAGGCCGCCGCCGCCGATCTCGGCCGGATGCCCGAGCGCCCACAGCCCCTGGGCCTTCGCCGACTCCTTGAGCCGGGCGAGCGTCCCGCTGCGCCGGCTCTCCGCCTGCTCCTCGCCCTCGAGCTCGGGCTCGACGGGGATCACCTCCTCGTCGATGAACTTGCGCACCCGCTCGCGGAGCGCGCGCACTTCGTCGGTCAGGCCGTAGCTTCCCATCCGGCGTCCTCCTCGACGGCAGCCACTCTATCGCCTTCCGTCGGACCGGGATAGGCTAGCTGTCGACTTCGCTCGGCTCCGAAGACTCCGCCTCGCTGCGCGCGCCGCTTGTGGCGGCGCTGGCCGATACTCCAGGCGGCCGGATTGCTTCGGAGAGGACGCGGCGAGGAGGACAGGCGCCATGGCCGAGACCGATCTCCGCCTCGACACGCTCGACATCGCGACGCCCGAGCACTACGAGCGCCACGGCTACCCCCACCGCGAGTGGGCGTATCTGCGCAAGCACGCCCCGGTCTTCTGGTACGAGCGCGACAACGTCGAGCCCTTCTGGGCGGTCACGCGCTATGCCGACATCGTCGAGCTCGGCAAGCAGCCCGACCGCTTCCTGAACGCGCCGCGCCTGGCCGTCTTCACGCTCGATCTCCCGCCGCCGCCCGAGAACGCCGCCCGGCATCTGCTCAACATGGATCCGCCGGAGCACGCGCGCTATCGCAACGTCATCAGCAAGCGCTTCACGCCGCGCGCCGTGCAGGGCTGGGAGCCCAAGGTGCGGCGCATCACCCGCGAGGTGATCGACGACGCCGGGCGCCGCGAGTCGATCGACTTCGTGCGCGACATCTCCGCCCGGATCACGATCGCGGTGATCGCCGAGATGCTCGGCGTGCCGCGCCCCGACTGGGATCTGCTGTTCCGCTGGACCAACGAGATCATCGCGCCGCAGGACCCCGAGTTCCAGCGCGGCGGCTCGACCGCAGACACGATCGAGGGCGCGCGCATCGAGGTCTTCCAGTACTTCCAGAAGATGGTCGAGGATCGCCGCCGCAGGCCCACCGACGACATCGTGAGCGCCGTCGCGAACGGCGCGGTCGAAGGGGCGCCGCTGCCGACCGTCGAGCTGCTCTCGTACTACTTCCTGCTGGTCGTGGCGGGAAACGAGACCACGCGCAACGCCATGACCGGCGGGCTCCTCGCCCTGCTCGAGCATCCGGGCGAGTGGCAGAAGCTGCGCGCAAACCCGGGTCTCGTCGGGCCCGCGGTCGAGGAGGTCGTCCGCTGGACGACGCCGGTGATCCAGTTCTGCCGCACGGCGACGCAGGACTCCGAGCTCCGCGGCCAGAAGATCCGCGCCGGCCAGAGCCTTTGTCTGTTCTACCCGTCGGGAAACCGCGACGAGGCCGTCTTCCCGGACGGAGATCGCTTCCGCATCGACCGCCATCCGAACGACCACATCGCCTTCGGCCGCGGCGAGCACGTCTGCCTCGGCGCGCACCTCGCGCGGCTCGAGATCCGCTGCGCCTTCGAGGAGCTGCGCGCGCGCATGGTGCGGGCGGAGCTGGCGGGGCCGATCGAGCGCGTGCGCTCGTCGTTCGTCGGTGGGATCAAGCGCGTCCCGCTGCGCTGGGAGGTGGCCCCGGCACGCGCGTGATCCGGCTCGCGAGCGCCCGGTAGACGAGCAGGGCCGCGAAGAACGCGGCGATCAGCTCGATCCCTCGCCAGAAGGCGCGGTCGACGGCCGCCGCGAGCGAGTCGCCTCCCCCGAGCGCGCGCAGGTCGTTGGCGAGCCCGCGCAGCTCGGCGGCCGAGGTGCCGATCTGCTGCGCGGTGTTCTGCCAGTCGCGGATGTCGAAGGGCGGGCTCGTGTCCTTGTCGCGATCGGCGCGCGTTCCGATGAGCGAGAGCCAGTCCGCGCTCGCGTCGCGCAGGCTCTGGCTCGCGGAGTCGAGCGGAGGCATGAGCCCGCGCGCCTGCTCCACCGTGGCAGCCGCCTTTCCGAGCACGTCCTTCGAGTCGCCGAGCGCACCGCGCAGGTCGTCGGGCAGGCGGTTCACCGCCTCGGAGGCCGCGGCCGCGCTCTGCGCCAGCGACTCGAAGGCCGCCAGGCCGCGCACCACGGTGTCGCGGTCCTCCACGTCGTAGAGGACCAGCTCGATCTCCAGGCGGAGCTGGTCGGGGAGCGCAGACACGATCTGGGCGAACTCCCGCGCGGTCTGATTGAAGTCGCGGATCGCCTGCGCGCCGGTGTCGACGCCCTGCAGCGCGCGGAACGGCGAGAGCGGGAGCGTGATCAGCCAGCCGAGCGAGCTGCTCTCGCTCACATGCTGCGCCGCTCCGATCGCCTGCTGGAAGGAGAAGTCGCGGCCCCGGATCGGGTAGCGCCGGGCGAGCGCGTCGGTCTCGTGCGCCACCCTCTCGAGCTGCTCCCGGGTCAGGAACTGCGAGCCGATGTCGAGCACCCGCAGCTCGAGATCGTGCGCGACGCTCGTCGCGATCGGCTGCTGCGGGCCGAACAGGTCGCGTCCGTCGCCGTCGGCCAGGTACTGCCGCTGCATCGTCGCGAGCGTCAGCACGAGGGCATAGGCCTCCTGGGCGGAGACGTCGCGGAAGGCGACGTTCTGCATGGCCGGGATCATGCGCAGCCGCCACAGCACGGTGCGCCGGCGGACGGTGAGGTCGCGCGTCGCGTCGGCGATGTCCTCGGACGCCGAGCGGATGCCGGCGCCGAAGGTGCCGACGTAGCTGGTCAGCTCGCTGCGCAGGTCGTCCTGGCTGAAGCCGTCCTGACCGGTGAAGGGGAGGTGGAAGCTGGCGCAGCCGGCCAGGAGCAGGCTCAGGCTCAGGGCCGCAGCTCCTCCGCCCGCGCGTCCCCTCAACGCCGCCGGCTCCGCGCGAGCGCGGCGGTGGTGGCGAGCGCCGCGAACGCCCCTGCCGCCGCCCCCGGCTCCGGCACCGAGTAGTAGAGGAGGTACGGGAACGGGTTCGACAGGTCCGGGCACGCGGGCTGACCCGTGCCGCCGCACGGGTCGGGATAGTTGACCAACGGGACGGAGCTGAAGACGGGATCGCAGTTGCCGCTGCCGTCGTCGAAGCAGACGTAGGGAAGCGCGGAGAGCCGATCGACCACGTCCATCCCGTTGCCCAGCACGATGCCGAACACGGTGAACTTCCCGCAGTCGATGCTCGCATTGGCGTCGCTGACGTTGATGAACCAGCCGCTGGTGCCGCTGTCCGGCAGGGTTTCGCAGGCGGTCGTGGCGTTGGCCGACGACTGCAGCGGCACCGACATGGTGCCGCGCACGTTCGACTGGTTGAACTCGTTGTGCAGCACGGGCGGCGGCATCGAGCCAAGCACACCGCACTCGTAGGGGACGACGCAGTCCCAGCCCAGGGTGTCGACGACGTGGACGAAGAAGCTGCCGCCCTGGACCACGGAGAACGTGACGTCGTTGTTGTTGTCCAGGTAGGTCACGCTGCGGTGGATGAAGGAGCCCGGGCCGTAGGCGCCGGCGTCCATGTAGCCGAGGAAGTTCGCGACCGTGTTGGGCGCCGCCCCGAGGCAGTGGTCCGAGGTCTCCTCGCAGAGCTCGACGTCGAAGAAGCCGATGAAGGGCACCGTGAAGCGCACCACCGGGTTGTCGGCGCGCGCCGCGGACGGCAGGAGCAGGCAGGCTGCGAGGAATAGCAGGCGTCTCATGATCCGAGGCGCCGAGGGTAGTGCGCGGTGGCGGAGACCGCTCCTCGCAGAGCGACCGGACGCTCGCGCGAGCGGCCGCGCCAGCGACTACGCGACCACCTTGTCCTCGCGCAGGCGGCGCCGCTCTGCGGCGTCGATGCCGAGCTCGGCGAGGATCTCGTCGGTGTGCTCGCCCGGGAGCGGTGCGAGCCGACCCGGCTCGGCCTGCGTCCTGTCGAAACGCGCCGCCGGCCGCGGCTGGCGGATGCGGCCCGCCGTCGGGTGATCGCGCTCGATCAGGACCTCGTTGTGGCGGACCTGGGGGTCGTCGATCACCTCCTCGAGCGAGAGCGCCGGCGCGACCGGAAGCGCCTCTTCGTCC
>DATJPY010000019.1:0-3131 GCA_035506135.1 Myxococcota bacterium | reverse complement strand
CGGGTCCCGGCTCGGCGGGGGCGGGCGCCGGCGGGGCGGGCCCCTTGCCCGGGAGGAGGTCCGAGACTTCCCCGCGCCAGTCGGTCACGAGGGTCTTGACATCCTCCAGCGTGGAGCGCGTGCCGTAGACGAGGCGGAAGTGGATGCCGGCGGCCGCGTTGGGGTCCATCACGGGCAGCGTGGAGATGACTTCGCCGGATTCCGAGAGCCTCTCGCTCAGCGCCCTCAGGCGCGTGTCGAAATCGGCGAAGTCGAAGCTCACCTTGACGGCGAAGATGTGGTTCTCCTCCTCGATGTTCTCCCTGAGGCGGTGCTCCTCGTACTCGGTGAGGGACTTGAGCGTGGCCTCGTCGAGCTGGAGGCCCCCGAGAGAGTCCGCCGTGGGGATCGTCGGGCCGGCCTCCTCGGCCGTGATTCGGTGGAGGAGATCTTCGATGCCCGTGGTTTCCTCCCCCTGCCGCGCCTCCGAAACGAGGTTCCTGAGGGCAACGCGGCTGTCGTTGAGCAGGGCAAAGAGGCTCCGGTTCACCTTCACCTTGCCGAGGCGGATCTTGTCGAGGAGGCTTTCGAGGTCGTGGCTGAGCTTGGTGATGCGCTCGAGGTTGAACATGGAAGCCAGGCCTTTCAGGGAGTGCATCTCCCTGAAGATCTTGTTGAGCCGGTCCGGCTTCACCTTCCCGTCTGACTCGAACTGCTCCTGGACCTGCTCCAGGTCCTCGGCGAGCCCCTCAAGGATCTCCTCGGCTTCCTGCGCGAAGTCCTGAAGGGCTTTGGCCTGGGTCTTGTCGACCATCGGGGTTATCCCCTACGGCAGCAGCTGCTGGACGAGGTTTACGAGATCGTTCTCGGTGAAGGGCTTCGTGAGGTATCCGTTGGCCCCGATGGCCAGGCCGCGGCGCCTGTCCTCCTCGGCCGATTCCGTGGAGATGATGAGGATGGGCACCTTTTGATAAACCGGGTGCTGCCTGAGGAAGGAGATCAGCTCGAGGCCGTTGATGTCCGGCATGTTGATGTCGGTCACGATCAGGTCGTAGTCGTCGCGCGGCAGCTCGCGCAGCGCCTCGAAGCCGCTCGCCGCCTCCGTGATGCGCACGGGCGCGCCCAGATCCTCGAGCGACGAGACCACGAGCGACCGCATCGTCGGGGAATCTTCCACGATCAGGATGTGGTGCACGCGGCCTCCCTCGGGCGCCCGAGCCAGCCCGCCGCTCCGGTCTATCGACCGGGGATGCGAGCGCCTTGAATGCGGGCGCTAGCTGGTGACCTGCTAGCCCTTGCGCTCGCCCTCCGCCTCCTCGAGCGCGCGCTCGAGGACGGCGCGCTCGAGCGCGAGGCCGGCCTCGTGCAGCACCACCTCGAGGGCGCTCGAGTCGGGCAGCGGCCGGCGGCTGGGGAGGTTGTCGGCGTACAGGATCGCGACGACTCGCTGGCCGCTCTCGATCGGCGCCACGTACACCTCGCCGGGCTGCTCGCGGCCGAGCCGGTTGGCGAGGTCGCGGTCGCCCTCGTCGCCGGGGCTCGCGCGGAGCGGCGCCCGGCTCGCAGCGACCTTGCGGAACCAGCCGGGCTCCTCGGCGGGGAAGCGGATGGTGCGGAGATCGACGTCGTCGGGACCACCCGCGGCGGCCATTCCGATCTGCGCGACGCCCTGCGCCTCGCCGTCGCGCACCATGAAGATCGCCACGCGCTCGAAGCTGCCCGCCGCGTAGTCGATCACCAGGCGGAGCACGTCGCCGCGCGACGACGGGTCGCGGAGCCGCGCGCTCACCTCGCGCAGGCCGCGCAGCGCCTCGCCGGATTCCGGCGCGCGCGCCGCGGAGCGCGGCGCCGCCTGCTTGCTGCGCGCCCGCCCGAGCGCGCCGCGCAGCTCGGAGCCGAGCGACTCCCGCCGCTCGCGCGCGCGCTCGTCGGAGAGCACCGTGAGGTCGGGCCGCGTCGCGAGCGCGTCCGGGATGGCGCGCTCGCTGACCGGCACGACCGGGGCACCGGGCGCCGCGAGCAGTACGATCGGCACCTGCGGCACCTGGGCGCGCAGGCGCGCGGCGATCTCCGACCAGTCGCGCGCGCCGCTCACCGGATCGGGCGGCGTGGCTGTGGTCAGCACGACGATCGGGAACTCGGCGCGCGCCACGTACTGGCGGATGCGGTTGATCGCCTCCTCCGAGCGCTGGAAGATGTGCACGCGCGCCGAGGTCTGCGCGAGCGCCCGCTTGATCCACTCGAGCGCCGCGAGCTCGCGGTCGACGGCCACCACCACCGCGTCCTCGAGCCGCGGGGGCGAGGTGCCCTCCGGCTCGACCGGCGGCGCCTTCGCGCTCGCGACGGGTACGGCCTCCGCGACGGGAGCCCGTGGCTTCCCCTCGGTCAGCGTCGGCTCGTCGTCGAGCGAGGGGCCGTCGTCCGGCAGCGCCTCCGGCAGCGCGTCGGTGCCGAGCTCCTCGTCGACCAGCTCGAGGACCGTGATCTGCAGCTCGACGGGTCCCTCGATCTCTTCGGGCTCGGCGGCGAGATCGTCCGCACCGGGCTCGGGACGACGGCCCTCGTCGCGCAGGCGGGTTCCCTCGAGCGCGAGGAACTGTGCGTTGAGACCGGCGCGCAGCAGGAGCTCCTCGACCTCGCCCTCGCCGGGCTCGTCGCGGATCTCGAAGCTGAAGTCGCCGGTCTGCCACGAGAACATGCGCAGGACCGTCGTCTCGACGTGGCGCTCGCGCAGCTCGTCGATGCGCGCGCCGTCGAGCGCGGTGCGCGCCGCGAGCAGCGCCTCGAGCGGGGCGCCCTCGGCCTGCGCCTCCCGGTGAAGCGCCTCCAGCTCCGCGGCGGGAAGGGCCCCGGCCGCCGCGAGCAGCTCGCAGAGGTCGCGCGGGCCGTCCTTCACCAGCGCGCCGCGGATCATCCCGCTGCGGAACAGGATGCGGCCCTCGCCGTCGCGCGATCGGATGTGGAGGACTCCGGACTTCCCGGAGAGGCTCACGATCTGCAGGATCTCCCCGAGCCCGAGATCCTCGAGGCTTCCGACCAGGCTCATCCCGCTCCACCCCTCCCGAGAGCAAGGCTCGGGCCCTCCCGTGCCCGACGGCACAGGGGGACGGGTGGCATGATCGGGCGCCCGGGCCGGCAACTTGACCGAGTAA
>DATJPY010000018.1:0-17188 GCA_035506135.1 Myxococcota bacterium | reverse complement strand
TCGCGCGAGCTCGTCGAGGCGCGGCTCGTCCGCGAGCGCGAGGAGCTGGCGGAGCTGCTGGAGGATCTGGGCGCGCGTGCGCGCGCCGGGCTCGATCTGCGACGGCGCATTCGCGCGCACCCGATCGCCTGGCTGCTCGGGGCGACGGTACTCGGCGTATGGCTCGGAAGGCCGCGATGACGCGCGGCGATCCGAAAGAGGAGACGGGAGATGAGCGAACCGATGAGCACTCGGCGACACGACGGACCGGAGCTCGAGGAGCAGCTCGATCGGATGCGGAGCGAGGTCGAGGAGCTCGACGTGCGGCTGCGCCGGCTGGTGCAGGCGCGGCCGATGGTGGCCGTCGGCGTGGCGGTGGCGGTCGGCTACGTGCTCGGCCGGCTGCTGGCGCGGCGCTGAGAAGTGACATGACGCTGCAGCGCTTCGGGGCGGATCTCCGCCAGCAGATGCACGACCGCCCGTACCTGACGATGGCGGCGTGCGTCGGCGTCGGATGGATGCTGGGTCGAGCCCTGCCACTCCGCGCGCTCGTCGCAGTGGGCGGGCTCGCTGCGCGCGCGGCGGCGGCGTCCGCCGTCGAGGGCGCCGTCCGCAATCGCTTTGCCGCCGGCTCCTCGAGCGGGGACGTGGCGGGTGGGAGGTCGACATGAGCGTGGCAGAGTGGGTCGATCGGATTCCGAGCGCGGACCGCGCGCTCGGCGCGATGGGCGTGCAGCGGGTCGCCGAGGTCTCCCGGACCGCCCGGCTCCGGCTGCTGGGCGCATTCGGACTGGGCCTCGCGCTGGGTGCGGCGATCGCCATCTGGATGTCGGCCGCGGCCTCTTGGGATGGGGAGGAGAGCCGCGACCCGAGCGCCCCCGAAGCGTAGTGACAACCCGGCACGTCCCTTGCTTTTTTCGCCTGCCGGCAGCTCTGGACTGCCTGGCGGCACACCAGAAGCGCCGCCGAACGCGGGGTAGGCACGGGGCGATTGCAGAATCTACAATCGGCAGGAATGCAGAGCGTCCCGGAGCCTGTCGTGGAGGGGCTCGGTCCAGCGGCGTTGGCGGTGATCGTCCTTCTCGGAGTCGCCGTCTCGGTGCTGGTCGGTCAGAACGTGCGCCGCGCGCGCGAGGCGGACGTCGAGCGTTCGACCCGACTCTACGCGGAAGCGCTGGGTGCGGCGGTCTCGACCGAGATCGGGCGTCTCTATGACACCGTGGACCGGCGAGCGAAGCTCTGGGGCAGCGCGCCGGCCGGCCTCGATCCCGAGCGCTGGCAGGAGGCCGCCCAAGTCTTCCTGCACGAGAACCCGGCGACCATGGCGCTCTTCTTCGCGGACCCGAGCTGGGCGATGGTCGGCACGCCGGAAGGCAAGCGGCTCGTCGGCGAGCTGCTGCCTGACGTGCGCCACCAGCTCGCGGACGCGAGCGGGGAAGCCCTGCTCGGTCCCCTGCGAACGGCCGATGGGCGGCACGTGCTGGCCATCCAGGTGCGCGCCTCCGACAGCCCGAAGGACAAGCGCGTCGTCTTCGCGCTGATCGACCTCGAGAGCGCGCTCGCCAAGATCCTCGACGTGCGCGCGCTCGGCTACGCCCTCGCCGTGTCGGCCGATGGCGAGGAGCTCTACCGGCGAGCGCCCTCCGATCCGAAGCAGGAGCTGCAGCGCCTGCGCAGGTCCGCGCCCGTGACGGTGCGCAACGGGAGCCCGTGGTCGCTATCGGCGTGGCCGACCTCCGAGCTCACCGGGATGCTCGATCTGCCCAGCTACTGGATCCTGGTGCCGGGTCTGGTGGCGTCCGCACTGGTCGCGGCGGCGGTGCACTTCGGAACGCTCGCCTGGCGGCGCGCGAGCGCGCTCCACCTCGCCAACGCCGCGCTCTCGCAGCAGCTCCTCGACACGCGCCGCGGCGAGGGCGAGCTCCGCGAGCTCAGCGAGGCGCTCGAGGTTCGTGTCAGGGACCGCACCTCCGAGCTGCAGGAGACCATCGCGGAGCTCGAGACCTTCAACTACTCGGTGTCGCACGACCTGCGAGGGCCGCTCGGCGCCGTCGTCAACTTCGCCGCGATCCTGAGCGAGGACTACGGCGATCGCGTCGACGCGATCGGCCGGGAGCACCTGCAGCGGATCGTCGGGAGCGCCGCGGCGGCGGTGTCGATGATGGATGCGCTGCTCGCCTACTCGCGCAGCGGGCGCATGGAGCTTCAGAAGACCAGGCTCGAGATGCGGCGGCTGGTCGAGGACGTCTGCGACGAGCTCTCGGCCTCGGCGCCCCATCTCAAGTGCGCGATCCGCATCGGCGAGCTTCCCGACGCCTTCGCCGACGAGAGCATGATTCGCTGCGTCTTCTCGAACCTGATCGGGAATGCCTGCAAGTTCACCGAGGGCGCCGCGGCGCCGCGCGTCGAGGTCGGCGGCAGCGCCGAGGGCAACGAGGTGATCTACTTCGTCCGCGACGAGGGCGTCGGCTTCGACATGCGATTCGCGGACAAGCTGTTCAAGGTCTTCGAGCGGCTTCACCCGTCCGACCAGTACGAAGGCCACGGCGTCGGGCTCGCCATCGTCGCGCGGATGGTGCGGCGCAACGGGGGACGGGTCTGGGCGCAGGCGGCCGTCGGGAAGGGCGCGACGTTCTACTTCTCGCTGCCGCCGGCGGAGAGCGGACACGATGGCCGACCGAGCTGAGATCCTGCTCGTCGAGGACGACCCCAACGACGTCGCGGTGGCGCTGCGCGCCTTCCGCCGCCACGCGCTCGCGGAGCGCGTCCGCGTGCTCCGGGACGGCGCCGAGCTGCTCGACTACCTCGCCGCCGGCGTCCGGCCGACCGTACCGAAGGTCATCCTGCTCGACCTGAAGATGCCGCGGCTCGACGGTCGCACGGCGTTGCGCGAGCTGCGCAGCCGCCGGGAGACCCGACACATCCCTGTGGTCGTCGTGAGCTCTTCGGATTCTCAGAGCGATGTGCGCGATTGCTACGAGCTCGGGGCCAACAGCTTCGTGGTGAAGCAGCTCAACCCGTGGGCCCCGGGCGAATATCTGGTCGACACCGTGCGCTACTGGCTCGACATGAACGAGGTGGCGCGATGACGGAGGCCCCGATGAGGAATCTCACCGCCCTGATCGTCGACGACGACGCCAACTTCCGGACGAGCCTCGAGCTCCTCGTACAGCGCGAGGGCTTCAGCACCCGCAGCGCCGGGTCGCTCGGCGAGGCGCGCGAGCAGCTCGCCGAGGGGACGCCGGACGTCTTCCTGCTCGACCTCTCGCTGCCCGACGGCGACGGGCTCGCCTGGGTCGGCGAGGAGACGACGGCGGCGGGCGCCGAGGTGATCGTCATCACGGGCAGCACCAGCGTCGACTCGGCGGTCGACGCGCTGCACGGCGGCGCCCTCGACTATCTGACCAAGCCGATCGACCGGGCGCGGCTCCGGAGCGCGCTCGTCAACGTGGCGCGCACGCGAGCGCTCAAGGCCGAGGTCGGGAGCCTGCGCGGAGAGCTGCGGGACCTCGGGCGCTTCGGGCGTCTGGTGGGCCGCTCGAAGCCGATGCTCGAGGTCTACGACCTGGTGGCGCGCGTCGCGCCCACCGAGGCAACCGTGCTGATCACGGGCGAGAGCGGGACCGGCAAGGAGCTGGTGGCCGAGACGCTGCACCGCTGCAGCGGGCGCAAGGAGGGGGTGCTGCTGCCCGTGAACTGCGGCGCGGTCTCGCCCAACCTGATCGAGAGCGAGCTCTTCGGCCACGAGAAGGGGAGCTTCACGGGCGCCGACCGCCAGCGGAAGGGCTACTTCGAGCGCGCGCACCGCGGCACGCTGTTCCTCGACGAGGTGACGGAGATGCCCGGCGAGCTGCAGGTGAAGCTGCTCCGCGCGCTGGAGACGGGGACCGTGGTGCGCGTTGGCGGCAACGAGCCGATCCCGATCGACGTCCGCGTGATCGCGGCCACCAACCGCAATCCCGAGGAGGCCGTGAAGGCGGGGAAGCTGCGCGAGGACCTGTACTACCGGCTGAACGTGTTCCCGATCCCGCTGCCTCCGCTGCGGAGCCGACCCGGAGATATCGAGCTCCTGGCGGAGCACTTCCTCGCGCAGCTCAATCGCGAGGCCGGCACCGCCAAGGTGTGGAGCCGCGCGGCGCTCGAGCGGCTCCGGCGCTGCGTGTGGACTGGCAACGTGCGCGAGCTGCGCAACGTGGTCCAGCGCAGCTTCATCCTCGGCGACGACGAGATCAGCGCCGACGTGCTGCCGCTCACGCCCGAGGCGCCGGTCCTGCGGCCCTCCGGCCCCGTGCTCGAGGTGCGGGTCGGAAGCTCGATCGCGGAGATCGAGCGCCGCCTGATCCTGGCGACGCTCGAGCAGACGGGCGGCGACAAGAAGCGCGCCGCGGAGATCCTCGGGATCAGCCTGAAGACGCTCTACAACCGGCTCAACGTCTATGAGGCTGGGCGCGCGGCGCAGGCGGCCGGGCCCGAGCCGGGCTCGCACGCGACACTCGGCTGAAGCTCGCGCGTTTGCACAATTTCCCCGGCCGATCCGACACGGAACTGCGCCGTGCCGCACGGCGAGGCGCGCGGCGAGGTGGCACATCGCTTGCTCTCTCCCGGAGTGCATTCCAAGGAGGAAGCAACGATGCAGTCCCGACTCGAACGAGTGACCCGCACGGCGCTCGCCGCGGCGATCGCAATGACCCTCGCCGGGCCGGCGCTCGCCGCATCCGTACCCGACGCCTGGATCACGACCAAGGTCAAGATCTCCCTGCTGACCGGAGAGGGCATGACCTCCCGCCACGTCAGCGTCGACACGGTCGACGGTCGCGTGACGCTGTACGGGGCCGTCGCGTCGAGCGAGGAGAAGCTGAAGGCCGGCGAGCTCGCAGGCCAGGTGAGTGGCGTCCGCGAGGTGCGCAACCTGCTCCAGGTGGTCCCGGCCCAGGCGCGTCAGGTCACCAACGTCTCGGACGACCGCCTGAAGGACCAGGTGTCGGCCGCGCTGAAGGCCGACCCGTCGCTGGGCGACAGCCGGATCTCCGTGCAGTCGGTGACCTCCGGTGTCGTTTTGCTCTCCGGGGACGCGAAGACGCTCAGCGACGCCTACCGCGCCGTCTCAGACGCCGCCGGCGTCGCCGGCGTGCGGCGCGTGGCGAGCGAGATCAAGAGCCCCGACACGATGCAGGACGCCGAGATCTGGCGCGAGGGCGGCTACGACGAGGCGACCTACCAGCACTCGTCGGCTCGCGACGCGTGGATCACGACGGCCACCAAGATGCGCCTCATCGCCAATCCCGAGACGCCGGCCTTCGACATCAACGTCGATACACAGGACCGGGTCGTGACGCTCTTCGGCATGGTCGACTCGCAGGAGGCCAAGATGAAGGCCGCCGAGGAGGCGCGCAAGGTCGGCGGCGTGCGGAACGTCGTGAACGATCTCCAGGTCGTCGCCAAGGCCGACCAGAAGGCCGTGAAGAAGAGCGACTCGGATCTGACCAAGGCGATCCAGGATCGCTTCAAGGAGCGCGGTGCCCTCGACAGCGTGAGCGTCGAGGTGCGCGACGGGGTGGCCCGGCTGACCGGCACCGTCGATACGCGCGGCGATCAGGTCGCGGCGCTCACCGTGGCTCGCAGCACGGACGGCGTGCGGCGGGTGATCGACGATCTGCGGGTGGCGTCCCCGGCCGTCAGCGCGCGCTGATCGGACTGGCAGGTGGCAGCTTCACGGTCGAGCTAGCGTGCGCGGGCGGGGACATCTCGCGGAGGTTCGGGTGGGCGTGTCAGCCGCTCGAGCGCTCGACGCCCTGAGCGGCTCGAAGCCCGACGCCGTCGCGGCGAGGTCGGCCGCCGAGGAGAGCGACCAGGCCGCCGCCCAGCAGGAGCGCGACGGCGGGCTCCGGTGTCGGCTCGAACGCCGAGACGGTGGTCACGCCGCCGTCGATCACCGAGGCGTGCCCTTCCGCGAACTCCGTGGCGTCGGTGCTGACCACCAGGATGTTCGAGGCCTGGCCGGCCGCCAGCTTGGTCAGCGGATCGAAGGTGAATCCGATCACGTTTCCGGCGCCGTTGCGGTCGGCTGCGACGGGGGCGACGGTCCCGTCGACGAAGACACCGCCAGGCAGGGTCGAGCCGTCGGTGCGGAAGCCGGTCGCGGTCTCGAACCCGGTGAAGGAGGTGTTCGTCTCACGGGAGAGCGAGTCGCACGGAGGACTCACGCCGCAGTTCGGCGCCGTCGCGTTGTTCGTCACCTGGTAGTAGAAGTCGAGCGTGCCGCCCGCTTCCCGGAACACCGCGGACACGATCGTGCCGCTGTTCATGCCCAGCGACGTGGTGAACGGCGTCGAGAGCGTGGCCAGGAGCGTCCCGGGGTCCGTCCCCGGTGGCACCAGGCCCGGCAAGACGGTGCTCGCCGGCGTCGTCGGTACGGTTCCGATCAGCGTCGCATCGGCGTTGGGTGCGATCCACCACGACATCCCGAGGATCGCGATTCCGGCGCACAAGAGACCGCGCTTTGCATGCTTCATCACGCACTCCTTCGCAGCGGAGCACTCGCAGCGGAATTCGGAAGCCTGAAGAGAGGGTGGTGTCACGGCGTCGCGCGTGGCGCGCATATCCTACAAAGCGCGAGCGCGGAGCTTCGCGGAGAATCGCCTGGGTCTCGATCCCATCGCATCGGCGGACTCAAACGGCTCGCCGCGCTTGGCACTCGGCTTGCGGATTCCGGACGAGGAGGCAGCAAGGTGATTCGGCCGAACGTCGAAATTGCGCGCGCGATCGGCGCGTGGCGCGACGCATCTCATCGGGCAAGGCGATCAGGGCTCTCGGTTCGCGCCAGCGAATCGATCGCTTCGCGCATCCGGGCGCTCCACTCGGCGTCGTGGCATTTGTGACAATCGCCGCTGCGCTCTGCAGATTCTTCAACGAAATCGGGGTCGACTCGACGCACTGATGCTCGACAGCGCGTTCGGGCTCCTTCCGCGCTGGCATGGTCCTTGTAATACGCCGTTCAGGGCTGGGCCGCGGAAGGAGCACGGACGTGCGACGACAGGCTGCAATTCTTGCCCTCGCCCTTGCGCTCGTGGGAGCGCCGCTCGCCGCTCGCGCCGAAGGGATGGACGAGCACTTCGACCGGATCCTCCCCTTCACCTTCGAGCATCTCGCCGGAGATCACGGGAGCAGTCCGCCCCTCATCGCGAGAACAGGGGGGTGGTTGCGGACCAGCGATCCCTCGCTGCCGGAGCCCTCGGCCTTCCTCCTCTTCAGCGTCGGCATCCTGGTGACGCGAGGTGCGCTGCGCCGCCGGAGCGGCTAGCACCCGTCACCGGCGCGCGGCTCACCCATCCCGACCGCGTGCTCCACGAGCTGCGGCACGGTGAGCGGCCGTCGCTGGTCAAGCGCGGCGATCGAGAGCCGCTACACGCTGCCCGGATGAGCGCCGCGAGAGGCGCGACTCGCTGTGGTACCGTGCGAACCATGGGCGGCGACGGCGCGAGCCGAGCCCGCGTGAGCCCCGCGCCGGCCGGCCCCGTTGGCCCCGTGCTGGGCCGATACGCGTTGGGGCCCTGGGCGCGTTTCGCCCTCGCGGTCGCGTTCGCGCTGCTGCTGGCGGCCGGGCTCCTGGCCCTCCGCGACCAGCGCCAGGCCGAGCTGGCGGGCGCCTGGGTTCGCCACACGCTGCTGGTGCTGCAGCAGACGGAGACGGTGAGCGCGGCGCTGCTGCGGGCTGAGACGGGCCAGCGCGGCTACGTGCTGACCGGCGACCCGCACTACCTGGAGCCCTATCGGAGAGCGCGCGACGAGATCGAGCGCGACGTCGAGACGCTGCGCGCCCTCACCGCCGACAACACCTCGCAGCAGGCGCGCATCGGCGAGCTCCGCCCGCTCGTCGAAACCAAGCTCGCCGAGCTCGCGGAGACGATCGAGCTGCGGCGCACGAGCGGGCTCGAAGCGGCGCTGCGGGTTCTCGGGACCGACCTCGGCAAGGCGACGATGGATCGCATCGGGGTCGCGCTCGACGCCGTGCGGAGCGAGGAGGATCGGCTGCTCTCCGAGCGGGTCGCCCTCCGGCAGGTCGCGCAGGCGCGCGCGTCGAGCGGGATCGTCCTGCTGACGGGGCTGAGCCTCGCCGCCTTCCTCGTGATCATCGTCTGGCTGGCGCGATTCGCGCGCGCGCGGCGCGCGGCGGAGATCGCTGCGCTCGCGGCCGAGGCCGCGAGCCGCAGCGCCCAGGAGCGGCTGCGCGTCACGCTCGAGAGCATCGGCGACGGCGTGATCGCGGCCGACGCGAACGGGCACGTGGCCTTCATGAACCCGGTGGCGGAGGCGCTCACCGGCTGGCGTGTACCCGACGCGTCCGGCCTGCCCATCGATCACGTCTTCCGCATCGTGAACGAGTTCACGCGGGAGACGGTCGAGAGCCCCATCAGCAAGGTGCTGCGCGAGGGCATCGTCGCGGGTCTGGCGAACCACACGCTGCTCGTCGCGAGAGACGGCTCGGAGCGGCCGATCGATGACAGCGGGGCGCCGATCCGGGGGCCCGGCGGCGAGCTGCTCGGCGTCGTGCTGGTGTTTCGCGACGTCACCGCCCGACGCTCCTCCGAGCAGACGCGCGAGCGCCTGCTGCGGTCGGAGGCGCAGCGCGAGGCGGCGGAGTCCGCGAGCCGAGCCAAGGATGAGTTCCTCGCGGTGGTGTCGCACGAGCTCCGCGCCCCGATGACCGCCGCCTCGATCTGGCTCGATCTCCTCGGGGCGGGCACCCTCGACGACGCGCAGAGGGCGCGCGCGATCGACGCGATCGATCGCAACCTGCGCTCGCAGGTGCGGCTGATCGACGATCTCCTCGACGTGTCCCGCGTCGTGTCCGGGAAGCTCTCGATCGAGCGGGTTCCCGCGGACCTGAGCGAGATGGTGGGGCGCGTGCTCGCGGACTTCCGCGAGGGGTTCGAGTCGAGACGGATCGACCTTCACGTGAGCCGGCCCGGCGTCCTGATCGCACAGGTGGATCCAGACCGCTTCGCGCAGATCGTCCGCAACCTGCTGTCGAACGCGATCAAGTTCTCGTCCGAGGGCGGCCGCGTCGAGGTAGAGCTTCGCGATGCCGGGCGCGAGGTCGTGCTCACCGTGCGCGACTGGGGCCGCGGGATTCCCGCTGCCTTCCTACCGCGCGTCTTCGATCGCTTCAGCCAGGCGGAGAGCGTGCTGACCCGCAGCACCGAGGGGCTCGGCCTCGGCCTCGCGATCTCGAAGTGCCTGATCGAGCTGCACGGAGGGACGATCGAGGCCGAGAGCGAGGGAGAGGATCGGGGCTCGACGTTCCGGGTGACGCTGCCTTCGGTGAGCCCCGCCGCCCGACCGCGCGCGCGAGCAAGCGGACCGGAGGAGGGCCCCCTCCGCGGGCGCCGGATCCTCGTCGTCGAGGACCACGACGACTCGCGCGAGGCCCTCGTCCTCGTGCTGCGCCGGCGCGGCGCCGAGGTGCTCGAGGCCGCGTCGATGGCCGCGGGGCTCGAGCACTTCGTGCGCGAGCAACCCGATCTGGTGTTGAGCGACCTCGGCATGTCGGGCGAGAGCGGGTTCGAGCTGATTCGCGAGATCCGCCTCCACGAGAAGCCGCTCGGCATTCACACGCCCGTCATCGCGACCACGGGCTTCGCGAGCGATTCGGATCGCCGCCGCGCGCTCGAGGCCGGCTTCGACGATCTCGTTCCGAAGCCGCTCGACGTGCGCGCGCTCGTCGAGCGCATCCGCTCGACGCTCGCTTTGTACAAAGCGCCGCCCGACGCGACGAGCTGACGCCTCCGGGCTCTGGACCGAGCGCCTCGGCTGGCATGCGGCTTGCTCCTCTTCCCATCGAAAGGAGCTCGCCATGCTGTACTGGTCGATCGTCTTCCTGGTGATTGCCTTGGTCGCCGGAGTGCTTGGCTTCGGTGCTCTCTCCGCGACGGCAGCGAGCATCGCGAAGATCCTCTTCGTCGTCTTCCTGGTGTTCTTCCTCGTGAGCTTGATCGCGGGTCGCGGCGCATTCCGCCCGCCGCCCGCCTAGAACAAAGGAGCGCATCGGCATGGGCAACACGAGCAAACGCGTGAAGGGAGCCGCCAAGGAGATCGGCGGCAAGATCCAGAAGAAGACGGGGCAGGCCGTCGGCAGCGAGCGTCTCGAGAACGAGGGCCGTGCGCGCGAGGCCGAGGGCCACGCCGAGAAGGAGGCCGCCAAGGCGCGCGAGCGCGCCAAGGGCAAGGCCGAGGAGATCGGCGGGCGCGTGGAGCGCGGCGCCGGCCGGCTATTCGAAGACGACGAGATGGAGGCCGAGGGCGAGCTCCACCGCGTGCAGGGCGAGACGCGCCAGAAGGCGAATCGCTGACAGTCAACCGGAATCTCGACGCGCCGTCCGATCGCCTTCCCCCTCCCCAGACCCGTTCGGGCGGCGCGTCGAGAGATCCCGCTTCTCGTCTCGGAGATCAGGCTGAAGATGCAGCGGCCCGGCGCGCGCGGAGGCTCTGCAGCGCAGCGTCGAGATCTGCGGTCGTGCGCACGCACTGCGCTCCCGGTCCCAGCGTCTCGGGGCTCGACCCGGACCAGCAGCCGACGATCAGCTCGGGTCCCTCGGCGAGCCGCTTCACCAGATGGCGCGCGTGCCCGAGCGCGCGCGGCGTGAGCGCCTGGATGCAGATCGCATCGGGCTTCTCGGCGTCGACTCGGTCGACGACCTCGCTCGCGAGCGCGTGCGGAGAGCCGTGGTCGACCCGGATGCCGCGCGGCTCGAGGAGCCACGCGAGCCAGCGCCCGGCGAGGAGGTCGTTCTCGTCGAGGGCCGGGATCATCAGTACGCGGATCTCCTCGAGCGCGAGCTCGGTCGGAGCCGCCATCTGCGTGGCCGCCTCCCGGAGCAGCTGCACCAGGTGCTCGCGAAGCTCGGCGCTCTTCGGATCGGACAGCGCCTCGCGCTGCTCGTCCTCCGCCAGGCGGCGCAGGACGGGGAGGACGATCTGGTCCGAGATCTCGTCGAGGCCAATCCGCTCGGAGGCTTCGCGCTCGGTGGCTTCGCGGAGTACCGCGCGCGCCTCCTCGAGGTCGAGCGCGAGCAGCCGCTGATAGAGCCGGACGTCAGGCGACAGAGCGGGCTGATCGCCGAGCAGCACCGGGAAGAACTCGAGCGAGCGGACGTAGCGACCGGCGACGACCAGGCAGACGGTGAGAGGCGTCGCCAGCAGGAGGCCAGGAATGCCCCACAGACCTCCCCAGAACACGGCTGACAGGACGACACTGAAGGGAGACAGGCCGACGCTACCCCCGTAGAGCCAGGGCTCGATCGCGTTGTTGGTGACGAGCTCGATCGCGACGAAGAGGCCGATCACGAGCAGCGCTTGGTTCCAGCCGTGGAACGCGGCGAGCGCGACCGCCGTCGGCAGCGACGCGGCGATCCACGGGCCGAAGTAGGGCAGGAACCGGAGCACGGCCGCGAGCGCGCCCCAGAGCGCGGCGCCCGGCACCCCGATCACCAGGAGCCCGATCGCGACGGCGAGCCCGTGCGCGCCACAGACCAGCGACTGCGTGCCCAGATAGCGGCTCACGCGCTGCGCCGCGTCGTCGAGCGCCTGCATGGTGAGGCTCAGGTCGCGGGCGCCCGTCAGCCAGATCAGGCGATCGCGCAGCTCCTCGCGCTCGAGCAGCATGAAGATCGAGAGCACGGCGACCAATCCCACCGTGCCGATCGGCCCTGCGAGCGCGGTCAGCAGATCGGCCATCGGGGCGAGGGGACCGTAGGGCGCGACGACCTCGACCTTCGGCGGCTGCTTCGTTCCCGGCTCCGGCGCACCGAGCTTGCCGATCTCCTCGGCCGCGCCGGACAGCGATCCCACCGGGCCGCGCAGCGCCTCGATCTTGTCGCGAAGGTTGGTCCGGTACTGGGCGTACGACGTGGCGAGCTCCGACGCCTCGCGCGCGACGAGCCAGCCGACGCCACCGAGCAGCGCGCCGATCAGCACGCACACGAGCAGGACGGCTGCCGGCCGCGGCAGGCGCCGTCGCTCGAGCTTCTGCACGAGCGGGGCGACCGAGAAGGTCAGGAGCAGCGCGAGCGCCGACGGCATCAGGAGCGTCCGCCCGAGGTAGAGGGCGGCGACTGCGCCGAGCAGCGCGAGGACGGTCAGGTCGGCCCGCGAGCCGCGATTCATGCTCGATTCCTCAAAGCTCCACATCCCGTCTGCAGGGGGCGTGCCGGAGGCATCGAGCCCCTGGCCTGCTTCTTGCTCCCTTCCGAGCGCGGAGGACCGAGTCGTGAACGAGGCGATATCGACGCAGACCTGCGAGGTGTGCGGCAACCGCTACGAGAAGGCGTTCCAGGTGATCTTTCCCGACGGGTCGCGGCACAGCTTCGATAGCTTCGAGTGCGCAATCCATCTGCTGGCTCCGGCGTGCGCACACTGCGGGTGCAGGATCATCGGGCACGGGCTCGAGCGGGACGGGGCGTACTTCTGCTGCGAGCACTGCGCACGTCAGGCCGCGAGCGACCTGGTGGACGAGGCATCGCTCGAGTCGTTCCCTGCCAGCGACCCGCCCACCTTCTCCGGGGCGATCGCGAGCAGGCCGCCGAGGGACCGGTCGAGCCGCCTTCGCGAGGGACGCGTCGGGTGGATCCTGCTCTGGCTGCTCGGCGTCCCCCTCCCGATCCTGCTCTTCTTCTACGTGCTGCGCGGGTGCACCTGACGTCAACCCGCCAATCGCTTGCGCTGGACCGTGGCCCTCAAGTGCTGCTCGCGCAGGGCGGCGATCGAGATCGACACGGGCCCGCGCCCCGTCCTGTGGGCCCACCAGACGACGCCTCGGCAGCCGATGCATTCCTGCAACCGGAGGATCGGCATCGGACGCTCGTTGTTGGCGAAGTCGTAGCTCCCGGCCGACGCCTGGGCCTCGGCCACCGTGCGGCGATTCCGCTCGCACTGATGCTTCGAGAGCTTCGCCCGGAGGGGCGGACATTCCCACTGCTCGATCGTCGACTTCATGCGTCCTGGGCTGAGCACGACCCGTGCCAGGAGAGCGGGGCGCAGAGCGTCCATTCGCAGCTCGCGCCACGCCGCTTTCTACAAATCGCCGTGTCAGTTGGGATTGGCACGGCGCTTGATTCCATCAGAGGGCGTGCAGCATCGCAGTCGACGCATGGAAGGCGACCGCGTTCGCGACACCCAGCGCGCTCGGCTCGGCGATCTTCCTGGGCCAGTGGCCGCCCCCAGCGACCGCGCCCTCCCTCATCCTCGTGCTCGGGTACGCCGCCATCCACGCGGGCACCTTCATCGGCTTCGCAGCAATGGCGGCATGCCTGCTCGCGCTCACTCGCCGGCCGCTTCCCGCCGTCGCTCTGGCCATCCTTCTCTTCGCCTGGATCGAGACGACCTTTCTCGCCCTGGGCGTCGTGGCGGCCATCTTCCTGCGGGACTCGTGGGCGGCCGGGGCCGTTCTCTTGGGCTGGGGCGTGGTGGCGGCGGCCAACGCGCTCGCCGCCGTCGGCATCGCTGCCTATCTGCGCTGGTTTGCGTGGCCTCGCGCACTGCGCCGGCCGCCGGACTGATCACGCCCTCTCGACCCACCTCGAGTTGAGCATGTCTACAAAAGCACCGCGCGGCGGAGCGCGCGGAGACGTCGGCGCCACCCGCTCTGGCACGTCGCTTGCTCTCGTTCCGCGCTTGGTGAGAGCGGGAGGATCGTACGTACGTGGCGAGCGATCGAACCTCGAGCAGCGGCGAAGCGGAACGTCTCTTGACGGCCTTCGACGTATTCTCGGACAACTTCGACCGCTGCTTCGACCATCTGCACCGCTACGTGAGCCGGCATACCTCGACCCGGGAGGAGCTCGAGCGCGTGGTGAGCGCCGCCCTGTTCGAGAACGTCGCGCTCCTGGTATATCCGCACCCGCGCACCGAGGAGATCAAGCGGCTCGAGTCGTCAGCCGAGCGGCTGCTCCAGGAGCATCCGGCCACCCCGAGCGACCCATCCGCCCGATGACGTGGCGTGCAGGCGTCAGGGCTCGTGCTCGTAAGGCCCCGTCTTCGCCCGTTCGGCGAGCTGGGCGTACTGCGCGCGCAAGTGCTCGAGCTCCTCGTCGCCCAGCTCTTCGAGGTCGATGAGCGCGTTTCGTGCTCCGCTCACCGCGCGAATCAGCTCGTCGAGCTTGAGCTGCACTGCGGCAGCGTCCCGGTTCTGCGTGTTCTGGATCAGGAACACCATGAGAAACGTGACGATGGTGGTGCCGGTATTGATCACGAGCTGCCACGTGTCGCTGTAGCCGAAGATCGGCCCGGTCGCCGCCCAGAGCAGGACGGTCACGGCGGCCGCTGCGAATGCGATCGGGTGTCCGACCCGTTGCGAGACCCGCTTGGCGAGGTGGGTGAACCGCGAGAGCCTGGGAACGTCGGAGTCGCGGCCGAGCTCGGCTCCGGGCATGCATCCCTCCGTCGGTGGACCACCGACGTTCGAGCAATCTTCATGCCGCAGCGAGCCGGCGCCTGCCGCCATGGGAGAGTGTAGAACCGAGCGGCCCGGCTGGGATCGGTTCGCCCAGGCGCCGACGGAGCAGCCGCCCCGCTTTGGCACGAGTCCTGCTCCTTCGTCGGGAAGAAGGAGATCCCATGCAAGCGGTGCCTCGCTTCGCGGTCGACGGACGGGAGGGCGACGTCACGCTGATCGACGTCGTCTCGGCGGTCATGGACGTCACGCAGAACCAGCGCGAGGTGACGGCCGTGATCCTCCAGATGTTACAGAGCGGCTCCATCCGGCTTCGCCGTCCGCCTGGCGAGCTCTGGTGACCCTCCGATGGGTCGCAACCAGCCTCTGCTTCTCGAGTGCCCGGTCGTGCTCGTGCAGGGGTACGGCTGCCACCCGCGCGTGCTCGGTCCGTTATCTCGTCGCATCCGAAGCGCGCTGGGGAGGCCGCCCTTGTGCCTCAGCTCCGGGCTCGGCCTCGGCGATCTTCGCGATACGGCCTTGACGCTGGTGGACGCGATCGAGACAGCCTCCCGCGGCTGCGGCTTCGAGCGCGTCGACGTCGTGGCGCACTCGATGGGCGGCCTCGTCGCGACCTACATGCTGAAGTGTCTCGACCGGGGGCGCCGCGTCCGGCGCGTGGTCGCGCTCGCGACGCCGTTCGGCGGAGCGTCGGGGGCGCGGTTCGCCTCGCTGCTCGGTCCGCTCGGAGGCTCCCTCGCTCAGATCGCCCCCGACTCCCGCCTGCTCCGGCTGCTCGCCGGCTCGCCGGTGCCGCCGGGGAGCGCGCTCATCTCGATCCGCGGATCGCACGACCGGCTCGTGCCTGCCGACGCCGCGCGCATCGGAGATGGGCCGGGTCATCACGACGTCGATGCGGGACCCTGCGGTCACCTGCAGCTCCTGCTCGGCGCCCGGGGATTCGCTCGCATCGAGGAGGCGCTCTCGACGCCGGGCCTCGAGGCGGGGGCGGAGCCGCGGCACGTGCGCACGGCCGCCTGATCGGATACGGGAGGACGCATGATCCGCAAGCTTCGTTCGGGCGGCTACCGCCTGTACTCCCGCGCGAAGGATCCGAAGACCGGTCGCCGACGGAACCTCGGCACGTTCCCGACCCGCGAGGCCGCGGAGAAGCACGAACGGGCGGTCCAGTACTTCAAGAGGCGCTGAGCTCGAGGTCGCCGCCGCACGCCAGTTGACGTCTCCCCTTGGAAGATGGGAGGATGTATCGCGCGCGGACCGCTCCCGTTGCCGCCGCTCCCGAGGATGCTGCGATGAATCGCCTGCCCCTGCTGCTCGCCGCCTGTGTCTCCTTCGGATCCACAACCGCCGAGTCGATCTGCCTGCCGATCGTCTGCGGGCCGCCACCTCCAACGCTCTGGGTCTGGGGAAACGAGAACCCGTCCTGCCCGACGACGCTCCAGGACTGCATCGACGGCGCCGCTCCGGGCGACGTGGTGGAGATCGCGACCAACTTCCCGATCGGCGATTCGGTCACGATCTCGAAGAGCCTCACGCTCGACGCAGCGCCGGGCTTCGCGCCCGTGTTCGTGAACGCGGGGATCTTCGCGTCGACTCCGACCACGGGCGACGGCTCGATCGCGATCGAGAACATCAGCATGCAGCCGGGCTCGATCACCGTCGTTCAGCAGAGCACCGGCACGCTCGATGTCCGAATCACGGGGAATACGATCGAGCTCCCCTTCAGCGACGAGGGCGAGGGCGCGATCTTCCTGGAGGAATCGCAATCCACGATCGGAGCGCTCACCTTCGAGATCTCGGGCAACACGATCTCCGTGCCCGGCGCAGGGGAATTCGCAATCTCGGCCGAGTTCGAATCGAACTCGAGCAGTGGGCGGATCGCCAACAACTCAATCTCGATGGGAGAGGGCTCCGGTGCGATCGTGCTCAATAGCCTGGGCGGCGGGTCCATCGACGTCGACGTGATCGCGAATCGGATCTCGGGGCCGGGCTACAACGACGGGATCTTGATCTCGCAGGTCATGGGGACCGCGCAGGCGCGCATCGCCGACAACCTCGTCACCGGAGAGAGACCCCAGGGCGGTCAGGTGGGCGCGATCACGCTCGACGCCGGCGCCGGCACGCTCGCCGCCACCGTGGTGGACAACACGCTCGCGGACGACGACCTCGCGATCGCCGATCTGCGCGAATCCGGCGGGGGTACGCTGACCGGCGTCGTGGCGAACAACATCATCGCCGGAAGCGCTGAGCACGGGCTCTTCCTTCCCGCCGGAACACTCTCGAACGCGAGCAACGTCGTCTTCGACGACGCCGGCAACTCGTTCACACCGGGGCCGGGGACGGTCACCGCCGACCCGCTCTTCGTCGACGCGGCGTTCGGCGACTACCACCTGAAGCCCGGCTCGCCGGCCATCGACGCGGGCGACGACGGCTCCGTGCCCGCCGACCTGACGACCGACCTCGATGGGAGCGCGCGCATCCAGGGGCGCCACGTCGACATCGGTGCCTACGAGACCGCGCCCGAGCCGGAGGGAGCGTTCGGCGCCGTGGTGGGTCTCTCGGCGCTGGCGGCGCTCGCGGAGCGGCGCGCTGCGCGCGAGGAGCCGCGGAGGTAGCCGCCGCGCGAGGCTGGACGCGTCCCCGCGCGGCTGCTGAAATAGCGGCATGTCTCGATGGGGCGGCACGGCGATCGCCATCGGCCTCCTTGCCATCGCAGCCGCGCTGGCGCTGCCGACGGTGCTGGGCCCGGAGGACAGCACGGAG
>DATJPY010000017.1:0-35295 GCA_035506135.1 Myxococcota bacterium | reverse complement strand
GAGCCGCCGGGTCTACCGCGCAGTGAGCGCCTTCGTGCACAAGCGGCTCGAGAGCGAGGCGCTCGAAGGAACCGAAGCAGACGCGCTGCGCGCAGTCTGAGCGGTGCTTTAGGCGTGGGCCCTCCTGGATTCGAACCAGGGACGACACCGGTTATGAGCCGGGTGCTCTGACCGCTGAGCTAAGGGCCCGTGGGGCTCGATCCTAGCAGCGAGCCGGAAGACTCCGCCCCGCCCCGTCGGCTCAAATCAATCCGGGATACGAGCCGCCGTCGAGCTGGAGGTTCTGGCCGGAGATGTAGCCGGCCTGCGCGCTGCAGAGCCAGGCGCAGGCGGCGCCGAGCTCGCCCGGCGTGCCGAGGCGGCCGGCAGCGATGCTCGCCGCCATCTCGGTGTAGGCCTGCTCGAGCGAGACGCCGCCCGTCTTCGCGCGCAGCTCCGCCATCATGCGCTGGCGGTCGGTGTCGATGCGCTCCGGGAGGAGGTTGTTGATGGTGACGTTGTCGCGCACGACCTCCTTCGAGAGCGCCTTGCACACGGCCGTGAGCCCGCTGCGGGCCGCCGTGGAGAGACCCATCGCTGCGTGGGGCGCCTTCACCATCGCCGAGGTGATGTTGACGATGCGGCCGAAGCGGCGCTGGCGCATGCCGCCGACGACCGCGCGGATCAACAGGACCGGCGCGAGCAGGTTGGCTTCGAGCGCGGCGAGCCAGCGCGCGTGATCCCAGTCCTCGAAGCGACCGGGGGGCGGGCCGCCGTTGTTGTTGACGAGGATGTCGGGGGCGGGACACGCGGCCAGGAGCTTCGCCCGGCCGTCCTCGCTGCACAGGTCCGCCGCGACCGCGGTGACCTCGGCACCGGTCTTCGCGCGGATCTCGCGCGCGGTGGCCTCGAGCTTCGCCGCGTCGCGGCCGTTCACGACGACCGAGGCGCCCTCCGCGGCGAGCGCCTCGGCGCACGCGCGCCCGAGCCCGCGACTCGATGCGCACACGATCGCGCGCCGCCCGGCGATTCCGAGGTCCATGCTCCCTCCCTTCCAAGCGCGGGCGCGCTCAGCGTCCTCGGATGCGATCGATGACGCCGAGCAGTGTCGAGCGAGGATCGGCGACCCGGCTGCGCGCGCGCCAGGCGACGTGCTGGTCCGGGCGCACCAGGACCGCGCCGTTCGGTTCGATCCCGAGCGCCTCGCTCCACGCGCCGCCGGGATCGGCGACGTCGCAGCCGATCGCGGCACACGAGAGCGGCACGCTCTCGATCGCTGCCGCGGCGGCGAGCCAGGCGCCGCCCTCCGCACCGGCGACGAGGAGGAAGCGATCGGGCGCGACGAGGTCGAGGGTCGAGCGCGGCGCGGGCGCGCCAGGGATCCACGCGTGCGGGAGGCGCGCGCCGGGACGGCCCGAGTGCACGAGCTCGCGCACGGGATTCGCGATCGCAGAGCGCGCGGTGCCGTCGGGCACGATCGCCCCGTCCTCGTACTGGAAGCCGAGCTGGAGGCCCAGCATGTCGAAGTGCTCGGCCTGGTTTGCGATCGCGGCGCGCACGCGCCCGCGATCGCCGTCGCTCGCGGGCCCGAGCGCCTGGAACACCTCGAGCATGCGACCGGCGTTGCGGAGGCTCACGTCGGCGTTCTCGCGCGCGACAGGCCGGCGCTCGAGCTCGTAGCTCTCGAGGAGCGCGGGCTCCGCCCAGCCCGACTCCACGGCCGCGAGCTTCCACGCCAGGTTGTGCGCGTCCTGGACGCCGGTGTTGAGGCCGAGCCCGCCCGTCGGCGGGAAGCGGTGTGCGGCGTCGCCCAGCAGGAAGGCGCGGCCGTGGCGGTAGCGCTCGGCGACCTGCGCCGACATGGTCCAGGTCGAGAGGGTGCGGATCTCGAAGGCGACCTCCGCGCTCCCGATCGCGCGCCGCACGATCCCGGCGCATCGCTCTTCGGTGTAGTCCGAGAGCGCCTCCCGGTCGGGGTCCAGGGGGTGCATGAAGACCCACTCGCGGTCGATGTCGTGCGCGACGAAGGTGCCGCGCGCGCTCGGGTCGCAGACCCAGTACAGGACAGCCGGTCGCGCGCCGACGAGCGGGCGCAGATTCGCAGCGAAGTGGAGGGTCAGGAACGACGCGAGCCGCGGCGGCCCCACGGGCTCGATGCCGAGCGCCTTGCGGACGGGGCTCCCCGCGCCGTCGGCAGCGAGGAGCCAGCGGCTGCGGACCTCGAGACGCTCGCCCGTTGTGGCGTCGCGGAGCCGCGACGTCACGCCCTCGGCGTCCTGCTCCGCGGCCACCCACTCGAGCCCGAGACGGATCGAGGCGTTCGGCTGCTTGCCGAGGTGCTCGTACAGGATGGGCTCGAGGCGATGCTGCGACAGGTTCCGCAGCGGCGTCGGGGTCACCGCGAGCACCTCGTCGCCCTGCCGCTCGAAGGGGAGCGCGCCGAGCTCCTCGCCGTCGAGGGTCATGACCCAGCGGACGGCACCGGCGTCGCGCGGGTCCTTGCAGGCCGCGGCGATCGCCTCCATGTCGACTCCGGCCGAGCGCAAGATCTCGAAGGTGCGCGCGTTCACCACGTGCGCCGCCGGCGCGCGACGCAGGGACGTGTTTCGCTCGACGAGGAGGCTCCGGATCCCCTGGCGCGCCAGCAGGATCGCGGCGGTCATGCCGGTGGGCCCGGCGCCGACGATCAGCACGGGGATGTCGGTGCGCGGCTCCATGGCCTAGCGCAGGCCGGCCTGGTCGTCGGCGATCTGGCGCGCGATCCGCCCGCGCCACGCCTCGTAAGGCTCGCCGCCCTTCGCGTCGCACAGCGCCTTCGTCCTGCGCAGGATCTCGGCGTCGTCGAGCGAGAGGTCGAGCGGCTCGCCGCACGGCTGGTGCACGTACCAGGGGCTGTCGACGACGAACTCGAGCGCGTTGCCCTCCGGGTCGCGCGTGTAGAGCGACCAGGCGTTGCCGTGGCTCACCGGGATCAGGTGCTTGCAGCCGGCGTCGGCGAGGCGGTCGCGCACCCGCCGCAGCGCGCCGAGGTCCTCCATTCGGAACGAGAGCTGGAAGATCGCGCTGCCGAAGCTCCCGCCGAGCGCGGGCCCGTTCTGGACCTCGCCCTCCTTGCGGCCCGACACCAGCACGAGCTGGTGGTGCTCGGCGGGATCGGTGGTGAGGAAGACGAGCTCGGCGCCGATCGGCGGCGGGAGCGCGCCGCGATCGCTCTGCGTCATCCCCAGCACCTCGGTGTAGAACGAAACCATCCTCGGCAGGTCGAAGCAGCAGATGCCGAGGTGGCTCAGGCTGAGCCGGCGGCCGGCGACGGAGGGAGTCGTCATGGGATTCCTTCGCTTGGGGGGGGTGGACTGGCGTTTACTCGTTTGTATAATACCGATCGATGGCGAATTGGTCAAGTGAGTAATGCGAGGCGAGAGCCGCGGCGGGCCCGGCCCCGCCCCTCCACGCGCAGGCCCCGGCGCCCGGCGACGGGCCGCGAGGAGGCGACCCGCGAGCGGATCCTCGCCGCCGCGCTCGAGGTCTTCGCCGAGCGCGGCTTCGACGGCGCGCGCACGCGCGAGATCGCCGACCGAGCGGGCGCGAACCTGGGGCTCCTCGCCTACTACTTCGAGGGCAAGGAGCCGCTCTGGCGCGAGGCGGTGTCGCGGGCGTTCGAGGAGCTGCAGCAGGAGCTCGGCAGCCTCGCGGCGCCCCGCGCCGGAGCCGAGCCGGCGAGCGAGCGGCAGCGGCTCGAGTCGCTGCTGCGCGGCTTCGTGCGCTTCGTCGCGCGGCGTCCTGCCTTCATGAGGCTGATGAATGACGAGGGAAAGCGCGACGGGACTCGCATGCGCTGGCTCGCAGATCGCTACGTGAAGCCGATGACTGCGGCGTTCCGGCAGGCGGCCGAGCGAGCGCAGGCCGAGGGCGTCATCCCGGACCTGCCGGCCGCGAGCCTCCACTACATCGCCCTCGGCGCGGCCGGGCTCCTCTTCAGCCAGGCTCCCGAGTGCGCCTACGTCATGGGGGTCGATCCGGCGAGCGAGGGCTTCGCCGAGGCGCACGCCGACGCCGTGGTGCGTATGCTGCTGGGACCTCCCGCCCGCTGACCGACGCGCACTACGCCCGGCGCGGGAGGAGGCTCGCTCCGCGCCCACGGCCGGCCTTCGGCCGGCGGTCGCCCGAGGGCCGCACGCTTCGCGTGCGGCCCTCGATTCGCCCGACCGCAGGCGCTGCGCGAGCCTCCTCCCGCACCGGCCCCTAGCTCAGGTCGAACTTCGCGCCGACCATCTGCTCCGACAGCGGCCAGAGGCGCGCCGCGCCCTCGCGGTCGAAGGCCCAGGGCGCGTAGCCGCGCTGCGCGTTCAGGTCCGTCGAGGGACCGGCGACGTGGCTGTCCTCGAGGTAGAGGCCGCCGCGGCCCTCGAGCTCGGGCGCGGTCGCCGCCCAGACCTGCGTCGCCGCCCCCTGCGGCACCTGCTTCCAGCGGATCCCCCCGCCTCCCGATGCGCGTGCTTGCAGCGTCTTGATGTCCTCGGGCTGCAGGTGGCGACCGAGCTCCGTCATGATCGCGCCCGGGTGGATCGCGACGGCGTGCACACCGTGGGGTGCCATTCGCCGATCGAGCTCGAGCGCGTGCCAGATGTTGGCGGTCTTCGACTGGCCGTAGGCCTCCCACTTGTCGTACGGGCGCTTCTCGTAGTGCGGGTCGTCGAAGTGCACGGTCGAGAAGCGGTGGCCGCTCGAGCTCACGCACACGACACGCGCGGGTGCCGCGCGTCGAAGTGCGGGGGCGAGCAGCCCCGCGAGCAGGAAGTGTCCCAGGTGGTTGGTACCGAGCTGCATCTCGTAGCCGTGCTCGATGCGCTGCAGCGGGCACGCCATGACGCCCGCGTTGTTGATCAGGATGTGGATCTTCGGATGCGAGATCAGCACGGACTCGGCGAACGTGCGGATGCTCGAGCGCGAGCCGAGCTCGAGCGCGGCGACCTCGGCCGCGTCGCTCCGGCCGGTCGCGGTGCGGATTTCGGCAGCGACCTTCTCGGCCTTGGCGACGTCGCGCGCGCCGATCACCACCTTGGCGCCGCGGCTGGCCAGCACCCGCGCGCTCTCGGCGCCGAGACCTCCCGAAGCGCCCGTGATCACGGCGGTCTTGCCGGAAAGGTCGATACCGGCCGCGACGTCGGCGGCGGTCGAGTCGAATCCGAAGCGCGAGGCCTCTTCCTTCTGCACGAACTTCCTCCTCGGCGGGCGCGAGGCGGATGCTAGCTGATGACCTTCGTTCGGCTCCGCAGACTCCGCCTCACTGCGCGGAGGCCGACTCTCGAGTCGGCCTCCTAGCGGAGGCCGGCCTGGGCGCGGAGCTGCGGCGCGGTGAGCGTCGACCCGTCGGGGCTCCAGCCGGGCGGCGCGAGCGCGTAGCCGAGGCGCGCGCGCCAGCCCGGCGCGGCGAGCGCATCGCGGGCGATCGCCAGCCACTCGTGGAAGGCGATGCGCACGATCGCGAAGGTGTGGATGTTCTTGGTGAGGCCGTACCGGACGCGCGCGCGCTCCGGCTCGAAGGTGCCGAAGAGCCGGTCCCACACGATCAGGATGCCACCGTGGTTGCGGTCCAGGTACTCGACGTTGGAGCCGTGGTGGACGCGGTGGTGCGACGGCGTGTTGAACACCGCCTCGAACCAGGCCGGCATCCGGTCGATCAGCTCGGTGTGGATCCAGAACTGGTAGATCAGCGAGACCGAGATCTGTGTCATGATCATCAGCGGATGGAAGCCCAGCAGCGGGAGCCACCAGTAGAAGAGCGGGACGGTGAGCGGCGTGGTGTAGGACTGCCGCAGCGCCGTCGAGTAGTTGAAGTACTCGCTCGAGTGGTGGTTCACGTGGGCGGCCCAGAGGAGGCGGACCTCGTGCGAGCTCCGGTGCCACGCGTAGTACGTGAAGTCCTCGGCGAAGAAGAGCAGCACCCACGCCGCGGCGCCGGTGCCGATCGAGAAGAGCCGGTGCCCGTAGAGCCAGAAGTACAGCGCGAAGACGGCGCCGCCGAGCGCCGCAGAGATCAGCACGTTGCCGACGCCCATCCAGAGGCTCGCGCGCGTGTCGGGACCGAGGTAGCCGCGCAGGTCGCCGCGACCCTCCGCCCGCGCGCGCCGGATCCGCGCACGCTCCAGCAAGAGGAGCGCGATGAAGAGCGGGAACGCGCAGTAGAGGATCTCGGCCATCGGCGGCTCTACGGCCTCGATCTTAGCGCCGGCGGCGAATGGCGAGCAGGGCGAATACCGCGGCGGCGGCGAGCGGCGCGGCGCCGGGCTCGGGCGCGCGGAACAGCACGAACGTTCCGTTCGACATCCCGGCGATCAGGGCCGGCGCGGTGTCACCGTAGAGGTTCGCGAGGCTCCCGCTCGAGAAGAAGACGGGCGTGGTAAGCCCGGCGAAGGGGTTCGCGGAGCCGGTCTGCTCGACGAACGCCGGGCTCGTCGGGCTCCCGGTGTTCTCGAAGTAGTGGAAGTCGCCGGCGTCGGCGCCCGACACCAGATCGAAGTCGCCGTCGCCTTCGAGGTCCGCGAGCGCGGCGGACGAGAAGGAGGTGACGCCCAGGCCGTCGAGAGGATTCGCCGTGCCGGTGCGCGCGGCGAAGACGGGCGCCTGCGCCGTACCCGTGTTCTCGAAGTAGCGGAAGGTGCCGTCGGCGGAGCCGGCCACCAGATCGAAGTCGCCGTCGCCGTCGAGATCCGCGAAGGCGGGGATCGGGACGTCGCCGGCGTCGAGTCCATCGAACGGGTTCGCCGTGCCGGTGCGCTCGACGAAGGCGGGCGCCTGCGGCGTGCCGGTGTTCTCGAAGTAGTGGAAGCCCGTGGTGTGCTCCCCGACCACGAGGTCGAGGTCGCCGTCGCCGTCGAGGTCGACCAGCGCGGGCGCCGAGTACTCGGTGACCGAGACGCCGTCGAGCGGAGTCCCCGGGCCGCTCACGGCCGTGAAGGTCGGGCTCTTCGCGCTGCCCGTGTTCTGGAAGTAGGAGAGCGTGCCGTCGCGCGCGCCCGCGACCAGGTCCAGGTCGCCGTCGCCGTCGAGATCGCCGAAGGCGGCGACGGAGTCCATGCCCACGTCGACGGTGGCGAGCGGATTCGACTCGGCGGGGACGGCCAAGTACGTCGGCGCGCCCGCGCTCGCCGGTGACGCAGGGAGGAGCATCGCCAGCAGCACAGCGAGGAGCGACCGGCGCACGCCGTGGACGCTAGCCTAGCCGCGGATGCACTGGATTGCGGTCGCGCTCGCGCTCTTCTTCGCGGTGGCCGGCCTCGGCTGCCTCCTGCTCGTGCTGGTCGGCCTGCCCGGGGCGTGGGTCCTGGTCGGCCTCGCGCTGCTGCTCGAGCTCGCCGACGGCTGGCTCCTGCGCGCTCCGGGCTACGTGACCTTCGGCTGGGGGACGATCGCCGGCTGCGCCGCGCTGGCGCTCGCCGGCGAGGTCGTCGAGGCCCTCGCGGGCGCGGCCGGGGCGCGCCTCGGCGGCGGATCGCGGCGCGCGATGGTCGGCGCCTTCGCCGGCGGCATCGCGGGCGCGATCGCGCTGACGCCGCTCGTCCCGATCCCCGTGCTCGGCACGCTCCTCGGTGCGCTGGCCGGAAGCTTCGCGGGTGCGTGGGTCGGCGAGGCGACCGGCGAGGAGGCGCGCGGCCGCGCGCACAACCTGCGCGCCGCCGCCGGCGCGGCTGCCGGCAAGCTCGGCGGCACGCTCGGCAAGGTGGCGTTCGCCGCGGTCGCGTGGCTCTGGCTGGTGCGCGCGGCCTTCCGCCTCTAGCCGCGGGGTGTCATCCTAGGCGCCATGACGCAGCCGAGCGGCAACGACGCGCTCACCGGTCGCGCGATCGCCGTGGTGGGCGCCGCCACGGCGGGCGCGGAGGTCGCCGGACGCCTGGCCGAGCAGGGCGCCTGGGTGGCGGTGTTCGAGCAGAACGCGCGGCCCTACGGCAAGGTCGAGGACGGGCTCCCTCGCTGGCACATCGAGCTGCGGCGCAAGGAGTACCGCATCATCGATGCCAAGCTCGCGCACCCGAACGTGGCCTTCGTCCCGCTCACGCAGATCGGCCGCGATCTCGACTTCGGCGAGCTCGCGCGCGACTACGGCTTCGACGCGGTCGTGCTCGCGAGCGGAGCGTGGCGCGATCGGCCGCTCCCCGTCGAGGGCGCGGACGCCTACGTCGGGCGCGGCCTGGTCTACCAGAACCCGTTCATCATCTGGTTCAACCACGCGAACGAGGCGCGCTACGCCGGCGAGCGCTTCGAGCCGGCCGACGACGTCCTCGTGGTGGGAGGCGGCCTCGCCTCGATCGACGTGGTCAAGGTGCTGATGCTCGAGACGACGCGCGCCGCGCTCGCGGCGCGCGGCGTCGAGGTTCCGATGCTCGAGCTCGAGGTGAAGGGGATCCCGAAGGTGCTCGAGCGCCACGGCCTCGCCTTCGAGGACCTCGGCCTGCGCGGCTGCACGCTCTTCTACCGCCGCCGCCTCGAGGACATGCCGCTCGTCGAGGTGCCCGAGGGCGCGAGCGCCGAACGCCGCGCCAAGGTCGAGGGCGCGCGCCACAAGCTCCTCGAGAAGGCGATCGAGAAGTACCGCTTCCGGGTCGAGCCGCTCGCGGCGCCGGACGGGCTCCTGGTCGAGGGCGGGCGTCTCGTCGGGCTGCGCTTCCGGCGCACGCGCATGGAGGGCGGGCGCCCGGTGCCGACCGACGAGACCTTCGAGCGCCGCGGGCGCTACGTGATCTCGTCGATCGGGAGCATTCCCGAGCCGATCCCCGGCATCGACATGAAGGGCGAGCTGCTGGCCTTCACCGACTGGGAGCTCGGGCGCCTGGCCGCCTATCCCAACGTGTTCTCGGCGGGCAACGTCGTCACCGGCAAGGGCAACATCGTCGCGTCGCGCAAGCACGCGAGCCACGTCTCCGAGAAGGTGATTGCGTCCTTCCTGGGCCTCGGCGACGGACATCGCGGGGAGGAGGCGCTGCTCGACAGCACGCGCGCAGCCGCCCGCCTCGCGGCGGACGCCGTCGGGGCGCACGCGGCGGCGGGGACGCCGCGCGATGGCGGATCGTCGGAGCGCCTGCGCGCGCGCGTGCGCGAGCGGCAGGCGGCGGTCGGCTTCTCGGGCGACTATCGCGCGTGGATCGCGCAGGTGACGCCGCCCGACCTCGAATGAGCGCTCGCGACGCGAGCGAGCCGAGCCCGTTCGTCGTAGTGTCGGGGCTGCCGCGCTCGGGCACCTCGCTGATGATGCAGATGCTCGCCGCTGGCGGGCTCGCGCCGCTCGCGGACGGAGCGCGGCCGCCCGACGCCTGGAACCCGCGCGGCTACCTCGAGTGGGAGCCGGTGAAGGCGCTGGCACGCGAGCCGGGCGCCGTCGAGGCCGCGCGCGGGCACGCGCTGAAGGTGATCTCGGCACTGCTGCCGGCGCTGCCCCGCGAGCATCGCTATCGGGTCGTCTTCATGGAGCGCGACGCACGCGAGGTCGCTGCCTCTCAGGAGGCGATGCTGGCCGCGGCGCGCGCATCGGCCGACGGCGCCGCGCCGGGCGACGTCGCGCCCGAGCTGCTCGCGCGCCACGTCGCGCGCACGCGCGCCTGGCTCGCCGCGCAGCCGCACATCGCGACCTGCGGCGTAACCTACCGCGACGCGGTCGACTCCCCGCGCGAGACGGCGCTCCGGGTGCGCGACTTCCTCGGGCTCGCGCTCGACGCCGGGCGGATGGCCGCGGCCGTCGATCCCGCGCTCTACCGCGTACGCCGATAGCCGGGCGCGCCGCCGACCAGGAGGACGCCGGCAGCGAAGACGAGGAGCGCCGCAGGCTCGGGCACCGGTGCGGCCGCGGTCACGGTCACGCGCGCGCCGGTCGTCAAGTCGACGGAGATCTGGTTGCCGCCAGGCACGCTCGAGGTGTCGGCCAGCAGCGCGTCGGAGATCGCGAGCGCCGAGATGCCCGGCGCGACCGCCTGGAAGATCAGCGTGGCGAGCACGAAGCTCCCGGGCTGCGTCGCCTCGAGCACCGACGAGGGCAGCAGCGACGCCTCGGCGACGTCGACCATCGACGCCGTGAGCAGGCCCGCCGACGTGAAGACGTCGCCGCCCGTTCCGAGCGCGGTGCCGAACGACGCGCTCTTGAAGCTCAGCACCGTCGGGTCGAAGCCGACGTCGAGGTCGAACGACGAGACCGTCGGCGGCGCGAGCCCCGCGATCTCGATCGCGATCGCGACGGTGTCGCCTACCGCGGCGACGGTGGTGGCCGGCGTCAGGGCCAGCGAGACGGCGTGCGCCGGCGGCGCGAGCAGGAGCCCGAGAAGTCCGGCCCAGAGCACCCGCCACCGCATCCCGCTCATCGCGCGTCCTCCCGCTCCCGCCGCAGCCGATTCCGCCGCCAGAAGAGTAGCCCGGCCAGCAGGGCAGGCTCGACCCCGAGGAATCCGCAGTGGGGCGCCGGCGGCGGCGGGTCCGGCGCGCAGCTCGGGTTCTTGCACATCCGGCTGCACAGCGAGACGTCGAGCGTCGTGATCGCGCCGTCGTGATCCGCATCGCGCGCGTCGCTTGCGCGCGCCTTCATGCCGCGGTCGCCGAAAATGATGTTGACGTCGTTGCGGTCGATCACGCCGTTGTTGTCGACGTCGCAGACGTGCGAGCCCGGCAGGATCGAGTTCGGGTGGAGGTCGCAGCCGTCCTTGCCGCTCGCGTCCACGTCGCCGAGGCCGTCGCCGTCATGGTCGGTCTGGTCGGGGTTGAAGACCTCGACGCAGGTGTCGTTGCGGTTGATCGAGGAGTCGAGCGCGCCGTCCTTGTCGACGTCGCCGACCACGAGCACCACCGGCGTGTCGTCGATCTTGCCGTCGCCGTTCAGGTCCACGCCGACCTGCGACTCCGGCACCGTGATCGGCAGCACGATCCGCCCGTCCATCAGCACTGGGAAGGGCGGCTGTTGCTGCGGGATGCGCGCGTCGTGCTCGGCGAGCGTGACGAGCTGCGACTCCTGGCTGTCGACGTTGAACACCGTGATCAGCAGGTCGTCGCTGTCGCCGTCCTGGTTCAGGTCGCATGCGCCGGGCGTGCCCGTCGGCGAGCAGTTGGCCCCGAGGTCCGGGCCGGGGCCGCTCTGGTCGGCCTCGCGCGTCAGGAACGAGACCGTGTTGCCGAGCACGCGGTAGGGCTCGAAGAACGGGTCGCAGCCGGGCAGGTCGCAGAGCGAGGCCGCCATGTGGGTGTTGACGACCTGGCCGGTCGAGAGCCGCAGCACGTGCATCACGCAGTCGAACGAGTCGTCGTCGCCGTTCAGCACGGTCGACGAGCTCAGATCGAACTCGCAGACGCGGAAGGCCACCAGGTCCCCGTTCGCCACGAAGTCGCGGGCCGGCAGGCTCGTGCTCGAGGGAGGCTGCGCCGTGTTGCTCGTGTCGTAGTAGTGGAGCACGCGGTCGGGCGTGGTGAACACGCAGAAGCTGCCCGCCGCCTGGATCGCGGTCGCCGGCACGCCGAGGTTGGTGGCGACCGGCGGCGCCGCCGCGATCTTCCAGTAGGCGACGACGTCGTCCGACACCTGACCGTCGCCGTCGAGGTCGGTGTTGTTCTCCTGCACCTCCGGATCGGTGAGGCACACCACCTGGTCGGAGATCGCGATCCGGTCGGCCGCGACGCCGAGCTCGTGGAAGGAGTCGTTGTTGGCGTCGTAGACACGGGCCACGACGTCGTTGGCGTCGGTGTCCCCGCTCGCCGGATTGCGGTTGATCCCGCCGTCGTCGGCCTCGGAGCTCAGGAAGGCGGCCCGCCCCGCCGCCACGGCGACGCGGCTCGCCGGGTGGCGCGCCAGCGCACGCAACGCCTTGGTGGCCGGGTCGAACACCTGCAGCACCGTGTCGAGGTCGTCGGTGTCGGCCGCGTTCAGGCTCGGCACCGCCGCCGCGGCGCGCGCGAAGACGTTCGGCGCCGGCGCCGGACCGTAGGGGCCCCGTGCGAGGTTCTCGGCGCTCGAGCTGAAGGCCACCACGCGCCCGTCGCCGCTGATCGCCGCCTCGGAGGCATCGGCGTTCCCGAACTCGCCCGCGCCGCTGACGCTCGACTGCTCGATGGTCTGCGTCGAACGGTCGTACCGGTACACCGCGCGGATGTCGCCCGAGCCCGGCACGAAGCCGCCGGCGTTCGAGTCGAACACGACGAAGCGCCCGTCGGCGCTGATCGCCGCGCCGCCGATCGCCGAGCCGCCCGTCTCGCGGCCCTCCGTATCGACGCTCACCCGGTCGGCGACGATCTGCAGGTTCTGGCGCGTGGCGACGGCGTCGAGCACGTAGACGTCGTCGCCGGCGTTCGTGTCGTCGAGCCCGATCGGGGTCGGCGTGTGCCAGGCGACGAAGCGCCCGTCGCCGCTGATCGAGGGGCTCGAGCCCTGCGCGTCGCCGGTCCAGATCGCGCTGGTCGGATTGCTGGCCGGCTGTTGTCGGTCGATCACGATGATCTGGTAGGGGGAGTACGGCGTCGATCCCGAGAACACGCCGATGCGCCCCGCGAGGTAGCGGCCGTCCGCGCTGATCGCCGGGCGCTCGCCGGGCGCCGCGGCGTACTGGAGCACCCCGTTGCAGCACGGTCCGGTGACGAGGCTGGTCGTGCCGAGCTGCTGGTCGAACACGAAGAAGTCCGCCGTGCCGTCGAAGTCGCCCTTGACCAGGTTGGTCGCGCTCGAGTTGAAGGCGATGAAGCGGCCGTTCTGGCTGATCGACGGCAGGCCGGAGGGGCCGTCCGCGGCGCCGCCGATCAGCGCGTTGCTCGCGCACAGCACCGCGTGCGTCTGCCGGTCGTACACGAAGACGTGATCCTGGCTGCCGGTGCAGCTCAGGTTGCTCGCCGGCGACTCGTAGCTGACGTAGCGGCCGTCGCCGCTGATCGAGGGGTTCAGCGCCGGCGCGTTGGCGGGGTTGCCGGCCGCGTCGCGGCTCACCAGCTCGTAGCCGCCGGTCTGGCGATCGAGCACGTAGACCTGGAAGCCGGCGGCGGGCGGCGGTGCGCCGGCGAGGAACGAGCTCCCACTGTCCGACTCGAAGGCGGCGAAGCGGCCGTCGAAGCTGAGCGACGGTGCCTGCGATGCGCCCTGCACGCTCGCGAGCACCGAGGGCGTGAGGAGATCGGTGGTGCGCGGGGCACCGTCGCCCTCGCGGGTCCGGAAGAACACGAAGCCGTTCGAGATCTCGAGCGGCTTGCTGTCGATCACCGGCTGCGGGTCCACCGGCGTCTGCGGCAGGCCCGTGTCGAGCTCGCTGCCCTTCACCGAGAACACCCGCAGCAGGTTCCCGAACGCGTCGCCGTTGCCGTCGAGGTCCTGGTGGCCCTGCCGCGCCTCCGACACCGCGAAGGCGGCGAGCCCCGACCCCGTCCCGAGCAGCGGCTTCTCGAACGGCGGCACGTCGACCTCGGTGAGCGCCTGGCCGCAGCTCGTGCTCGTGCCGCTCGCGACGTCGATCACCTGCGCCACGCGGTCGAAGAGGTCTCCGTCGCCGTTCAGGTCCTGGTTCTCGAAGGACTCCGTGCGCGCGAAGGCGATGCCGTTCGGGTCGGCGGAGAGCGTGTCGAGCGGCGCGCTCTGGAGCGCCTTCGCCTGCAGGTTCTGGATCACGATCGGGCCGCGCTGCTGGTCGAGCCGGTCTGAGAGATCGTAGAGCGGCGGCCCCCCGTTGAAGGGGTCGATGCGAGCCACCCGGATCACGCCGAGCGCGGCGTCGGTCGACCCGAAGATCAGGTCGCCGACCTGGTTCACGTCGAGCACCGGGGGTACCGGCCGGCCGCCGGTGTTGAAGGACCGCACGAAGGTCCCGTTGGGGATGCGGATCGGGAATCCCGGGTTGCTCGAGAAGGCGTCGACGTCGGCGCTGGCCTGGAGCAGGCGGAACTGCGGCGAACCCGCGCCGCCCGGGAGGACCGCGCTGTAGTCCATCGGCAGGAGCAGGTTGCCGCCGCCGTCGATCGTCGCGAGGGCCGTCGTGGTGTTGCCGGCCGCGAGCGCGCCGAAGGAGTTCGGAACGGGCAGCACCGTGAAGAAGTCGAAGACGCCGTCGAGCGTCTGGTCGTCGCAGGAGAGCGTCGGGTCGTAGAGGGGCCCGATGTCGGCGAGCAGGGTGTTGTCGGCGGCTCGCACCAGGATCTCGGCGGGGCCGGTGAGCCCGCGGCCGTCTCCGGCCGGAGGGAGCTGCGCGTCGGTGTCGGGCACGTTGAAGCGCAGCGTGTCGCAGCGACCGGCAGTCAGTGCGCAGTTGTCGACGGTAACCCCCGTCACGGCGACGTCCGTCGCCAGCGACGGGTTGGCGGACGCCCCCGGCGGCACGAAGTGCAGCGTCACATGGTTGTTGGCGGCGACCGGATCGAAGCCTCGCGAGGTCGGGTTGCAGGCGAGATCGACGCGCACCACCACCGGATCACCCGGCGGCGCGATGGTGCGCGAGACTGTGCCCAGCGTGGAGCGGAACTCGGTGGGCGCGGCGGGAATCAGGTTGCACAGGGCGGCGGCTCGTCCCGCGGGGAGGATCGCGAGGGCCAAGCCGGCCGCGCCACCGAGGAGCTGTCGTCGCATCCGCTGCATCAGCGCTGTACCCACTGCATCGAGGTGGAAGTAGCGTTCCACGCAGAATGGTGGCATGGGATTCCCCTGCAATCGAGGGAACCTACGTTTAATTCTCTATGAAGGTCTTCAGCTGCCTGCTGCGGCTCGGGTGGCGCAGCTTGCGCAGCGCCTTCGCCTCGATCTGGCGGATCCGCTCGCGGGTCACGTCGAAGTCCTGGCCCACCTCTTCGAGCGTGTGGTTGTTCCGCTCCCCGATGCCGAAGCGCATCTTGAGGACGCGCTCCTCGCGTGGCAACAGCGTCGAGAGGACCCGCCGCGTCTGCTGCTGCAGATCGCCGTGGATCACCGCGTCCTGCGGGTTCACCGAGCTCTTGTCCTCGATGAAGTCTCCGAGGTGGCTGTCGTCCTCCTCGCCGACGGGTGTCTCGAGGCTGATCGGCTCCTTCGCGATCTTCAGCACCATGCGCACCTTCTCGAGCGGCATCTCCATGCGCTGCGCCAGCTCCTCCGGCGTCGGCTCTCGCCCGTACACCTGCACCAGGTAGCGCGTGGTGCGCACCAGCTTGTTGATCGTCTCGATCATGTGGACGGGGATGCGGATGGTGCGGGCCTGATCCGCGATCGCGCGCGTGATGGCCTGGCGGATCCACCAGGTGGCATAGGTGGAGAACTTGTATCCGCGCCGCCACTCGAACTTGTCGACCGCCTTCATGAGCCCGATGTTGCCCTCCTGGATCAGGTCCAGGAACTGCAGCCCGCGGTTCGTGTACTTCTTGGCGATCGAGACCACGAGGCGCAGGTTCGCCTCGATGAGCTCGCACTTGGCGCGATGGGTGCGTGCCTCGGCGTCGGTGAGGTGCTCGAGCGCGGTGCGCACGTCCTCACGCGACATGCGCGCCTCCGTCTCGAGCCTCGACACCTCGCGCTCGACCTCCGCGAGGTCTGCCGTGGCAGCCGCGATGCGATCCGCGTTGCCGCCGAGGCGCAAGAGCGCCTCGTGGCCGCGGCGGCTGCGGCGGGTCGATAGCAGGGCGGCGCTGCGGAACTCCTCGGGAGGCATCTCGAAGGGAGCCGTCACCAGGAAGCCCGCCGCCTCGAGGTGGTCGAAGCGCGCGCCGAGCGCGCGCAGCTTCTCCGTGATCGACTTGGAGCACCCGGCGGAGAAGCGGATCTCGCGCAGCGCTTCGACCGCCTGCCCGAGCTGCTCCGCGATCTCCCGGCGGATCCGCACCCGGGCGCACTCCCCGGTGCGGGAGTTGGCGACCGAGGCCAGGCGCCTGGTCACCTCGGCGTCGAGGCGGCGGAACTGCGCGAAGATCCGCAGCAGGGACTTGCGGCGCTCCTCGCTGCACTCGTTCGAGGGCATCCGGGGCGGCTCGTCCTCCTCCGCTCCATCGAGGTCGCCCAGCGTGGTCTCCGTCTCGACCACGTCGACCAGATGCGACGGCTCGATCGCTCCCTTGCGCAGCTCGTCGCCGAGCCGCAACACCTCGGCGAGCCCGAAGGGCGACGCCAGCACGGCGTGCATCTGCGCGTGGATCCCCGCCTCGATGCGCTGCGCGATCGCGACCTCGCCCTCGCGCGTGAGGAGCGACACCTGCCCCATGTCGCGGAGGTACACGCGGACGGGATCGTTGGTGGTGCCGTGATCGTCGTCGGACGCGGCGAAGGAGGCGACCTCCGGCGCTTCCCGGGGCGGGCGCGCCTGCGGCGACTCGACGAGGGTGATGTCGTGCTCGCCGAAGAGCGCGAGCACCTCGTCGATCTGCTCCGTGGGGACCACGTCGTGCAGCGCGCCCTTGACCTCGTCGTAGGTGAGGAAGCCCTTGCGGCGGCCCTCGTCGAGCAGGCGCTCCACGCCGCGCAGATCGGACGCGGAGAGCGGCGCGCCCTCTTCGGACTCGCCCTCCGCGCGCGGCTCGACGGCCGCATCCGCGCGGCGCGCATCCGACACGCCGTTGTGACGAGCGCCGAGGGGCGCGGACCGGCGGCGGGCGGTGGAGGTACGATCGGGCGCGCTCGAGGCCATCGGGGGATCTCCTTCAGCGTTCATCACAGCTGCGAGCGCGGGGGTCCGGGAGCGAGACCTTGCACGCGCTTGCCCTCTTCGATCTCTCGCTGCTTCACCGCAAAGTCGACTCGCCCCTCTTCCCGGAAGCGCCGCGTGGTGGCGCGGCGCTGCGCGGCGAGCCGGCGCTGACGGAGCCTCAGAATCGTATCGCCGATTGCGCGCTCTGCCTCGGGGGTGTCCAGGGCGGGGGGGTCGCCGACCGAGAGCGCCAGGAGCTCGCGGCCCGCCTCGCCGCCGAGGCGCTCTGCCAGCTCCGCCACGGCCGGCGGGGCGCCCGACGCGCAGGCCTCGACCAGCGCCGGCAGGACGCGGTCCCAGGGCGGGCTCGGGAGGAGCTGGGCCAGCTCGTCGCGGTCGAGCGCACGAGCGAGCCCGGGATGGTCGACGAGCAGGCGGGCGAGGCTCCGCGCCCAGCGCACCTCGCGCAGATCTCGGCTGGAGCTCGGACTGGACTCCATCTGCTCCTGGATCTCGTCCGAGGTGCTGCCGGCTCGAGCCTTCCGCAGCGCCTGCTCGACCTCCGCGATCCCGACGTTCGCCTCGAAGGCGAGCCGCCTCGCGTACTCGCCGCGCTCGACCGGATCCGCGACGAGGACGAGCACCGGAACCACTGCGGCAACCGCGTCCGCCTTCTCCCAGGGCGTCGCGCATCCGCCGCGGACGGCGCGGGCGATCAGGCCCTCGATGGCGGGCGGCGCGGCGTCGACCAGGGCGCGCAGCGCGGCGGCTCCCTGGTGCTCGAGAAACGTGTCGGGATCCTCGCCCGCCGGCAGCTCGGCGGCGCGCACGCGCAGGCCCTCGGGCAAGAGCAGCGAGAGCGAGCGGAGGACGGCGTTCTGACCAGCCTCGTCGCCGTCGAAGAGCAGCACGACCTCGCGCGTGCGGCGGCGAAGACCGCGCGAGTGATCCTCGCTGAGCGCCGTGCCGCAGGTGGCGACCGACTCCGGGATCCCCGCGCGCGCGAGCGCCATCCGGTCGAAGTAGCCCTCGACGACGACGGCGCGGCCCGCCCGCCGGATCGGCTCGAGCGCGTCGGGAAGCCCGTAGAACGCCTCGCGCTTGCGGAAGAGCGCGCTCTCCGGCGTGTTCAGGTACTTCGGCTCCTGCTCCGCGCCGAGCGCGCGGCCGCCGAAGCCGATCACGTCGCCGCGCACGTCGCAGATCGGGAAGGTGAGCCGCCCGCGCAGCCGGTCGTAGTAGCCTCCGCTGCGCCGCTCCGCGAGGAGACCCGCGCGCGAGCCCACCTCGAGAGGGATGCGCGCCTGCGTGAGGGTGCGCGAGAGGGCGTCCCAGCGATCGGGCGCGAAGCCGAGCCCGAAGCGCTCCGCGGTCGCGGCGTCGATGCCACGGCCCGCGAGATACGCGCGCGCCGCGCTCCCTTCCTCACCGCGCAGCGCAGCCCGATAGAAGAGCGCGGCGGCGGCGTTGGCCTCGCGGAGCCGGCGGCCGACCTCGGCCCCGTCGCCCTCGCCGCCGCTCTCCGGCACCTCGATGCCGCAGTCGCGCCCGAGCGTCCGCACCGCCTCGGGGAAGGTCAGATTGTCCTTGCGCATCAGGAACGCGAAGGCGTTGCCGCCCGCGTTGCAGCCGAAGCAGTGGAAGATCCCGAGCTGGGGATTGACCTGGAAGGAGGGCGTCTTCTCGTCGTGGAACGGGCACAAGCCCTTGAAGCTGCGGCCGGCCTGCCGGAGAGAGACGTAGCGGCCGACGAGGTCGACGATGTCGACGCGACTGCGGATCGCTTCGATCGTCTCCTCGGGGATCCGGCCCAACCGGAAGCCTCCTCAGCGCAGCGTCAACGCGCCATCTTCCGCAGCTTCTTCAGCGCTCGCTTGCGGGCCGCCGCGGCCTTCTTCTTCTTGCGCACGCTCGGCTTGTCGTAGGACTCGCGGCGGCGCAGCTCCGTCAGGATGCCCGCCTTCTCGACCTGCTTCTTGAAGCGCCGCAGGGCCTGCTCGAAGGACTCGTTCTCCTTGACCTTGACGACCGGCAAGGGCTTTCGTCTCCCAGGATGAGTAGGCGTCCCCGTGTCGTGGTGTCAGAGCGAGCGTCCGGACGCGTGGCGTGGCGTCTGGAGCGCGGGCCGGCCGGCCGAGCCTCGGCGCGTCGGGCCTGCAGGTACGGGGACGTGCAAAAGAGCGTTGCGGGCGCTCTCCGCGCCTCGCTTCGAGGCGAGTTGCACGCTAGCGGAAGGGCGACCCCCGATCAACCGATCGGAGCGCCGCCCGAAGGCGGGCGCACCGGAATGCCGAGCGCGCGCAGACGCCGCTTCACGTCGCCCACCGTGGTCTCGCGGAAGTGGAAGATCGACGCGGCCAGGGCGGCCTGCGCGTGGCCGCCGTCCGGCCCGTCGTCGAGCGCCGCGGCGAGATCCTCCGCGCTCCCGCCGCCGCCCGAGGCGATCACCGGGATCGGGACGGCGTCGGCGACGGCGCGCACGAAGGCGAGGTCGTAGCCGCGCTTCGTGCCGTCGCGATCCATGCTGGTGAGCAGGATCTCCCCCGCGCCCGCGTCGGCCATGCGCCGCGCCCAAGCGACGGCGTCGATGCCGGTAGGCCGCCTTCCGCCATGCGTACAAACTTCCCAGCGCAGTTGCTGAGCTGCAGCGCGTCCCGATGAGCTTCGCTCGCCTCCGGCTCGCTGCGCGCGCCCTCCGGGCGCTTGCTGCTGACTTCGCTCGCCTGCGGCTCGCTGCGCGCGCCCTCCGGGCGCTTGCGGGGGATGATCCAGACGATCCGGTTGCCCCGGAGCAGACGCGAGACGGCGGGCGTCGATGGCGACCACCAGGTTGGCGCTGCCGATCTTCACGGCCGTCTCGCCGACCAGGTCCGGGTTCTCGACGGCGGCCGTCATGATCGAGACCTTGTCGGCGCCGGCGTTCAGGAGGTCGCGCACGTCCTGGAGCGAGCGCACGCCGCCCCCCACGGTGAGCGGCATGAACACGGTCTCCGCCGTGCGGGCCACCACGTCGAGCAGGATGCGCCGCTTCTCGTGGCTCGCCGTGATGTCGAGGAAGGTGATCTCGTCCGCCTCCTGCTCGTCGTAGAGGCGTGCGACCTCGACCGGGTCGCCGGCGTCGACGTGATCCACGTACTGGACGCCCTTCACCACGCGGCCTCGATCGACGTCGAGGCAGGGGATGATCCGCTTCAGCAGCACGCGGCGATCTCCAGCGCGCGGGCGAGCTGCACGGTGCCGGCGTGGAGCGCGCGCCCGATCACGATCCCGGCGAGCCCGAGCTTCGCGGCGGCGCGCACGTCGTCCTCCGAGCCGACCCCGCCCGAGGCGATCACCGGCAGCCGCACCGCCTCCGCGAGGCGCGCGGTCGCCTCGAGGTTGGGACCGGCGAGCGTGCCGTCGCGCGCGATGTCGGTGTGGACCAGCGCCGCCACGCCGGCATCCTCGAAGCGGCGCGCGAGGTCGACGACCGCGACGTCGCTCTCCTCGAGCCATCCCTGCACGGCGACGCGCCCGCCGCGCGCGTCGATCCCGACCGCGACGCGCCCCGGCCAGCGGCGCGCGGCCTCGCGCACCAGCGCCGGGTCGCGCAGCGCCACCGTGCCGAGGATCACCCGCTCGACGCCGAGGGCGAGGCGCGCCTCGAGATCGGCCAGCGTGCGCATGCCGCCGCCGACCTGGAGCGGGATGCGGCCTGCGACCGCGGCGATCGCTGCGATCGCGTCGGCGTTCTCCGGCCGGCCCGAACGCGCGCCGTCGAGATCGACGGCATGCAGCCGCGGTGCACCCTGCGACGCGTAGCGGCGCGCGAGCGCCGCGGGATCCGCCTCGAAGAGCGGCGCCGCGTCGAAGCGGCCCTCGGGCGCCAGCCGCACACAGCGGCCGCCGAGCAGATCGATGGCAGGGATGATCTCGAAGGGGGGCACGCCTCTCGAATCTGGCCGCTTAGCGACCGGCGAGCGGAGCGAGTGGAATCCGGCTGACCACCTGATCGGCGCCGAAGCGGGCGAACTCCGCCGCGGTGAGCCAGCGCGTACCTCCGCCCGGGTACTGGCTGGCCTTGAGCACGTTCACGCCGAGCGCGACCTGCGTCTCGTCGAAGGCGCCCGCCCACATGAGCGCCCCGGCGGCCGTCGCATAGAGCTTCACCTCGAGCGCCACGCTCGCCGGCTGCATGGTGCCTGCGGCCTGCCCAGTGCGCTCCTGCCAGCGCGACACGCTCCCGACCGCGACCGTGTCGGCGCCGAAGCGCTGGGCCGCCGCCTGCACGATCGCCTTCGCGTCGGGAAGCTGCACGTTCGGGTCGGAGAGGCCGAGGCTCTGCGCGACGTCGGTCGGCGGGATCACGTCGAGGCCGCGCCGGGCCAGCGCATCGGCGGTGAAGCCCGCCACGAGCGAGCCGGTCTCCGGCGGCATCGCCCTCGGCCCCGTGCGGAAGGGCGCCACCGCGATGCGATGGATCGAGAGGCCGTTCTGCGCGACGGAGGGCGTCTCCGTCACGCGGACCATGTCGGTGCAGCCCGCTGTCGCGAGCGCGAGGAGCAGCGCCGATGCCCGCGCGAGTAGGTGCTTCAGCGACACGCCGCGACCCAGCGCGCGAAGGCGTCCAGCAGGCGCTTGCCGGCGCTCTGACTCTTCTCGGGATGGAACTGCACGGCGAAGATCCTCTCCGTCGCCACGGCGGACGCGAAGGCGCCGCCGTAGTCGGTCCAGCCCACCACCGTCGCCGCGTCCGCGGGCACCGGCCGGTAGGAGTGCACGAAGTAGTAGTGGTCGCGCTCCGGGAGCGCCGCGAGCATCGGATTGCGCGCGCCGCGCTTCTCGTAGCGGACCTCGTTCCAGCCGATGTGCGGCACGAGCAGCCGCCTGCCGTCGGCTGCGACGTCGGGGAAGCGCTCGACGCGACCGCGCAGGATGCCGAGGCCCGGGGAGCAGCCGTGCTCGTCCGCCTCGTCGTAGAGGAACTGCAGGCCCAGGCACAGGCCGAGGTAGGGCCGGCCGGCGTCGATCCCGGCGCGCACGGCATCGTCGAGGTGCTTGTCGGCGAGGCTCTGGCGCGCGTCGCGGAACGCGCCGACGCCCGGCAGCACGACGGCGTCGGCGCGCCGCACGGCGCCGGGATCCGCGGTCACGTCGACGGCGAGGCCCGAGCGCTCGAGCGCCTTCGAGACGCTGCGCAGGTTGCCCGCGCCGTAGTCGACGACCGCCGCCGTGGCCTGCATCGGGACTACAGGACTCCCTTCACCGAGGGCACGTCCGAGACGCGCGGGTCGAGCTCGACGGCCGCGCGCAGCGCGCGCGCGAGGCCCTTGAAGATCGCCTCGACCACGTGGTGCGGAGAGCGTCCGTAGCGCAGCTCGACGTGGAGATCGAGGCCCGCGTTCTGCGCGAACGCATACAGGAAGTCCTCGACCAACGACACGTCGAAGCCGCCGATGCGATCGTTGGAGAGCTCGACCCTGTACACCAGATACGGACGATTCGAGACGTCGAGCGAGACGTCGACGCGCGCCTCCGCCATCGGCAGCACGAAGAAGCCGTAGCGGCGGATGCCGCGCGCGTCGCCCAGCGCCTGGCGCACCGCGCTGCCGAGCGCGATGCCGACGTCCTCCACGGTGTGGTGGAGGTCGACCGCGAGGTCGCCCTTGGCGCGCAGCGAGAGGTCGAAGGCCGCGTGCTTCGCGAACGACTCGAGCATGTGGTCGAAGAACGGGATCCCCGTCGACACCTGGTACTGGCCGGTGCCGTCGAGGCCGAGCTCGAGCTGGATGTCGGTCTCGCGCGTCTTGCGCGCGAGCATCGCGCGCCGCTCCCGGATCTCCCCGCTCACAGGATGTCGACCTCCCCGGCCTCGCGGGCCGCCTCCCGTTCGCGCCGCTGGCGGCGGATCTTCGCGAGGCGCAGCTCGATCGAGCGCCCGTGCGCCGTGAGCCCCTCGAGCTCCGCGAGGCGGATCACCTCGAGGCCGAGCTCGCGCAGCTTGGGCGCCTCGAAGCGCACGAAGCTCATGCGCTTCAGGAAGTCCTCGACGCCGAGCGGCGAGAAGAACCGCGCGGTGCCGCCGGTCGGCAGCACGTGATTCGGACCGGCCAGGTAGTCGCCGACGGCGACCGGCGTGTAGTGTCCGAGGAACACCGCGCCGGCGTTGGCGATCTTCTTGAACGCCGCATCCGCCTTGTCGACCGCCAGCACCAGGTGCTCGGGCGCGTAGCGGTTGGCCAGCTCGAGCGCCTCATCGAGGTCGCGCGTGACGACGAGCGCGCCGCGCCGCGCCAGCGACTGGCGCACCACGTCCGCGCGCGCCAGGCCGACGAGCTGCTTCGACACCTGCTCCTGCACCTTCTGCGCGAGCGCGCGCAGCGGGGTGATGAGGATGGCCTGCGCCGCCTCGTCGTGCTCGGCCTGCGAGATCAGGTCGGCCGCAACCCACGCCGGTGTCGCGGTGCGGTCGGCCACGACCACCACCTCGGTGGGGCCGGCCTCCGTGTCGATCCCGACGTCGCCGAACACCAGGCGCTTGGCCGCCGCCACCCACGCATTGCCGGGGCCGGTGATCTTGTCGACGCGCGGCACGGACTCGGTGCCGTAGGCGAACGCCGCGACCGCGTGCGCGCCGCCCATCTTGAAGATGCGGTGTACGCCCGCCAGCCGCGCCGCCATCAGGAGCTCCGGTCGCAGCTTCCCGTTCGGCAGCGCCGGCGTCGCCATCAGGATCTCGGGGACCTCGACCACCGAGGCCGGCACCGCGTTCATGATCACCGACGACGGGTAGCCGGCCTTGCCACCGGGCACGTAGACGCCCGCGCGCGCCAGCGGCCGCACCCGCACGCCCATGAAGGCGCCGCCCTCCTCCTTGACCTCCCAGCTCGAAGGCACCCGCTTGCGGTGGAATTCGCGCACCCGCATCGCCGCCTTGCCGAGCGCCGCCCGGTCGGCCGGCTCGACGCGCGACACGCCCTCGTCCCACTCGGAGGGCGTCACCTCGACGGCGTCGACGCGCGCGCCGTCGTACTTGCGGATGCACGCGAGAAGCTCCTCGTCGCCGCCCTTGCGGACGCGCTCGATGATCTTGTGCGCGCCCTTCTCGATCTCGCCGCGCTCCGCGTCGCGGCGGCGCACCAGCTCGTCGAAGGCCTTCTGGAAGCCGGGCTCCCCGGAGCTCAGCAGGCGCAGCAGGGGCTTCGCGGACCCCCTGGCAGAGGCTGCAGATCGGCCGCCCATCGGATCAACCCTCCCGCCGGATCTCGGCGCCGAGACGCCGGAGCTTCTCCTCGATGCGCTCGTAGCCGCGATCGATGTGGTAGACGCGATTCACCACCGTGTCGCCCTCCGCGGCGAGCCCGGCGAGCAGAAGGCCCGCGGACGCGCGCAGGTCGGTCGCCATCACCGGGGCGCCGGACAGGGCGCGCACGCCGCGCACGTGGGCGGCGCGGCCGGCCAGCTCGATGTCGGCCCCGAGCCGCACGAGCTCGGGCACGTGCATGAAGCGGTTCTCGAAGACCGTCTCGGTGACGACGCTCGATCCCTCGACGAGCACGAGCGCCGCCATGAGCTGCGCCTGCATGTCGGTCGGGAATCCGGGGTACGGCGCCGTCACCACCTTGATGCCGCGGGTCCGCTCGCCCGGCCGCAGCGCGATCGCGTCGCCCGCGACGTCGAGCTCGGCGCCCGCCTCGCGCAGCTTCTCGAGCGTCGCGTCGAGCAGTCCGGGCTCGACGCCGCGCACGCACACGTCGCCCCGCGTGATCAGGCCGGCGGCGAGCAGGGTCCCCGCCTCGATGCGATCGCCCCAGACCTCGTGCGTCACGCCGTGGAGCCGGGCAACGCCGCGGATCTCGATGCGATCGCTCCCCGCGCCGCGCACGTCGGCGCCCATCTCGTTCAGCACGCCGGCGAGCTCCGCCACCTCGGGCTCCCGCGCGGCGTTCTCGAGCACGGTGTGCCCCTTCGCCAGCACCGCCGCCATCATCACGTTCTGCGTGCCGTTCACGGTGGCGAAGTCGAAGGCCAGGTGCGCGCCGTGGAGCTGCGACGCGCTGGCCTCGACGTAGCCGTGCTCGAGCCGCACCTTGCCGCCGAGCGCCTCGAGCCCCTTCAGGTGCTGATCGACCGGGCGCACGCCGATCGCGCAGCCGCCGGGCTCGGAGACGCGCCCGAGCCCGTTGCGCGCCAAGAGCGGCCCGAGCACCAGGAACGAGGCGCGCATCTTGCGCACCAGGTCGTAGGGCGCCTCGGGGCGCGAGACCCCGCGGCCCCCGAGGCGCAGCACGTGCGGATCGTCCGGCTCGAAGCGGCACGGCACGCCGAGCGCCCCGAGGATCTCCGCCATGGTGTCGACGTCGCGCACGCGCGGCACGTTGCGCAGCACCGTCTCGTCGTCGGTGAGCAGCGACGCCGCCATCAGGGCGAGCGTCGCGTTCTTCGAGCCCGAGGCGCGCACCTCGCCGGCGAGCCGGCGGCCTCCGCGCACGACGATGCGATCCATCCCCCCTCCGTCCGCTACGCGCCGGGCGCCCGTGCCGCGACGACGCGCTGGCGCTTCGCCGCGTCGCGCAGCACGCAGATCTCGAGCAGGCCCGCCCCGGCCAGCCAGCCCGCCACCGCGGCCGCCTGCCGCGGGTCCACCTCGAGCGCGAGCGCTCCGCCCGGCGCGAGGGCATCGCGCGCGCCCGCCGCAAGCGCGCGCAGCACCTCGCACCCGTCCTCGCCCCCGAAGAGCGCGATCTCGGGCTCGTGGGCCAGCTCCGGCGCCAGCGAGGCCGCGTCGCGCCGAGCGACGTAGGGCGGGTTCGACACGACCAGGTCGAAGCGCTCGCCGGCGACGGGCTCGAACAGCGATCCCTCGAGCCAGCGCAGCCGCGACGCAAGCCCGAGCGACGCGGCGTTGTCGCGCGCCACCGCGAGCGCCGCCGCCGACACGTCCGTCCCGGTCACCCGGGCGCTCGGTCGCTCGTGGGCGATGGCGAGCGCCACGGCGCCCGATCCGGTGCCCACGTCGAGCACCGAGAACGGCCGCTCGTCCGCCGGACCGCGCGCCAGCGCAGCCGCCACCAGCGTCTCGGTCTCGGGCCGCGGCGCCAGCACGTCGCGCGTCACGCGCAGCGGCAGCGACCAGAACTCGCGGCGGCCGGTCAGCAGCGACACCGGAACGCGGTCGATGGCGCGCCTCTTCACGAGCTCGCGGAAGCGCGCGCGCTCGGCCTCGCCGACCGGCTTGTCGTAGTCGACGTAGAGCCGGAGGCGATCGCAGTCGAGGGCGAACGCGAGCAGGCACTCGGCGTCGAGCCGCGCGCTCTCGATCCCGCGCTCGGCGAAGTGCTGCGCGGTCCAGCGCAGGAGGTCGAGCACGGTCCAGGTCTGTTGCTGAGCTGTCGCACGTCCTGATGAGCTTCGCTCGCCTTCGGCTCGCTGCGCGCTCGCTGCGCTCGCTTGCAGGGGATACTCCAGCCGCTCTCGTCGCTCCGGAGGCGACGGCGCGCTGGCCGATACTTCAGGCGACCGGGTTGCTTCGGAGGTGACGATCTTCATGCCGAGGCCTCCGCGGGGGCGGAGAAGCCCTCGGCGAGGCGGAGGTGGACGGCGTCGAGCAGCTCGTCGAGCTCGCCGGCGAGGATGGCGTCGAGCTTGTGGAGCGTGACGCCCGCGCGGTGATCCGTGACCCGCGACTGCGGGAAGTTGTAGGTGCGGATGCGCTCGCTGCGCTCGCCGGTTCCGACCTGCGAGCGGCGCTCGTCGCGGCGCTCGGCCGCCGCGCGCGCCTGCTCCTGCTCGAGGAGCCGCGCGCGCAGGATCTTCATCGCGCGGGCGCGGTTCTTGTGCTGCGACTTCTCGTCCTGGCAGTGCACCACCAGGCCGGTCGGTAAGTGCGTGATGCGAACCGCCGAGTCCGTGGTGTTGACGCTCTGGCCGCCCGGACCTCCCGAGCGCATCACGTCGATGCGCAGGTCCTTCGGGTCGATCTCGACCTCCACCTCCTCCGCCTCCGGCAGCACGGCCACCGTCACCGTCGAGGTATGGATGCGGCCGGCCGCCTCGGTGGTGGGCACGCGCTGCACGCGGTGCACCCCTCGCTCGTGCTTGAGGCGGCTCCACACCCCGGGCCCGGCGATCGAGGCGATCACCTCCTTGATCCCCCCCGAGCTGCTCTGCGAGATGGACAGCGGCTCGATCTTCCAGCCGCGGCGCTCCCCATAGCGAACGTACATCCGGTAGAGATCGTTCGCGAAGAGCGAGGCCTCCTCCCCGCCCGCACCCGACCGGACCTCGAGGATCACGTTGCGCTCGTCGTTCGCGTCGCGCGGTGCCAGGAGGAGGCGGAGCTCGCGCTCGACCCCGGCCAGCTCGGGCTCGAGCCGCGCCGCCTCGCTGCGAGCGAGATCGCGCATCTCGTCCTCGGCCTCGCTCCCTAGCTCGCGGGCCTGGCCGAGCTCGGCCGCCAGCCGGCGGTAGCGCGCGCCCGCCTCCAGCAGCGGCCGCATCCGCCCCAGCTCCTTGGCGAGCTCGCCGTACTCGGCCGACCGGCCGGCCAGCGCGGGATCGGCGAGCCGCTCCTCGAGCGCCCGGGCGCGCGCCTCGGCCTCCTCGATTCGTCGCAGCAGCTCGGACATCGGTGCCTCGGCCCCACGGTACCTGGGGGGGACGAAAATGCCAAAAGGATCAGGGGGTTGTGACGAAACTCGGCCCTCGGGGGCCGCCTGCGGCGCCGGCTCGGGAGCTAGTGCTCCGCGCGGCGCCGCGGATGGACGCCGGGATGGCCGTGCGGGTGGCGGACACGAGCGGAGATCGGCGTCGTCACGCCCGGGGAGGTAGCGGATCGCCCTCCGCGCGGCAAACCGCAAGCGGCGTCGCGGGGCTACACTCGCGCGCGTGGGGGATGCGGAGGGGAGCCTCGATGCGCGTCAGGCGGAGCATCGTCGCGTGGGCGATCGCGAGCGCGAGCCTCGGGGCCGGGACCCGCGAGGCCCCGGCGAACGACACCTTCCCGATCCAGCTCGTCGCGGGCAGCACGGTGACCGGCGTCACCGCCGACGGGAGCCAGGCCGACCCGGTCTCTGCGCTGCCGGTGCAGGACGAGATCCTGCTGGACGCCGGAATCCCGGGCAACCACTCGCACACGACCTACGATCTCTCCGAGACGGCGCTCGCCCTCGACTTCGACCTCCAGGCCGCGCCGGACTTCGCCCACGAGGCCTCCGGCGAGGACAGCGCCTCGGCCGCGCTGACCTTCATCGCGCACGCGCAGGTCGCCTATGAGCTGACGCACCACCACCTGCCCAGCGGAATCGTCCCGATGGTCGACAACGCGCAGCTCGAGATCGATCTCACCGACACGACCGCGCCGCTCCTGTCCTATCACTTCCTCGCCAACGATCTCGAGCCGCCGATCGAGTCGGGCCCGGCGACGGGCGTGCTCCTCGCCGAGCACGTCTACGAGCTCGCGATCCAGGCCCACGTCCGCGGCGCGCTCGGTGGCTCGGGCCACGTCACCGCCTCCGGCGACGTGACGATGCAGATCGCGCACGTGCCGGAGCCCGGTGCCCCGGCGCCTGCGACTCTCGCCGCGCTCGGGCTGCTCTCGGCGCGGAGGCGTCACCGCCGCTCCTCGCGCTCGTACGCCGCAAGGAGGAAGCCATGACCGGCCAGCCGCTCCCGCACCGGACGCGGAGCTACCGGAGCCACGTAACGGACAGCCGCCGCTGGGACCGCTTCGTGCCGCGCGCGGGCGACATCGTGATCTCGACACCGCCCAAGTCCGGCACGACCTGGACGCAGCGGATCGTGAGCCTGCTGGTCTTCCAGGGCACCGGACCTGCGGAGCCGCTCGGTCGCACCTCGCCCTGGATCGACTCGGCCTTCCTCGCGCTCGTGGACGATTGCTTCCCGGTGATCGAGCGACAGACGCATCGACGATTCCTGAAGAGCCACCTCCCGCTCGACGCGCTGCCCTACTTCCCCGAGGTCAGGTACATCACGGTGGCGCGCGACGGACGCGACGCCTTCATGTCGTTCTGGAACCACATGCGGAGCTTCACCCCGGCTGCCTATGAGCTGCTCGATCGCGCGGCGCCGCCCGGCCACGGCCCGTTCCCGCGCACGCCCGACGACATCCACGAGTTCTGGCGGAGCTGGATCGGAGACGCGAGCGACGCCGATCCCGCACTCGGATCCGAGCTCATGATCGACGTGGTCCGCAGCTTCTGGGAGTTCCGCCGCGTCGAGAACATCCTGCTCGTGCACTACAACGACCTCAAGCAGGACCTCGACGGCGAGATGCGGCGCATCGCGGCGTTCCTCGAGATCCCAGTACACGAGCCGACCTGGGGCGAGCTGGTGGAGGCGGCGACCTTCGAGGCGATGCGGCGCGACGGGCCGAAGCTCCTCGAGGGCTTCGAGCTGATCTTCGAGGGAGGCGCGCAAACCTTCCTGCACAAGGGTACCAACCAGCGCTGGCGCAACGTCCTGCGCCCCGCGGAGCTCGCGGAGTACGACGCGCTGGTGCGTCGCACCTGCAGCCCCGACCTGGCGCGCTGGCTCGAGCGCGGCCGCGAAGGGCGGGATCCGCGAACGATCTGAGAGCGCGCTGTTCGCGCTCCCGGCGCGGCGGCTACGAGTTCATTGAGTTCAGGAACTCTTCGTTCGAGTCGGTCGCCTTGACCTTGTCGAGCAGGAACTCCATCGAGTCGACGGGGTTGAGCGGCGAGAGCACCTTGCGCAGGACGTACATGCGGTTCAGCGTGGTGTCGTCGAGCAGGAGCTCCTCGCGCCGCGTGGCCGACTTGTTGATGTCGATGGCCGGATAGGTGCGGCGATCGGCGAGCTTGCGGTCGAGAACCAGCTCGCTGTTGCCGGTGCCCTTGAACTCCTCGAAGATCACCTCGTCCATCCGCGAGCCCGTCTCGATCAGCGCGGTGCCCACGATGGTGAGGCTGCCGCCCTCCTCGACGTTGCGCGCGGCTCCGAAGAAGCGCTTCGGCTTGTGCAGCGCGTTGGAGTCGACGCCGCCGGAGAGGATCTTGCCCGAGTGCGGCACGACGGTGTTGTGCGCGCGCGCGAGCCGGGTGATCGAGTCGAGCAGGATCACCACGTCGCGCTTGTGCTCGACCAGGCGCTTCGCCTTCTCGATCACCATGTCGGCCACCTGCACGTGGCGCGTGGCGGGCTCGTCGAAGGTCGACGCGATCACCTCCGCCTTCACGTTGCGCTGCATGTCGGTGACCTCCTCGGGGCGCTCGTCGATCAGCAGCACGATCAGGTACGCCTCGGGGTGGTTCTCGGCGATGGCGTTGGCGATGTCCTTCAGGATCATCGTCTTGCCCGCCTTGGGCGGCGAGGTGATCAGCGCGCGCTGTCCCTTCCCGAGCGGCGCGATCAGGTCGATGATGCGCGTCGTGATGCCGCCCGATGTCGATTCGAGCTTGAACTTCTCCTGCGGGTAGAGCGGCGTCAGATTGTCGAAGTTGATGCGATGTCGCGCCTGCTCGGGCGCCTCGAAGTTGATCGTCTCGACCTTGAGCAGCGCGAAGTAGCGCTCGCCGTCCTTGGGCGGGCGGATCTGGCCGCGGATGGTGTCGCCGGTGCGCAGGCCGAAGCGGCGGATCTGCGACGGCGAGACGTAGATGTCGTCGGGCCCCGCGAGGTAGCTCTCGTCGGGCGAGCGCATGAAGCCGAAGCCGTCGGGCAGCGTCTCGAGCTGGCCCTCGGAGTAGATCTTGCCGTGGTTCTCGGTGTTGGCCTTGAGGATCGCGAAGATCAGGTCCTGCTTGCGCAGGCCCGAGGCGTTCTCGACCGAGAGCGACTCGCCGAGCTCCGTGAGCTCCTCCATCGTCTGGCGCTTCAAGTCGGCGACGTCGAGGCTCTCGCCGGCCTCTCCGCCGTCCCCGAGCAGATCCTCCTCGGTCAGCTCGTCGGCCACGTCCAGGATGTCGAGCGGCGAGCCGCGGTTGTGGCGCCCCACGCCGTTGCCGCCTCCCCCGCCGCCGCGCGAGCGCCGCCGCCCGCGGCGCGGCCGGTTCCCGGACATGTTGGACGGATGCGTATCGCTCGGTCGGTCGATGCTCACTGCTGCCTCTCGTAGGTGCGTGCCGTAGCGGGTCGAAGCGCGCTCGGATCGGTTTCGGTCGGGGATCGGTTCGGTCGGCTTGGGGTTCCCGGCTGGCTGCCCGCCGGTCCGCGCTCGGCGGATCCGGCTCGGGCGCAGGGCGTCCGGCGAGTGTGGGTGTCACCGTCCGGAGCGCGCATGGGATCTGAAGGGCTCGGCTCTCGTCTTCTCGTTCGGAACGACGCCCGCGAAGGTTGATCGAATTCTCGCGGTCTCGACTCGTTCCGGTTGGTCCCGCCGGAGCCGCCCCATGATGGGGTCGCATCCGACCGAGGGTCTGGCTTGGGTCCGCTGCCGGGGAAAGCCGCTGGGGGCCGACAGGGACGAAACGCGGTCGAGGCTATGGCGGAGCTGCAAGCGTGTCAAGTGCGGGCGCCGGCGCGCGCGCGACCCGGGTGTGCAACGGGCGGGCGGGCGACCGCGAAATGGAACAGCCGTCCCGCGTTCGGACCATCGCGCCGGAAGCTGTGGAAGCGCTCGCGGTCGCAGGCGGTGCAAACGCCGTCCAGCGCGCGGATGCGCGATGCGGCGATGCCGGCGCGCTCGAGCGCGCAGCGCGCGAGCGCGCCGAGGTCAAGCTGCCAGTGCCCGGGCCGCGTCGCGCCGAGCGCGGCGGCGAGCGCGTCGCCGAAGCGCGGAGCCAACGCGTCGACCACCGGGGCGTCCACCTCGTAGCAGCCCGGCCCGACGTGCGGGCCGATCGCGGCGAACGCCGCGTCCGCGTCCGGCGCGATCTCGGCGAGCGCGTCGATCGCCGCGGCGATCACGCCCACCGCGAGCCCGCGCCATCCCGCGTGCACTGCCGCCACCCGACCCGACGGCGTGCCCACCAGGATCGGCACGCAGTCCGCGGTGACCACGCCGACCGGGAGGCCCGGCGCCGCGGACACGATCGCATCGGCCTCGCCCAGCAGACCGCCCTGCCAATCCGCCACCGACACGCTCGAGAGTCGGATCACGCGCGACCCGTGCACCTGCCTCGGCCGCAGCAGGCCCGCGGGCGGCGGCGCCCCGCGCGTGCCGAAGCCGTGCGAGATGCCCGCGCGGTCGAAGGAGGGATCGCGAAGCCAGCTCACGTCGGGGCCTCGCGCGCCGCGAGCTGATCGAGCGCGGCCGCGAGATCGGCGGGAAGCGGGGCCTCGAAGCGCAGGCACTCGCCGCTGCGCGGATGCCGAAAGCCCAACACCGATGCGTGTAGAGCCGGGCGCTCGAGGGCGAGCGCCGCGAGCACACCCCGCGCCGGAGCGGCCCGCCGGCGGCCGTAGACCGGATCGCCGAGGATCGGGAGGCCGGCCGCGGCGAGGTGGACGCGGATCTGGTGGGTGCGGCCGCTCTCGGGGCGCACCTCGAGCAGGCTCGCCCCGCTCCCCGGGAAGCGCCGCAGCACCCGCCAGCGGGTGGCCGCCGCGCGCCCGCCGCGGGCCTGCACCGCCATGCGCTTGCGGTCGCGCGGATGGCGGCCGATGGCCCCCTCCGCGCCGCCGGTGTCCGCGCCCGGCACGCCGCGCACCAGCGCCAGGTAGATCCGCTCGATCGTGTGCGCGCGGAACTGCTCGGCCAGGTGCCGGTGCGCGAGATCGTTCTTGGCCGCGACCAGCACCCCGGAGGTCCCGCGGTCGAGGCGATGGACGATCCCCGGCCGCAGCACGCCGCCGATCCCCGCCAGGTCGTGGCAGCGGTGCAGGAGCGCGTTCACGAGCGTGCCGCGCGGGTGGCCCGGCGCCGGATGCACCACCAGGCCCGGCGGCTTGTCGACCACGATCAGGTCGGCGTCCTCCATCAGCACGGCGAGCGGGATCGGCTCGGGCTCGAGCGAGAGCGGGGTCGGCTCGGGCGGCTCGGCCTCGACTGCCTCTCCCGCGCGCACGCGCTGCGCGGCGCGCCCCGGCGCGCCGTCGACCGTCACGCAGCCCTGCTCGATCCAGCGGCGCGCCTGCGAGCGCGGCACGCCGGCCAGCACCGACAGCGCCGAGTCGAGGCGCCGACCCGCCTCGGTGTCGCCCACGACGACGCGCAGCATGCGGCTTAGCGCCGGCCGAGCTGACGACCGCGCGGCTTGGCGTTGCGATGCTCCTCGAGCCGGGTGGTGTAGCTGTGCGACACGCGGGCGGCGTCGAGACCGAGGTGGCGCGCGTACGCGACGACGAAGCCGCGCACGTAGACGGCGGCGGGAAGGTCGTCGAACCGGTCCTCCTCGAGGAAGCGCAGGTAGGTCGGGTTGACCTTCGTGACGGCGGCCATCCCGTCGAGCTCGACCCCGCGCAGGAGCCGCGCGCGCCGCAGGCGCACGCCGTCCCACGCCGCCTCGTCGTCGCCCTCGAGCTCCTCGAAGGCGAGCTGCGCCTCGACGGGGCGGCTCGCCGGCGGCTCGACGATCGGGACGCCGCGGTCTTCATCGGCGTGCTCCTGAGGCTCGAACGGGTCCGCCTCGGGCACACCGGGCGCCGCGTCCGCCTCCGGAAGGACCGCCGCGTCGTAGGCGCTGCGCGTCGCCGGGTCCGACAGCACCCGGTAGGCGCGCTCGATGCGCTCGCGGAGCGCATCCGCCTCTTCGTCCTCGAAGACGGAGTACGCCGCCAGCGAGTCGCCCGCGTAGGCGGCGCTCACCAGCTGGTACGCGCGCTCGATCTCCTCGCGACCCGCGTCGCGCGGCACCTCGAGCACCTCGTAGTGGTCGAGCTCCTCGAGGCCCTTCACGACGGCGACCGCGGCGCGAGGGAGTGGCCGTGCCCGACACCCGGACGAGACGCGCGGGCCCGCGGATGGGCGGGCGCTGCGGCCTCGCGGACCGGCCCCCGCGACTCCAGCAGCTTGCGCGCGATGCGGTTCAGGTAGATGGCGGCCTCGGCGTTCGGGTGCGAGAGCACGACCGGACGCCGCGCCCGGATCGCGGCCCCGACCGCGTCGTCGTGGTTGACGTAGCCGAGGTACTCGGCGTCGAGCCCGAAGTACTTGCGGCACACGCTGCGCACAGCGAAGCCGAGCCGCACGTCCCCCGCCGAGCGCACGCTGTTCACGACCAGGCGCGGCCGGAAGCCCTGCACCGCGGCGGCGAAGCGCTCGCCCTCGTCCGGTGCCAGCGAGCGCACCGCGCGCAGCAGGTCGAGCGGCGTGCGGATGCCGCGCTCGTTGCCCTGATCCATCGCCTGGTTCACCAGCTCGCGCGCCGAGTCGGTCGCCATCGCCAGCCGCAGCCGGCGGTAGAACGCGGCGCGCAGGAACGAGTAGGCGTTCTCGACCGAGGTCGGCTCCGGCGTCAGCACGAGCACGCCGTCGTCGCCGACCAAGAAGTAGTCCATCACCGAGGGGTGCGTGCCGGCGCCGAGGTCGACGAGCACATAGTCGGCCGGCAGCCTGCGCAGCTTCCCGAGCAGCTCGACGCGGCGGAAGTGGCGCGGCTGCGGCGAGGCCAGGTGGCTGTGCGTGCCGGCGATGAGCCGCAGCCCGGGGACGGGTGTGTCGATCAGCAGCCGCTGCAGGTCGAGCTCCCTGCGCGCGACGTAGTCGGCGAGGCTGGTGCGGGGCGCCTGCACGCCGAGCACGGTGTGCAGGTTGGCGCCCTCGAGGTCGGTATCGACGGCGACCACGCGATGGCCCGCCTGCGCGATGGCGGCGGCGAGGTTGGCGACGAGCAGCGTCTTGCCGACGCCGCCCTTGCCCCCTCCCACCGCGATCATGCGGGGACCCGAGCGGGCGACCGGGGACGCGGCGTCCTCGGCGCGCGCGCCGGTGCGGGCTTCGCCGCCCGCGTGCGCGCGCTGGCCGCCCGATCGCATCTCAGCTCGCTCGTTCTCTGGAGAGGGCCCCGTCGATCACGCGCAGGTAGGGGTGCCAGTCTTCGTGCCGGCCGCCGGCGAGGGGAAGGCTTGCCAGCGGGGTCCAGCGCGGCCGGGCCGGGCGGCGGCGCAGCCGCAGGCCGGCCTGCTCCGGCGTGCGCCCGCCCTTGCGCCGATTGCAGTCGAGGCAGCTCGCGACCACGTTCTCCCAGGTGCTGCGCCCGCCGTGCGAGCGCGGCACGACGTGGTCGAGGTTCAGATCCGAGCGAGGTGGCCGCACCCCGCAGTACTGGCAGGTGAAGCCGTCACGGGTCAGCACGTTGGAACGGCTGAAGCGGATGTGGCGGCGCGGTACGCGATCGAAGACGGTCAGCACGATGACGCGCGGGACTGCGAGAAGCCCGCGGCTGGTCCCGAGGTGATCGTGCCCGTTCACGACGCGCACCGTGGTCCACTCCTCGAAGTCGAAGGTGCGGTGGTCGCTGTTCACGACGCGTGCCACGCCCTGGTACACCAGCGAAAAGGCTCGCCGCACCGACGTTACGTGGATCGGCAGATACGAGCGGTTGAGCACCAGGACCGACGAGTTCAGCATCGCGATCGCGAGCGAGCACGGTACCCGAAGCGGGAGAGCCGTTCAACGCGACGGCGTCGTTGCCGATGCGCGCGTTCGCGCCTCGCCGATGCGGCGCGCGCTGCCTCGAGCCACCGCGGCGCGAACGCGGCGGCCGAGATGCGCGTCGCGGCTGCCGCCCCGTGAGCTCGTGGGCGCGGGCAGCGCGAGGACCGGGCGCTCGCCGTCGCGAGCGCGTCGCGGGGTTGAGCGGGGACGCCTTCTCCGCCGGCCTCGGCCGCC
>DATJPY010000016.1:0-2073 GCA_035506135.1 Myxococcota bacterium | reverse complement strand
CGGCGGCCCTCATCGGGATCTGACATCCCAGCGTGCGACTGTCAGACCGTGGCGACAGGCACCGACCCATCCCCTGTGAGCAGCAGTGAAGGCGAATACCTGCGTCGCTTCATCGTCGCCCGTGCCGCGGGGACCGACGAGGAGATGGCCGTCTGGTGGGAGGCGCTGCTCACCGACAACTTCGACCGCGTGCGCGGGATGGTCGCGATCGAGGCCCGTGGACGCCTGTCGGCCGACGAGCAGCAGGAGGCGGTGCAGCGTGCCCTCATCAAGCTCGCGCGCAACATGGTCCACACGTTCAGAGGCTCATCGATGGGCGAGCTGGTGGGCGCGATGCGCACGCTCGTGAAGGGCGTCTGCATCGACGTGCAGCGCGAGGCTGCCCGCGTCAGCCGGCGGGAGACCCCGCTCGAGGGCGGCTGGGACGACGCGGATGACGCCGGTCACGGCCACCACGCCGCGGCGATCGCCCGCGCGGGCGAGGACGCGCAGGAGCAGGAGGACGACGAGGACGTCCTCAGGCTCGGTCGTGACTTCCTGGACTGGGCGACACCGAGGCTCAGCCCGCGCCTGCGCTCGGTGATCGAGCTCGACCGCCAGGGCGTTCCGGTCGAGGAGATGATGCGGCGCATGGGCGTCTCGCGCGATGTGATCTACGCGGCGCGCAGCCGCGCGCTCCGCGAGCTTGCGAAGCTCATGGAGGAGTACCCGTCATGACGCAGATCGAACAGCTTCTCGGCGAGTTCATCGACGCATGGAAGGGTGGCGAGCGCCCGGATGTCGAGGCGTACCTGCAGCGCGTCCCGGAGGCCGAGCGCGACGCGTTCGCCGAGCAGCTCATGACCTGGCTGTCGGTCGCCCCAGCCCCGGCGTACGACGAGGCGACGCGCGAGCGCATCGCCGCCGACCCGGCGGTGCGCGCGGCGGTCGCCGAGCTCGGCGCGGCCGCCCAGCCGCTGCCGGCGCGCATCCACGCGCTGCGCGAGCGGGCCGGCCTGTCGATCGCCGACCTCGCGCGCGCCGTGGCAGAGGCCTTCGGCCTGAGTGCGCAGGAGGCACGGACCACCGGCTACCTCGAGCGGCTCGAAGGTGGAGAGCTCGACGCGACGCGCCTTTCGCGGCGCCTGTGCGCCGCGCTGGCAGGGCTCCTCGGAGTGGACGCCGATGCGCTGGCACCGCCGCGCGCGTGGTCGCCTGCCACCGCCGGCGCCGCGCAGGCGCTGTGGCGCGCCGACGGGCAGCCCGCCGCCGGGGTCGCCGACGCGCTCGAGGCGCTCTCGCAGGCCGCGATGGAGCCCGCGCCACCGCCGATGGACGAGCTGGACCGGCTGTTCCTCGGCGGGCCCGACGCGTAACTCACGCGCCGACGAGCCCCGCGCCGCGAGCGACGAGCCCCGCCTCGCAGCCGATCAGCGCGGCGACCTCGTCCGCCGAGGCCGCCCCGCCGAGCAGCGCCGCGAGCGCCGACCCTGCGATCTGGGGCGAGAGCCGTGGCAGGTCCTGCGCGCGCAGGCGCTCGAGCGCGTCGTCCGGGCGCGGCGGGTCCAGGCGCTCCCAGACGTCGACGTGCAGCCCGTCGTCGATCTCCTCCTTCAGCCGCCGGTAGCGCGCGGCCAGCCCGAGCGTGTTCAGGCGGTAGAGCGCCGCGACGGTCGAGACCCCGAAGTGCGCGGCGAGCAGCACGACCGTCTCGAGCGTCGGCTCGCCCTCGACGAGCGCCCGCACGCCCGCGGCCGGCATCAGCAGCTCGGCGGCGAAGGCGTTGGCTTGCACCTCGCGCGTGTCGCTCGTGACGCCGGACAGCGTCTCGAACGAGTCGATCGCCAGGGCCGCGTCGTGGCCGCAGCGAAGGTGGCCGAGCTCGTGGGCGAGCGTGAAGCGCACCCGCGCCGGGGGCTCGGCGCCGTTGGCCCAGACGACCGCGCGCCCGCCGCCGGACCACACGCAGCCGGCGATCTCCGCGGGTAGCGCGGCGAGGACGACCGGCACGCCGGCATCACGCTCGACCGTGGTCAGGATGCAGGGCACTGGGTCCTGCGCACCGAGCCCGAACGCCTCGCGCGCCTCGCGCGC
>DATJPY010000015.1:0-1219 GCA_035506135.1 Myxococcota bacterium | reverse complement strand
TGCCGCGTTCTCTCCGAGCAGCTTCGACCGGTCGGCGTTCGCCGAGTCGAGGCGCAGGTTGAGCTGGAGCACGGCCACGTTCACGAATACGACACCTGCGAGGAGAATCCCGCCGATCACGATCCAGAGGATCCCGCCGCGTGCGCTCGCGCGGCGGGCGCGCTTGCGGGGCCTTGGGCGGCTCGCCGGGACGGCAACGGCCGACTGGGCGTGCGAGAGGCTGGCCATCTACGACACCTTCGTTCCGACGCGGAGGCGCGCGGACTGGGCGCGCGGGTTCCGGGCGATCTCGGCGGCGCTCGGGCGGATCGCGCGGCGCGGGGTCGCGCGCATCGTCGGCTCCGAGCCGCAGACGCACACGGGGAAGTCGGGCGGGCATGTGCAGCCCTGCTCCTCGCGGCGGAGGAACTGCTTCACCATCCGGTCCTCGAGCGAGTGGAAGGAGATGACGCCGAGGCGGCCGCCGGGGCGCAGCATCTCGAGCGCCGCCGGAAGCGCGCGCTCGAGGGCGCCGAGCTCGTCGTTCACCTCGATGCGGAGCGCCTGGAAGACGCGCTTCGCAGGATGCCCTTCGCCGAACCGCGCGGGCGCGGGGATCGCCTGCTTGATCACCTCGACGAGATCGCCGGTGCGCTCGAACGGCTGTGCGGCGCGCCGCTTGACGATCGCGCGTGCGATCGGGCGCGCGAACCGCTCTTCGCCGTAGCGGCGGAAGATGTCGGCCAGGTCGCGCTCGCTCGCGTCGTTCACGAGCTCGCGGGCGGAGTACTCGGCCTCCGGGTCCATGCGCATGTCGAGCGGTGCGTCGACGGCGTAGGAGAAGCCGCGGTCGGGGCGGTCGATCTGCATCGACGAGACACCGAGGTCGAGCAGGACGATGTCGGCGCGGACGCCGTTGGCGGCGAGGTGCTGGAGCACGGCCGAGAACTCGCCGTGGTGCAGGCGCGCCTTGATCCCGGTCTCGCGCTTGAACCGCTCGAAGAACGGCGCGACTGTCGGGTCGCGGTCGATCGCGATCAGCTTGCCGTCGCCGCGGAGGCGCGAGGCGAGCAGGGTGGCGTGGCCGCCGGCGCCGAACGTGCCGTCGACGATCGTCTCGCCCGGGCGCGGGTCGAGGTTCGCGACGACCTCGTCGGCGAGGACGGGGACGTGATCGGTCTCAGTTGGCAAGACGCTCGGCAACATCTTCCGCGCTCCCTTCCACCTCGTGCAGCTGCTC
>DATJPY010000014.1:0-103928 GCA_035506135.1 Myxococcota bacterium | reverse complement strand
GCTCGCCGCGCGACGGCGCTCTCGCAGCCGGGAGCGATGAAACGCGATCGGCCGGCAGCGCTCGCCCGCTGCCGGCCGATCCCTCTCGTCCGCGCCGGCGGCTCAGGCCGTCTGCGGAATCGTCCCGCCTCGACGTCCGCCGGGCAGCGGCGGGGTGGGGACCCCGTGCGGCGCCGGATACGTGTCGTCCGGATACGCGAGGCCGCCGAACTCGGGGACGTCCAGACCCTCGAGCTCGACCTCGGGCGCCACGCGCATCGAGCGGATCGAGTTCACGACCTTGAAGACCACGAAGGTGAACCCGAACGCCCAGACGAAGTTGATGGCGGCACCGAAGAGCTGCGTCAGGAACTGCGCGGTGTCTCCGTAGAGGAGGCCCGTCACGCCCTGCCCCGCGGTACCCAGGTAGGTCGCGGCGCCGACGCCGTTCCAGCCGGCGCCGTACGTGCCGTCCGCGAAGATCCCGACTGCGACGCCGCCGAGCGTGCCGCAGTAGCCGTGCACCGAGATCGCCCCGCACGGGTCGTCGATCTTGAAGACGTGGTCGTTCACCAGAACGCCCACGCAGACCACCACGCCGGCCATGAGCCCGATCGTCATGGCGGAGATCGGGTTCACGAAGGCGCACGGTGCCGTGATCGCCACCAGGCCGGCCAGCATCCCGTTGCACGCCATCGAGATGTCGATCTTGCCGAAGCGGAAGTACCAGAAGGTCAGCGCCGCGGCCGAGCCGAAGATGGCAGCGAGGTTGGTGTTGATCGCGATCACGCCGATGCGAAGGTCGGTGGCGCCGAGGGTCGAGCCGGGGTTGAAGCCCATCCAGCCGAAGAGCAGGATGAAGGTCCCCGTCACGACGAACGCGATGTTGTGGGCCGGGAAGGCGTTCACCTTGCCGTCCGGTCCGTACTTGCCGAGTCGCGGCCCGAGGATGATCGCGAGCGCCATCGCGGTGTAGCCGCCGATGGCATGGACGACCGTCGAGCCGGCGAAGTCCACGTAGCCGTGGGCCCAGCCCCAGCTGTTGCCGAGCTGCGACAGCCATCCGCCGCCCCACACCCAGCAGCCGAACACCGGGTAGATGAGCGCGCCCATCGCCAGCTCGGTCAGCAGAAAGGCGCCGAAGGTGATGCGCTCGCAGATCGCGCCCACGATGATGTATCCGGCGGTCTCCATGAAGACCACCTCGAACAGGGCCAGCACGTTGACCCCGGCGTCGTAGGCGGGCCCGGACAGGAAGAAGCCCTTCCCGCCCAGGAAGCCCCAGAGGCCGTCCCCGATCAGGAAGGAGTTCAAGGTCGGCGTCCCACCGAGGTTGGTGGGTGCCGCGTTGATGGCGGCGCCGCCGTACTGGAACGCGAACCCGCACACGAAGTACGCGATGAACGCGAACACGTAGGCCGCGAAGTTCAGCATCATCAGGTGGGCCGCATTCTTCTTCCGCACCAGGCCGCAGGTGAGGAGCGCGAAGCCGGCCTGCATGAAGAGCACCAGGTAGCCGGTGTTCAGCGTCCAGGCGAAGTTCGTCGCGATGCGGATGTGCCCCACGCTGTCGGCGAGCCGCACCGCGAGCGGCTCCTTGGCCGACTGGTCCGTGAACTCCTGGAAGGCCTTCAGCTTGTCCGCGAAGTCCGGCGCCGTCTTGTCGGTCGGCTCCGTGATCACGAAGGAGTTGCCGCCTGCGTCGAAGACGGTCGTGCGGTCGCCGGTCGCGATGCCGGCCGGGTCCGGCTTGGGCGGCGGCTGGTCATCGGCGCGGGCAGCCGTGCCCGCTGCCAGCAGGCAGGTGCCCGCTGCCAGCAGGCATGTCGCGAGCTGCAGAGCCAGGAGCGCCCGCACCAGCGGTCGCCTGCCACCTCGAACCGAGAGCCCCGTCATCGCATCGTCTCCTTCCGTGGACGGACGCGCGCGCGCTCCGTCGCTGATTTGTGTTGGCGAGTCGGATCGCCTTCCCCCGCGCGGATCGATCGAGCAAGAACGGTGCCCGGGCTGCGTCGCGAGACCGAATGTGTCTGGATCGGCCCGGATGTGCGCAATTCGGCTCGACGATATGAATGAGCAATCGATCTAGCCAAAAGTTGTGTTTGATATCTCCGAAGCGCCTAGTCGCAATGCCCAATAAGTGGTCAACGAATGGCACATCGATGGGCATCGACGGCACTCCAGCCAGCCGGTAAGGCGGCCCCGAGACGCGGCTGCTACTCCTCCGGACGCTTCCGGGGGCGGTCGCAATGAAGCGGATCGAGGCGCTGATCAAGCCGCATCAGCTCGAGGAGCTGAAGGCGGCGCTCTACGGCAGGGGCCTGCTTCCCGGTGTCACCGCCAGCGAGCTGCGCGGCTACACGCGCGGCGTCTCGGAGCGCGCGATCTATCGCGGCGCGGAGCAGACGATCGACCTCTTCCCGCGCATCAAGATCGAGATCATCGCCCACGACGAGCTGGTGGCTCCGCTCGCCCGCGCGATCGGACGGGCGATCGGCACGGATCGCGGCGACTGCGAGATCCTGGTGAGCGAGGTGGCGGCCGTCGTGCGGATCCGGACCGGCGAGATCGACGAGGCCGCGATCGCATAGCCGGCCCCGTTGCCAGCCGGCGGGCTCTCCATCAAGCGGTCCCAGCGTTCTGCCGCTCTCCGAATCGGTCCTCTCCGCGGGCGCGCGCGGGTCGCGGAGACGGCCGGACGAGCGTCTCGGACCGGCCGCAACCTTCGCCGCGGCGACGGGTTCATTCCCCGCATGAGCAAACTCAGCAAGCGACTCTTCCTGGTGATGGCAGCGGGAAGCATGCTCGCCTTCGGCACTGCCTACGCACAGGACAGCGGCGTCGTGGAGCCGGGTCATCCCCGGGTCAACGAGGTCAACCAGCGCCTGGACAACCAGCAGCAGCGGATCCAGAACGGCATCGAGCAGGGCACCGTGACGCCGGGCGAGGCCAAGCGCCTGGAGAGCAGCGAAGGGCACATCCAGAAGGAAGAGGCGGTCGACATGGCCAAGCACAACGGCCACCTCACCAAGGCCGAGCAGCAGAAGTTGAACCGGCAGGAGAACCGCGTGAGCGGGCGGATCTACCACGCCCGACACAACGCGAAGTCCACGACCAAGACCCAGCCGACGGCCCAATAGGCCCCCGCGCACGCGCGCGGCAGATCGGACGAGGGCCGTGCGTTCGCGCACGGCCCTCTCTCCATTCGGGTCAGGTCACGCGGACGGGAAGGATCACCATCGGCTGGCCGCGCCACTGCAGGCGCTTCTGGATCGCGAAGGCCGTCTCGTTGTGCAGCAGGCGCTGGTACCACGCCTCGCGGCGGAAGATGAGCTTGCCGGAGAAGAAGGTGGCGCGGCGGAACTTCGCGGTCACCTCGATGGCGAGCTTCTCGACCTCTTCGACCACGTCGGTCCCGAGCGCCGCCTCGTAGGTCGCGGGGATGCCGAGCCGGTTGGCGAACTCGACGTAGCGCTGCAGGTTCTCCTCGGTGCGCGCGCGCAGCGCCGGAATGGCGTCCTCGCCCTTCATCTCGCCCGAGTCGATCACGCCCACCGACAGGAATACGAGGTTCTTGTAGTAGCTCGGGAAGGTCCTGAAGATGCCGAGCACGGTATGGATGCCGAGCCCGCCGAAGCCGCCGACCAGCACCGCGGCGGTGGGCGCCTCGGGGTCGAGCGGCGGGACCACAGCGCCGGGCTCACCCGGCAGGTCGACGAGCGTCTGGTCCAGCGCCGCGAGGCGCCGGCCGACGGCCCGATAGTGGGCCCGGATCGCGAAGCACAGCGCGATCAGGCCGCCCGTTCCCGCGAGCGTGATCCAGCCGCCCTCGCTGAACTTCTCGAACACGGTGATGGCGAGGATCGTGATGCACAGCGCGAACGAGAGCGCGAAGAGCGAGAACCGCCGCTTCCACTGCGGGCGGGTGCGCCGCGAGCGCCACCACAGGATCAGCATCCCGAGCATCGACAGCGAGAAGGTGACGAAGACGTTGATGCTGTACATCACGACGAGCGAGCGGACGTCGCCGTGCGTGTAGAGCAGCGCCGCGATCGAGACCACCGCCATCACCAGGACGCCGTTCTGGGCGGTGAGGCGCTCGGAGAGCGCCGAGAAGCGGTGGGGCACCCAGGAGTCGATCGCCATGTTGGCGAGCACGCGCGGGCCGTCGATGAAGCCCGCCTGACCGGCCACCACCAGCAGCGCCCCTTCCGAGAGCAGCGTGAGCAGGACGAACGTCCAGCCGATCGGCCCCGTACCGCCGAACTCGCTGGCGAGCGACGCGTTCATGGTGCGGCCCTCGACCGGCTGCAGGCCGAGCAGGAGGTAGCAGAGCACCAGGCCGGCCGCGGTGAAGGCCAGCGACGTCGCCATGTACACCATGGTGCGGCGCGCGGTCTGGACGCGGGGGGCGCGCATCAGGGGCACGCCGTTCGAGACCGCCTCGATCCCGGTGTAGGTCCCGCCGCCGAGCGAGTAGGCGTAGACCAGGAGCAGGAGCAGGCCGGGCAGACCGAGCTCGTGGCGCGCGCCGCGCAGCCCGTCGTGCACCGATGCAGCGACGACCGGCAACTCCGGCGCGTGGAGCCCGAGCGTGCCGAGGATCAGCACCACGTGCGTGATCAGGAAGAGCACGAAGATGGGCGCCAACGCCACGGCGGACTCGCGGGCGCCGCGCAGGTTGAGAGCCGTCAGCAGGGCGATCAGCAGGAGCTCGACAGGAAGCTTCACCACCTGCGCGCCGAGCGGGACCAGGCTGAAGAGGGCGTCGCCGGCCGCGGCGATCGACACCGTGATGGTGAGCATGTAGTCGACCACGAGCGCCGAGCCCGAGATCACGCCGAGCGGCGCGCCGAGCAGCTTGGTGGCCACCACGTAGCCGCCGCCGCCGTGCGGAAACTCCTCGATGATGCGGCTGTAGGCGGCGGAGATCAGGAACACCGTGAAGGCCACCGCCCCGGCCAGCAGCACGGCCAGCGCGGTGTGCTGGCCGAGCGTGCGGAAGGCCTCCTCGGGGCCGTACGCCGAGGAGGAGAGCCCGTCGGCGCCGAGCCCCACCCAGGCGAGGAACGGGATCAGCGCGATGCGGTGGAGGATCGACTGGTCGGAGAGATCGCGCGGACGGCCGACGACGATGCGCCGGATGCGCTGCCACGGGGACACCTCCTCCGACGTCGACAAATCCTCTCCCGAGGTCGGCCCAGATCTCGACGATGGAGGGCGGCCGGCGGCTCCGCTCATGGGTGCAGTCGATAACAACCCGGCCCCGCGCGGGCAACGCGAGCCGCGGTCGGCCCACGGCGACGGTTGCGCCATCGCGCGAGGGTCCGCCCGCAAGTCGTCTGAATCGTATGAGCTTTATGACTCTCTCGGCGCTCGCCGAAGCGCCCAGACCGCGGGTCCCCCCGCCACCGATACCTCTCCGGTCACCTCGAAGCCGCGCGCGCGGTAGAAGGCGAGGTTGCCCGGGGCGGCCGTCTCGAGGCAGGCGGGGAGCCCTTCGGCGTCGCAGCGCGCGAGCGGCCCCGCCATGAGGCGCGTGCCGATCCCCCGTCGCTGGTGGTCGGGCTCGACGCCGATCACGCCGAGATACCAGTGCGGCTCGCGCGGATGGAGCGACGCGAGCGCGCCGGCCGCGCGCGCGAGCCGCGGGGTCGCGCGTCCGAGTCGCGCGCACACGCGCAGCGCGAACGCGAGGCCGGCGCCGAACGGGCGTGCGCGCGGCTCGGGCGGATTCCAGAGCGCGACGCCACGCTCGGTGGTGAGCACGAGACCGGTATCGGTGTAGAGCGCCAGGATCTCGCGGAAGAAGCCGGGCGCGACGCGCTGCCAGTGCGCGTCGTCCGGCACGATCCAGCGGTAGACGGGGTCGCGCGCGAAGGCGCGGGCCAGCAGGGTGGCCAGCGCCGCGCGCTCTGCGGGACGCGCGTCGCGGACGCGGTCGCCGCAACCTCCTCCGCATCGTCCGCCCACCTTACGAGCTTGCCAGCGCGGGGCCGTGACGGCCATTCGGCTAGGCTCGGCACATGGCGCGCCTGCATCGCGCGGCGCTCTGGCTTGCGTACCGCGTGCTGCTCGTCGGATGGTTCGTGTTCCGGCCGCGGCGCCACGGGGTCTTCGTGGCGGTGTGGCACGCCGGCCGAGTCCTCGCGATCCGCAACTCCTACCGGGACTGGCTGGCGCTGCCGGCCGGGGGACCGAAGCGCGGCGAGGCCGCAGTCGACACGGCGGTGCGCGAGCTGCGCGAGGAAGTCGGGATCACGGCCCCGCGCGCGGCCTTCCGCTTCGCGGTCGAGATCCCGAGCCGCTTCGAGTACAAGCGCGACCGCTGCTCGTTCTTCGAGCTCGACCTCGCCGAGCGCCCGGCGTTCCGGGCCGACGGGCGCGAGGTCGTCTGGGCGGACTTCGTGACGCCGGAAGAGGCGCTGGGCGCGCGCCTGGCGCCGCCCGTGCGGAGCTACCTAGAGTCGCGCCTCGCCCGCAGCTAGGCGCCTTCGCGCGTGCGCGCCACGTCGGCGCCGTAGACCGGCGGCAGCGTCAGGACCTCGCGCGGGAAGCGCTCGACCAGGAGCTCCACGACGTCGCGAACCGAGACCACGAAGGCCGGCCGACCCTGTTTGTCCGCCACCGGAACGTGGCGGAACCCGCCGACGCTCATCTTGTTCAGCACCCAGGCGAGGCTCGCGTCGAGGGGCAGGCACTCGGGGTCGCGGGTCATCACCTCGACGAGCGGCAGCGTGGCCGGGTTGCGGCCGCGGTCGACGATGCGCTCGAGCACGTCGCGCTCGGTGAAGATGCCGACCACGCGTGTCTCCGCGGTGCCGTCCTCCGTGACCAGCACGCAGCCGCGGTGCTCCTTCTGCATCGCGCGCGTGGCCTGGTGCACGGTGTGGGTCGGCGAGAACAGGAGCGGGTGGCGGCTCGGCAGCACCCGAACCGACTCTCGCAGCAGGCTCGCATCGAAGTTCCGGCCGGGCCGGTCCCGATCGAAGTAGGACTCCTCGTCGTCGAAGTCGTCGTCGCTGGGGTGGATCATGGGGGCACCCGGGGTTGCGGCTCGTCGTCAGGATACCCCCGCGGAGGGGTCGAAGGGAAGCTCCCGCGCGGGCGGGTCGTCACGGCGGTGTCAGGTCGGTCCTCGACGGGAGACAGGCGGCGCAGCGGACCTGCGCATCGCAACGGTGTAGCATCGGCTGCGCCGGAGGGGGGAATGTCTGCGGAGCAGCTCGCGCAGCTCATCGAGCGGCAGGCGCGCCGGTGGGCCATCGACCGTCGCGAGGGCATGCCGCAGCCGCGCGGCCCGGCCGTCGCCTTCTCGAGGCTTCCCGCCTCGGGGGGAGACGAGGTCGCCCGCCGCGTCGCCGAGTGGCTCGACTACGGCTTCTTCGGGATCGAGGTCATCGACCGCATCGCCGGCGATCCGGGGCTGTGCGAGCGCCTCGAGGCGGACCTCGACGCGCCGATGCGGGCAGCGATCGACGCGCGCCTCCACCGGGTCTACGCGGCAGGGCGGATCCAGGAGGAGCCGCTGCGCCGGGCCGTCCGCGCGATCGCGACGCTCGGCGAGCGGGGGATGGCGGTGCTGCTCGGCCGCGGGGCGGTCGCGATCCTGCCGCCCTCGCGCACGCTACGGGTGCTCGTGGTCGCCCCGGCGCCGGTGCGCGCCGACCGGCTGGCAACGGCGGAGGGCCTCTCCCGCGAGGCCGCGGCCGCGCGGCTGGCCGAGCGGGACGCCGCCCGCGCCCGGTTCCTGCGCACCCACTTCGACGTCGCCCACTCGGATCCCACCGGGTACGACCTCGTCCTCAACACCGAGGCGCTGTCGATCGACGCAGCCGCGGCGCTCGTGGTCGAGGGCCTCCGGCGGCGCTTCCCGCCGGAGCCCGCGGGGAGGCCGTGAACCCTCCGCTCCCCTGGCGCGTATTGCAAGGAGAGAGGCGGCAACCCGCCGCCAGCGCGCCCCGAGAGGAGCCATGCCGACCAAGACCTGTCCCTGGTGCGCCGAAGAGATCCAGGCCGAGGCGATCAAGTGCCGCTACTGCGGCAGCCGGGTCGTCGGCGGCCTGCGCGATCCGGGCGACTGGCACCGCGGATTCGAGGGGCGCAAGCTCGCCGGCGTCTGCGCCGCCATCGCACACAACCTCCGCGTCTCGGTGACCGCGGTCCGCGCCGCCTTCCTGCTGCTCGCGCTGGTCCATGGGGTCGGGATCGTGCTGTACGCGATCCTCTGGTTCATGTTCCCGGACCGGCCGGGTGGCCGCTCGGGCCTCGACCGCGTGATCGACGCGCTGCAGACGCTCCTCGGGCCGAGCGCGCGGGCGAACGGAGGCTCCGGCGACCGGCAGGCGCCCCCGCCGCGCCGCGACCCGGGTGGCGGCGGTGAGGGATCCTCGGGCGGATGGAGTCCGACGAGGAACTGATGGAGGCGGTGGCGCGCGGCGACGAGCAGGCCCTCGCGTCGCTGATCGAACGCTATGCCGCGCGCATCCACGCCCATCTGTGTCGGATGACCGGCGACCGCGACGACGCCGACGACCTGCTGCAGGACACCTGGGTCCGCGTCGCGCGCGGCGCCCGGCGCTTCGACCCGGGCCGGCGCGTGCGGCCCTGGCTGTACGGCATCGCCTCGAACCTGGCGCGCGACCTGCACCGTCGCCGCCAGGTGCGAGCGCGCCCGCCGCTCGCGGAGCCGGCGGCGGCCGGCTCCGGCCCGCTCGAGCACATCGACCTGCGCGACCGGCTCGCGGGGCTCCCGGATCGACTGCGCGAGGTGGTGCTGCTCCGCTACTACGGCGACCTCGACGAGGCGGAGATGGCGGCGGCGCTCGGCATCCCGCGCGGCACCGTGAAGAGCAGGCTGCACGGCGCGATCCGCGCGCTGAAGCGGACCTTCGGAGAGCCGGAGTGAGCTGCGACGCCTTCCAGGAGCGGCTGTCGGAGCTGGCGCTCGGTCGCGCACTCGACGCGCCGGAGCGCTTGGACGACGAGCTCCGCCGGCACGTGCCGGAGTGCGACGGCTGCGCGGAGCACGTGCGCTTCCTCCAAGCGCTGGTCGGCGCCCTCGAGTCGGTCCCCGCCGCTCCGGCGCATGCGGCGGTCATCGCCGGCGCGCGGGAGCGGGCGGTGCGCGCGCTGCGGGCGCAGGCTCCCATGCCGCGCTTCGCGCGCGAGCTCGCCGCCGTGCTCGCGATCGCCGTGCTCGCGCTGCCGCTCGCGATCGGAGACGCCTGGCTGGTGGCGCGCGAGGCGACGGCGCTGCTCTCGCCCTGGCTGCCGCCCGCGCTGCTCACCTGGCTCGGCGCCGTCTACCTCGGATCGCTCGCGCTGACGACGGGCGCCCTGTACGCGGCCATCCCGCTCGCGGTCGGGCTGGCGCAGCGGAGGCGGGCATGAACGACGCGCTCTCGAAGCGCTGCCCGTGGTGCGCCGAGTGGATCCGGGTCGACGCGCTGAAGTGTCGCTACTGCGGGAGCCTGGTCGACCCGGGGCGCACCGCGCGCGCGCTGGCGCAGCCGTGGCTGCGCCCCAACGACGACCGCATGCTGGCCGGCGTCTGCGCCGGGCTGGCCGCGCAGTTCGGGATCTCGGTGACGCTGCTCCGGCTCGCATTCGTCCTCGGCTTCGTCTTCTCGGGCGGCCTCTTCCTGCTGATCTACGTGATCCTCTGGGTCGCGATGCCCGCGGAGCCGGATGCTCCGGAGCGATCGCTCGAGGACTCCTGAGCGGCACGGGTCAGCTCCGCCGGACGTCGGGCCGATGAGAGGCGGATGGCACAGCCGGCCGAGGTGGAGCGCGCGCACATCCTGGCGGCGATCGAGGCCGAGCGCGAGGAGATCTTCGCCCTCGCGCGCTGGATGGCCGCGCACCCGGAGCTCGCGCTCGAGGAGCGCGAGGCGAGCGAGCGCTACCGGGCCTGGCTCTCGGCGCGCGGCTTCCGGATCGAGCCCCGTGCGGCGGGTCTCGAGACCGCCTTCGTGGCGACGCATCCGTCGAGCGGGGAGGGCGGGGGGCCGCCGCTGCGACCGGCGCTCCTGGCCGAGATGGACGCGCTTCCCGGCATCGGGCATGCCTGTGGGCACAACCTCTCGGGCCCCGCGAGCCTGCTGGCGGCCGCCGCGCTCGCGAAGGCGCTGCCGGCTTCGGGCCTCGAGCTACGCGTGGTCGGCTGCCCGGCCGAGGAGATCGGCCTCGGAAAGCGGCGGCTCGCGGAGGCTGGCGTCTTCCGCGACGCCGACGTCGCGCTCATGGCGCACGCCTCGGGGATGCGGCGCGCCCACCGGCTCTTCCTCGGCAACCGCAAGCTCGAGCTGGTCTACCACGGCCGCGCGGCGCATGCGGCGGCCTACCCGGAGCGCGGCGTGAATGCGCTCGACGGCGTGATCGCGCTCTTCGTGTCGGTGGGGCTCCTGCGCCAGCAGCTTCCGCGCACGGTGCGCATCCACGGCATCGTGTCGGATGGCGGCAAGGCGCCGAACGTGATCCCGGAGCGGGCGGCGGCGCGCGTCTGGGTGCGCGCGCTCGACGACGCCGAGCTCGACGCGGCGCACGAGCGGGTGCTCGCCTGTGCACGCGGTGCCGCGTCGGCGAGCGGAACCCGGCTCGAGGTGCGCGAGGAGGAGGGGCAGTCGCCGCCGCTCCTTCCGAACCTGGCGCTGGCGGGGTGCTATCGGCGACAGCTCGACCGGCTCGGGCTCGCGGAGAGCGGGCCGGGACCGGACCAGGCGATCGGCTCGAGCGACATCACGCACGTGTCGCGCGTGGTGCCGACCATCCACCCGAACTTCCCGATCGGGGACGGGCTCGAGCTCCACACGCGCGAGCTGGCGGCCGCGGCGGCGAGCGAGGCGGGGATGCAGGGACTGCTCGAGGGGGCCCGGGCGCTCGCGCTCACCGTCCACGAGCTCCTGCGCGATCCCGCGACCCGTCGCGCCGTGGCCGGGGAGTTCCGGGAGCGGCGCGGAGCCGGCTAGTTACCCCTCGGTCTTGCCGATGGCGGCGACTCCGGCCTACCTTGCCGCGCCGGGGGGAGAGAGAGGTGATCCGCGCCATCCGCTCGCCAGCGGAGATGCGCGGACCACGCCGGCGCATGGTCGAGCGCCTGGCGCGGTCCGTCCGCGATCCGCGCGTCCTGGCCGCGCTCGAGGCCGTGCCTCGACACTGGCTGCTGCCCGAGGCCCTGCACACCCAGGCGTACCGCGATCACGCGCTCCCGATCGGCGACGGCCAGACGATCTCCGCGCCCTCCACCGTCGCGCGGATGAGCGAGGCGCTCGAGCTCACGGGCGGCGAGCACGTGCTCGAGATCGGCACCGGCTCGGGGTACCAGGCCGCGCTGCTCGGCCTCCTCGCCGAGCGCGTGGTCTCGATCGAGCGACTGCCGCGCCTGGCCGCCGACGCGCGCCGCGCGCTCGACCGGCTCGGCGCGACCAACGTGGTCGTGCACCTGGGCGACGGCTCGCTCGGCCGGCCGGCCGACGCCCCGTTCGACGCGATCGTGGTGACGGCCGGCGCGCCGCGCGCGCCGCGTCCCCTTCTCGCGCAGCTCGCCCCGGGCGGCCGGCTGGTGGGACCTTTCGGGCCGCGCGGCGACCAGCGTCTCGTGCGCGTGCGGCGCCGCCCGGCCGATCAGTTCGTCACCGAGGTGCTCGGTCCCTGCCGCTTCGTCGACCTGGTAGGCCGTCACGGATGGGCCGCATAACCCGAGCGGCACTCGGCCTCGCGCTGGCCGGGCTCGTGGCGCTCGCGGTCGGCGGCTGCAGCTCGACACCGAAGCCGGGCCGCGGCGCGGGCACCTGGTACGTGGTGCAGCCGGGTGACACGCTCTGGCGCGTCTCGCAGCGCTTCGGCGTCCCAGTCGACACCGTGAAGCGGGTGAACCAGCTCGGCGACGCGCGCACCCTCGCGATCGGGCAGCGCCTCTGGGTGCCGCGCGTCGAGGTCGGCTCGGCGCCGCCGCCGGCCCGCGCCGCGCTCGCGGCGAGCCACGGCCCGCACACCCTCGAGCAGCGCGAGACGCCCGACTGTGGCGATGCGGCGCGCGAGGCGTCGCTCGCCTTCGAGTGGCCGGTGCTCGGCACCACGACCTCGGGCTTCGACGCAGGGCGCGGCGACCACCGCCACGATGGCATCGACATCGGCGCCGCGCTGGGGGCCCCCGTGCACGCCGCCGAGGCCGGCAAGGTGGTCTATGCCGGGGACGACCTCGGCGCCTATGGCCGCGCCATCGTGATCAAGCACGTCGGGAGCTGGGCTACGGTCTACGCGCACAACGATCGCAATCTCGTCGGCGAGGGAGATTTCGTCGAGAAGGGAGACGTGATCGCACGGGTGGGGCAGTCCGGCAACGCCAGCGCCCCGCACCTGCACTTCGAGATCAGGCGCGCCAACGTGCCCCGCGATCCGAAACGCTGCCTGCCCTGATCCAGCCAGGAGACCTCGTGCCCGAGACCCTCGACCTGCGCCGCTACGTCCGCGACATCCCCGACTTCCCGAAGCCCGGCATCCTGTTCCGGGACGTGACGCCGCTGCTCGGCGACCGCCACGCGCTGGCCGCCGCGGTGCGCGCGCTCGCCGCGCCCTTCCGCGACGACGGCATCGAGCAGGTGCTCGGTATCGAGTCGCGCGGCTTCGTGCTGGGTGCGCCGGTGGCGATCGAGCTCGGCGCCGGCTTCACCCTGGTGCGCAAGCAGGGCAAGCTGCCCTGGCAGACGCTCCGCGTGACCTACGACCTCGAGTACGGGACCGACACCGTGGAGATGCACCGGGACGCGGTGAAGCCCGGCCAGAGGGTGCTGATCGTCGACGACCTGATCGCGACGGGCGGCACGGCGACTGCCGCGGTGCGCCTCGCCCGCCAGGCGGGCGCGGACGTGGTGGGCTGCTCCTTCTTGATCGAGCTGACCGCGCTTCGCGGCAGGCCGCGGCTCGGCGTCGAGCGGGTCAACGTGGTGCTCCCCTTCTAGGGCGGTGGCGCTGGCACCGTCTGCCGCTCGGAGCGCGCGCGCATCGGCTAGCCTCCGGACGCTCATCACGAGGAGATTCCGATGACCCGTGCGCGCCCCGTCCTGGCTCTCGCCGCCGCCCTCGCCATCCTCTCGATCGCCGCCGTTCGTCCGGTGCGCGCCGCCGAGGCCAAGCGCTACGGCGTCGAGGGCATGCTGCTCGACTACGACCAGGCCAAGAACATCTTCAAGGTCAAGGTCACCAGCCCCAAGGTCTCGGGCGGCTTCGGGACCGGCGGCATCGCCGGCGACCCGCCGAGCGACATCAAGAGCGGCGACGTGATCGAGCTCCAGGTGGTGCCGGAGGGCAGCGTGCTCAAGCGCACCGTCATCAAGGCTTCGAAGGGCGGCGGCCTCGACACGACCGGCACCAAGGAGGGCTTCGACAAGGCGGTCGCGCTGATTCCGAAGGACCGCTCCGTGGTGCTCTCGTTCGAGGACCAGAGCGGGCCGCCGAAGTACCTGCTCAAGATGGTGCAGATCCGCCTCACCCCGGAGGAGATCGCGGCGCACCTGCGCGAGCTGGGCATCGACCCGAACGAGGTCAAGCAGGACGGCGAGAGCGCCAACTGAGGCGGTCCGCGGCCGCTCCGCCGTGCCCGAAGCCGACACGCTGCTCACGATCGCGCAGGTTGCCGCCGCCTTCGCGGGCTTCTCGGGGCTGATCGCAGTCCTCGCCCAGGAGCGCGTGCGCGTTCCGCGCGCCATCGCCGCCGCGTGGCTGCGGCGCATGGTCGAGTTCGCGCTCATGGTACTGGCCTTCTCGATCATCCCGATCGTGGTGGCTCGCTTCGACGTGTCGCCGCTTCCCGCGTGGAGACTGCTGAGCCTCGCGTTCGCGCTCGTCTGGGGCGCGGGCGCCTGGAGCGCCGCGCGCAGGGTGCGGGCGATGCGCGCCGCGGGCGGTCCGGTCGGCCGCGGGCTCGGCTGGATGATGACGGCCGCCAACTGCGCGCCGCTCGCCGTCCTGGTGGCGAACGCACTCGGCGCCTTCGACGCGCAGAGCGGGGCCGTCTACCTCGCGTGCCTCGCCTTCGGCCTGCTCCTCGCGGGCGTCCTCTTCCTCCGCCTGCTGCGTGCCTTCACGCTCGAGGAAGATGCCGGCTGACCGCAGCGGCTGTGCGCGGGCCGGCGCAATTCTCTTCGGCGTCGACCTCTCGTAATCTCGAGCGTGGATTCTCTCTTTACCCCGATCGAAACCAAGAGAGGAAGGACGCATGGGCAGCAGCAACGGGCAGAGGCTCGCGGGCAAGGTCGCTCTCGTCACCGGTGGCTCGCGTGGGATCGGCGCCGCCATTGCGAGGCGCCTCGCTGCAGAGGGAGCGGACGTCGCCTTGACCTACACCAAAGGGGCAGACGCCGCCGCGTCCGTCGTCGAGAAGCTCGAGGGCTTCGGCAGGAAGGCCATCGCGATTCGAGCGGATGCGGCTGATGCCCGCGCCGTCCAGGCTGCGGTCGAGGCGACCGTCACGGCGTTTGGACGCCTCGACATCCTGGTGAACAATGCCGGCACGGCCGATCCCAAGCCGTTCGAAGAGAACTCGATCGAGGAGCTGGATCGCCTGGTCGACATCAACGTGCGCGGCGTCTTCGTCGCGACGCAGGCCGCGCTCAAGCACATGAAGAACGGGGGGCGGATCATCTCCATCGGCTCCTGCGTGGGCGAGCGCGTAATGACGCCCGGTCTCGTTCCGTACGCGGCCACCAAGGGAGCCGTCAAGATGTTTACCCAGGGCCTGGCGAGAGAGGTCGGTGCCCGAGGCATCACGGTCAACAGCGTGCAGCCGGGTCCGATCGAGACGGAGCTGAACCCCGCGTCGGGGGAATGGTCGGTGTCTCAGAAGGCGAACACGGCGCTCGGCCGCTACGGAAGCGTCGACGAGGTCGCCGCCCTCGTTGCCTTCGTCGCCAGCCCGGAGTCGTCCTACATCACCGGAGCGAACCTGACGGTGGATGGCGGTACGAACGCCTGATTTCGGTCTCGAGCCGCGCGGGTAAGCCGAGGGCCGCTGCCGAGGGTCTGGAAGGCTGATCGCTCCAGCCGGAGGCACCCCTGCACCGAGCGGCCGGCGCGCTCGCGGAGTCACCCGTGAACGACATGTCGATCCCGGAGTTCCAGCAGGTCATCAAGGTCATCCACGGCGCAGACTCCGCGCTCGAGCGCCGCGAGCGCGTCGTCGAGGTGGTCGACCGGTCCGTCGTCTGGGAAGGCGAGGTCCTCGTCTTCAGACTGATCGACCACCCGCGCGCATCGCGCTGCTACTGCTGGGAGGTGGCCGGCGAGGTGACCGCGGTCCTGCACGACTGGCTCCTCAAGTCTCCCGGCGACGCCGTCCGCGCGGCCGTCGTCGGCGGCAACAACCCCGACGCCTAGATCTCCGCCCCGCTCCGTCCGCCGCGCTTCGTCCGCCCGAAGAGCACGAGCCCGGCGATGCCGCTGGCCAGGAGCGGGAGCGTCGTCGGCTCCGGGACGGCGCAGATCTGCTTCTCATGCGATCCCCGGTCCTTGCCCATTCCGTAGCCCATGTCGTAGTCGCCGCCCATGGAGCCGTGGAACCGGCCATGGTGGTCGAGGTCGCCCGGAGAATCGGATCCCTTGAAGCTCGTCTTCCAGCTTCGGATCGGATTGTCGACGTCCGTGCCGACCCAGTCGGACTCGAATCGGTGATGACCGAACGAGACCGAGGGTCCTCGACCGGGTCCATCCTCGAGCTTGTTCGCGGACGCCGTGGCGCCCAGGAAGAAGATCTGCAACGCAGCCGCTGCCAACACAACACGCATGGTCTGGGCCTCGCTTTCGATTTCCCCCCGACGAGGGGAAGTAGTCGAAGCGATGTCGCCCGTGGCAGCCTGCGGGGGGTCGCAAGCGGCAAATTCGGGGCCCCCGCGCGGAATCGCCGCTGCGGACGCACCGACGGCAGCCCTCGGCGCAGCTTCGCGCCGTCCTGTAGCTTGCGGCTTCGTGCCCCCGTAGCTCAGATGGATAGAGCAGCGGTTTCCTAAACCGTTGGTCGGCTGTTCGAGTCAGCCCGGGGGCACCAAGACGTAGCCACGTCACCCGCGTGGGCACACCTACCTGCAATCCGGATTGCGATATCAAGCAGGCGGCGGCCACGGCGTTGGCGCACAAAATGGGCGGGCCTGGAGAGGCGATGAGGGAGCAAGACGAGCTTCGTTCCAGACGCATCTCGATGAACAACGGGCGAGGGATTCCTGCCCTCGGATTCGGCACCTTGATCCCCGATCCGGGCGATACGTTGCGAGCGACTCGAGCCGCTCTGGAAGTCGGCTTTCGGCAATTCGACTGCGCAGAGCGATATCGAAACGAGCAGGCCGTGGGAGAGGCGATCCAAGGTGTGCTGCGAGAGGGCTGGGTGCGGCGCGACGATCTCTTCGTTGCGACGAAGCTCTGGAACAACAATCACCGGCCGGAGCGGGTCAAGCCAGCGTTCGAAGCCAGCCTGAGAGCTCTTCGCCTCGACTACGCCGACCTCTACCTGATCCATACGCCCTTCGCCTTTCGACCGGGCGACGATCAGGATCCGAGAGACGAGAATGGCAAGACGCTCTACGACGACGGCGTGACCTTGATCGAGACCTGGGGTGCCATGGAGCGCCTCGTGGACGAGGGCAGGTGTCGTGCAATCGGCTTGTCGGATGTGGGTCTCGTGCATCTCGAGGAAATCAATCGCTCTGCAAGAATCCGTCCTGCGGTCGTACAGGTCGAGGCGCACCCCTATCTCCCGCAATGGGAGCTGCTCGAGGCCTGCCGAGAAGCCGGGACCGTGCTGCTTGCGTTCGCGGCGCTCGGTCACTCCTCCGAGCCGAGATTGCTCGAGGACGAGGTCATCAAGAAGGTCGCCGCCGGAGTCGGCAAGACCGCCGCGCAGGTCTGTATCGCCTGGGGAATCCAGCGAGGCACCGCCATCCTCACGACCTCGAAGAGTGCGGACCACATCCGCGAGAGCTTCGACGTGTCGCCCCTTCCGGAGAGCGCGATGAAAGAGATCGCGGGGATCGCGACGCGCTATCGATTCAACCAGGTCGTCGAGACGGGAGTCCCCGGGTTCATCCCTCGGAAGGCCGACAGCTAGTCGACTGGGCGCGCGAGGAACGATGAGAGCGTGGCGAACGCATCGCTATGGCCAGCCGCGCGAGGTGCTCCGGCTCGACGACGTCCCGATCCCGACGCCGGGGCCGGGCGAGCTCCGCGTCCGCGTGCAGGCGATTCCCCTCAACCTGAACGACCTCGAGCGGATCACCGGCGGCAACATGATGGTGCGGCCCGAGCTGCCCTACAGCCCCGGGATGGAGGTGATGGGCGTGGTCGACGCCTGCGGGCCGGGCGCGGAGGCGTGCCAGGGGCGGCGCGTCGTCGCGATGACCAAGGGCGCGCACGGCGGCTACGCCGAGTACGCGCTCTGCCCCGCCGTCTCCGCCTTCGAGATGCCCGAGGCCATTCCGCTCCCCGACGCGGCAGCTCTCTACTTCCCGTTCCACCTCGCATGGCTCGGCCTCTTCGATCGCGCCAGGCTCCGCGCCGGCGAGAGCGTGCTGATCCACGCCGCCGCGGGGGGCTCCGGCTCGGCCGCGGTGCAGCTCGCGGTGCATCGCGGCGCCCGCGTCTTCGCGACCGCCAGCTCGGAGGAGAAGCTCGCGCTCTGCCGCGAGCTCGGCGCGGAGATCGCGATCGACTACGCGCGCAGCGACTTCGCCGAGATCGTGATGCAGGCGACCGGAGGCTCCGGTGTGGACGTCGTCTTCGACAACGTGGGCGCAGCCGTGATGGAGAAGTCCATGCGCTGCACCGCCTACGACGGCCGCTACCTGATGATGGGCTTCGCGTCCGACAAGAGCGTGGCGGACGAGAAGTGGATCGTGCCGCGGACAGTAATGATGGGGAACCTCCATCTGTGCGGCGTGCTCCTCGCCTACGCCCCGGAGCCGGTGGCGAAGATGATGAAGAAGGGAATGGGCTGGAACTTCGTTTCCGACGAGCGGGGCAGGGCGATCATGCGCGAGATCGTCGAGCTGGTTCAGCGCAAGCAGGTGCGTCCCGTGATCGGCCGCGTCGTCGCCTTCGAAGACGTGCCGGCCGCCGTCGAAGCCATGGCCAACCGGCAGACCACCGGCAGGACGATCGTACGCGTCGGCGAGACGGCTCCATCTTGAGTCGGAGACGCGCTGCACGCTGGTCGGCGCATGCGAATGGGCTAAGCTCGGGGCCCTGGTCGAGGAGAACCGCATCGTGAGGCTCGCAGCTCTCGCGCTCACTGCGCTCGTGTTCACCGTGATGACCCTGACAGCCTCGTCCGCGGCCCTGGCCGCGCCGAACGGGAACGCGTTCGGCTACTGGAGAAACGGTCCCGGCAAGATCGACCCGAAGCCCTGGAGTGGGCTCGATCCCGCGATCCCGGAGCCGGGCGGCGCGCTGGTCTTCGGCATCGGTCTGCTGACGATCGCCGGTGCGGCCCGCCGCGGGCGCCATCCGCAGGCCAACTAGCGACGGCGCCGAAGGCGCGATCGGATCGCAATCCAGCCGAGCGTCACCGCTGCGGCAACCGGAGTCGCGTCCGGCTCGGGCGCGTAGGCGGTGATCCCGAAGTACGCAGTCAGCGAGAACGGCAAGGTGGCCGCGACCGACGTCGTGCCGTCGGAGTCGACGCGCACCACCTTCGAGCCGGCGACCAGGTAGACCGGGAACGGCGCGGGGCTCCCCTCTCCAGGAAGCGCCACGACGGGAGGGCCCGGAGCGGCGACGTCGCCGCCGACGGCGATCGGCACCGGCGTCGAGTCGATCTCGGTTCCCGAATAGAACACGCCGGCCTGGCCCTGAGAGGGGGATCCCGAGAGCACCACGAGGCCTGCGTCCTGGGAGTAGGCACATCTGGTCACGCCGAAGCCCGAGATCAGCGGTGTGTCGACGAACGTGCCGAGCCCGCCGTTGTAGTACAGGACCGCGTTCTCCGGGGCGACCAGGAGGTCGAGCGTCCCGTCGCCTTCGTCGCGGATCGTGGCGAAGTTGCCGACCTCGCTTCCGGTGTCGTACGGCGCGGGCTGCGCGCCGAGCGACGTCGCGCTCGCGCTGATCTCGAAGTCGTGGAAGATCACCGAGATCGTCTGATCCACGCGCCACAATCCATGGAAGGCCGCGACGTAGAAGGCGCGGACCACGAACTTGTGGCCCGCAATGGGGCTCACGGCGATTCCGCGCGCGCCGTCGACGAGCAGGCCGGGGGAGGATGAGTTCATCCCGACGATGAACTGATTGCCGTCCGGATCGATCGAGATGAGGTTCGGATCGGTGGAGAGCGCGTTGGTGTAGCCGCCCGCGCGGCCTTGGGCTCGAGCGCGATGGTTGCGAGCAGGGCGACCAGGAGGCGGGCGGGAGCGCGGCGCATCGGCGACCTCCGCGTCTCGAGACACGCGCGTCCCGAACAGACGCCCCGGAGAGCCCATCCAGAATACACGATACGGAGTACGGCGGCGGTGGATGCCGCGGCGCCGCAGGGAGGAGCGGACGGCCCACTCGACGCGCACGGACGCTGTCTTGTAGGCTGCTCCCGTGGGCGAGCGGCGGCGCATCGGATGGCTCGAGATCCGTACGCACGGCCAGGGACTGCGAGAGATCACCTCGGAGGTGCAGGCGGTCGTGGCCGACGCCGGCATCGACGAGGGCCTCTGCACGGTCTTCGTGCGCCACACCTCGGCGAGCCTCGTGATCCAGGAGAACGCCGACCCCTCCGCGAAGCGCGACCTCGAGGCGTGGCTCGACCGCCTCGTACCCGAAGGCGATCCGCTCTATACGCACACCACCGAAGGCCCCGACGACATCCCCTCGCACATCAAGGCGGCGCTCGGTGCCGTCTCGCTCTCGATCCCGATCGCCGAAGGCCGGCTCGTGCTCGGCGCCTGGCAGGGGATCTACCTCTGGGAGCACCGGAGGCGCGGGAGCGTGCGCGAGGTGGTGGTGCATGTGGCGCCGTGAGCCGCGGGCGCACGCAGCAAGGCGTTCGGCGCTTGGCCGAGGCCTCGCGCGAAGCGCGAATCCCTCCGTGGCGTCCAGGCTCCTCAGCGAGCACGAGCGCCCGTCGGCCGTCCACTACCGGATCCTGCTCCTCTCGTGGGCGGGCTGGGTCTTCGATTTCTACGACCTCATCCTCTACTCCTTCCTCCTGATCCCGATCGGACAAGAGCTGGCGCTCTCGCGCCTCGAGCTCTCGCTCGTGCTCGGCACGTCGCTCGCCGCGACCGCCGCCGGCGGCGTGCTCTTCGGCTTCGTGTCCGACCGCCACGGCCGCCGGACCGTCCTGCAGTGGACGATCCTCACCTACAGCGCGGGCACGTTCGCTTGCGGCTTCGCACAGGGCGTCGGCAGCCTGCTCGTGTTCCGCGTGCTCACGGGCCTCGGCGTCGGCGGCGAGTGGGCGGCCGGGCAGACCTACGTGTGCGAGAGCTTCCCGCCCGGACAGCGCGCGCGGCACTCTGCCTTCATGCAGACGGGCGCGCCGGTCGGGATCGCGCTGGCCTCCGCAGTCGGCGGCTTCCTGGAGCCGCGCATCGGCTGGCGCGCCTGCTTCTTCGTCTCGGTGCTGCCAGCGCTGCTCGTCGTAGCGATCCGCCGCACGCTCCCGGAGTCCGACCTCTGGCTCGCGGACCGTAGCCGCGCGCTCGAGGGTCGCGGCGGCGAGTCTCCGCTCCGCGCGCTGCTCTCGCTCGAGCACCGCGGGCTCTTCGCGAGGTCGCTCGTGCTCGCGATCTTCACCATGTCGGCGTACTGGTTCACCTACTCGTGGCTGCCGGGCTATCTCCAGGAGGAGCGGCACTTCTCGCTGGCGAAGTCGGCGTGGTGGATCCTGGTCACGCAGGGCGGGGGTCTCGCCGGCTACGCGAGCTTCGGCTTCGCTGCGGACGGGTGGGGCCGCCGCCCGGCGTACTCGATCTACGCCGTGCTGATGGCGGTCGGGCTCGCGATGACGACGCTCTTCTGGGACGCCGTGGCTGGTCGTCCCGCGCTCGTGCTGGCCTTCATGTTCCTGGTCGGATTCGGGACGGGGATGTTCGCGGGCTTCGGGCCGCTCTTCGCCGAGCTCTTCCCGACGGCGATTCGCAACGCGGCGATGGGCTCGGCGTTCAACCTGGCGCGCGGCGTGCAGTTCGTGACGCCGATCGCGATCGCGGTGATCGCCGGCCGCTACGGGCTCGCGGGTGGCATCTCGCTCGCCGCGCTCTTCGCACTGCTCGCCGCCGCATGGATCTGGACCTTCCCGGAGACGAGGGGCCGCGCGCTCGGCTGATTCTCAGCCGCGCGCGCGGTCGAGGTGCCCCAGCACTGCGGCGAGCCATGCCTCCGGGTTCTCGAGCTGCGGCGAGTGGGCGGCCGCCTCGATCACGACCAGGTGCGCGCCGGGAATGTCGCACGCGAGGCGCTCCGAGGGTCGGCGGAAGGCGGCATCCTCGGCGCCGACCAGCACCGTCGTGGGGCAGCGGATCTCGCCCAGCCGATCCGCCACGCCCCGGTCGTCGACGAGCGCCAGTCCGAGCGTCGCGTACGCGACCGGGTCCATGGCGAGCATCTTGGTGCGGATTCGATCCCAGAAGACCTCGGGGCCCATGCGCTCGATCGAGCGCACGAATGACGCCGGCCGGTCGGGCTGGCGCTCGCTGGCGGCGCGGCCCGTCTCGAAGAGCGCCTGCATGCCCGCCTCGCGCGCGATCTTCGCCGCGGCCTCGATCATCGCGCGCGCACCGCGCGGGATCGGATCGGCAGACGTGTCCATCAGCAGCAGCGAGGCGATCCTCTCCGGCTCGGCAAGGGCCAGCCGCAGCGCCACCATGCCGCCCATCGAGTGCCCGAGCAGGTCGCAGCGCGGGACGCCGGCGGCCGTCAGGAAGGCGCCGAGGTCCTGCGCGAGACGCTCGAACGTGTAGCCCGCGGGATCGCCCGGGTTGCTGGTCTCGCCGTGGCCGCGCAGGTCCGGGGCCAGCGTGCGACCGCGCGGGGCGAGGCGCGGGAGCATCTCGCGCCAGTCGTCGCGCGAGCCGGTGAAGCCGTGCACCAGGACGAGCGGTCGCTCGCCGGCGCCGCGCTCCTCGTACGCCATCTCGATTCCGCGCAGGCGCGCGCGAGCGACCTCGGCCATCGGCCCCGATCCTACCGATTCCCGACCGGCTTGCGCTTCGCGGCGCGCCCGCCAGCATGTGCGGCCATGAGCGACAGCGGGCTCGACGTCGACACGCTCTTCGCGCAGGCCCGACAGGCGACAGGGCTCGAGGACCCAGGTGGAGAGAGCTGGCGCGAGGGCCTCGAGCGGCTCGTCGGCAGCCTCCGCGAGGAGGCGCGCCTCAGCGCGCTCGGCACGCAGATCGTCTCGGGCGAGATCGGGGGGTATCTCGCGAGCCGGCTCGCGCTCACGGCGTGGCGGCGCCGCCATCCGGAGATCGCCGGCGTCGACGTCGTGCCGCCGATCGTGATCATCGGGCAGGGGCGCACCGGCACCACGATCCTCCACGACCTGCTCGCGCAGGATCCCGCCAATCGCGTGCCGCTCACCTGGGAGGTCGACCAGCCCGTCCCGCCCCCCGAGACGGCGAGCTACGAGAGCGATCCGCGGATCGCGGAGGTGCAGGCACGCCTCGAGGCCGTCGAGCTCGTGATCCCGGGCTTCCAGCGCATGCATCCGATGGGCGCGCGGCTCGCGCAGGAGTGCGTCCGCATCACCGGCGCCGAGTTCCGCAGCGCGATCTTCCCGACCCAGTACCGCGTCCCCTCGTACGCGAAGTGGCTGTTCGACGAGGCCGACATGGCGCCCGCGTACCGCTGGCATCGCCGCATGCTCGAGCACCTGCAGTCGCGACACCCGGCGAAGCGCTGGGTGCTGAAGTCGCCGGGACATCTCTGGTGCCTCGACGCGCTGCTCGCCGAGTACCCGGACGCACTGCTGGTGCAGACGCACCGCGATCCGCTGCGAATCATCGCGTCGCTGGCCTCGCTCGTCGCGCTCCTGCGACGCCTCGGGAGCGAGGAGACCAGCGTGCCCGAGGCGGCCGCCGAGTGGGCCGACTACATCCTCGAGGGCCTCGATCGCTCGGTCGCCGCGCGCCGCGGCGGTCGCATTCCCGCGGCGCGCGTGGTCGACGTGCACTTCGACGCGTTCATGGCCGACCCCTTCGTGACGATCCGCGGGATCTACGAGCGCCTCGGCCTCGAGCTCCTGCCGCAGGCCGAGGCGCGGATGCGCGCCTTCCACGCCGCCCACCCCGCCGACGGGCACGGGGGGCACCGCTACCGCTTCGCCGACACGGGGCTCGACGCGGGCGGGCTGCGCGAGCGCGCCCGCGGCTACCAGGAGTACTTCGCGGTGTCCTCCGAGCGGCTCCCGTGAGCGCCGTGGCCCGCGCCTTGCCAGCGCCGCCGCCAGCCTGTAAACAGGCGCGGGAGCGAGCGAATCGTCGGCTCGCCAGGGGGGTGGCATGTTGCGCGCGGCACGTCGTGCCGGCGGAATCGCTCTCGTTGCTTCCGCGCTGTGGGCGTGCGGCCCGGGGCAGAGCGGGGGCGCGGGCGCGGCCAAGGACCCGATCCGGGTCGGCCACTTCGCGTCGCTGACCGGCGACACCGCGACCTTCGGCCAGAGCACCGACCGCGGCATCCGGATGGCCTTCGAGGAGGTGAACGCGAAGGGCGGCGTGCTCGGGCGCCCGATCGAGCTGATCACCGAGGACGACCGCTCGGTCACCGAGGAGGCGCGCAGCGCAGCGCAGAAGCTGATCCAGCGCGACGAGGTGGTGGCCCTGCTCGGCGAGGTCGCCTCCTCGCGCTCCCTCGCCGCGGCGCCCGAGGCGCAGCGCGCCGGCGTCCCGATGATCAGCCCGGCGTCGACCAACCCGCGCGTCACCGAGGTCGGCGACGACATCTTCCGCACCTGCTTCATCGATCCCTTCCAGGGCGCGGTGATGGCGCGCTTCGCCTTCGACGACCTGAAGGCGCGACGCGTCGCCGTGCTCTTCGACTTCAAGCAGGACTACTCCGTCGGCCTCGCCGAGTTCTTCCGCAAGACGTTCCAGCAGCTCGGCGGCGAGATCGTCGCCGACGAGCGCTACACCAGCGGCGACATCGAGTTCCGCGCGCAGCTCACGACGATCCGCGGCGCCTCGCCCGACGCGATCTTCGTACCCGGCTACTACACCGAGGTGGGTCTGATCGCGAAGCAGGCGCGCGAGCTCGGGCTGAACGTGCCGCTGCTCGGCGGTGACGGCTGGGACTCCGAGAAGACGATCGAGATCGGCGGCTCCGCCGTCGAGGGCGACTACTTCTCCACCCACTACGCCGCCGACTCCGACGACCCCCACGTGCGCGACTTCGTGCGGCGCTACCAGGCGAAGAACGGACAGGTGCCCGACGCGATGGCCGCGCTCGGCTACGACGCGGCCCGCATCCTGGTCGACTCCATGGCGCGCGCCGGGAAGACCGAGGGCCCGGCGCTGCGCGACGCCATCGCCGCGACGAAGGACTTCCCCGGCATCACGGGCCGCATCACGATCGACCCGCAGCGCAACGCGCTCAAGGACGCGGTGGTCCTCAAGATCGACGGCGGACGCTTCCGCTACCACCGCACCGTCTCGGCCCAGTAGCCGGGTGGAGAACCTCCTCCAGCAGCTCGTGAACGGGATCGCCTGGGGCTCCATCTACGCGCTGGTCGCGCTCGGCTACACCATGGTCTACGGCGTGCTCCGGCTGATCAACTTCGCCCACGGCGAGGTCTACATGGTCGGTGCGATGACCGGCTTCTACGCGGCGCACGCCTTCGGCGTGGCCGACCAGCCCTCGGCGCTCGGCCTCGCCGCGACGCTCGTCGCGTCGATGGCGGCGTGCGCGGTGCTCGGCGCGACGATCGAGCGCGTGGCGTATCGGCCGCTGCGCCACGCGCCGCGGCTCGCGCCGCTGATCACCGCGATCGGCGTCTCGCTCTTGCTCCAGAACGCCGGCCAGCTCGTGTTCGGCGCGGACCCGAAATTCTTCCCGCCGCTCGTGGCCTCGCGCGAGGCGTGGCGGGTGGGCTCGCTCGCGGTCTCGAACATCCAGGTGACGGTGCTGGCGACGGCGCTCCTGCTGATGGCGGGGCTCGAGCTCGTCGTGATGCGCACGCGGGTCGGGCGCGCCATGCGCGCGGTCGCACAGGACGCGGATGCCGCGGCCCTGATGGGCGTCCCCGTCGATCGCATCATCCAGCTCACCTTCGTGCTCGGCTCCGCGCTGGCGGGCGCGGCCGGCATCCTGGTGGGACTCTCGAATCCCAAGATCGACCCGCTGATGGGCCTGTTGCCGGGGCTCAAGGCCTTCGTGGCGGCGGTGCTCGGCGGCATCGGCAGCATCCCGGGCGCGATGCTCGGCGGCCTGCTGCTCGGGATCGTGGAGACGTTGGTGGCGGGCTATCTGTCGAGCACGTACCGCGACGCGATCGCCTTCGTGGTGCTGATCGCGATCCTGCTCTACCGGCCGACGGGGCTCTTCGGCTCCGCGCAGCCGGAGAAGGTCTGAGTGCGCGCACGGACGCTCGCGGCGGTCGGAGCGTCCGCCTTCGCCTTCGCGATCCTCGAGTGGGTGCTGCCGCGCGCGCTCAACCCCTACTACCTGACCATCCTGACGCGGATCGGCGTCGCGATCGTGGCGGCCGTCAGCCTGCAGCTCGTGAACGGCTTCACCGGGCAGTTCTCGATCGGGCACGCCGGCTTCATGGCGGTGGGCGCGTACGCCTCGGCCGCGCTCAGCGTGTACCTGGGCTCCGACTGGCTGGCGGCGCTCGCGAGCGTGCTGCCGGTGCCGCTGGCGCGCGCCCTGTACTTCCCGCTCCCGCTGCTCGCCGGCGGTGCCCTGGCGGGGGTGGCGGGCCTGCTGGTCGGCATCCCGACGCTGCGCCTGCGCGGAGACTACCTCGCCATCGCCACGCTCGGCTTCGGCGAGATCATCCGCATCGTGATCCTGAACGTGGACGCCGTGGGCGGCGCGCGCGGCTTCGCGCTCACCGGCCAGAACGGCGCCGATCTGCGCTACGAGGACCTCGGGGCCATCTACGCCGTCGTCGCGATCTCGGTCGCGGTGATCGCGCGGCTCGCCTACTCGAGCGCGGGCCTCGCCTTCCGGGCCGTGCGCGAGGACGAGACCGCGGCGGCGGCGATCGGCGTGGCAACCACGCGGGTCAAGGTCCTCGCCTTCGTGGTGTCGAGCTTCTTCGCGGGCGTCGCGGGCGCCCTCTTCGCGCACAGCGAGGGGTACATCCACACCAACAGCTTCTCGTTCGTGCGCTCGTTCGAGATCATGGTGTTCGTCGTGCTCGGCGGGCTCGGCTCGATCACCGGCGCGGTGATCGCCGCCACCGTGCTGACCGCCGCGCCCGAAGGGCTCCGCGGCTTCGGCGAGTTCCGCATGATCCTGTACGCGCTGCTCCTGATCGCCGTGATGATCCTGCGGCCGCAGGGGCTCATGGGCTCGCGCGAGCTCTCGCTCGGCGCGCTGCGGGGTTGGCTGCGAGGCCGGCGTGCCGCTGCTTGAGCTTGCGGGCGTGACGCTGCGGTTCGGCGGGCTGGCGGCGCTCGGCGGGCTCGACTGGGGCGTCGAGGCGGGTGCGGTCGCCGCGCTGATCGGCCCGAACGGCGCCGGCAAGACGACGGCCTTCAACGTGGTGACCGGCGTCTACCCGCCGACCCTCGGTCAGATCCGATTCGACGGCCGCGAGATCGGCGGCGAGCCGCCGCACCGGATCGCCGCGCTCGGGATCGCGCGAACCTTCCAGAACATCCGCCTGTTCCGCGCGCTCTCCGCGCTCGAGAACGTGGTCGCCGCGCTGGTCGCGGCCGAGCGGCCGGGCTTCGCCGACGTGGTGCGCGCGCCGCGCTGGCGCGCACGCGAACGCGAGCTCGCCGCCCGCGGGCGCGAGCTGCTCGCGCGGCTCGGGCTCGAGCGCTACGCCGACGCGCGGGCCGACGCGCTGCCCTACGGCGAGCAGCGCCGCCTCGAGATCGCGCGCGCGCTGGCGACCGGGCCCCGGCTGCTGCTGCTCGACGAGCCCGCGGCGGGCATGAACCCGGCGGAGAAGGACGCGCTGCGCGAGCTGGTCGCGCGGCTGCGGCGCGAGTTCAGCCTCACGATCGTGCTGATCGACCACGACGTGCGCTTCGTGATGGGGCTCTGCGAGCGCATCACGGTGCTCGACCACGGTGAGAAGATCGCCGAGGGCGGTCCCGAGCAGGTGCGCAGCGATCCGCGCGTGATCGAGGCGTACCTGGGCTCGCCGGCCGATCCAGCGGCTGCATGACGGCGCTCCTGCGCATCGAGGACCTGGAGGTGCGCTACGGCGCGATCCAGGCGCTGCGCGGCGTCAGCCTCGAGGTGCGCGGTGGCGAGATCGTCACGCTGATCGGCTCGAACGGCGCCGGCAAGTCGACGCTGCTGCGCGCGATCTCCGGCCTGGTGCGCGCGAGCCGCGGGCGCATCGTGCTGGAGGGCGTCGACGTGACGGCGGCGAGTGCGCACCGGATCGTCGGCATGGGCTGCTCGCACGTGCCCGAGGGCCGCCGGATCTTCGCGAACCTGACCGTCCTCGAGAATCTCCAGATGGGCGCCTACCCGCGGCGCCGCGTCGAGTCGCAGGGCCTGGCGCGGGTCTTCGGCCTGTTCCCGCGCCTGCGCGAGCGGCTGCGCCAGCCCGCCGGGACGCTCTCGGGCGGCGAGCAGCAGATGCTCGCGATCGGGCGCGCGCTCATGGCCGAGCCGATCCTGGTGCTGCTCGACGAGCCGTCGCTCGGCCTCGCGCCCCGTCTGGTCGCGCAGATCTTCGAGATCGTCCAGACCGTGAACGAGCAGGGCACGACGGTGGTGCTGGTCGAGCAGAACGCCCGCCAGGCGCTGCGCGTGGCGCACCGCGCCTACGTGCTCGAGACCGGCAGCGTCGCGCTGGCGGGACCGGCGGCCGAGCTGGCCCTCGACGCGCGCGTGCGGAGCGCCTACCTGGGCGAGGCCGAGGGCAGCGCGCCGGCCTGAGCGCGCGCGCGGCGCCGGTCGTCCCACTCCAGCACGGCCGGCAGCACGACCACGTAGCAGACCAGGGTCAAGAAGACGCCGAGCGTCAGGAGCTGGCCGAGCGCGGCCATGCCTCGGTGCGACGCGAAGCCGAGGCTCGCGAAGCTCGCGATCGTGGTGACTGCGCTGAAGAACACCGCGCGCGCCGTGCTGGTGGCCAGCACGTCGACCTCCTCCGGATTGGTGCGGTGCTGGTGAACCAGGTGAACGCCGCTGTCGACGCCCATCCCGAGCAGCATCGGCAACACGATCACGTTCGCGAAGTTGAACGGCTGCCCGAACAGCACGAGCAGCGCGCAGATGAAGAGCGCCGCCAGCGCCAGCGGAAAGAACGCGAGGAGCGTGTCCCAGGGGTTGCGCCAGAGCACCAGCAGGAAGAGCGCGCCGAGCAGGAAGGCGCCGATCATGGCGTGGCGGAGCGCGTCGATCGTGACCCGGCCCCAGCCGACCAGGCTCACGGCGGCACCGGTGGCGTCCGGCGCCATCGCCTGCACGCTGTCGACGAAGTGCACGAGGGCTCGGCTCTCGCCGACGTCGCCCTTCGGAAACACCTCGACGCGTGCCGACCCGTCCGGCGCGAGCATGCGGTCCCGGAGCGTCGGCGGGAGGTTGTCGAGCGTGACGATGTCGGGCGCGAGCGCGCGGGACAGGTCGCGCAGCTGCTCGGGCAGCGAGCCCACCATGTTCTGCGTGAGCAGCGCGAAGCGCGGAGCCTCGTCGCCCGCGTGCGCGGAGGCGAGGAAGCTCGCGATCGCCTGGCGCAGGCGCGCGCGCGCGGCGGTCAGCCGTGGCTCCCCGTCCGCTCCGGCGCCGAGCGCGGCGTCGAGGCGCTCGAGCGCGGCCCGCTGCGCCTGGGGCGGGGACGCTGCCGCGGGCTCCGCGACGGCGGGCAGGAAGAGGGCCGTGTCGGCGAGGATCGCCCGCTTGCGCTCCTGATCCTGCGGCACGTAGTCCGCGATCGTGACGGTGTGCCCGACGCTGGCGAGCCCGTCGAGGCGTCGCGCCAGCGCCTCCGCCGCGGGCTGATCCGGTGCCACCACGTCGATCGTCCAGGGCGAGGTGTGGCCGCGCGAGAGCAGGTCCTCGAACGCCTGCACCGACTCGGTGTTGGGATCGCGCAGGTTCACCGGGTTGTGGTCGAAGTGAGCGTGCGGCAGCAGCCAGAGCGCCCCGATCGCGAGCGCGAACGCGCCCCAGCGGATCGGTCGCGCGTAGCGCAGCGGGAGGTGCTCGAGCCGACGCGCCCAGGGGAGCGGCCGCGCCGCGCGCAGGGGCGGGCGCTCCGGTGCGCCGAGCGCGAGCAGCGCCGGCAACACGGTGAGCGTGCAGAAGAGGCTCGCGAAGATGCCGGCCGCCGAGATCAGTCCGAGCTCGGCCACGCCGCGGTAGTCGGTCGGCAGGAAGACCAGGAAGCCGATCGAGGTGGTGCCCGCGCTCGAGACGAGCGAGCCGCCGATCGACCGGCCCGTCTCCGCGATCGCCTCGCGCCGGGTGCGCCCGTTCGCCACCAGCTCCGCATAGTGCATGCAGAGGTGGATTCCGAACTCCCCACCGAGCGCCACGACCAGCACGTTGAAGGCGGCGGAGATCTGGTTCAGGTGGCCGACCGCGGCGGCGGCGAAGGCGTTGCTCAGGAAGACCGAGGCCAGCAAGCTGCCGACCAGCGCGACCAGGATGCGCAGGGAGGGCAGGGCGAAGAAGGAGACGACGGTGAACAGCACGAGCGACGCGGCGGCCACCAGCTTGCCCTGCCAGGCGACGGAGACCTGCTCCTCGTAGTTGAGCACCGGGTCGCCCGTGATCCGGACGCGGATGCCGCGATCGGCGTCGAGGCCGAGGTCGCGCGCGGCGTCCCGGATCGCCTGCACGGCCGGGCCCGCGGCCAGCAGGTCGCTGAAGTCGAGGTTCGGCTTGACCGCCACCAGGCGGTGGCGCCCCTCCTCGGAGACGCTGCCGCCGATCAGCGCGTCGCCCCACGGATCGGGCGAGGCGCGGCCCTGCGCGGCGGCCTCGAGCGCGGTGCTCACGCGGTCGAGCGCAGTCGCGAGGTCCATCCCGACGTCGGTCCCGCCGCGCTCGACCTCGAGCGCGCGTCGCAGCAGGTCGGAGACGCCGACCACGCTCGGATCGCGCGACAGCTCGCCGAGGAAGGGCTGCACCTCGGCGAGCCGGTCGGAGAGCTCCTCGAGCTGCGGCAGATCGAGGAACAAGAGCTCGTTGCGCTCGAAGAACGGGCCCCCGTCCGGGATGTCGATCTGCAGGAACAGGTCGGGCTTTTGCGCGAGCCGCTCCGCGAGCGCGCGCGCAGCGTGCGCGGCGGAGACCGCGCTCTGCGCGTCGATTACCACGAAGATGGCGTCGTCGGTGTTGCGGAAGGTCTTGCGGAACTGCTGCAGCCGCACCAGGAACGGCACGTCCGGCGAGATCATCGCCTCGGGGTCCGAGTTCACGCCCAGGTTGAAGGCGGCATAGACGCCGAGCGCCAGCGTGGCGACGGCCGTCGCGACGGTGACGGCGAGCGCGTGGCGGTCGACGGCGACCATCCAGCGCGCCACCCAGCCGCCGATTCGTGCGTCGAAGTCCTGTGCCACGGGCTCGCGGCTCCCCCCCAGGCGGCCGGCCGCGAGGGGGATAGCAGATCGCCCTCGCCGCAGTCTGTCGCCGCGAGCCGGTGCCCGGGCTCCCGTGCCGCTGCTATCTAAAGCGCATCGACGAGGAGGCCGCGATGCGCATCCCCGCGAAGGGACTGTCGCGCGATCAGCTCTTCCGCACCCTCGAGTCGTATCGGGCCGGCGACACGCCGTGGCGCGAGGGGCGCACCTGGGCCTACATCTACGACCCGGGCGCCGAGGCCGAGGCGGTGATCAAGGACGCCTTCGCCTCGTACCTGACCGAGAACGCGCTCGACCCCACCGCCTTCCCGAGCGCGCTCCGGCTCGAGAACGAGCTGGTCGCGATGGCGGCGAGCCATCTCCGCGGCGGCGCCGAGGTCTGCGGCAACTTCACCAGCGGAGGGACCGAGAGCATCCTGCTGGCCGTGAAGACGGCGCGCGATCGGGCCCGCGAGCTCTCGCCCGCGATCCGCGAGCCCGAGATGGTGCTGCCGGCGACCGCGCACGCCGCGTTCCACAAGGCCGCCCACTATCTGGATGTGAAGCCGGTGCTGGTCCCCGTCGACCCGCGCAGCTTCAAGGCCGACGTCGGCGCCATGCGGGACGCCATCACCCCGAACACGATCCTGCTGGTGGGCTCGGCGATCTCGTATGCGCACGGGGTGATCGACCCGATCGAGGAGATCGGGGCGCTCGCGCGGAAGAAGGGGCTCCTGTTCCACGTCGACGCCTGCATGGGCGGGTTCCTGCTCCCATATTTCCGACGGCTCGGGGCGCCGGTCCCGCCCTTCGAGCTCGACGTGCCGGGGGTGACGTCGATCTCGATGGATCTGCACAAGTACGCGTTCGCGGCCAAGGGCGCCTCGGTGATCCTGTACCGCGACAAGGAGCTGCGGCGATACCAGATCTACGCCTGCGCGAGCTGGACCGGCTACACGGTCATCAACCCCACGGTGCAGAGCAGTAAGTCTGCGGGGCCGCTCGCGGCCGCCTGGGCCGCGCTGCACTACATCGGCGACGAGGGGTACCTCGAGATCGCGCGCCGCGTGCTCGGGGCGACGCGTCGCATCGCCGAGTGGATCGACGCGCATCCCGACCTGCGCCTGCTCGGCCGGCCCGAGATGAACCTGATCGCGTTCACGTCCGACACGGTGAGCGTCTTCCACGTGATCGACGAGATGAAGCAGCGCCACTGGTACGTCCAGCCGCAGCTCGCCTTCCAGGACTCGAAGGAGAACATCCACCTGTCGGTGAATCCGGCCAGCGTGCGCTGGGTCGACGCGCTGCTCGCCGACCTCGACGAGTGCGTGGCGAAGGCGCGCGGGCTGCCGGCGGGCGAGATCGGCGGCAGGATCCGCGAGGCGTTCGGATCGCTCGCGCCCGAGGCGCTCACGCCGCAGGCGCTCGCCGGGATGCTCGGGGCGGCGGGAGTCCAGGGAACCGCGCTGCCCGACCGGATGGCCGAGATCAACGAGGTGCTGAATGCGCTCCCGGCCCCGCTGCGCGAGCGCCTCCTGGTCGAGTACCTGAACGAGCTGTACCGCCTGGGTGACTAGGCGACTGGAAGAAATGGGAGCCCCGCGGGGGAGAATCTCAGCGAATTCTACCGGGCGTCCAACAAAACCCCTTCGCGCCGCCGGTCCATGTGCGAGAATCGGCGCCGGGTGTGTTTCGTGCCGTGCCTCCGTTCCCAGGCGGTCGGTCGGCACGCTGCTGTGTACCCAGGAAGCAGCCTCGAGGGTGTCGAGTCGCGCCCGGCCGGCGTCGCGCCGGAGCGCGGATTTTGGGGGAAGCATCGTGGGGATCGGACCTCGGATCGCACGTTCGGCCGTGGTGGTCATCGCGGGGGTCGCGTTGGCGGGAGTCGCCTCCGCGGGGCGGCCGCGCGTCTCGGAGACCGTCGGCTTCCAGCTCTTCGAGAGCCCGCAGTCGAACCCGATCGCGCTCTCGCCCGACGGCAGCGAGCTCTACGTCGCCCACACCACCGCGAACGTGGTGGGCGTGATCGACACGAGCCTGAACTACGAGGTCGTGAGCATCCCCGTCGGCGTGGATCCGGTGAGCGTCGCCGTGCGTCCGACCGCGAACGAGCTCTGGGTCTCGAACCACGTCTCCGACACGGTGAGCGTGATCGACGTCGATCCCGCGAGCCCCACCCGCTACCGGGTGATCGACACGATCCAGGCGATCGACAGCAACCAGGTCACCCAGTTCGACGAGCCGGTCGGCATCGCATTCAGCGCGGACGGGTCGCGCGCCTTCGTGGCGCTCTCCTCGCGCAACCAGATCGCCGTGATCGACGCCAACGCGCGCACGGTGACCGGCAGCATCAACGTGCGGGCGCAGGAGCCGCGCGCGATGGCGGTCGCGAACGGCCGGCTCTTCGTGGTCGCCTTCGAGTCGGGCAACCAGTCGCAGCTCTCGGCGTGCGGCAGCATCACGACCCCGCTGCCGGCCGGCTGCACCGTCGGCATTACCGACCTCGCCACCTTCGCCCAGAACCCGAACCTCCCGGGCAAGGTCAAGAACATCATCTTCGACACCGTGAACCCCGACCGCGACCTGTTCGTGTACGACGTCAGCACGCTCGCGGAGAAGACGGTGGTGAACGGGATCGGGACGCTGCTCTACGGCGTCGCGGTGACCCCGACGAGCGCCAACAGCGAGCGCGTCTTCATCACCGAGACCGACGCGCGCAACGTCGTGAACGGGGCCGACGGCCAGACGCTCGCGGGGCTCGGCAACCGCATGTTCCTGAACCGGGTCGCCGCGGTGAACTGCAACACCTCGAGCGGCACCACCACCTGCGACACGACGGCCGCGCAGCAGGATCTCGAGGGCGGGAGCCCGACCCAGGCCAACGCGCTCGCCACGCCCTACGGGGTCGCCGTGTCGAACGACGGCTCGACCCTCGTCATCACGGCCGCGGGCACGAGCCGCGTCGCGAGCTTGAACGCCGCGACGCTCGCACAGCTCGGGATGGCGGATCTCGGGTCGGGCGCGTCGTTCGGCGTACAGATCCCGCGCGGCGTCGCGCTGCTGTCGGACGTCACGGGCGCTCCGCAGACCGCGTACGTCCTCAACACGCTCGACAACTCCGTGTCGGTGGTCGCGGTGTCCAAGACCGCAGCGCCGGTCGTGACGCCGACCACGATCAAGCTCTTCGGCGACAAGACGCCCGACCCGATCCGGCGTGGGCGCATCGTCTTCAACGACGGCTTCGCCGCCACCTCCGGCAGCTTCTCGTGTGCGAGCTGCCATCCGGACGGCAACACCGACCAGCTCCTGTGGCGGATCGGCGGCGCCTGCTCGGCCTCGATCGGCTGCACGCCGGGCGACGAGCCGCGCACGACCATGCCGGTGCGCGGACTCAAGAACACCCTGCCGCTCCATTGGGACGGCACGCTCGGCGATCCGTTCGGCGGCGGGAACGGCGCCGTCGGGTTCAGCGGGAGCGGCGGGACCGACTGCACGCTCACGCAGGGTGCCGGCGGCGACCACACCTGCTTCCGCGACCTCATCAACGCAGCCAATTCGGGCGTGATGTGCGATCAGTCCGGCGGCCCGTGTCCGTCGGGCGGGCTCCTGCTCACCGAGCAGCAGAAGGACGACGAGGCGACCTACCTGGCGGGCGTCTCGTATCCGCCGGCGCGCTCGCGCCGCATGACCGACGTGCTCTCGCCGGCCGCCTCGGTGCCGGTGCCGAACGGGGACGGCACGGCGAGCACCACGATGGCGGGTGCGCTGCGGGGCTTCAAGGACTTCTTCATCGACCAGGGCGGCAACGTGAGCGACCCCGACACCTGCGCCGACTCGGACGCCGGGTGCCATCAGCTCCCGCTCATGGCCGGCACGAACTCGAAGACGCTCAACGGCTTCGACGTGCCGACCATGCGCGGCATGACCGATCGCTTCGTTCAGTTCTCGATCGGACCGACGGCGGCGGAGGGCGTGCTCGGCTTCGCCAACGGCGGCTTCTCGGCAGCGGGGATCAGCCCGCTCGAGACGCCGATCAAGTGGAGCCCGACGCAGGGCATGCGCGAGATCACGACGTTCGGCGCGGCCTTCGCGATCTTCCAGCCCGTCTACAATGTGCGGCCGCTGAACATCTTCCAGATGTTCGAGGAAGCAGCCACGATGGGCTTCTCGGGCGCGCAGGGCCGCCAGGTGGAGCTGAACGTTCGCACCACGTCGGGAGCAGCGCTCACCAGCACGAACACCTGGCTGAACACGCTCGAGGCCGCCGACACGCGGGGACTGGTCAACCTGCGGGCAGACGGGGAGCGCAGCGGGACGACGGTGGGGCTCTCGTTCGGGAACGGGACCTACACGGACGACTATGGGACGGTCTCGTTGACGCGGTCGCAGCTCATCTCCGAGGCACAGGCGGGCACGACGATCGTCACCATGACGGCGGAGCTGCGCTCGGGCTGGGGCACCGACAGCTCTCCGCAGCCGCTGCTCGCGCTCACAGCGACGGGGACCGGCGTCACGGGCGATCCGCCGATCCCGGTGATCTCGTCGGCGAATGCGTCCAACCCGCCGCCGATCACGTTCGTTGGCACCGACGTCCGCACGGCGGTGCAGTTCTTCATCGACGGCCAGCCCGCCACGGCGACGCTGACCTGTCTGGCGGGGCAGGCGAACGGCTTCTGCGTGAACGGCAACGTCTCGATCGACATCACGCAGAGTCTGAGCGTCGGACTGCACCTGCTCCAGATCCAGAATCCGGCGGGGCCGCTCAGCGAGGAGATGCCGATCTGCGTCGGGACGAAGTCGAACTGCAACTCGTGAGTTGCTAGCGAGGATCAGTCCCGCCCGCGCGGGGTCCGGATCTCCACCAGCGTCGCGCATCCCGGGCCGACGTCGCGCCAGCGCGCGACGTCGAGCTCGAGGATTGCGAGCGCCGCGGTAGGCAGCTTGGCGCGCAGCCTCGCCAGCTCCCCGCGAGCGCCGCGCGCGGCGAGCTGCACGGCGAGCTCGTGCAGGCCTGGGTTGTGGCCGATCAGCATCACGCTGCGCTCGCGCTCGGGGAGGCGAGCGACGCGCGCGAGGAGTGCTTCAGCGCCTGCCAGATAGAGCTCCGGCTCGATCTCGGTGCGCAGGCGCGCCCCGAGCGCGTCCTGGATCGGCTCGAGCGTCGCGAGCGTCCGCTTCGCCGGCGAGCAGAGCGCCAGCGAGGGCGGGTCGGGATGCCGTGCCAGGGCGGCTGCCACCTCCGCGGCCGCGTGCTCGCCGCGCCGGTTCAGCGGCCGATCGTGGTCGTCGAGCGCGGCGTCGTCCCAGCTCGACTTGGCGTGCCGCAGCAGCCAGAGCGCCTTGGACGAGGCCTCCGGGCGCCCGCCCGCGCTACGCCCACTCGCGGCCGGAATCGGGAGCCCTCGTCGTGGCGAAGGCGAGCCCGGCCGGCGACCCGTGCAACGCGCGAGCGATGGGGAGCGACGCGAGCCCGCAGAGATCGAGCGCGCCCTCCACGTCGTACGCGTCATCCGCGTGCAGCGCGAGCGCCTGGACCAGCAGGCTGCGCAGCGCGGGAGGCGTCGCCGCATCGAGCTCGAGGCGCACCGCGGCCCGCGTCCGGGGGCTCGGGCCGGAGGTATCCGCCGACCCCGGACCCGCCGCGCGTCGCGGGCGCCCGTCGCGGGTGACGCGGAAGACGTGGTGGCAGACGACGTCGAGGCCGGGGAGGAGGACGCCGAGATTGGCGCCGATCACGTCTTCGGTGCGGAGAACGATCCCCGTCGCGGGGAGCGCGACGAAGCGCGGCAGGGTAGGCGGTACCTCGATCCCGACGTAGCGGGCTTCGGCCTGGCGCGGAGGCCGCGCCATCACCGCGAGGTTCAACGCCAGGCTGGCGACGCACGGGAAGGGATGACCGGCGTCGACGATGAGAGGCGTCAGCAGGGGGGAGATCTCCGCAGCGAAGAGCCGGCTCAGGGCGGCTCGCTGCTCCGACGCGATCGCGTCCCACGTCGCGAGCAGGATCCCGCGCTGCGCCAGGGCCGGCAGAAGCTCGGACTCGAGCAGTGCCCGGGCCGAGGTGGCCAGCGCGTCGACGCGCGCGCGCACCGGCGCGAGGCGGCCGCGCGTCCGCAGCCCCGGGACCTGGAGCTGGAAGAAGCCGTCGAGTCGGTGGCCGATCGTCGCGACCAGGCGCAGTCGGCGCAGCACCGGCATGCGCGCCATGCGCGCCTCGGCGAGCAGCGCCTCCAGGCGCGTGAGCTCGCTCGGCCGCGTCTCGTCGCGGCTGCCGAACTCGTTTTCAAACGACGTTTTGGTGACGGGATTCTGCGCACTCATCCGACTACTCGAGCGAGCGGAGTCTATCTTCTTCCGCGGGTTCAGGGAAGAAAACTTTGCCCGCGGTCGATCGCGCTGGATGACGTTTTCGTGAATCCGGCAGCGATCGTAGAGACCGGACGTGCCGGCTTCCGCGCGGTTGCGGTCTCCGCGCCCCGGCTGCGCGCCGGACGCGCCGCCCTCGCTACTGGGTGGTCGACTTCGCTCCCGCGGGCGTCTTCACGATGTCGAGCAGCTCGACGTCGAACGCGAGCGCCGCGCCGGGCTTGATGCGCGGCGGCATTCCGTGGTCGCCGTAGGCGATGTCCGCCGGGCACGTGATGTGCGCCTTCTCGCCGACCTTCATCGTCTTGAGCGCCTCGGTCCAGCAAGGAATCACGCGGTTGGTCGGGAAGGTCGCCGGCTCGCCGCGCTCGATCGAGCTGTCGAACACCGAGCCGTCGCGCAGCGTGCCGTGGTAGTTGACCTTGACCGTATCATTCTCCGTCGGCGACGGGCCGCTGCCTTCCTTGATCACGCGGATGATCAGGCCGGAGGGCGTCTTCGTCGCTCCCTTCTCGGCGGCCGCCTTGGAGAGGAAGTCGGCGCTCGCCGCCTTCTCCTGCTCGGCCTGCTGCTTGTCCTGCTCCGCCAGCTTTGCCCCGCGCGCCTGCGCGAGCGCGGAGATCTTCGGCCCGTAGACCATCGGATCGATCTGCGGCTTGGCGCTGCTGATCCCGTCGCGCAGACCCGCGACCAGCGCGTCGAGGTCGCTGCCACTGAGTCCCTGGAAGGGCCCGAGCTTCCCCGCGAGCGTGTAGCCGAGCACGTAGATGGTCTTCTCGTCCTCGGTGCCCAGCTTGGTCTCGGCGCGCGAGACGAGGACGGGGATCGCCACGCCGACCGCCAGGACGGGTACGGCAGCCAGCCAGAGAGTGCGGACGCGCATCGATGGGGAACCTCCAGGCGCGCAGGGTAGCCGCCCTGTCGCGGGCCGAAAGGAGGGCGCGCGCCGCGTTTGCCCACGCGCCCGAGATCGTCGAGACTTGACCGAGGAGAGCGCGTGTCGGCCGAGGCGTTGCAAGCGCACTACCAGGCGATCCTGGATCGCGCCGGCGCGGGCGCGCTCCGCGCGGTGGCAGATCTGCGCGCGCTCCATCTGCCTGCGCACGTGCCGCCCTGGACCGACACCGGGATGGAGATCGCGGCGGGTGACGACGTCACGCTGCTGGCGAGCGGTCGCGTCGTCCTCTCGGAGGATCTGGATCTCTGGGGCGGCCCGCGCCTCTATCTCTGGGGCCGCATCGGCGAGCGTGGGACGATCTTCAACCCGACCCGGGACACCACGACGGTTCGCGCCGCCGAGAGCGGCCGCCTCCACCTCGCGATCTACTCGGGCGAGTGGGCCAATCGGCAGGGCGATCTGGCCACTCCGATCGACGGCTACGCGGCGCTGCGCGGCGGGATCGACGTCGTCGCGATCCGATGGCGCGACGGCGCGGAGGCCGGGATGGCGGCGCTCGGCACGGAGCGATCGGGCGACCCGTGGCTCGCTGCCGAGGCGGCGCGGCGCGCAGCGCCCGTCGAGCCGCCCAAGGGCTGGGACTACCTCTGGTTCCTCGGCCGCGCCGACGTCTTTACCCGCGCGCGCTCCGGCGGGCGGGACGCGATCGCCCTTCGCGCGGAGAACGACGTCGGGATCCTGCGGCGCCCGGTGGACTTCCCTCTGTCCTTCGACACCGAGCTGAGCTGGAGCTGGCGGGTCCTCGAGCTTCCCTCCGCGCGCGCCGAGGACACGCTCCCGACGCACGACTACCTGAGCGTCGCGCTCGAGTTCGACGACGGGACCGACCTCACCTGGTACTGGAGCGCCGCGCTCCCGGTCGGCAACGCGTATGCGTGTCCGCTGCCGCACTGGAACGCTCGCGAGACGCATCTGGTGGTGCGTTCGGGGAAGGAAGGACTCGGCGCCTGGTGCGCGGAGCGGCGGAACGTGCTCTCGGACTGGCGGCATGCCGTAGCCCGCTCCGAGCCGCCCGCGCGGATCACCGCGGTATGGCTGATCGCGGTCAGCCTGTTCCAACATGGCAACGCAGTGGCGGAGGTCGCCGACCTCTCGCTCTCGGGCGGCGGGCGCCGCGTGCGCGTCGACTGATGGGGAAGAGCGCGAGGGTGCTCACGCTGGCGGAGGCCGCGGCGTGCGTGCGGCCGGACGACACGCTCGGCGTCCCGCTCGGTCCCGGCCAGCCCGGGGCCTTCCTGCATGCCCTCGGAGCGCGCGACGACTGGCGCGCGCTCACCGTGTTCTCCGCCCTCCTGCTCGACGCCTACCCACTCTTCACGCGGCCCGGGGTGCGGCTGCTCTCGGGCTTCTACGGGCCCGTCGAACGGGCGCTGGCCGCGGCCGGCCACGACGTCTGCTTCGTGGCGGCCGACTTCCGTCGCTTCGCCTCCTTCGCCCGCGCGCTCTCGCCGCGGGTGATGACGACCCTCGCCGCGCCGTCCTCCGCCGACGGCTGGCTCTCTCTCTCTCTGCACGCGGGCGCCACGGTCGACGAGCTGCATCGCTGCGGCCGCGACCCCGAGCGGCTGCTCGTCGTCGAGGTGAACCCGGCGCTGCCGCGCACGCTCGGCCTTCTCCCCGCGCACCGCCACGCGCTCCACCTCTCGGAGATCGACGTGATCGTCGAGAGCGACCGCCCGCTCCCGGCGCTCCCCGAGGCCGTGCCGAGCGCGGTCGAGATCCGCATCGCCGAGCACGCGCGCCGGTTCATCTCGGACGGCTGCACGCTGCAGACCGGGATTGGCGGCGTCCCCAGCCAGATCGCGCGGCTGCTCGCGGACGGGCCGGGAGGCGACTACGGCGTCCACAGCGAGATGTTCACGGATGGGCTCATGGCGCTGCACCGCGCGGGCAAGGTCACCAACCGCAAGGGCCTGTTCGACGGCTTCTCGGTGGCGACCTTCGCGTTCGGGAGCCACGCGCTCAACGAGTGGCTCGACGGCAACGAGGCCGTCCGCTTCCTGCCGGTGGATCTCGTGAACGACCCGTCGCGCATCGCCCGCAACCGCCGCATGGTGTCGATCAACGGCGCGCTCTCGATCGACCTGCTGGGGCAGGTGATCGCGGACCGCATCGGCGACCGCCAGCACTCCGGCATCGGCGGGCACGAGGACTTCGTCGCGGGGGCGGCCCTCTCCGACGGCGGGCGCTCGCTGGTCTGCCTGCCGTCGACGGCCCGGACCGCGGCCGGCCGCATCTCGCGCATCGTGAGCGCGTTCCCGGCCGGCGCCTGCGTCACCACCCCGCGACACCAGATCGACGTCGTGGTGACGGAGTACGGCGCGGCGGAGCTCGCCGGGCTCACCTGTCAGGAGCGCGCCGAGGCGCTCGCCGCGATTGCGCATCCCGCGATGCGCGACGCGCTGCACGGCGGCAAGCACGAGCTCCCCGTGCTCCCGGCCGAGAGCTGACGGGCTCCGCGATGGATGCCGCGACGCCTCCCGAGATCTCGGAGGAGTGGGGACGCGCGCTCACGCGTCTCGGCGCCGCCACGTTGGCGGGCCTCGAGGGGCTCGACACCGCGCGGCGCCACCTGCACCCCCCCGCGATCCCGCGTCTGCGGCAGGTGCTCGGAGTCGCCTCGGAGCGCCTCGACGAGGCGCTCGACGCGTTCCGGGCGCTGGCCGCGCCGGGGGCTCTCGTGCCGTTCTCCGAGCAGCTCACCGTGGGTGCGGGCTCGACGCTCGATGCGCTGCGCGGCTTCTCCGCGTCCGGTCCCCCGGGCGAGGCAGTCGCGCGCGTGCTCGCGAGCTTCCGACACCATTGCCGCGCGCTGGAGTCGCTCTATCCGCTTCGGGTCGCGTTGCCCCCTCTCGGCCGCCACTTCGTCGAGCCCGCGTTCCACGACCGGCTTGCGCGTCTCGATCCGGATCCGACACCCGATCGCGTCGGCCTGCACGTCGCGGGCGACGCCGACCAGCCGGACGCGCGCGGGGGCTTCTCGCTGTACGTGCCCGAGTGGCTCGACGCCGCCACGCCGCGGCCGCTCGTGGTGGCGCTGCACGGCGGCTCGGGGCACGGCCGCGACTTTTTGTGGACGTGGCTGCGAGAGGCGCGCGGCCGCGGCTTCCTGCTGCTGGCGCCGACGTCCCGAGGCGCGACGTGGTCGCTCGACGCGCCGGAGGTGGACGCACGGCGGCTCGCCTCGATGGTCGATTGGGTGTCCGAGCGCTGGCCCGTCGACCGGGCGCGCGTGCTGCTCACGGGCCTCTCCGATGGCGCCACCTTCACGCTGCTGGCCGGGCTCCTCCCGGAGGCGCCGTACTCGGCGCTGGCGCCGGTGTCGGGCGTGCTGCATCCGGCGGCGCTCGGGCGCGGGGGACGGGAGCGGGCATCTGGCCGCCGGATCCACCTGGTGCACGGCGCGCTCGACTGGCTCTTCCCGGTGGCGCTCGCGCGGCTCGCGCGCGACGAGCTCGAGGGCGCCGGCGCAGCGCTCGTCTATCGCGAGATCGAGGATCTCTCGCACACCTATCCGAGCGAGGAGAACGACCACATCCTGGCCTGGTTCGATCCCGCGCTGGCGCTGCCGGGTCGTTCGGCCTAGAGCTCCGGGACCTTCGAGAGAAGCGGAGGGATCTCCGCGAGATCGCGGACGATCCAGTCGGGCCTCGAGCCGCGGTGGCGCGCCAGGGCCGCGTCCGGATCCGCCACCTGGCGGGTGACCCAGACCGTCCGCAGCCCGCACGCGGCCGCTCCGCCGACGTCGGCGTCGAGGCTGTCGCCGACGTGCACCGCGTCGCCGGCGGCGACGCCCAGTTGCGCGAGCGCGGCCTCGAAGATCTCTCGGCGGGGCTTGCGCAGCCCGACCTCGTGCGAGATCGCGATGGCGTCGAGGCGCCCGCGCAGCCCGGCCTTCTCGAGGATGGCGAGCGCCGTCGGCGCATGGCTGAAGTTCGAGCAGAGTCCGATCCGCGCGTGCGCGCGCAGCGCGTCGAGGACGCCGGCGTGATGCGGAGGCGTCTCGGCCAGCCCCTCGATCATGCCCATGTGTAGCGCCGTCAGGCGTTCCGGGAGATCGGAATCCGGCACGTCGAGCCTCGTGCACACGCGCCGGAAGCGCTCGACGCTCGGAAGCTCGCGCCCGTCGGCGGTGTCCCTCCAGTCGCGGTCGACCGCGCGCAGCGCCGCGGCGAAGCGCTCGAACTCGACCGGAGCTCGCTCGGCGATGGCGGCGTGGAGCGCGCCCGCGCTCGAGCGGGCGGCCAGGGCGCCCACCTCCGCGGGCGGGAGCCGCTGCGGCGGAAGGTCGACGAGCGTGTCGAAGAGATCGAACAGGACGGCGCGCAACGGCATCGGCGCAGCATAGCGTCCGCGCGGCGCGGTTCGCGCGCTGCGGGGAGACGACATAGGATGGCGCCGTGATCGAGCTCGAGCGCGTGAGCAAGCGCTACGGCGACGTGGTCGCGGTGGACGACCTCTCGCTGCGCGTCGCCGACGGCGAGCTGCTCGTGCTGCTCGGCGGCTCGGGCTGCGGCAAGACCACGACGCTCAAGATGGTGAACCGGCTGATCGAGCCGAGCGGCGGGCGCATCGCGATCGGCGGCCGCGACACGAGCGGTGTGCCGGGACCCGAGCTGCGCCGGCGTATCGGCTACTGCTTCCAGCAGGTGGGGCTCTTCCCGCACCTCTCGGTGGCCGACAACGTGGGCGTGACGCCGCAGCTCCTCGGCTGGGACGCGGCGCGGGTGCGCGCGCGCGTCGACGAGCTGCTCGAGCTGGTGGATCTGCCGCCGGACCGCTACCGCGACCGCGTGCCCGCGGCGCTGTCGGGCGGACAGCAGCAGCGCGTGGGGCTGGCGCGCGCGCTGGCCGCGAACCCCGAGGTCCTGCTGATGGACGAGCCGTTCGGGGCGCTCGATCCCCTCACCCGCGATCTGCTGCAGGAGCGCTTCCAGGAGATCCGCCACCGGCTCGGCATCACCACGCTCTTCGTGACGCACGACGTGGCGGAGGCGCTGCGCCTGGGCGATCGCATCGCCGTCCTCGACGTCGGGCGCCTGGTCCAGCTCGGGACCCCGCGCGAGCTCCTTCTCGCGCCGGCCAGCGAGGCGGTCGCTCGGCTCATGGACACGCCGCGGCGCCAGGCCGAGCAGCTCGAGGCGCTCCTGCGCGCGCCGGCCGCGGAGGCGGATTGAAGGAGCTCTGGGCGCGCTTTCCCGAGTACCTCAGCGCTCACCTCGAGCTCTCGCTCGCCGCGCTGGCGATCGCGGCCGCGGTCGCCGTCCCGCTGGGCGTCTGGCTCGGGCGCCGGCCGCGCGCGGCGCCGGCGCTGCTCGCGCTCGCCGGCGCGCTCCAGACGATCCCGAGCCTCGCGCTGCTCGCCTTCATGGTGCCGGCGCTCGCGGCGCTGGGCCTCGTGACGTCGCGGCTCTTCGGCTTCGAGGTGCGAGCGATCGGCTACGGACCGGCGCTCGCCGCGCTGACGCTCTACGGTGTCCTCCCGATCCTCCAGAACACCGTCGCCGGCCTGCGCGGCGTCGACCCCGCGTGCCGCGAGGCGGCGCGGGGCGTCGGCATGACGCCACGCCAGCAGCTCTGGCGGGTCGAGATCCCCCTCGCGCTGCCCGTGATGGTCGCGGGCCTGCGGACGGCCGCGGTCTGGGTGGTCGGCACGGCCACGCTCTCGACGCCGGTGGGCGCCGCGAGCCTCGGCAACTACATCTTCAGCGGGCTCCAGACCCGCAACTATGCCGCGGTGTCGCTCGGGTGCGTCTCGGCCGCGGGCCTCGCGTTCGTGCTCGACCGTGCGATCGGTCTGGTGGAGCGCGGGGTGCGCGAGCGGCGGCGGGCGCTCACGGCGACCGCCGCCGGCCTGCTCGTCGCGCTCGGGGTGACGGCGGCGCTCGCCAACGTGCGGAGCGCCGAGGCGGCGCGCCCGATCGTGATCGGCGCCAAGACCTTCACCGAGCAGTACATCCTCTCGGACCTGCTGGCCGACTTCCTCGAGCGGGATGCCGGCCTTCCGACGCGGCCGCTCCAGTCGCTCGGCTCGACGGTTCTCTTCGACGCCCTTCGCAGCGGCGAGGTCGACGTCTACGTCGACTACACCGGAACGCTCTGGGCCAACGTGCTCAAGGGCCGCGGCGCACCCGGGACGCGCGCCGCGCTGCTCGACGAGGTGCGGCGCCGGCTGCAGGCCGAGCAGGGAGTGACGGTGGCGGCGGCGCTCGGCTTCGAGAACACCTACGCGCTCGCGATGCGGGCCGACCGCGCGCGCTCACTCGGCATCGCCACGCTCAGCGATCTCGCGGCGCACGCGCCCGAGCTCGAGATCGGCGCCGACTACGAGTTCCTCGCGAGGCCCGAGTGGCAGGCGCTGGTCGGGACCTACGGCTTCGCGTTCCGGCGGGCGAGCTCGATGGATCCCTCGTTGATGTACCAGGCCGTGGCGGACGGCCAGGTCGACGTGATCAGCGCGTTCTCGACCGACGGCCGCCTCGCCGCGCTCGGCCTCACCGCGTTGCGCGACGACCGCGGGGTGATCCCGCCCTACGACGCCGTGGTGCTGGTGGGCCCGCGCCTGGCCCGCGAGCGCCCGGACGTGGTGCGCAAGCTCGGGGGTCTGGAAGGCCGGATCGACGCGGAGACGATGCGGGAGCTCAACCGCGACGTCGACCAGGAGGGGCGCACGCCGGCCGAGGTGGCGCGCGCCTGGCTCGACACGCTTCGGTGACGACGAATCTCAGTGCTTGTCGAAGGCGTCTGCGAAGATCGGGCCGCCGGCGTCGAGCACGATCTCGGGCAGGGTCTGCGCGGCGGGGATCGGCACGGGCTGGCGCGCCTCGCCGGTCCACAGCACCTGCCGCGTCTTCGGGTCGACCAGCGAGAGCTCGAGGCGCACGAGCAGGACCGTGTCGGTCACGGTGAAGCGGCGCAGCGTGCCGAGCAGCAACGGCCCGCCGAATCCGGCCTGCAGCGCGAGCCGCGCAGCGGTGGCCGGGTCCGCGGGGGCGTGCGAGATCGCCGAGCGCACCCGGTCGGGAGGGACGATCTCGAAGCCGCGGCGCGCGAGCTCGATGCCCGCGCGCTGGGCGAGCAGGTCGGGAACCGTGGGGCTCGGCGGTGCGAAGGGATCGCCGAGCGCGCGCGGGACGTCCTTCCAGAACAGGTCCGAGGGAATCCGCAGCGGATCGCCGGTCTGGTTGTCGAAGGGGAGCACCGCGATCGCGCGGCCAGGCTCGGGAGCCGGGAGCTCGGCGCGCCCGCCGCGTGTCGCGCAGCCGGGTAGCGACGCCGCGCCGGCGGCCCCGAGCACGAGCAGCGTCGCCAGCGCGCGGCGCCGGCCGCGCAGGCGCGCGGCCAACGCCGCGGCGAGCCACGCCACCGCCGCCACCCCGACGCACACCGGCCCAGCCGGCAGGTCGGCGCGGTAGGCGAGCGCGAATCCGCCGAGGAACGACGAGGCCGCGATCGCCGCCGAGATCGCGAAGGCCGCCCCGAGGCCGCCGGCCAGATGGAGCGCCGCCAGCGCCGGCAGCACCAGGAACCCGAAGACGACGAGCGGTCCCGCCTCCATCACGCCGAGCGCGATGCTGCCGCCGATCAGCGCGTACAAGAGCGCGTCGTAGCGCACCGGATTGCGGTCGATCGTGCGCGCGAACTCGGGGTCGAAGGAGCAGAGCAGGAGGTCGCGCCGGAACAGGAAGAACGGGATGCCTGCGGCGAGCAGCGCCGCGCCGAGCACGTGGAGGTCGCTCGGCGTGATCGCGAGCAGCTCGCCGCGCAGGAGGCCGGACATCTCGATGTCGCCCTTGGGATTGAGCGCGATGAAGAGGATGGTCGCGGCGGAGGCGATCGCGAAGAGCGCGCCGATCCCCCACTCGGCGGGTGCGCGCGCGCGCCGCTGCGCCGCCACGAGCCCGGCCAGCGCGGCGAAGGTGGTGAGCAGCGACCCGAGCAGCGCCAGGCCATGGGTGCCGTGCCCTTCGCCCTGGCCGTGTCCGGTCGCGAGGAACACCGCGGCGACGCCGGCGGCGCTCGCCTGCGGCAGCGCCACGCCGATCAGCACGAGCCGCCGCAGCACCAGGTAGACGCCGACGACCGAGCACAGCAGCGCGACGCCGAGCCCGCCGAGGATGGCGTTCCGGAACAGGAAGTCGGGCGAGAAGATCTCGCTCATGCGGCGCGGCCCAGGTGGACGCGTCCGTGGGAGACGGACACGATGCGATCGCTCCGCGTTCCGACGGCCTGGACGTGGTGCGTGACCATCCAGATCGCGAGCCCACGCTCGTGGCAGAGATCGTGGAGGAGATCGAGCAGGCCGCGCTCGGTCTCGGCATCGACGCCCGCGGTCGGCTCGTCGAGCAGCAGGAGCTCCGGCTGGGTGGCGAGCGCACGCGCGAGCAGCACGCGCTGGCGCTGGCCGCCCGAGAGCTCGGCGTAGCGCTGGCGCGCGAAGCCGCTCGCGCGGCAGGCGTCGAGCGCCTCCCGCGCGCGGGTCCGCTCGCGCGCCCCCGAGAAGCGCCAGAAGGGGAGGTCGCGCCAGGCGCCGAGGAGCACCACGTCGGCGGCCGAGAGCGGATACAGCGGATCGAGTGTCTCGCGCTGCGGCACGTAGCCGATGCGGAGGCCGGGCCGGCGCTCGACCCGGCCGGCCAGCGGCGGCAGGAAGCCGAGCAGCCCGCGCAGGAGCGTCGTCTTCCCGCTGCCGTTGGAGCCGACCAGGATTGCGAACTCGCGCGGCCGCACCTCGAGCGACGCGCCCTGCACCACCGGGCGCCCCGCGTAGCCGAAGGCCGCGCCCTCGACGCGCAGCAGCGGCTGGTCCATGCGTCAGCCCGGCGCGCCGGCGTGTGCGGGCGCGGCCGGCGCTCCCTGCACGCCGGCCACGAGCGCCCGCAGGTTGGCCTCGACGAAGTCGACGTAGGTCGTCGTGCCGAGGCCTCCGGCCAGGCTCGAGATGGTGACCACCCGCGCGCCGGTCTCGTCGGCCACCTTCTGCGCGAGCGGGAGCTCGTAGGCGATCTCGCGGATCACCAGCTTGACCTGCTCGCGCCGCATGGTGTCGATCAGCTCCTCGAGATGCGCCGGCGTCGCCGGCACCCCGGGCTTGGTCTCGATCGTCCCGACCATGTCGAGGCCGAAGCGGTCCGCCAGGTAGATCAGGTCCTGATGGTACGAGACCGCCTTCACACCGCGCAGCGGCGCCGCGAGCTGCTGCCACTCCGCGATCTTGCGGTCGAGCAGGGCGGTGAAGCGCGCGAGCCCGTCCTGATACGCCGCGGCGCCGCCCGGATCGACGCGGGCCAGCCCCTCCGCGATCGCCTTCGCCATCAGCTTGCCGCGCACCGGATCCATGCTGAAGTGCGGGTTGCCGAGCGGGTGCAGCTCGCCCTGCGCTCGATTCTGGCTGGTCGGCACCTCGAGCGGCTGGATGTAGATCGACGCGTCGATGTAGGCGGGTCCCGTCGGCAGGATCTTGGGATTGCTCGCCACCTCGAGCAGCGCCGGGATGTAGGCATGCTCGAGGCCGAGCCCGTTCACGATCAGTGCGTCCGCGCGGTTGAGCTTGGTGACGAAGCTCGGCTTCACCGGGACCTTGTGGGGGTCCTGGCTTCCCTCGGCGATCGTCACCACCTCGACGCGGTCGCCCCCGATCTGGCGCGCCATGTCGGCCACCTCGGGCGTCGACGCCACCACCCTGATCGCGGCCTGCGCGGGAAGCGCGAGGGCCAGCCAGACGAGGCCGGCCAGGACGAGCTCAGCGCATCGCGAAGCCATGCGAATGACTCCCCATGAAGGCGGTCCACTGGAGCGTGACCTGCTGATTCTCGTTGACGTTCCCGGTGATCTCGTCGAACTGGAGGCGGATCCGCTGGAACTCGGACGGCATCCAGGTCGCGAAGGCCGAGTAGGTGCGCTGGCTGCGCGCGCCGCCCTGGATGTCCTCGGCGAAGTCGGCGCGCACGCCGAACGAGTAGCGGCGGTTCCAGAAGGTCTCGAGATAGGCGTAGCCGCCGTTCCGGTCGTAGCGGTGGTTGCCGGTCCGCTGCTCGCCGGTCGCGGGATCGAAGCCCAGCGGCACGTCCGCGAACCGCTCGTTGTTCCAGTACCACTCGGTGCCGAGGACCAGGCCCTGGTAGGCGCCGCTCGTGCCCGGCTGGTGGCGCAGCGTGACGTCCACTCCGTAGAGGTCGCGTTGGTTGTTCTGCGCCACCGTGAAGTAGGTGCCGCCGACCTCCAGGTTCACCGTGTCGGTGAGGTCGAAGTAGGTGTTCGGGTGCACCAGCCAGGTGAGCTCGTCGAAGGCGCGGTAGCCGTGGAACCCCTCCTCGCGGAGCTGCTCGTTGTTGTCGGCCCCGATCGTGTTGTAGATGCCAGCGTTCACCTGGATGAAGTGCTCGGTCGGCGCCAGCCAGGTGACCTCGGCACCCTCCGCCTGGGTCTCGCCTCCGAACATGCGGTCGATCGACGGCGGGCGGTTCACGAAGGGCAGCGCCTCGTCGTGCCAGTGCGGCATGCGCCCGACGTCGGCGAAGAAGCGGCCGCCCTTGAGGGTCAGGTTCCAGGGCAGCGACGTCGTGACGATCGCCGCCTCCTCGATGTCGAAGCCGTCGGTGCTCGATCCGTTGATCGTGGCGAAGGCGCGCACGAAGGGATCCACCGGCGCCGACATGAAGAGCTCTCCGCTGCGCAGGGCGAAGTTCCAGCCCTGGTCCTCCGTGTCGGCGGAGAGCGTGGTGTCGACCACGAAGCTGATGGCCGGGTTGTCGGCGTTCACGGGCGGGATGCGCGGGCCGCTCGGCTCGGGCGCGGCGGCCGCCTGCGGTCCGGCGGCTTCGAGCGCCTCGACCTTGGTCGAGAGCTTCGAGAGCGCGCTCTGGGTGACGGCGAGCTGCGCTCGCGTCGCGGCGAGCTCGTTCTGGGTCTGCGTGAGCTCGGCCTTGACCGCGGCGAGCTCCGCGTCGGTCTGGGCCGCGAGCGCGAGGCGCGGTGCGGCCGCGAGCAGCAGCGCGAGGACCGACAGGGTCCCCGTTCGATGGACGTCCACGTTCCCCTCCTCCCTCCGGCCGTGCGCCCGGGCGGGACAGGCGCGCAGCCCCGCGCGCCCGGGCGCGAGATGGCCGCTCGCTGCGGTTCGAAGTGCGTCTAGGCTTCGAGCGCGGAGAGGACGCCGGGCGGAGCGCGCGGAGCGCAGCCCGAGAGGACGGGCTCCGCGGTCGGCGCCGTGGAGGCGGAAGCCTGGAGCGGGAGCCGTCCTGCTCCCTCGAGGAAGGGCGTCGAGAGGCGTGCGGGCACGCGCAGCGCGAGGCGCGCCTGGGCGGTGGCCCGGCAGATCCGGCAGAGCTCGTGGTCGTGCGGCGCCGAGCGCTCGCGGTCCGAGCAGAGCTCCGGGGCGAATGCGTGGGCCGAGATCGCCGGCGCCGCGAGGGGCTCGTCGGCGGGGTGGTGGAGCGAGGGGCTCGCGAGGAGCGCGGCGGAGACGAGGGCTGCGCTCGCGATCCGCCGCACCGGCGCCTCAGCCTGCCTTCGCCTTCCGCCGGCCGGCGAGCACGCGGAGCACGCGGCGCTTCAGCTCGAGCCCCTCCGCACCGAGTCGCGCGTCGGGCGTGTCGAGCAGGAAGGCGTCGAGGCCGCCGTGCTTCTGCACGCTGCGCAGCGCGCGCGTCGTCACGCGCAGGCGCACCGTGCGGCGCAGCGCGTCCGAGATCAGCGAGGCGCGCTGCAGGTTCGGCGCGAAGGTTCGACTCGTCCGGCGGTTGGAGTGCGAGACGTTGTTTCCGTAGCGCACGGTGGCTCCGGTGAGCGCGCAGTGCCGGGGCATCGTCGTCCTCGCTACTTCTTCTTGCCGTAGCGGCGGCGGAAGTCGTCGACCTTGCCGCCGCGCGCGGCCTCGCGCAGGTGACCGGTCCAGAAGGGATGGCTCACCGACGAGATCTCGAGCCGCACCAGCGGCACCGCCTCGCCGTCGACGTCGCGCGTCTCCGAGGACGTGAGCGTCGATCGCGTGATCCACTCCGTCCCGGTCGCGCTGTCGACGAAGATCACCTTGTGGTAGTCGGGGTGGACGCCTTCCTTCACGGCTACCAGCTCGACTTCCGCACGCCCGGGAGCTGGCCCGCGAGCGCCAGCTCGCGCAGGGCGATGCGCGAGATTCCGAACTTGCGGTGATAGCCGCGCGGCCGGCCGGTCACGCCGCAGCGGTTCTTCTTGCGGGTCGGGCAGGAGTTGCGCGGGAGCTTGGAGAACTCGAGCTGAGCGGCGAACTTGTCGTCGATCGAGGCCTCGGGATCCTTGAGCCGCTTGCGGAGCTCCGCGCGCTTCGCGGCATGCTTCGCGATCAGCGCCTTGCGCTTGAGCTCGCGGTGGACCTGCGACGTCTTCGCCATCGGCTCCGTCCTGCTCGGGTCGGGTCTCGGGGTTCGGCTCGCGGTCTTCGGCGCCCGGCCCGGTCCGCGGCGCGCCAGTAGGTAGCACACGGCACGCGGGATGCATCCGGGCTGCGCGTTCACGCCGGTCCGCCGCGCCGGAGCGCCAGGGAGGCGAAGAAGAGGCCGGCCGAGACCAGCACGATGCTGGCCCCTGCGGCGAGATTGAGCCAGTAGGCGAGCGCGAGCCCGAGCACCCCGCTGGCGGCGCCGAGGCCGGTCGCCAGCACGAGCTGGGCCCGCCAGCCGCTCGCCCAGAGCGCGGCGCAGGCGGCCGGGATCACCAGGAGCGCCTCGACCAGGATGGCACCCACCAGCCGGACGCCGATCACGATGGTGAGGGCGAGCAGGACGAGGAGGGCGGTGTTGAGCAGCCCCACCGGCTGTCCGTAGGCCTGTGCGATCTCCTCGTCGAAGGCGATGAAGAAGAGCCGTCGGAACGCGAAGGCCAGGGCGATCAGGACTAGCGCGGTCGCCGCCGCGAGCGTCGCGAGCTCGCGCCCCGAGATCGCCAGCACGTCGCCGAACAGGTAGCCGAACAGGTCCTGCTGGTAGCCGCGCTGCAGGCTGAAGAGCACCACGCCGAGCGCCATCGAACCGGAGAAGAAGACGCCGATCACGGCGTCCTCGGAGAGCGCGCTGCGGCGTCCCACCGCGGCGATGCCGAGCGCCACCGCAACGGCGAAGACCGCGGCGGTGAGCAGCGGCGAGACGCCCGCCACCACGCCGATCGCCACGCCGCCGATGGCGGAGTGCGAGATGCCGACGCCGATGAACGCGAGCCTCCGGAGCACCACGAAGAAGCCGAGGGCGCCGCACACCACCCCGACCAGCACCGCGGCGGCGAGCGCGCGCTGCATGAAGGCGAACTCAATCACCGGAGGGCTCCGCGGCAATCACCGGAGGGCTCCGCGGCGAGCATCAGCGCTCGCGCCCGATGCGCTCGTGATGCGCGATCTCGCCGGCCAGGAAGTTGAACTCGCAGCTGTAGGCCTCGCGCAGGGCGTGGCTGTGCACGACGTCCTCCGGGTTCCCGTGGACGTGCATGCTGCGGTTGATGCAGACGAGCTCGTCGGCCTCGGCCGCGAGGGCGACGAGGTCGTGCGAGACCGCGATCACGGTGAGCCCGAGCTCCTCCTTGAGCGAGCGCAGGAGCGCGTAGAAGGCCTGCTCGGCCGGCAGGTCGAGCCCGATCGTCGGCTCGTCGAGCACCAGCAGGCGCTGGCTCGAGCACAGCGCCTGCGCCAGCATCACCCGGCGCTGCTCGCCGCCCGAGAGGCGTCCGATCGGCCGCTCGGCGCGGTCCTGCATGCCGACCCGCGCGAGGCTGCGCGCGACCGATTCGCGATCCGCAGCGCGCGGGCGCTCGAGCCAGCCGAGCCGCCGCAGCCGGCCCATCATCACCACGTCGCGCACCGTGGCGGGAAACGACGCCGCGACCGCGTGGCGCTGCGGGACATAGCCGACCTCGGGCGAGGCGCCGCCGGGCGGGCGCCCGAACACCTCGATGCGACCCGCCGCGATCGGCACCAGTCCGAGCATCGCGCGCAGGAGGGTCGTCTTGCCCGCGCCGTTCGGGCCGACGACACCGAGGAAGTGACCCGCGTCGAGCGAGAAGCTGATGTCCTCGAGCACGCGGCGCCCCTGCCGTTCGACCGACACGCCCGCGAGGCGCACGACGGGGTCACCGCTCACGGCGCGCCGTTCCCCAACGCGCGAGCGAACGCGCGCGCGTCGAAGCGCATCAGGGCGACGTAGTCGGCGCGCTCGGGGTCGCGCGGGTCGCCCTGCTCGTCGACCGTCACGGTTCCGGCGCCGAGCTCGGCGGCGATGGTCGCGGCGATGCGCGGATTGAGCTGCGGCTCGGTCAGGATCGCGGGGACGTGCGCCGCGCGCGCCGCCTCGACGAGCCTCGCGATCTCGCGGGGTGCCGGCTCCTCGCCCGGCGCCTCCTCGACCACGCCGATCTCCTCGAGGCCGTAGCGGGCGGCGAAGTAGCGCCAGGCGCCGTGGAAGGCCACGAACTTCGTCCCGTGTCCCTCGAGCGTGCGCCGGATCTCCGCGTCGAGCTCGTCGATGCGCGCACGCAGCGCCGCGAGCGCCGTGTCGTACTCGGCGCGTCCGCCTGGATCGATGCGGACGAGCGCAGCGACCAGAGCGGGCGCGACCACGTCGCGGACCCGGATGGGGTCCAGCCAGACATGTGGATCGAAGCGGGCTCGCGCGCCGGCGGCGTCGTGGCCGTGCTCGCGAGGATCGGCCGGCAGGGGATCGAGGCTCGGGAGCTCGATCAGCACCAGCCGCTCGGGCCGGCTCGCGGCGGCGTTCTCGAGCTTCGCGGCCCAGGTGTCGAGCCCGGCTCCCACCTCGACGAACAGTCCGGTCTCCTCGACCGCCGCGACGTCACCGGGCCTCGGCGCGAAGGTGTGGAGGCTGGCGCCGGGCGGCACCAGGCTCGTCACGGCGACGCGACCGGCGCCCAGCTCGCGCACGAGCATCGCGATCGGCTGGATCGTCGCGACCACGCGAATCGGTGTCGGCGCGGTGGCGGCGCTCGCCACCGCTGCGAGTCCGGCCAGCGCGGCCCCCATCGCCAGGAGCGGGCGCCTCACCGGACGATCCGCAGGTTCACCTTGCCGTCCTTCGCGGGCTCGACCACGTAGGTCTGGAGCCCCGGCAGCAGGCGCTCGAGCGTCTCGAGGTAGAGGCGCTGCTCGGTCAGCGCGGGCGCGCGGTCGTGCTCGCGCGCCAGCGCCTGGAAGCGATCGGCCTCGCCGGAGGCCACCTCGATGCGGCGGTAGCGGGTCGCGGTCGCGTCGGAGAGGCGGCGCTGGGCGTCGCCCTGCGCCTCGGCGAGCACCTGCGCCTCGTAGGCGCGCGCCTCCGAGATGCTGCGCTCGCGGTCCGCGCTCGCGTTCTGCACCTCCTGGAAGGCGCTGCGGACCTGGCCCTCGATCGGAGGTGCGAGCTCCTTGATGCTCACCGCCTGCACCTGGATCCCGACGCCGTCCGCGTCGAGCAGCGCCTGCAGCTCGCGGCGCACGAAGTCCTGGAGCTCGGCCCGCTTCGTGGTGATCGCGGCGTCGACGTTCTCGCTGACCAGGAAGCGCGACAGCACGCGCTCGCCGCCGCGCCGCAGGAGCTCCCGCGGCTCCTCGTGGGCCAGCGCGAGATCGGTCAGGCTTCGCACGCTGTACTGGACGTCGAGCCGGGCCGTGATCTCGTTGGTGTCGCCCGTGAGCCACAGGTCCGAGATGGGCGGCTCGCCCGGGCGATCGACCAGGCGATAGCCGATCGGCATCGTGAAGTTGGTGGCCGTCTTCTCGACGAGGACGCGCCCGAACGGCCAGGGCGGGTTCCAGTGCATGCCCGGGAGCTCGTCGCGCCCGACCGCCCGGCCGAGCACGAAGGCGACGGCGCTCTCGTCGGTCTGGACGCTGTAGAAGCCGGAGCCGAGGTACGCGGCAGCGGCGAGCGGCGCCACGCCCCAGCGCAGCAGTCGGCCGAGTCGGCCGGAGCCCCAACGGCGGCGGCCTTCCATCCGCTAGCGACCCGCGCCCGCAGCGTGGCCGCCCGGCGTCCGCGAGAGCAGGAGGTCGAGGAAGGGCGAGTCGGCCGGCAGCACCAGCGTGGTGTTGTCCTTCAGCGTCTTCTCGTACGCCTGCAGCGTGCGGAGGAAGCGATAGAAGTCCTCGTGCCCGCGATAGGCGTCGGCGTAGACGCGCGCGGCCTCCGCCTCGCCCTCGCCCTGGAGCCGGGCCGCCTCCGCCTCGGCGTTGGCGAGCAGCGTCGTGCGCTCGCGATCCGCTTCGGCGCGGATTTTCTGGGCCTCGGCCTTGCCCTCGGAGCGATAGCCACGCGCGATGCGCTCGCGCTCGGCGCGCATGCGCGCGAAGACGCTCTGGAGGTTCTGCGCCGGGTAGCCGAGGCGGGTCACGCCGACGCTCGTCACCTCGATCCCGAAGTCGCGCGCGGCCACCTCGCGAGCGGCGCTCGCGACGCGCTCCTCGACCTGCTTCAAGTTCGTGCCTCCGGCCGCCGCCGGGACGATGCTCGAGAAGGGCTGGCTCCCCAGCGTCGAGCCGAGCTCCGACTGCACGAGCGCGGCGAGCCGCGCCTCGGCGAAGTCGCGCGAGCGCAGCGCGGAGAGGAACTTCAGCGGGTCGGCGATGCGCCACGCGACATAGGTCGACACGACGATGTTCTTCTTGTCCGCGGTCAGCAGCTCCGTCTGCGGGAGCTGGCTCAGGAGGATCCGCTTGTCGAGGAAGGTGGCGCGCTGGATGGGCGCGGGGAGCTTGATGTGCGCTCCCGCCTCGCTGATCACGGCGACCGGGCGGCCGAACTGCGTGATCACGGCATGCTCGGTCTCGTCCACCACCACGATCGACGAGACGAGCGCGGCCGCCGCGAGAGCGACGGCGACCAGGGCGAGCAGCATTCTCATGGCGTGGCGGGCTCCTTCGCGGCGGGCGGTCCGATCGGCGGGGCCGCGGGCAGGGAGAGGGCGGGCAGCCCGCCGGGCGGCGGATTGCCCACCCAGAGGTCGACGTCGCCGGCGTTGCCCGCGGCGCGGATGAACTTGCGCGGCGCGGGGAGCGTGCGCTCGAGCGACTCGAGCCACAGGCGCTCCTCGGTCACGGCGGGGTGTTCGGCGTCGACGGCGGCGAGGCCGGCGAAGGCGGCGGCGTCGCCCGCCGCCTGCTTCGCGACGCGCGTGGCCTCGGCGCGCGCGGCTTCGACCAGCGTCGCGGACTCGCCCGCGCCTTGGTTGCGCCGCTCGGCGCCGTATCCGTTCGCGTCGTGGATCTCGCGCTCGCGATCCTCGACGGCGCTCGCCACGTCCCGGAAGGCGTCGTGCACGCCCTCCGGCGCGTGCACGTCGAGCAGCCGCGCGTCGACCAGCTCGGCCCCGATTCCGAGCGCCTCGACCTCGCGGCCGAGCGCCTCGCGCCAGGCGCGCTCGACGTCGAGGCGCCCCGTCGCGTAGATGGCGTCGATGGTCTGCGCGGTGGCGATGCGCACCAGCACGTCCCGGGCCAGGGCGCCGATCACCGCGTCGGGGTTCTCCACGCCGAGCGCGAAGCGCGCGGGGTCGCGAACGCGGTAGCTGACGACGGAGCGGATGTCGATCAGGTTCTCGTCGGCGGTGAGGTAGAACGCCTCGTCGCCCATGCTGACGCGCACGTCCGCGGGGTTCCCGCGGAAGCCGACGGTGAGCTGCCGCACCCAGTCGACGTCGACGGCCACGCCGCGCCCGAGCGGCGCCGGCCAGTGCAGGTGGAGCCCGGGCGGGAGGTCGCCCGCCACCAGGCGCCCGAAGCGCTGCACGACCCCACGCTGGCCGGGCCCGACGACCAGCACCATGCGCGGTAGCAGGAGCGCGAGCAGCAGCGCCGCGAGCGCGGCCAGCACCGGGGGCCGGAGCAGCGCGCGGGGGTCGAAGCCCGCGAGCGCCGCGCGGAGGCGGTGGATCTGGTCGGCGGCATCGCGGCGCCCCTCGCGGAAGCGGGTGCGCGCGAAGCTCCGAGCCAGCAGGGCGCCGAAGGCGATCGCCGCCAGGAGCTTCGCGAACGCCGGGAGCCCGCGCTCGGGCAGCCGGGCCGCGCCCAGCGTCGACGCCCGAATGGTGTCGCCCGCGAGCGGATCGAGCGCGAGGCCGGCGGCGATCGAGAACGCGAGCACGGTGAGGACGTAGATGCGCAGCCGCCGCGCGCCGAGGAGCTGGCGCGCGACGCTCAGGGTCGCGGCGTTGGTCGCGGGCCCCACCAGCAGGAAGACCAGCGCGGCGCCCGGCGAGAGGCCCTTCGCGACCAGCGCCGCAGCGACCGGCGTCGAGGCGCTCGCGCAGAGGTAGAGCGGCACGCTCGCGAGCGCCATCGCAAGCATCGGCAGGAGGCCGCGGTCCCAGCCGAGCACGGCCGAGAAGAAATCGTTCGGGAGCAGCGCCGCGAGCAGGCCCGTCAGCGCGAAGCCGACCGCGAGCCAGAAGGCGATCTCGTCGAGCAGCGGGCCGAAGCCGTACGCCACGCCCGCGCGCAGCCGATCGGTCCACGGCCTCCCAGCTTCGTCGGCCGCGTCTGCACCCGTCGCATGCTCGTGATCCTGTGCCAGCGCCGGGAGCGGCACCGTCGCGTTCGCTTCGACGTCGTCGCGCACGAAGAGACCGCCCACACCGGCGGCGATGCCGGTCGCGATGGCGACGAGCGGGCGCACCACGGCCATCAGCGGACCGAGGAGGCCCCAGGTCAGCGCGATGGAGTCGACGCCGGTCTCGGGCGTGGAGATCAGGAACGCCATCAGGGCGGAGCGGCTCGCGCCTTTGCGTCGCAGCGCCGCGGCGGCGGGCAGCACGCCGCACGAGCAGAGCGGGATGGGCGCGCCGAACAGCGCCGCGAGCACGACCGAGCGCGGGCGCTCCTGGCCGAGGTGGCGCGTGATGATCGAGGTCGGCAGGAACTCGTGGAGGACCCCGGCGACCAGGAAGCCGAGCAGGACGTAGAGGGAGCCCTCGTAGAGGACGTTCGCCGTCTCGCTCAGCCATGCGGTCAGGAACGCGATCATCGAAGGGCACCCCGGCGCGGCGGCGAAGATAGCCGTGCGTCCCGCAAAGCCGAGGGCGCGGCGCGCCGGCTCAGCGGACCGAGATCGGAACCCGGATCTCGAGCTCCGAGTCGACCGGCCGGCCCTGCTCCATCGCGGGGAAGAATCGCCAGCGCCTGAGGGCGGCGAGCAGCGCCTGGTTCAGCCGCGTGTCGTTCGTGGCCCGGACCAGCTCGACCTGCGCGCTGCCGTCGGCGGCCACGCGGAAGCGGGCGAGGGCGACCGCCTGGAGGTTCTCGCGCCGCAGCTCCTCCGGGATCTCGGGCACCGGCTGATAGAGGGCGCGCGCGCTCATGCGCCCGCCGGGCAGGGACGGACCGCCGGCGCTCGACGGGACTGCGGCTTCACGGGATGCGGTCGCGGAAGGAGCGGCGCTGGCGGGCGCCGAAGATTCCGCCGGCTTCGGCGCCGGCGGCCTTCGCTCGCGAGGCCGCGGTGGCAACGGCTCGGGCGGCTTCGGGGTGACGAGGTCGGGCGGCGGTGCGGGGGCCGCTGGCTCGGGCGGCGCGGGCGCGGCGGAAGCGGCGGGTCCGGGCGCTGGGAGCTCCAGGAGCTGTGCGCTGAGGGCGGGCGGCTTCTCTCGCTGCGGCGGGGACTCGGCGAGCATCCGGACGAGCCCCATCAGGGCGAGCAGCGTCAGCAGCGCTCCGCCAGGGAGCGACCACGGGAGTCGTCTCCAGGGCCCGTCGTCGAGGCGGATCGAGTCGGCCACGCTCTACTCGTGCTGCACCGCGATCAAGAAATGCTCGGCACCGGCCTCGCGTGCCTTGAGCATCGCCTGGACCACCAGGCCGTGCGGTGCAGCGCCGTCCGCCGCAACCACGACGCTCGTCTCCGAGTCGCCCAGTAGCGGTCGCAGCGCGGGCTCGAGCGTGTCGAGGGTGATCGCGACCTCGTTCAGCAGCAGCTGCCCGTCGCGCGTCACGGTGAGCGTGATCGGGCTTCGCGTGTCCATCGCCGCAGCGCGGCCCTTCGGAAGGTTGATCCCCAGCGAATGCAAGTGCTGCATCGAGAGCGACGCAAGCATGAAGGTCGCGAGCAGGAAGAACATCACGTCGATCATGGGGATGATCTCGATGCGCCCGCGCCGCGAGGTCCGCGATCTACGGAGCTTCATCGAAGAAGCCCTCCTGATCGAGCCGGATGCGGTCGACCAGCCGCGTGCCGAGCCGCTCGAGCTCGTCCATCAACTGGGCGCGGCGCTGCGAGAAGAAGTTGAACGCGAAGAGCGCCGCGAGGGCGATGAAGAGCCCCACCGCGGTCGCGATCAGCGCCTCCGCGACCCCTCCGGTGACACCCGCCGGGTCGACGAGTCCCTGATCGCCAAAGAGCCGGAAGGAGCGGATCATGCCGGTGATGGTGCCGAGCAGCCCGAGCAGCGGCGCCGCCGTCACGATCGTCTCGAGCACCCAGGTCCAACGCCCGAGCGCCTTCTCGATGACGCTCGCCTCGTCTCCCGCGCGCGACTCCACCCACCATCCGGGCTGCCGCCGGCTCTGGACCAGCACGCGAAGGAACCGGCCTGCGTAGAGCCTGGGGTTCACGTCGGCGAGCTGCTGCTCGAGCTCGCTCCACTTGAAGGCGCCGCTCTCGATCGTCCGGACCAGCTTCGGCGAGAGGTGGGTCCTCGTCGCGTAGACGAAGCCCTTCTCGACGATGACGACCGCCGCGACGACGGCCAATCCGAGCAGTGGATAGATCGCTGCGCCGCCCGCCTGCAGGGCGGTCCAGAGGTTGGTCAGGTCGTGCACGCGTCTCCCGCTCCCGTGTCCGCGGTCCTCCGCGGTCAGAAGTGTTTGGTCAACCCGCCGAAGAAGCCGCGCTCGGGCCCCCGCTGCGCGGCGAAGACGCCGATCCCCTCGCCCGAGCGGATCTGGTTGTGCTTGTCGAACAGATTCACGATGTCGAAGCGCGCCGTGAACCGACCCAGCGTCGGAAGCACGAAATCGCGCGAGGCGCCGAGGTTCACCTGGTTGGAGACGGGCATCTTCATCGTGTTCGCGAAGCCCTGGCGCAGTCCGCTGCCGAAGATGTTCTCGGCGTAGAACCGCGTCCCCCAGAGGACGTAGGAGACCCCCGCGGTGCTGCTCCAGCGCTGGTCGTGGTCCAGCCAGACGTAGTGGTGACTGATGTATTCGAATTCATCCGGCTCGAACAGGAACTGGGCGGTCGTAATCTTCCGCCCCTGGGCGTACGACAGGGCTGCGTTGGTGTAGGCAGAGAAGTTCCCGCGCTGGTAGGTGGAGGTGAGCTCGACGCCCTTGATCGAGCCCTTGTCGTAGTTGAAGGGGGAGAACACCAGGGCCGCGCCGAACTGGCCGTCGTCGAGCTGGTTGTGGGCAATCTTGTAGTAGCCGTCGAGCCCCACCCGCCACTCGGGAAGGATCTGTTGGACGATCCCGACACCGAAGTAGTGGGCGCGCTCGACGTTGACCGGCTTGATCCCGGTGTCGATCGCGCAGGCATTGGTCGTGTTCGCGAACTTGTCGCAGCCGTCCTTGGCGAGAAGCTCGAGCGGCGGCGGCGTGAAGTAGCGCGAGTAGCCGGCGTGCAGCGTCGTCGTCTCGGTCGGCCGGTAGACCAGGTTGATGCGCGGACTCGCCTGGTACTCCTTCACGAAGCCGTCGTAGTAGTCGAAGCGGAGGCCGCCGTTGATGGTGAGCTGCGGGAGCAGCTTCCACTCGTCCTGCAGATAGACGCCGTAGAGAAAGGCCGTCTTGTTGGTGTCGTCCGTGACCACGATCGGGACGTCGCTGCTCTGGTTCCCGGCCGCGTCGGTGGGGAAGACGCGCGAGGTGTTGTTGGTGTCGGCGCGGCTGCCGCTGAAGAAGAAGCCGCCCCGCAGCGTGTGCGACTCGTTCAGGTGGTAGCTGCCGTCGCCCTCGATCCCGTTCTCGAAAACGCTCCGTTCGGTGCGAGACGCGACGCCGTTGAAGAGGAGGTCTGGCGTGTTGTCCGGGTTGAAGCGGATGTCGTTGTACTGGCTGAATGCGGCGATCTGGAAATCGAGCGGCCCCAGTGACTTCTGCAGCGCCAGGATCCCCCACGGATTGATCTCCTGCTGGGTCTCGTTCACGTCCTTCGAGTTGAAGCTGTCGACTCCGGCGAGGGAGAAGGCCGTGGGCTGGCCCGGGTTGTTGGGAATCTCGAAGTGGCCGATGGCGCCGCTCACGGCGAGGCTCACGCGCGTCGACGGGTCGGGTACTGCGGAGAAGAGTCCGAAGACCTTTCCCTGCCGTGTGTAGTCGTGGATGGCGTTGGGAGTCGGCGGCTCGACACCTCGATCGTTCTGGATGTAATCGCCGGTGACGAAGTAGTTGAAGATTCCCGAGGAGCCACTCGCTTCGAAGTGCGGCTGGACCCAGCTGTCGCTGCCGCCGTAGATCCCGAGGCTCGCCTCGGGCTGGAGCGTACCCTCCTGCGTCTGGATGTCGACGACGCCTGCGGTGCGGTAGCCGTACTGCGCGGGAAGCGCGCCGGTCAAAAGCGACGCGTTGCTCACCATCCGGGTGTCGAGCGTGGAGGCGAAGCCGGTGAGGCCGCCCGGCAGCAGGATGCCGTTGATGCGGTACTGGAGGTTCGCGTGCTCGCCGCGGACGTGCAGCTGACCGTACGAGTCGTTGGCGACCCCGGGTGAACGGAGGATGACCTGATTGAACGGCGTATCGTCGCCGTGGGCCTGGTCCTGGATGGCGTCCTGCGTGATGTCGTAGTGGCTCACGCCGATCGCGGGCGTGATGTTCACCCGGCGCTGGTCGAGCCGTTGAGCGACGACGTTCAGGTCGAGCGGCGTCGTCGAGGCGAGGACCAGCTCCGATCGCGCCGCCTCGCCCGCCTTCACGGTTACCACGGCGGTGGCGGTCTCGAAGTCCTTCTTCTCCCCGACGACGGAGTACACCCCGGCGTCGACGCCGTGGAACGCGAAGCGTCCGTTCGCATCGGTCTGGGTGCGACCGGCAACGTGCCCATCCGCCGCCTCGAGGCGCAGCGCCACGTCCGCGAGCGGCCGATCGAGGGCGTCCTTGACGTGCCCCTCCACGGAGCCCTGCGACGCGGGGTCGCCGAGCGCGATTCCCGAAAAGCCAAAGCCTGCCGACCACCCTGCGAAGAGCAGGGCGAAGAGTCCCCTCCTGCCTCTCATCTTCTCGACTCCGGGCGGCCGAAGCGCCGCCCCTCAGATCGTCCCTGGAAGGCGGTCCTCAGGCGCGGATCGCGGAGGCTCATGGGCGCGGGCCCATGGCAGCCATCACGCGACGCGTCTCGAGCGGACCGCGACTACGAGATGGCGATGCGCGAGGCGGAGGGAGGCGCGCGAGCGTCAGGGCTCGCGACGTCCCGGAACGGCGGGGTCTTGCGTTCGGTCGAAACGACGAGCGGACGAGACTCGAACGCCGCAGGGACTCGAGCCGCATCCGTGGTCGCGGCGTGAGCGTGGGAGAGCGCGGCGCAGATCGGGCAGTTCTGCTCGTCGTGCGCTGCGACCGGTACGGCCGAGATCCCGCGCGCGCCAGGGGTCGGGTCGAGCGCGCGAGACGGACTGTGCGCGTCTGCGCCCAGGGGCGACGCCTCGGCGGATGCGAGGCGGATCTCCAGAGAATGGAGGAAGGGAAGGGCGAGCTGGAGCAGGAGGGCGGCGACGCCGAGCCAGGCGCGGGAGCGAAGCCCCACCGCGCTTTGCAGAGAACCGGCGGAACGAACGCGTGCGTTCGACTCGAGCCGTCGCATTGGCGCGTCACGATAGGGATGGGAGCTGGATCTTGCAATTCGCTGCGGGCGCCGAGCACGGGGGGCAACGCCGGTCGTCATCGAAGCGTCACCAGGCCGGGAAGCGGTGGCGCGTCTCCGCGCTGGAAGCGGGAGAGGAAGCGCCAGGGCAGCGTGTCTGCGTCGATCACCTGCGTTGGGGCGCCGAGCATCCACTCGGGTCGCGCGGCGGGTGGAGGCGCGCTCAGTGCTTCTTCGCATCGCGCTTCACCGCCCCCGAGAGCCGCTCGAGCGCCGCGACGAGGTCGGGCGCCGCGTCGAGCACCGGGCGCAGCGGGTCCGCGCCGAGCCGCCGCATGCGCCCTGCCGCGCTGCGGATCGTGAAGCGAGCGGGATCGAGGCGCCCGCCGACCTCGCTCCAGCGCAGCGGCATCGAGACCGGCGCGCCGGGGAGGGGCCGTGCGGAGAAGGGCGCGGCGAGGAGCTTCCCGTGGCCGTTCTGTCCGGTGTCGACGTAGACGCGGCCGCCGCGCGCGCGCAGCGGACGCGCCATCGTGGCGATCTCCGGCAGGCGCTCGACGGCGGCGTGCGCGAGCAGCTCGGCGAGCGTGCGCGACTGCTCGAAGGTGAGCCGGCCGCCGAGCGGCACGAGCACGTGGAGCCCGGCCGAGCCGCTGGTCTTCACGAAGGTCGGCAGCCCGATCTCCTCGCCGATCGCCCGCAGCGCGCGCGCGATCTCGACGACGTGCGCGAACGGCGCCCCCTTCGGGTCGAGGTCGAGGATCGACCAGTCCGGCCGCTGCAGGCTCGCGATGCGGCTCGACCAGACGTGCAGCGGGATGGTGCCCATGTTCGCGACGTAGAGCAGCGACTCGACGTCGTCGCACACGAAGTAGTGGATCTCGCGCCCGCCGTGCTCGCTCCAGAGCGTCTCGGTGCGGAGCCACGAGGGTGCCCAGCGCGGCGCGTCCTTCTGGAAGAACGATTTGCCGGCGATCCCGTCCGGATAGCGGGTCATCACCAGCGGGCGATCGCGCAGATAGGGCAGGAGCCACGGCGCGATGCCGCGGTAGTACTCGATCAGGTCGCCCTTCGTGTAGCCCGACTCGGGCCAGAAGATCTTGTCGAGGTTCGTGAAGGCAACCGACCGTTCGGGCTCGGGATTCTTCTTCTCCGCAGGTGCCATGGGCGGCTCCTCCGCGGCGCCGGCGAGGGCCGGCGGCGGATCGATCTCCTCGGGCTTCTTGTCCTCGCGCAGGCGCACGAACACGGGCTGGCGCAGGCTGCCGTCGGCGGTGACCTCCGCATAGCGAACCTCGCACACGAGGCGCGGCTCGACCCAGACGTCGCCGCGCGCGCTCTTCGGCGCGCCCTCGCAGGCGGGCGTGGCGCGGCGCAGCGGCTCGAGCGCGCGGTGCAGCGCGGCGAGCTGCGCGTCGGAGAAGCCGCTCCCGACCCGGCCGACATAGCGCAGTGTCGATCCGCTGCGCGCCGCCAGGTGCAGCGCACCGAACCCGGCGCGCGACCCGCGCGGCGCGCTCATGCCGACGATCGCGAAGTCGTGCGTCGGGCGGATGCGGATCTTGCGCCAGGCCGGCGAGCGGCCGGCCCGGTACGGCGCGTCGGCGCGCTTGGCCACCATCCCCTCGAGGCCGAGGCGCTCGATCTCGGCGAAGACGACCTCACCGCGCGCGGCGAAGTGGGGCGCCACCCGCAGCGGCCCGCGGCCGGGAAGCGCGCGTTCGAGGAGCCGCTTGCGCTCGACGAGCGGGAGCGGGCGGAGGTCGAGATCGCCGAGCGCAAGGAGGTCGAAGGCGAAGTACGTCGCGGGCGACTCGACCGCGGCGCGCCGTGCCTCGGCCGGCGTGCTGGCCTGTGCGCGCTTCTGGAGCCGCTGGAAGCTCGGGCGGCCCTCGCCGTCGAGCACCACCAGCTCTCCGTCGAGCACGATGCGCGAGTAGGGCAGCGCCGCGACGGCACCCGCGAGCTCCGGCCAGAGCGCCGTCGCATCGCGTCCGCTCCGGTAGCGGAGCTGCGCCCGGGCGCGCCCGCCGTCCGTAGCGGGCTCGCGCGCCGCGATCGCGCGGTAGCCGTCGTACTTCACCTCGAAGAGCCAGCCGTCCGCCGAGAAGGGCTTCTCGGTGGCCTGCGCCAGCATGGGCTTCACCGCTACCACGTCGACGCGCCGGCGTGTCGCCCCTAGGCGTCCCGCGGCGCGCGCGAGCGCGGCCTCGCGCCGCGGGCCATCGGCGAGCTCGTCCAGCGTGAGCCCCGAGAGCACCGAGTGCGCGTCGAGGGCGCCGGAAGCGGCGAAGCCATCGGCCTTCTTGATGAGCAGCCACTCCTTGCCCGACCTGGCGGCGCGGCGGCCGCCGGTGCGCACCAGCGTGAAGCGGCCGCGAAGCTTGTAGCCGGCGAGGTCGAAGAGGAGCTTCCCGCTCTCGAGCCCGCGCTCGGGGTCCTCCACCGGGATCCAGCGGCCCGTGTCCCAGACGATGACCGCGCCGGCGCCGTAGTTGCCTTCGGGGATCACGCCCTCGAAGTCGGCGTAGTCGACCGGGTGGTCCTCGACGCGCACCGCGAGGCGCTTCTCGGCCGGATCGAGCGAGGGCCCCTTCGGAACCGCCCACGACAGCAGCACGCCGTTCCACTCGAGCCGGAAGTCGAAGTGGAGGCGCCGCGCCCCGTGCTGCTGGACGACGAAGAGGCGGGGGCGAGCGCCGCCGGAGCCAGAGCCGTGCCCGCCGGAACCGAACGGCTCGGGCGTGCGCTCGGCGGAGCGCTTCGCCCGGTAGGCCCCGAGGCCCCCTCGACCCGCTCCAGCCCGGTCTGCCATGCGCCGATTGTGGTCCGGGTTGACGCCTCTTCGCACCTCGCCCATGCTCCAATCCCCAGGGGAGAGAGATCCATGGCAGCGCGCGCGATCGGCACCGCAGCCGTCTCCTTCGGGCTCGTCTCGATCCCGGTGAAGCTCTTCACGACCCAGGAGTCGGGTGGCTCGCTCTCCTTCCACTGGCTCCACAGCTGCGGCTCCCGGGTGAAGCAGCAGTACTGGTGCCCGCGGGACGAGCGCGTGGCGCCGCGCGAGGAGCTGGTCAAGGGCTACGAGTTCCAGAAGGGGCAGTACGTCACCTTCAGCCCCGAGGAGCTCCGCTCCCTCGAGGAGGCCGGCTCCGAGACCATCGAGATCAGCGAGTTCCTTCCGCTCGAGTCCGTCGACCCGCTCTACTACGAGAAGGCCTACTACCTCGGCCCGGACAAGGGCGGCGACAAGCCCTACCGCCTGCTCGCCGAGGCGATGCGGAAGACCGGCCGCGCGGCCCTGGCACGCTGGGCGGCGCGCGGGAAGCAGTACCTCGTGCTGATCCGCCCGTTCCAGGACGGGCTGGTGATGCAGCAGCTCCGCTACGCAGACGAGGTCAAGTCGTTCGACGAGGTCGAGCGCGGGAAGGCCGCCGTGAAGCCCGCCGAGCTCGACCTCGCGGTGCAGCTCGTCCAGCAGATCGAGAGCGACGACTTCCACCCGGAGCGCTACGACGACGCCGTGAAGCAGCGCGTCGAGGACGCCATCCGCCGCAAGGTGGAGGGGGCCGAGTCGATCGCGGTGGAGCCCGCCGCCGCGCCGGAGGCGAAGATCATCGACCTGATGGACGCGCTGCGCGCGAGCCTTGCCGCGCCGGCCGCCGGTGCCGGGCGCAAGGGCCCGAAGCGCGCCGCGTCGGGCGAGGCCGGCAAGGCACGGGGCAGAGCCAAGCGCTGACCCCTTGCGCGGGGGCCCTGCCGCGCCTCAACCTCCCGGCATCCCATGTCTGGCACGGGCGACGCGACGTCGTACGGCGCCGAGCAGGTCGCGGGTCTGCTCGGCCTCTCGCTCGCGCAGCTCCGCAGCTACGTCCGGGCCGGGGTGATCGAGCCCGAGCGCGGCCCGGACGGCGCCCTTCGCTTCTCGTTCCAGGACCTCGTCTTCCTGCGCGTCGTGAAGGGGCTCGCGACCAGCCGGGTGCCGCCGCGGCGCGTGACGCAGGCGCTGCGCCGGCTCCGCCAGCAGCTCCCGGACGGGAGCCCGCTCTCCGGCGTCCGGCTCGCCGCCGAGGGGAGCCAGGTCGTGGTGCGCGAGCGCGATCGCATCTGGAGCCCGGAGTCGGGGCAGTACTGGTTCGACTTCGAGGCCTGGCGGCCCGGTGCGGAGCCGGTCCCGCTCTCGCCCGCGGGCGCCGGTGAGGCGGGCGAGCCTGCCGTCGAGCTGACCCCCAGCGCCGAGGGCTGGTACGCGCTCGGCTGCGAGATCGAGGAGGGCGACCCCGCCGAGGCGCGCGCGGCCTACGAGCGCGCGCTCGAGATCGATCCGAAGCACGCAGCCGCCCACGTCAATCTCGGCTGTCTCGAGCACGAGGCGGGCCGGCTGCGCGAGGCCGAGCGCCACTACCGCGCCGCCCTCGCGGTGCGACCGGACGATGCGACCGCCGCCTTCGATCTCGGCGTCGCGCTCGAGGACCTCGGCCGCTACGGCGAGGCGCGCGAGGCGTACGAGCAGGCGCTCGGCGCCGCGCCCGACTGCGCCGACGCGCACTACAACCTGGCGCGCGTCCACGACCGCCTCGGCGACCCGAGCGCGGCGATCCGACACCTGAAGGCGTACCGCAAGCTGATCCAGCGCTGAGGCGTCGAGGGTCAGCCGTCGGCGCGGAGCGTGAGGACGGGGCAGGGGGCGGTGCGGAGCGTGCGCTCGGCGACGCTCCCGAGCAGCACGTGCTTCAGGCCGGTGAGACCGCGTGTCGCCATCACGATCAGATCGGCCTTCTGCTCGGCCGCCGTTTCGACGATCGCGTCGGCCGCGGGGCCGGTGACGAGATGCGCGACGCCGGCGACCTTCGCCGACCGGACGCGCCCGAGGGCCTTCTCGAGCCGCGCCTGCGCCGCCTGCTGCACGCCATCCCACATCGACTGCGGGATCGCGACGCCATAGGCGAGCGTCACCGCCGCGGGCAGCTCGTAGGCGTGCAGCAGGTGGAGCTCGCCGTGGTGCTCCTTCGCGAGCTCGATCGCCAGGTCGAGCGCCGCGTCCGCGTGCGTCGAGAAGTCGAGGGGCACGAGGATCGTCCGGAAGCGACCCGCCGGCCCCGCGCCCGCGGCGCCCTCGTCGGCGGCGCGCACGGTGAGCACCGGACACGGTGCCGTCCGCACCGTGCGCTCGGCGACGCTGCCGAGCAGCACGTGCTTCAGGCCGGTGAGCCCGCGCGTGCCCATCACGATCAGGTCGGCCCGCAGCTCGCGCGCCGCGTCGCTGATCCCGTCGACGGGCGGCGCGTGCTCGATGTGCGTCTCGCTCGCGACGCCCGCCTGCCGCAGCTGCTGCGCGGCCTTCTCGAGCCGGCGCGAGGCCGCGTCGCGCACCTCCGCCAGCATCGGCTCCGGGATGGCCACGCCGTAGGGAGGGATCGTGCCGAGCGGGATCTCGTAGGCGTGGTAGAGATGGACCGTCGCGCGCGCGTCTCGCGCGAGCGCGATCGCCATCTCGAGGGCGGAGGCGGCGTGCGAGGAGAAGTCGATCGGCAGGAGGAGGGTCTGGAAGCGGCTCATCGCACGCGAGTATCCCTCCCGCCGCCGGCGCGGACAAGTCCGCGCTGACAGGGCGCCGGCCGTCTGCGAAGCTTCTCCCGGGCGCGACGGGAGGAGCGATGCAGGTCCGGGACGTCATGAGCCCCGAGGTGGCCACGGTCCGAAGGGGCGACAAGCTGGTGATCGCCGACGACTTGATGAGCCTCGGGCGCATCCGCCACACCCCGGTCCTCGGCGACGGCGATCGGGTGGTCGGCATCTTGAGCCAGCGCGACCTGTTCCACGGAGCGCTGGCCCGGGCCATCGGCTACGGCGCGCACGCGAAGCAGAAGCTGCTGACGCACCTGACCGTGGAGGAGGTGATGACCACCGATCCGATCACCACGACGCCCGAGACCCCGCTCTCCGACGCGGCGCGCGTGATGCTCGAGCGCAAGATCGGCTGCCTCCCCGTGGTCGAGCGCGGCAAGCTGGTCGGGATCCTCACCGAGGGCGATTTCGTCCGGCTGGTCCTCGAGAGGAGGGTCTGATGCGCTACGGCCTCTGCACCTTCCCGACCGACTCCTCGATGCGCTTCCCCGACCTGGCCGTCGCCGCCGAGGAGCGCGGCTTCGAGTCGATCTGGGTGGCCGAGCACTCGCACATCCCCGTCAGTCGGAAGACGCCGTTCCCGGGAGGCGGCGAGCTCCCGAAGATGTACTACGACGCGATGGATCCGTTCGTCGTGCTCGCCGCCGCGGCGAGCGTGACGCGCACGCTCAAGCTCGGCACCGGGATCTGCCTGGTGATCCAGCGCGACCCGATCCAGACGGCGAAGGAAGTGGCGTCGCTGGACCAGCTCTCGGGCGGTCGCTTCCTGTTCGGGGTCGGCGCCGGCTGGAACGAGGACGAGATGAACAACCACGGCACCCGCCTCGGCGATCGCTGGAAGGTGCTGCGAGAGCGCATCGAGGCGATGAAGGCGATCTGGACGCAGAGCCGCGCCGAGTACCACGGCGAGCACGTCGACTTCGATCCGATCTTCCAGTGGCCGAAGCCGGTGCAGAAGCCGCATCCGCCGATCCACGTCGGCGGCGCCTTCCCGGGCGCCGCGAAGCGCGCGATCCGCTACGGCGACGGATGGATCCCCGTCGGCGATCCGGCCGGCGCGCTGCGCCGGCTGCCGGAGCTGCGCAAGATGGCCGAGGAGGCGGGCCGCGATCCCGCCTCGATCGAGGTCTCGATCTACTACTGCCCGCCCGATCCCGCCCTGCTCGGGCGCCTGCGCGACGCGGGCGTCACCCGCGCGATCTTCGGGGTCCCGTCGAGCCCGCGCGAGGAGGTGATGCCTCTGCTCGAGCGCTACCGGAGCGCCGCCGAGGCCACGGGCTGAGCGCGGCCGCGCACTTCGAGTGCGCCGTCGAGATCGAGGCACCTCTCGCGCGCGTCTTCGCCGAGCTGGCCGAGCCGGAGCGGTTCCTCGGCCTCCAGCCGCTGCTCGTCGAGGTGCGCGAGGTCAGAGCGCCGCCGCGCGCGCGCGCGTTCGACGCCGTCGAGCGGGTCCCGCTCCTCGGCCTGCCGCTCCGCAGCCGGCTCCACGTCGAGCTGCGTCCCGACCGGGAGGCTCGGTGCGTCGCCTTCGCGACCCGGGCGGCGCTCGGGATCCGCCTCCGCGGCGGCTTCTCGCTGGAGGCGCTCGCGACGGATCGGACGGCGGTGCGCGAGTCCGTGGCGATCGAGTGCCCGCGGGCGCTCCGCGCCTTCGTCGTGGCGCGCGCGCGGGACGCCCAGCGCGCGCTGCTCGCGAACCTGAAGCAGCGGCTCGAGGGCTGCGACCGGCAGGCCGCGCACAGCGGCTAGACTGCTCCGCCTCGGGAGGGCCCGGATGGAGAAGCTCGTCTACGTGCTGTGGAGGCGGCCCGCCGAGCCCAAGGCGGCGTTCGCGCGTGCGCTGCTCGGCGAGGTGGCGCCGCGCCTCGCGCCGCTGGCGCGCGCGCCGCTCACGGTGCTCGCGGCCGATGCACACGCCGAAGCCGTGCAGAAGGCGCGCATCACGCACATGGAGAACCCGATCGCCGGCATGGTCGGCGTCTGGCTCGACTGCGTCGACACGCGGGGCGCCGTCGAGACGGTGCTCCGGCCGCACGCGGAGCGAATCGCGGGCTACCTGGTGACCGAGTCGGTCCCGCTCCGCAACACGACGCATCGCGCGCCTCCCGGCGAGCGCACGCCAGGCATCACGATGCTCACCTGCATCGAGCGCCCCGAGCGACTCAGCCAGGCCGACTGGATCGCGACGTGGCACGAGCGGCACTCGCCGCTCGCGCTCGAGATCCAGTGCACCTATCTCTACGTGCGCAACGTCGTCGTGCGCGCGCTCACCGAGGGCGCGCCGCCGTGGGCCGGCATCGTGGAGGAGGGCTTCCCCAGCGAGGCGGTCGTCGACCCGATGCTCTGGTACAAGGCCGGCGGCGACCCCGCGAAGCTGCGCGAGAACCTGGGGCGCATGCTGGCGAGCGTGCGGAGCTTCCTCGACATCGAACGCGTCGAGTCGCACCCGATGAGCGAGTTCGTGCTCGGCTAGCGCCTACTGGCCGCGCAGCAGGAGCTCGCCGATCTGCACGGCGTTGAGCGCCGCGCCCTTGCCGAGCTGGTCGCCGACCGCCCAGAGACAGAGGCCTCGCCCATCGGGCACCGAGACGTCGGAGCGCACGCGTCCGACGAAGACGTCGTCGAGCCCGCTCGTCTCGAGCGGGGTCGGGTAGACCTCGGCGCCCGGATCGTCCTGCACGCGCACCCCCGGCGCGGCGCGCAGGGCCGTCAGGGCGGCGTCGCGCGTCGCCGGCTTCTCGAGCTCGAGGTTGAGCGACACCGCGTGGGAGCGGAACACGGGCACCCGCACGCAGGTGGCCGTGGCGAGCAGGGCGGCGTGGTGAAGGATCTTGCGCCCTTCCCAGAGGAACTTCATCTCCTCCTTGGTGTAGAAGTTGTCCTGCACCGCGTCGATCCGGGGAATCACGTTGAAGGCGATCTGCCTGGGCTGGTGCTTGACCTCGAGGGGTCGGCCCGCGACCCAGTCGTGCACCTGGCGGTCCAGCTCCGCCATCGCCTGCGCGCCCGCGCCGCTGATGGCCTGGTAGCTCGACATCACCGCGCGCCGCACCCCGAAGGCGCGGTGCAGCGGCGCCATCGCCATCAGCGCCACGATCGTCGTGCAGTTGGGATTCGCGATGATGCCCTTGTGGGAGAACGCGTCGGCGCCGTTGATCTCCGGCACGACGAGCGGGACCTCGTCCTCGTAGCGGTAGGCGCTCGAGTTGTCGATCACGACGGCGCCCGCGGCGGCGGCCGCCGGGGCGAAACGTCGGGCCTGCGCCGCGCCGGCGCTGAAGAAGGCGTGGTCGACGCCCCGGAAGCTCTCCTCGGTGAGCTCCTCGACCGCGATCGCCTCGCCGCGGAACGGGAGCGTGCGGCCGACGCTTCGCTTGCTGGCGAGCAGCCTGAGACTGCGCAGCGGGTAGGCGCGCTTCTCGAGCAGCCTCAGGAACTCTGCGCCCACCGCGCCGGTCGCACCGGCGACCGCGACGTGCACTCGGGACATCTCGGACTCCGCCTGCGGGAACCGCCGGAACATAGGGAAGACACAGCGGTTTTGCGAGCGGTGCAACGTCAGGCGACCTGGAGCGGAAAGCCGAGGCAGGTGGAGAGCGCGGCGAGCGCGGAGCCCGGATCGTCGACCTTGATCGTGGTGAGCCCGAGCCCGCGTGCCGGCTTCAGGTTGCCGCCGATGTCGTCCAGGAAGATCGCCTCGGCCGCGTCGACGCGCAGCCGCTGCAGCACCAGCGTGTAGATGCGCGGATCGGGCTTGCGCAGGCCCACGGCGCTCGACTCCACCACGACGTCGAAGTGCTCGCCCAGCCAGCCGCGCTCCGGGCCGGCGGCGCGGTCCTCGCCCACCCAGTTGTTGGTGAGCGCCGCGGTGGAGAGGCCGCGGCCCCGGATGCAGCGGATCGCCTCCAGCATCGCGGGACGCGGGACCGCCGCCGCGGCGATGCGCTCCATCATCGCGCGCGCCGAGATCGTATGGCCGGCCTCGGCGCACTCGCGGTCGAACGCCGGGAAGAACGCTTCGAGCGTGAGCTCACCCCGCTCGAGTCGCGACCACGCGCCCGCGGCGCCGCCGGCGACCACGAGACGGTTCACGAAGCCGGCCGGGATCCCGAGGTCCCGCTCGTAGGCGGCGATCGCGTGCAGCGGCGAGCCCATCACCACCCCGCCCAGATCGAAGATCACCGCCCGGTACGGGAGCACGGGTCAGCGGGTCCGCAGGTCGAGCACGGCGCCGTTCGGCAGGTCTCCGGTGACGAGCGACCAGAGCTCGCGCGCGACCTCGCGCGGGTCTCGGAGCGCTCCCTCGCGCTCGAGCGCGACGAAGCGCTCGACCTCGGGAAAGCGCTCGCGGTCGGTAGCGCGGATCTCCTCCTGCATCGCCGTCGCCACCACGCCCGGCGCGACGCAGACGACCCGGCAGCGGCGGCCGCGGCGCGCCTGCTCGGCGCCCGCGGTGCGCGTCCACTGCGCGACGGCCGCCTTGCCGGCGCCGTAGCTCGACCAGCCCGGATAGACCGAGGACGCCGCACCCGAGCCGATGAAGAGCAGCAGCGCCTCGGCGGACGTCGTCCGGAGTGCGCGCAGGAAGGCGTCGCCGAGCACCTGCGGCGCCGCGCCGTTGAGCAGCACGTTCCGCCGATAGGCGGCCGGATCGACCTCCCCGGCGAAACCGATCGGTGTGAGCGTCCCCGCGGCGTGGACGAAGAGCACCCGCTCGCCGCCGAAGCCCGCGATCTCCTTCTCGAAGACCTCGCTCGCGCGCGCCCAGCCGGCGGGCTCGGCGAGATCGACGGCGACGTGGACGCCGATCGGCGCCGGCCGTCGGCTCAGGCTCACCACCCGCGCCGGCGCGAAGGGCAGCGTCTCGATCAGCGCGCGTCCGATCCCGCTCGATCCGCCCGAGACCAGGCAGAGGGTTCCACTCACGGGCGCGCCTCGGCGGCCTCCTCGCCCGCCTCGGCGCCGGCCGCCGGCGCGTCCTTGCCCGCGACCGCCTCGCCCGCGAGGTTGGGCGCGAGCCAGCGCTCTGCCTCCTCGATCGGCACGTGCTGGCGGGCCGCGTAGTCGGCGAGCTGGTCGCGGCCGATGCGCCCGACCGTGAAGTAGCGCGCCTCGGGATGGGCGAAGTAGAGGCCGGACACGCTCGCGGCCGGCAGCATCGCGCAGCTCTCGGAGAGCGTGATGCCGATGCCCGGCGCGTCGAGCAGGTCGAACAGCGTGCGCTTCTCGCTGTGGTCGGGGCAGGCGGGATAGCCGAAGGCCGGCCGGATGCCGCGGTAGCGCTCGCCGATCAGATCGTCGAGCGAGAGCTGCTCGTCGCGCGCGTAGCCCCACTCGCGGCGGGCGCGCAGGTGCAGCCACTCGGCGCACGCCTCGGCGAGACGATCGGCCAGCGCCTTCACCAGGATCGCCTGGTAGTCGTCGTGATCCCTCTCGTAGCGCGCCGCCAGCTCCTCGGCGCCGATCCCCGCGGTGACGGCGAAGGCGCCGACGAAGTCGGCGACGCCGCTCCCGGCGGGCGCCACGAAGTCCGCGAGCGAGAGCAGCGGCCGGTCCGGCGTCGCAGCGCGCTGCTGGCGCAGCATCGGGAAGCGCGCGACCTCGCTGCGCCGGTCGGCGTCGCGGAACAGGACGAGGTCGTCGCCCTCGGCGTGCGCGGGCCAGAAGCCGTAGGCGGCGCGGGCGGAGAGCAGCTTCTCGTCGAGGATGCGCTCGAGCAGGGCCTGGGCGTTGTCGTACAGCTCGCGCGCGGCCGGGCCGTAGCGGGGGTGATCGAGGATCTTCGGAAACTTCCCGGGAAGCTCCCAGGCGTGGAACAGGAAGGTCCAGTCGATGAAGCGGGCGATCTCGTCGAGGTCGAGATCGTCGAGGGCGCGGCGCCCGACGAAGGATGGGACCGCGACCGCGCCACCGCTGAAGTCGAGGACCCGCCGCCGCCGTCGCGCATCCGCGTAGGGGACCAGAGGCCGCGCGGCGGTGGCGGCATGCGCCTGGCGCAGCCGCTGCTGCTCGTCGCGCGCGCGGGCGGCCAGCGCCTCGCGCTGCACCGGGTCGAGCAGGCTCGCGACGACGCCGACCGCGCGGGAGGCATCGAGCACGTGGAGCGTCGGGCCCGAGTACGCGGGAGCGATCTTCACGGCCGTGTGCTGCTTGCTGGTGGTGGCGCCGCCGATCAGCAGCGGCAGCGCGAGGCCCCGGCGCTCCATCTCCTGCGCGACGTGCACCATCTCGTCGAGCGACGGCGTGATCAGCCCGGAGAGACCGACCAGGTCGGCGCGCTCCGCCGCGGCGGCGTCGAGGATCTTGTCGCACGGCACCATCACACCGAGGTCGACGACGCGATAGCCGTTGCAGCCGAGCACGACGCCGACGATGTTCTTGCCGATGTCGTGCACGTCGCCCTTCACTGTCGCCATCACCAGGACGCCAGCCGAGGTGGGCTCGCCGCCCTCGAGCTCGGCCTCCATGAAGGGCGTCAGGTAGGCGACGGCGCGCTTCATGGCGCGCGCGCTCTTCACCACCTGGGGCAGGAACATCTTGCCCGCGCCGAAGAGGTCGCCGACGACCTTCATGCCGTCCATCAGCGGACCCTCGATCACGTGCAGCGGGCGCAGCAGCTTGCGGCGCGCCTCCTCGGCGTCCTCCTCGATGAAGTCGGTGATGCCGTGCACCAGCGCGTGCACCAGGCGCTCCTCGACGCTGCCCCGCCGCCACGAGAGGTCGATCTCGCGCTGCTTGCCCTTGCCCTTCACCTGCCCGGCGTACTCGACGAGGCGCTCCGTGGCGTCGGGGCGCCGATCGAAGAGCACGTCCTCGACCCGCTCCAGCAGGTCCTTCGGGATGTCCTCGTAGACGACCAGCTGGCCGGCGTTCACGATCCCCATGTCCATGCCCGCGCGGATCGCGTGGTACAGGAACGCCGAGTGCATCGCCTCGCGCACGGGCTCGTTGCCCCGGAACGAGAACGAGAGGTTGGAGACGCCGCCGCTCACCAGCGCGCCGGGGCAGGTCGCCTTGATCTGGCGCACGGCCTCGAGGTAGTTGAGCGCGTAGCGGTTGTGCTCCTCGATTCCGGTGGCGACGGCGAAGATGTTGGGGTCGAAGATCACGTCCTCGCCCGCGAAGCCGGCGCGCTCCGTGAGCAGCCGGTAGGCGCGCTGGCAGATCGACACCTTGCGCTCGACGCTGTCGGCCTGCCCCTGCTCGTCGAACGCCATCACGACGCAGGCGGCACCGTAGCTGCGCACCAGCGCCGCCTTGGCGAGGAACTCCGCCTCGCCCTCCTTCAGACTGATCGAGTTCACGACCGCCTTGCCCTGCACGCAGCGCAGCCCCGCCTCGATGACCGACCACTTCGAGCTGTCGATCACGAGCGGCAGCCGCGCCACCTCGGGCTCGGTGGCGACGAGCTTGAGGAAGGTCTCCATCGCCTTCTCGGAGTCGAGCAGCGCCTCGTCCATGTTGACGTCGAGCAGATTGGCGCCGCCGCGCACCTGGTCGAGCGCGACCTCGAGCGCACGCGTGTAGTCGCCGGCGCGGACGAGGCTCGCGAAGCGCCGCGAGCCGGTCACGTTGGTCCGCTCGCCGATCATCAGGAAGTTGCTGTCGGGCCGCACCTCGAGCATCTCGAGGCCGGCGAAGCGGGGCCGCCGCGGCACGTCGGGGATCGCGCGCGGCGCGAGGCCGCGTACGGCGTCGCCGATCGCCCGGACGTGCTCCGGGGTGGTGCCGCAGCACCCGCCGACCAGATTCACCCATCCCGCCTCGGCGAACTCGCGCAGCCTGGCCGCGGTGATCTCGGGCGTCTCGTCATAGCCGCCGAAGGCGTTGGGGAGGCCGGCGTTCGGGTAGCAGCTCGTGAAGACCGGCGCGATGCGCGCGAGCTCCTCGACGTATGGCCGCATCTCGGCGGCGCCGAGCGCGCAGTTGATGCCGACGCAGAGCGGCCGCGCGTGCGCGACCGAGGTCCAGAACGCCTCGAGCGTCTGCCCCGACAACGTGCGCCCGCTGCGGTCGGTGATCGTGACCGAGATCAGGAGCGGCAGGGCGACCCCGAGCTCGGCGCAGACCCGCTCGATGGCGATGAAGGCCGCCTTCGCGTTCAGCGTGTCGAAGATCGTCTCGACCAGGAGCGCGTCGACGCCGCCCTCGACCAGGCCGCGAACCTGCTCGGCGTAGGCGTCGCGCACCTGGTCGAAGCCGACGGCGCGGAAGCTCGGGTCGTTCACGTCCGGCGAGAGCGACAGGGTCTTGTTCAGCGGCCCGAGCGCTCCCGCGACGAAGCGCGGCCGGTCCGGGGTGCGCGCGCTCCACGCGTCGGCGGCGCGGCGCGCCAGCCGCGCGGCCTCGAGGTTCAGCTCGTAGCAGACGGACTCGAGCCCGTAGTCGGCCTGCGAGATCGCCGTCGCGTTGAAGGTGCTGGTTTCGACGAGATCGCTACCCGCCGCGAGGTACGCCTCGTGGATGCCCTGGATCACGTCGGGTCGGGTCAGCACCAGAAGGTCGTTGTTGCCCTTCAGATCGGAAGGGTGGTCGGCGAAGCGGGCGCCCCGAAAGTCGGCCTCGCCCAGGCCTCGGGCCTGCACCTGGGTACCCATGGCACCGTCGAGCAGGAGGATCCGCTCCCGCAGCAGCGACTCGAGGCGCGCGCCAGGGTCCCGACTCATGGTCGCCCCATCTTAGATCAATCCATCCGAATGCACAAATCCAGCTACCACAGCGCCCACTGGCCGGTCGCCCGGACCCAGACGGCGAGCACGACGTTGGTCGTCCCGTGCGCCACGACGCAGGACAGCAGATCTCCTCGCCAGATCCAGAGCCCGGCCATCAGGAGGCCGTAGACGAAGGCCGCAGGCCACTCGCCCGGCAGGTGGCCGGCGGCGAATGCGACGCTCGAGACCAGCAGGGCAGCCGGGCTCCAGGCTCCGGGCGACACGCCGAAAGGGCTCCTCTCGTGGAGGGCCTCCGCCAGGGCCTCGCGAGAGCCCGCGCGGCGTGCCTCGTCCCACTGCAGGGCCGTGCGCAGCACGAGACCGCGGAAGAGCAGCTCCTCGAAGAGCGCCACCACGGTGCCCGATGCGACGAGCCGGAGCCAGAAGGGCAGGGGCTGCCAGGGGGATCCCTCCACCGGAAAGAAGGGCCGCTTGATCGCCACCCAGAGCGCGACCCCCGCCACACCGGCACCGACACCGGCAAGCGCCGAGCCCACCGGATTGCGCGGTCCCCGCAGCGGCACGTACCAGCGCCAACCCCAGACGAGCGCGCCGCCGCTCGCCGCCAGCGCGAGCGCGTAGGCCCACGCGCGGGGGAGGGTCTCCGCGGGGACCGAGAGCACGCCCACGTAGAGGAAGTACGGGAGCACGTAGGTGAACAGGACCGAGTAGTTGCTCGGCTTTCGGGCACCGGCCATCTGCGGATCATACGCGACCGCTGCAAGCCGCCGATACAGCGTCCACTCCGAGCATCCGATCAGCAGGGCGTGCAGCCGCCGGCCGAGGGTCCCATCCGCTCCCTGCTCAGCGACGATCCGTCGCTCGAGCGGCTCGACCGCTTCGTCGTCGCGCTCGGCGAGCGCATCGATTCGATCCAGGACGCCGAGGCCCGGGGTCAGCTCGAGGAGGCCGCGAAGGCCGCGCTCGAGCTCGCCGCCGAAGCCGGCGAGCTCGGCCTGCCTCCGCTCGCAGCGGCCGCCGAGCGCGCGGCGACGAGCTGTCGGCGCGAGCCGCCGGCGAGCGCGCGCCAGGCGATCGTCGCGCTCACGGACGTGGTCAAGCGGGTGCGACTCGGGCACCGGGGCGCGGCCTAGCCGGTACCTGCGAGCCGGGCCGCGCATTCGCGTGCGCGGCGGTGGACCTCCACCGGCGGGCGGCGCCCGGGCGACACCACGAGCGGATCGAGGAGCCAGATGCGGCCGCCCTGTGCCGCGGCGCCGAGTCGGTCCGCAGTGAGCGCCTCGGGGCGTGCACCGAGCCGGAGCAGGCGGTCGAGCGCGATCGCGAGCTGCGGCTCGAGGCGCCGCCGATCCGCCAGGGTGTCGAGGCGCTGGCAGCCCGACGGACGCTCGAATACGAGGGCGGCGCCGCGGCTCGACCGCAGCAGGGCGAGAGGCTTGGGTGAGGCGCCGCCGCGCTGCCAGAGCATCTGGGCGAGCCCCCAGGCGCGCGCGGCGCGGCGGCGTGAGAGCCGCCCGAGCCAGCGCACCAGGAAGGCGGCCTCGCCGACGCGCTCCCCGTCGAGGACGCCGGCGAGCGCGGCCGGATCGGCGTCGCGCCGCGCCCAGCCCCGCCATCCGGCGCGCTCCATCGGCGCGAAGCGGCGCGATGGATGCGTGGCGGTCCGCTGCCAGCGCCTCCGGTCCCGTCGGGCGAGGCGCGGCGCCCGCGCCTCCACCTCGAGCCACCAGCGCCGCGCGGCGGCGCGGTCCTCGTCCGCGTAGGCGAGGAGGAAGCGCATGCGCGCGGCACCCGACGCGTCCGCGAGCCGGCGCTCGAGCCGGGCGAGCAGCAAGGTGCGCGCCGCGCGCGAGAGCGGGGCGCGCAGACGCACGCGCTCGAAGTCGATCGCCCAGAGCCTCGGTGGCGGATCCGCGCGCCAGAGGAAGTTGTTGGGCGCGAAGTCCTCCTGGAAGACGCCGGCGTCGTGCATCCGTCGGGCGAGCGCGCCCAGGGCGCGCTCGCAGGCGCGGCGCTCGCGCGGCGCGTGCGCCCTCTCGGCGCGGAGGCGCTCGAGATCGACCGCGCCCGGCACCAGCGGCACCAGCAGGAAGCACCGCTCGAGGAGTCCGCGGCGCCGGAGCTCGCCCGCCGCGACCGGAACCGGCGTCGGGACGCCGCGCGCCGCTGCTGCACTGGCTCGCGCGAGCTCGCGGGCCGACCTGCTCCGCCGCAGCCGCCGCAGCAGCGGGGCGTCGCGGTAGTCGTTCGCCTTGAGCAGGTGGTCGACCCCGTCGCCGAGGGCGATGGCGTGGAGCGTCTTGCGCCGGCTCGCCTTGCGCACCGCGCCCTCGGTGGCGAGCGCGGCCGCGGCCCGCTCGAGGAGCGCGGCGAGCGCCGCCGGGTCGACGCCTTCGCGCGGAACCCAGCGCGCCGCGGCGAGGTCGCCCGCGCGCGGCGCCGCCATCAGTGCCCGGTGAACTCGACGAGCGGGAGCTCGAGCTGCGTACCGTCGGGCGCCTGGAGCGTGAGTCGAACGCGCCGCGTGGGGCCGAAGTCCTGCAGGAGGCGCGCCTCGTCGGTGTTGGCCTTGATCACTGCGATGCTCGCCGTGCCGCGCGCGAAGTCGTGCTCCGGGAGCTGCTTCGGAGGCGTCGTGATCGGGCCGACGCGCAGGGCTCCCTCGACGATCTCGAAGTCGAGGTGGCCCGCGCGAATCAGCTCGTCGAAATCGCGCTTCGGCGTGTCGGAGTTGGGTCGCTTCGAGGTGTAGCCGAGCAGCACGCTGCCGATCGCGTTCGGCTGCTCGCCGCCGAGCACGGTCGTGCAGCGCGTCGCGGTCGGCGCGTCGATGTCGAAGAAGGTCAGGCGATCCACGCGCCGCTCCGACTGCGGCGGTCCTGGCGCGATCACCACGCGGCGCAGGCCCTGGTGCGTGTCTCCGCCGAACGTGCACAGGAGCGGAGAGCGGAAGCTGCCGCGCGCCCAGCCGAGCACCAGGTCGACGAGGTCGTGCTCTCCGGTCGGCGACGCAGCCGGGGCGGAGCCGGCAGCGAGCGCGGCGAGCAGGGCGGCGGCGATCCAGAGCCGGCTGGAGAGCGGCCTCTTCATGGCGCCGCAGCCTATCACCTCGGCTCGGGCGCGCGAGCGCCGGACGAGGCTTGACAGCGCGCGCCTGGCTGTCGCACGGTGCGCGGGGTGACCTTCGTCCGGCCGCGAAGACTCCGGCTCGCGGTGCGCCGGCCTCCGGCGGACTCGCCGTGAACTGCGCCGCGTGTGGCACCGCGATCGCGCTCGCCAGCGGCGAGCGCGTCGGCTTCCGCGACGAGTGCCCCACTTGTCGGGCCGACCTCCACGCCTGCCGCAACTGCGCCCACCACGACCTGGGCGCGTACAACGAGTGCCGCGAGCCGGGTGCGGAGCGCGTCTCCGACCGCGCGCGGGCCAATCGCTGCGACTGGTTCTCCCCCCGCGAAGGACCGGCGCGCGGCCTCGCCGCCGCGGACGACGCGCGCGCGCGGCTCGAGGGGCTCTTCAAGAAGCGCTAGGCGGCGCCCGATACGGACGGCGTGTACGACCCGCGCGCCAAGGACACCTGGATCGTCTTCAAGATCATGGGTGAGTTCGTCGAGGGCTTCGAGACGCTGCGTCCGGTCTGGCCCGCGGTGAGCCTGTTCGGCGGTGCCCGGGTCGCGCGGGGGCATCCGTTCTACGAGGACGCCCGGCGCGTGGCCGCCCGCCTCGCCAAGGCGGGCTTCTCGATCATCACCGGGGGGGGGCCCGGCCTGATGGAGGCCGCCAACCAGGGCGCACGCGAGGCCGGGGGGCGATCGATCGGGCTCAACATCGAGCTGCCCTTCGACCAGGAGACCAACGAGTACGTCGAGACCGGCCTGTCCTTCGACTACTTCTTCGTGCGCAAGGTGATGTTCGTGAAGTACTCGTGCGGCTTCGTCGGGCTGCCGGGCGGCTTCGGCACGCTCGACGAGATCTTCGAGGCGATCACGCTGAAGCAGACCGGCAAGATGCCCGACTTCCCCGTCGTGCTGTTCGGCAGCGCGTTCTGGCAGGGGATGCTCGACTGGCTGGCGGCCGAGCCGCTGCGACACGGAGCCATCTCGGACGAAGACCTCGCCCTGATCCGCGTCACGGACTCGGAGGAGGAGCTGGTCGAGTGGATCGAGCGCGGCTTCCGCAGCCACCAGGCCTCGGGCCGGCGCGAAGGTCCCGCCGGAGGCTAGGTCAGCTCTGCGGCGTCTGGGGCCATGCGATCGCCTGGAGCATCGGCCAGCGATCGCGAAGCGATCGCGCGCAGCGAGGCGAAGCCGAGCGAAGTCAACAGCCGGCGACGAACTCGAAGAGCGTGTGGCCGATCTGGATCTCGTCGCCGGCCGCGAGCGTGACGCTGCGCACCCGCTTGCCGTTGACCTTGGTGCCGTTGGTCGACTGCAGGTCCTCGATCACGTAGGAGGACTGCTCGTCGTCGTAGAGGATGATCGCGTGCTCGCGGCTGATGCCCTCGTCGAGCAGCGTGATGTCGGTGCCCGGGTTGCGTCCGATCAGCGTCTCACCGATCCCGAGCTCGTAGCGGGTGCCGGCGAAGCCCCCGGTGCGAATCACCAGGGCCGCTCGCTGCTCGACCGGGGCGGCATCGCTCGGCGGCATCGCCACTCCAGACACGACGGGCGCGCGCAGCTCTCGCGCGGCCTCCCAGGGCATCGGCGCGTCGCAGCGAGCGCTTGAGACGGTCGGGGGTTCGCTCAGAGACGGCGATGGCGGAGGGCGGGCAGGGCGCCGCGGATGCGGTCCTGCTCCTCGAGCCGGCAGTCCGCGAGGACCGGGCCGGGGGCATCCGGGGCGCGGGCGAGCACCAGGCCCCAGGGATCGACCACCATCGAGCGCCCGTAGCTGGCCCGGCCGCCGCCGTGGTCGCCGACCTGCGCGGCGGCCAGCACGAAGGCCTGGTTCTCGATGGCGCGCGCCCGGAGCAGCACCTCCCAGTGGTCGCGCCCGGTCTCGCGGGCGAATGCGGCCGGCACTGCGAGCCAGCGGGCGCCGCGCTCTGCGAGCCGGCGGTACAGCTCGGGGAAGCGCACGTCGTAGCAGATCGAGAGCCCGATGACGCCGAACGGTGTCTCCACCGCGACCACCTCGCTGCCCGGAGCGATCCGCTCGGACTCCCGATACGCGAGCCCGCCCTGCGCGGAGAGGTCGACGTCGAAGAGGTGGATCTTCCGATAGACGCCCGCGATGCGGCCGTCGGGCGCGACCGCGACGCTCGTGTTGTGGACGCGCGCCGCGGCGCCCTCGGCCGCCTCCGGAAAGCTCCCGCCGAGCAGCCAGACGTGGTGCTGCCGCGCGAGATCGCGAAGCGTGCCGACGATCTCCCCGTCGAGCGCCTGGGCGCAGGGGATCGGCATCCCCTCGCGGCGCAGGAAGGCGAAGTTCTCGGGAAGGGCGACCAGCTCCGCGCCCGAGTCCGCCGCTTCGGCGACGAACTTGCGCGTGGCCGCCAGGTTGGCGGCCACGTCGTCCGTCGAGGTCATCTGCACCACGGCCACGCGCATCGCGCGGCCAGGGTATCGCTACCTGCGGTACTGCGCCGGATCGATTCCCGTGCGGCGGATCACGTCGTAGAAGTCCTTGCGGTCCTTCTGCGCCAGACGCGCCGCCTGGCTGATGTTGCCTTCGCACAGCCGCAGCAGGCTCTGCACGTAGCGCGCCTCGAACGCGCGCTTCGCCTCGCGGAAGGAGGGAACGCGGCCGCCCGGCGCCGCGAGCAGGAGCGCCTCCGCGCTGACCGCGCCGCCGCCCGACAGGCGCACCGCCTGCCGCACGCGCTCGCGCAGCTCGGTCACGTTGCCGAGCCAGGGCTCCTCGAGCAGTGCCGCCCGCGCGTCCGGCGCGAAGCCGATCGGTGCGACGCCCGCCTCGGCGGCCGCCAGGGCCAGGAAGTGCGCCGCGAGCGGCAGCACGTCCTCGCGGCGCTCCGCGAGCGGCGGCAGCTCGACGCTGAGGCCGCCCTCGCCGAGCGGCTGTCCTGTCGCCCGGTCCGCCGTCGCCACGATTCGCGCCCGCAGCGGTCGATCCTCGGATCCTCCCTCGGGTCGATAGCGACCGGTTGCGAGCGCCCGCGCCAGCGCGGTCGCGACCGGGGCGCCGAGGCCTTCGATGCCTTCGATCAGCAGCGTTCCGCCCGACGCGCGCTCGAACGCACCCACGTACGCCTCGGGAAGACCCGGGTAGTTGCCCGCCGCACAGCCGAAGAGCGCGCGGATCTGGAGCGGCTCGGGAACCGCGGCGCAGACCAGCGTCTCGAGCGACCCGGCCGCATTCCCGCTCCACGCATGGATCGCCCGGGCGAGCATCGAACGCCCGCTGCCCGGCGGTCCCCAGATCAAGACGGGCAGCTCGCTTCGCGACGCGAGCATGGCGCGCTCGATCGCGCGCTGGCTCGCCGCGCTGGCCGAGACGATGTGGTCCTCGCGCCGTCGGCCCGCGAGGCGCGACGACGCTGCGTCGATCGCCGCACTTCGGTGCGGCTCCGAGATCGGATGATGAGAACTGGCTCCTTCGGACATATCCCCCCCCGCCCGCTGGTGCCGGCCCGGAGAGGCTATGGCCCAAAATCGATGCTTTGTCAACGAAAATAAGGGCTTGAGGCGCAAAACTGCGAGGTCGGGCTTGACCGGCCGGGCGCGGCGCGGCGATGATGGGCCCGCCCATGGCCGCGCGAATCCAGCGCCTTCCGGATTCCCTGGTCGATCAGATCGCGGCCGGGGAGGTCGTCGAGCGGCCCGCGTCGGTGGTGAAGGAGCTGGTGGAGAACGCCCTCGATGCCGGCGCCCGGCGGATCCGGGTGGAGATCCGGGAGGGGGGCCGGGCGCTGCTCGCGGTCTCCGACGACGGATCGGGGATGACGCCCGAGGACGCGCACCTCGCGCTCGAGCGGCATGCCACGAGCAAGATCGCGAGCAGCGACGATCTCGCCCGGATCGAGACCTTCGGGTTCCGCGGCGAGGCGCTGCCGGCGATCGCCTCGGTGTCGCGGCTGCGCCTGCGCACGCGGGCGCGCGGCGCTCCGGCGGGCTTCGAGATCGAGGTCGACGCCGGCAAGCCGAGCGGGCTGCGTGAGGCGGGCGGGCCGGAGGGGACGCGCGTCGAGGTCGCCGACCTCTTCCACAACGTGCCGGCGCGCCGGAAGTTCCTGAAGTCCGAGGGCACCGAGTGGGGTCACATCGCCGATTGGGTCGCGCGCGCCGCGCTCGCGCTGCCCGCGGTCCACTTCGACGTGCGCCGCGACGATCGGCCCGCCGTCAGCTGGCCCGCCGTCTCGGAGCGGATCGAACGCATCGCGGCGGTGCTCTCCGAGCGCGAGGCCGAGCCCCTGGTGCCGGTCGCCGCCCGCGAGGGCGGCCTCTCGCTCGAGGGCTTCGTCTCGCGGCCGGACGCCCACCGGCCGACCGCCGCCGGGATCCACCTCTTCGTGAACCGGCGGCCCGTGCGCGATCGGCTGCTGCGCCACGCGCTCCTCGACGCGTACCGCGACGTGCTCCCGCGCGGGCGCCATCCGACGGCGCTCCTCTACCTCGAGCTCCCGGCGCAGGCGCTCGACGTGAACGTCCACCCCGCCAAGTGGGAGGTGCGCTTCGCGGATCCCGGCGCGATACACCGGATGGTTTCGAGCGGCGTGCGCGAGGCGCTCGGCGCGCGCCGGTGGCTCTCGGCGCCCGCACGCCCGGATCGCGTCGGCGAGACGAGCGGCGCGCCGGGCGACTGGATCCTCGCCGGCCCGCGCCTGGTCCCGGGCGCTCCGCTCCTCCGGGCCCCGAGCGCCGCGCCCGAGGAGTCGAGAGCGGCGGATGCGGCGCGGCTGCGGCTCGGCGAGCAGCGCCTGCTCGGCCAGCTCCACGCGAGCTACCTGCTGCTCGAGGCAGCCGACGGGCTCCTCCTCGTGGACCAGCACGCCGCCCACGAGCGCGTGCTCTTCGAGCGGCTGCGCGCGGCCTGGCGCGCGGGCGGCGTCGCGCGCCAGCCGCTGCTCGCCACCGAGACGCTCGAGCTCTCGCCCGATCGCGTCGAGCGGCTCACCGCCGCGGAGGCGGCGCTCGGCGCGCTCGGCTTCGAGCTCGAGCCGTTCGGCGCCTCGGCGGTGGCGGTGCGGGCGATCCCCGCTCTCCTCGAGGGCCGCGATCCCGGCCGGCTCGTCGCCGAGCTCGCCGACGAGCTCGCGACGGCAGGCGCCGGCCGGGAGGCGCTCCGGGCTCCCGAGGCCGCCGAGCGGCTCTTCGCATCGATGGCGTGTCACGCCGCGCGCCGCGCCGGCGAGCGGCTCGACCCGAGCGAGCAGCAGGCGCTGCTCGCGGCGGTCGACGGCATCCCCTGGGCGCCCACCTGCCCGCACGGCCGGCCGATCGCCATTCCCCTGTCGAAGGGAGAGATCGAGCGCCGCTTCGGGCGGTCCTGATCGGCCGCGCCGGCCGCTACGCTGCCGCCATGCCCTCCGATCCCCAGCGCCGGGTCGTCGTCGTCGCCGGCCCCACCGCGTCCGGCAAGAGCCGCGTGGCGATCGACCTCGCGCTCCGCTTCGGCGGCGAGGTGGTGAACGCCGACTCGGTTCAGGTCTATCGATTCCTCGACATCGGGACCGCGAAGCCCTCGCTCGCGGAGCGCGCGCGGGTCCCCCATCACCTGCTCGACGTGGTCACCCCCGACGTTGCCTACAGCGCGGGGCGCTATTCGCGGGAGGCGCGCGCGGCGGCCGCCGCCATCCACGCGCGCGGCGGGATCGTCTTCCTGACCGGCGGCACCGGCCTCTACATTCGCGCCTTCCTCGAGGGTCTGATCGACGGGGGCGAGGCGGAGCCCCAGCTTCGGAGTGCGCTCGAGCGCGAGGCGGAGCGGGCGGGCGCAGCCGGCGATCCGCATCGGCTGCACCGGCGGCTCGCAGAGATCGATCCGGACGCGGCCCGCGGCATCCATCCGAACGACCTTCGCCGCACCGTGCGCGCGCTGGAGCTGCACCAGCGCACGGGCACGCCGCCGTCGCGGCTGCGTGCTTCGCACGACTTCTCGGACCAGCCCTTCGCCGTGCTGTATCTGGTGCTCGATCCCGGCCGCGAGGCGCTCGACGCGCGCATCGACGCGCGCGCGAAGGAGATGATCGACGCGGGCCTGCTGCAGGAGTGCCGGGGGCTTGCGGCGCGCGGCTACCGGAGCGACCTGCGAGCGCTGCAGGCGATCGGCTATCGGCATCTGATGCAGGTCGTCGAAGGCCGCGACACGCTCGCGGGTGCGCTCGAGGCGATGCGGCGCGACACGAGGCGCTTCGCGCGCCGCCAGCGCACCTGGTTTCGCGGGGTCCCTGGCGCGCGCTGGCTGCACCCCGATCAGCGCGACGCGATCGAGGCGCTGGTCGGCGACTTCGCGGCCGGACCGCAGCCGACCGCGGGCTCGCACGCCCGGCCGGCGGCACGCGGCTCCCTACTGGGCGGGTGATACGTAGTCGACGCCGATCTTCACCTTGAAGGCGTCGGACCCGGTGTCGATCAGCGCCTGGTTCGACTCGGGCAGGTCGTAGATCGGGTTCATGTCGGCCTTGAACGGAATCAGGACGAGCCCGGGCAGGAACTCGAGCAGGCCCGCCAGCCCCCGGATGCCGGAGGCGCCGAGGTTCACGCCCGTCGCCCACACCACGCCGAAGATCGGGTAGGCGATCTTCACCGCCGTGGTATCGTCGCTCGCTTTCCAGTTGGTGTAGACCGCCTTCGGCGCGACGATCGGCGAGAGCGCCATGTCGAACGGGAAGAACAGGATGTTCTGCAGCGAGCGCCGGATCGTCTTCGTCCCGGCCTGTGCCTCGCCGGGTCCGCTCGCGACGAGCGCTGCGACCATCCCGAGCCCGACGGCAAGACGGCCAAAGCCAGAGGCCAGGCGGCCGGAGCCGAGGGCACGACGGCCCGAGGCAAGACGGCCCGAGGCGAGACGGCGCGCAGAGCCGACCACGGCTGCTCTCCTTCCCCCAGGATCGCGACGACCGGGTCGGCAGACCCGGACAGGCACCCCGCGCGAGCCTAGTTGCGCGCGGCTCCGATTGTCAAGCAAACTTCGCACCTCTTCGAGTCCAGGATGCGCCCGAGCCTCATCGCCATCGTCGGCCGACCCAACGTAGGCAAGTCCACCCTGTTCAATCGCTTCGCGGGTCGGAGACGCGCGCTCGTCGACGACCATCCGGGCCTGACGCGCGATCGGATCGCCGAGGAGATCGAGGTCCGCGAGCGGCGCGTGCTGGTGGTCGACACCGCAGGCCTGGAGGTACAGAGCGGGCAGGGGCGGGCGGGGGCCAGCGATCTGGACGCCGCCGTCCAGGCCCAAGCTCGCGCGGCGGTGGCCGAGGCGGACGCAGTCCTGTTCGTCGTCGACGGACAGGCGGGCCTGCTGCCCGAGGACGCGGCGATCGCCCGCGAGCTGCGGCGCGCGAGCCGACCGCTCGCGCTCGCGGTCAACAAGATCGATGCCCCGGCGCACGAGGCGCGCGCCGCCGAGTTCCACCGGCTCGGCTTCGAGCGCGTGCGCGCCATCTCGGCCGAGCACGGCCGCGGCGCGTGGGAGGTGCTGGAGGAGCTCGTGGACGCGCTGCCCCCCGCCGCGCGCGAGGAGGCGAGAGCCGACCGGCACGGCGACGCGATCCACGTGGCGCTGGTCGGGCGGCCGAACGTCGGGAAGAGCTCGCTCGTGAACCGGCTCGTGGGCAGCGAGCGGGTGGTGGTATCGGAGGAGGCGGGCACGACCCGGGACGCAATCGACGTGGTGATCGAGCGCGGGGAAGGGACCTACGTGCTGGTCGACACAGCCGGCCTGCGGCGGCCGGGCCGCCAGCACCGGGTCGGCGAGCGGGTGAGCGCGCTGGTGGCGCTCCGCTCGATCGAGCGCGCGGAGGTGGCGCTGCTCGTGAGCGACGCCGCCGAGGGCTTCACCGAGCAGGACGTGCACCTGGCCGGCCTGGTGCGGGATCGCGGCTGCGCCGCGGCGGTGCTCGTCAACAAGTGGGACCTCGTCGTCGACCGCGGAGCGGACGCGGCGCGCGCGCGCGACCAGATCCGCGAGCGGCTGCGCTTCGCCGCGGACACGCCCGTGCTCACGGTCTCGGCGCGGACCGGGCTGCGGACGGAGCGGATCTTCCGGCTCGTGCAGCAGCTCGCCGCAGCGGCGCGCACCCGCGTGCCCACGGCGGCGCTGAACCGCTGGCTCCAGGACGCGGTGGGCGGGCACGAGCCGGCGATGGCGCAGCGCGGGACGCGGCGGCGGCCGCTCCGCTTCTTCTACGCGACGCAGGTCGCCGTCCGCCCGCCGACCTTCGTGCTCTTCTGCACCGAGCCCGACGCGGTGAAGGAGTCGTATCGCCGCTATCTCGAGAACCGCCTGCGAGAGCGCTTCGGCCTCGCTGGGACGCCGGTCCGACTGCAGCTCCGCGCGCGCCAGCGCGGCGCTCAGGCCGGCTAGGAGGCCGACTCGAGAGTCGGCCCGCAAGCGAAGCGCGCAGCGAGGCGAAGCCGAGCGCAGCTCATCGAGCTGGCAGTGAGGCGGAGTCCGCGGAGCCGCGAGGGTCACCAGCCCGCACGGCGGTTCCGACGCGTGCGGCCTCCGTTACACTGCCGCTCCTCGAAACCCCCGGAGCACGCGTGGCCAAGAGAGAGCCCACCGACACGCTGGAGGAGCTCGAGTCGCTCGGCGAGCGGCTGGTGGCGTGGATCGGTGCCAACCCGGTGCCCGTGCTCGCGATCGCCGGAGTGATCCTGGTGGTCGCCGCGGGGCTTGGCGGCTGGCGCGCGTGGCAGGGCTCGCGCGCGGATCGCGCGGCGGCTGCGCTCGCCGAGGTCCGCTCCAAGTACGTCGTCGCGATGGGCGGGACGCCCAACGACGCCAAGATCCCGGAGCCCGCGAATCCCGAGACGGCGCGCACGGTCCGGACCGAGTACGTCGAGCGCTTCCTCGAGGTGGCGCGCGCCCAGCGCGGCACGGCGGCGGCCGCGCTCGCGCGCCTCCAGGCGAGCGACATCTACGCGCAGCTCGGGAACCCGGCCGGAGCGCTCACGGTCCTGCAGGACGGCCTCGCCGAGCTTCCGTCCGACTCGCCGATCGCCGGTGTGCTCGATGCCCGGATCGCTCGCCTGCAGGAGGACGCGGGACACTTCGACGATGCCGCCCGCTCCTACGAAGCCGCCGCCGCGATCCCCAGCTACCCCCTCCGGATCGAGGCGCTCGGCGACGCCGCGCGCGTCTGGGCCGACGCGGGCAAGGGCGACCAGGCCCTTGCCCTCTACGCCAAGCTGCAGAGCGAGCCCGGCGAGCACAAGCTTCCCCCGCACGTCGAGGCGCGCCTCCGCGAGCTCCAGCTTCGAGCCAGCCCCCAGGCCCAGCCCCAGGCTCAGCCCTGAGGGCCCACGGCGCCGGACGGGGCGCTCCGGCGCCTCGTTCTCCGGCGCGACCTTTGGAACGTCCGATAAGATTCATTATGTCAAGTTGAGTGGTAGTGTCCTAGCCGCGTCCGGGCGCCGCTCGCAGAGCATGACCGGCCCGTGAGAGGCCCTGCTGCGGCCCGCCCTTCGTCGCTTGCTTCGCCTCCCCGCTGTGCTACTCCGCGTGCGCTTTCCGGATCCCCCCGACAGTGAGCGAAGTGCAGGAATCGATCGAACAGCTCCGCGAGCGGTACGCCGCGTTCGGCCAGGGGCACGTGTTCCGGTTCTGGGATGCACTCGACGCCGCCGGGCGCCAGGCGCTCGCGGACCAGGCCCGGCGCATCGACCTGACTGCGCTGCAGCGCATGCACGAGCACACCCAGCGGCTCTCTGCGCCGGGGTCTCGAAGGCTCGCGCCTGCGCCCGTCGAGCGGCTCCCGGATCGCGGCGGCAGCGCCGAGCGCCGTGCCGCCGCTCGCAAGCGCGGCGAGGAGCTGCTGCGAGATGGCGGCGTCGCGGCGATGGTCGTGGCCGGCGGCCAGGGCACCCGGCTCGGCTTCGACGGCCCCAAGGGCCTCTTCCCGCTCGGCCCGGCGAGCGGCCGCACGCTCTTCGAGCTCCACGCCGAGAAGCTTCGCCGGGCGCGCCAGCGCCATCGTGCGGCGATTCCGTGGTACGTGATGACGAGCCCGGCCACCGATGCGGCCACGCGGGCGTTCTTCGAGCGCCGATCCTGGCTCGGCCTCCCGCGCGAGGACGTGGCGTTCCTCTGCCAGGCGATGGTGCCCGCGCTCGACTTCGAGGGGCGCCTGATCCTCGAGGCGCGGGACCGCATCGCCGAGAGCCCCAACGGCCACGGCGGCGCCTTCCAGGCGCTCGCCGACTCGGGCGCGCTCGACGACATGGCACGGCGCGGGATCTCGACCGTCTCCTACTTCCAGGTCGACAACCCGATGGTGCCCGTGATCGACCCCCTCTTCCTCGGGCTCCACCACCTGGAGCGCGCCGAGATGTCGTGCAAGGTGGTGAGCAAGCTGGATCCGATGGAGAAGGTCGGCGTGGTGGCGCGGATCGGCGATCGGGTCGGCATCGTCGAGTACACCGAGATCGACGACGCGCACCGCAACGAGCGCGACGGCGCCGGCGAGCTGGTCTACTGGGCGGGCAGCATCGCGATCCACGCGCTCGAGGTCGGCTTCGCCCGGCGCGTGGCGGCCCAGGCCGATGCGATCCTTCCCTACCACGCATCGGCCAAGAAGATCCCGTGCGTCGACGAGGCAGGACGCCCCTGCACGCCGATGCAACCGAATGGTCACAAGCTCGAGCGCTTCCTCTTCGACGCGCTCCCGGCGGCCGAGCGCACCGCCGTGCTCGAGGTGAATCGCGGCGAGGAGTACGCGCCGGTCAAGAACGCCGACGGGACCGATTCGCCCGCGACGGCGCGCGAGGCACTCGACGCGCAGGCGCGCCGCTGGCTGGCCGCCGCGGGTATCGCGACCCCGGCCGACGCGTGGATCGAGGTCGACCGCTCGCGCATCGAAGGTGAGGACGACGCGCGGGAGAGCGGCATCCGCAGCCTCATGGATCCTGCCATCCGGACGGCTGCGAGGGGGGTCTGATGGCGACGTCGAAGAAGACGCCCGCGAAGTCGAGCGCCCGGAAGGCGGCTCGCCCCGAGAAGAGCTCCGAGAAGAAGGCTGTGGCCAAGAAGAAGACCACCTCAGCGGTTGCGGCCAAGAAGGCCGAGGCTCCCGCGAAGGCGGCGAAGGCCGCGCCTGCGGCCAAGGCCGGCGCGAAGCCGGCGCAGCGCGCGGGATCCCGGCCGCCCGCGCCCGCGGCCCCGCCCGCGTCCGGGCGGCCTGCCGAAGCGGTGCCGGCCGGAAAGCGCCCGCGCAAGGGCGGGCCGCCGCGCACCGTGGCGGTCACGATCGGCAGCGCCGCGGCCTCGAAGCTCGGGACCAAGTGGAGCTGCTTCCAATGCGGCACCAAGTTCTACGATCTGAGCAAGCCCGAGCCGCTCTGTCCCAAGTGTGGGGCCGACCAGCGGCGGCGGCCGAAGGTCTCGGCGAGCTCGCCGCCCCAGCCCGCAGCGCCGCGGCGCCCGCCGCGCCCGATCGCGCCGCTGCTCGACGACGAGGACGACGGCACGGTGCGCTACGAGGAGGAGTTCGATCTCGGCGTGCGCACCGAGCCCGACGAGACCGACGAGGAGCTCTTCCCGCCGGGCGAGATCGACGACGAGGAACCCTTCGAGGAGGAGTCCTAGAACGTCGTCAGGCGGCGCAGGAAGATCTGCATCGGATCGGCGTTCGTGCGCTGGCTGAGCTCGGTCTGCACCTCCCGGAGCGCCGCCTCGCGCTCGGAGAGCACGGCGCCGATGTCGCGGACTCCGTCGCTCTCCTTGGTCACGCGCGCGAACTCGTTCACCTGATCGCCCAGGAGCTCGCGGTCGCGCACGCCGCTGCGGCTGCCCTTCGCGGCCTGGTAGCGCGCCTCGAGCCGTTTGACCTCCTGCTGGTAGGCCGCCTGGAGCTTCTCCAGGTCCGCCTTGGCGTAGCCGTGCAGGGGCCGCTTCGCCTCCTGCTCCCGCTCCGCCTTCAGGTTGCGCTGGTAGTTGAAGGCGCCCGCGCCCGCCAGGACGACGAGCAGGAGGAGCAGCACCCGGACCGTCGCCCTGCCCTCGCATCTCGCTGCCATCTACCACCTCCCCGGCGCCTCTGCGCGCCCGGGGTCGTATCGGCAGACCGGACCTCGCGCCTCAGGCGTCCGGCTCGCGCCAGCGACCGGGGCGCTCGTGGCGCAGGAAGGCCTCGAGCTCGTTGCGGGTTGGCAGACCCCCCTGCGCGCCGAGCGCGCGCGCGCTCAGAGCCGCCGCCGCGTTGGCGGCCAGCAGCAGCGGCTCGACGTCGAGGCCCTCGAGCAGTCCCCAGACGAAGGCCGCGTGGAAGACGTCGCCAGCGCCGGTGGTGTCGCGCGGCGTCACCTGGAAGGCGGGGCTGCGCACCAGGCGCCCCTGGCCGAGCGCGAGGCAGCCGCGGTCGCCGAGCGTGACGACGGCGAGCCGCGCCCCGAGCCCGGCGAGCCGCTCGAGCCCGCCGCGCAAGCTCCCGTCGCCGGAGAACGACTCTGCGAAGTGTCGCGACACGATCGGGAAGTCCGCCTCGGCGAGGAGCGCATCGATTCCGGGCGCGCGGCGGTCGACGTCCAGCACGACCGGCACCCCCGCAGCGCGCGCCAGCCGCGCTGCGTAGGCGCCCACCTCCGGGTCGTCGCCGTCGAGCAGGAGACAGCGCGAGCGGGCGATGCGCGCGGCCGGGACGTCCTCGACGCGAAGCCGCAGGCGCGGATCGCGATACCAGAGCAGCGTGCGCTCGCCGCTGGCGCGGTCGACCAGGATGACGGCGAGGCGGGTCGAGGCACCCGCGACGCGCCGCACGCCCGAGGCGTCGATCCCAGCCGCCACCAGCGGAGCGAGCACCGCCGGTCCCGCCGGGTCGGTGCCGATCGAGCCCACGAAGGCGCCGCGCAGCCCGAGCCTCGCGCCCGCGAGCAGCGCCGTCGCGATCTGGCCGCCCGGCAGCACGTCGTAGGCGAGCATCGCCTCCTTGCCGGTGAAGCGCGGCAGGCCCTCGACGCTGCACACGTGGTCGATCGAGCCCTGCCCGATGCCCAGCAGGTCGAGCTCGGGCTCCGCCACCCGCTCGTCCCAGAGGCGCGCGCTCATGGGTAGAGCATCCGGTACGCGTTGGCGCTGCGCAGCACGCGCTTCACGTAGCCGCGCGTCTCGCCATACGGGATCGACTCGACCCACTCCTCGTCGTCGGCGCCCGGCGACGCGGCGAGCCACTGCGAGACGGCCTCGGGACCCGCGTTGTAGCTCGCGATCGCGGCAGAGAGCCGACCGTCGAAGCGCCGCACCAGCGCGTCGAGGTAGTGCGCGCCGATGCGGAGGTTGACGGCCGGCTGGACGAGCTGGTCCGGCTCGAAGCCGGTGAGGCCCACCTCGGGCGCCTGCCTCGCCGCCGTATCGGGCATCAGCTGGAGGAGCCCGACGGCGCCGGTGACCGACACCGCATCGGGTCGGTAGCGGCTCTCCTCGCGCATCACCGAGGAGACCAGTGCCGGCGTGACCGACGCCCCGGGCGGGAGCGCGGCGCGCAGCTCCGCCGACCACGCCTGCGGCCAGGCGAGGCGCCAGAGCGACTCCTGACCGGGCGCCGGCCCGCCCTCGAGGCGCCCGCCGTACGCCGCGACGACGAGCGACTGTGCGCCCGCCCAGTCGCCGGCGGCCGCGTGCAGCGCGCCGAGCGAGAGGTGGTCGCGCAGGCCGTCGGCCCGCGCATCGAGCTGCGCGAGCTCCGCGAGCGCCTCCGCCTCCAGCCCGGCCGCGAGCAGGATGCGCGCCGGCAGGAGGTCGCGGTCGGTGATCGCCGTGCCCCCTTCCTCGATCGGCTGCGGCATCGTCGGCGCCCCCGCCGGCGCCCGCTGGCCTGCGCGCCAGCCGTAGTAGGAGTAGGGCGACTCGCGCGCGATGCCGGCGAGCTCGGTGCGGGCCGTCTTCGGGTCGGAGTGCTCGAGCGCACGCGCCGCCCAGTACCGCGCCGCCACCCGCTCGATCGGATCGCGCTCGAGCGGCGCGCGCGCCAGCAGGCGCGTGCGCGCCTCGGCGTAATCGCCCTTCGTGTACGCCGTCCAGCCGAGCTGCCAGAGCGCGTCGCCGACCAGCCCGTCGCTCGCGTGTGCATCGACCACCGAGATCCAGAGAGAGCGCGCGCGGTCGACGCGGCCGCGGCCGGCGTGCAGCAGGCCCGCCAGGTAGCGTGCCCAGGCCGCCGTCTCGCCGAGCGGCTCGCGTCCAATCTGCTCGAGCGCCGCAATCCCCTCCTCGACGCGGTCCGAGCGCGCGAGCGCGCGTGCGTGCCACACGCGCGCGGTCGGATCGGGCGCCAGCGCGGCGAACGCCGACACCGCCTCGGTGTAGCGGCGCAGCCGGAACAGGCAGTGCGCGCGCCGCTCGGTGGCGTGGCGGCGCGCCTCGCCGGCGAGCCCGGCACCGAGGGCCGCCTCGTAGGCCTCGAGCGCCGCGGCGCTGCGCTGCGCGTCGAAGAGGCGATCGGCGCGGCGAAGCCAGTCGGGCGCGCCGCGGAACGAGCGCCCCGCCCGCGCCTCGAGCGCAGCGAGCTGGCGGCCGGCCGCATCGGCCTCGGGGCGCTCGGCGGAGTCGACCCAGACGGCGCGCGCCTCGCGGGCGGCGTCCTCGAGCTGGCCGCTGCGCTCGAACGAGGTGGCGAGCGCCAGATGCATCGCGTCGGCCTGCCCGAAGCCCCGGGCGCGCTCGAGCGCCGCCTGCCACGCCGCGCGCGCTCCGGGCTCGTCGCCCACCGCCTTTCGCGCGCGCGCCACGAGATCGTAGAGCTGTGCGGCCACGGCGGAGCCCGGCGCCTGCTTGAGGGCGAGCCGAGCGGTCGCCTCCGCGGGCTCCGCGCGTCCCGCGTCGAGCAGGGCCGAGGCCGCGAGGCGGCGCGCGTGGTCGGCGATCGCAGGGTGCGCGTCGGCAGCCTCGGTGAAGCGCTGCACCGCGTCCTCGTACGCGTCTCGCGAGAGCGCCTCGCGCGCCGCGCGCAGCGCGTCGGCGGCGGCCTGGGCGTCGGGCGGCAGCGGCGATGCAGGCGGGCCCGCGCGCGCGATCGCCGCGGTCGCGACGAGGAGCAGGAGGAGCACGCGGCGGCGCACGGCCGCCGATTGTCGGACAGCGCCCCCTGCTGTCAACGCGCGTTGTGACGCGCGCCGGCCTCCGATAGGTTCCGCGCACCGTGGGACCGCCGCGCGCCAACCGTCTCGCGCCTTCGCGGCGCTGGCTCGCGGCCCTGATCGCGATGCTCGGCTTCGCCTGGTGGCTGCGCGCTGCGCGCGAGGTGCCGGCCGCGGAGACCTCGGTCTCGACGGCGCCGCCGGCCGCGAGCGCCTCTCCCGCGGCGCCGGAGCGTCCGCCCTCCCCCTCCCCGCGACCGATGCGCGTCGCGCTCTGGGTCCCGTGCGAGGGCTCTCGCCGCGTGCTCGACGATCCCGCGCGGATTCCCGCGCTGATCGCCAGTGGGCGCGCTCTCGGGGCCACCGACCTCTTCGTGCAGGTCTACCGCGGCGGTCGCGCGTGGTTCTCGTCGTCGATCGCCGACGCCTCGCCGCAGCGGGCCGCGTTCGAGCACGGCGGCGGCGATCCGCTGGCGCAACTGCTCGAGGCCGCCCACGCCGAGGGGATGCGCGTGCACGCGTGGGTGAACGCGCTCACGCTCACGGCCACGCGCGACGGACCGATCCTGCGGCGCGTCGGCGTCGACGCCGTCCAGGTGGACCGCCGCGGCCGCTCGGTGCTCGACTATCCCGACCTGCAGCTCCCGGAGCCGGACCGGAGCTGGTACCGGATGGGCACGCCGCAGGTGTGGCTGGATCCGGCTGCGCCGGCCGTCGCCGACACCCTTGCCGCGCTCGTCGCCGAGCTCGTGACCCGCTACCCGACGCTCGACGGCCTCCACCTCGACTACATCCGCCACCCGGACGTGCTGCCCTTCATCCCGGGCTCGCGCTTCGGCGTGGGCCTCGACTTCGGCTACGGCGAGGCCTCGCGCGCGCGCTTCCTGCGCGAGACCGGCCTCCAAGCGCCGTTCGGCGCCTCGCTCGACAACAGCGAGCGCTGGGACGCCTGGCGGCGCGATCGCGTGACCGAGGTGGCCGCGCGTGCGGCCTCGGCGGCGCGTGCCGCCCATCCCGGCATCGAGGTGTCGGCCGCCGTGTGGGCGTACGCCGACCGCGCCTACCTGTCGCTCTTCCAGGACTGGCGCGGCTGGCTCGACGTGGGCCTGCTCGATTTCGCAGTGCCGATGGCCTACACGCGCGACGACCGCCTGCTGCGCTACATGGCGCGTGCGTCGCTCGGCGGCGTCGGAGGCGAGAAGGTCTGGATCGGCCTCGGCGCATGGCTATTCGCCTCGGAGCCGGCGCGCGCACGCGCGCAGCTCGACTTCGTGCGCGGCCTCCACCCGGCCGGCGTCGCCCTCTTCTCGTACGACGCGATCTCCGATGCGCCCGCGCTGCGCGCGGGGCTCGCGATCGCCGCGCCGGGCGCGAGCGGTGGCTGAGCTCGACCTCGACGACTTCGACTATCCCCTGCCGGCGGCTTGCATCGCGCAGCAGCCGGCGCGCGAGCGCGAGGCGGCCCGGCTCCTCGTGCTCGACCGCTCCGGCGCGGCAGACCGACACGAGCACGTGTTCGACCTCGCGCGGCATCTGCGCGCTGGCGACCTCCTGGTGCTGAACGCCACGCGCGTCGTACCCGCGCGGCTCCGCGGCGAGAAGGCGAGCGGCGGCCGCGCGGAGGCGCTGGTGCTGGGCCCGGCGGCCGGCCGGCGAGGCGCCTGGCGTGCGCTGCTGCGCTGCCGCGGCCGGCTGCGGGCCGGGACCAAGCTGCGCTTCGGCCCGGCGGATCGCGCCCTCGAGGCGGAGGTTGCGGAGGTGGGAGCGGAGGGCGAGGTGGTGCTCGCGTTCGCGCCGGACGTCTCGCCCTACGACGTGGGAGAGACGCCGCTTCCGCCCTACATCCGCCGCGCGCGACCCGACGCCGCCGACGCCGATCGCTACCAGACCGTGTTCGCCCGCGTCCCGGGGGCCGTCGCCGCGCCGACCGCCGGGCTGCACCTCGGCACCGCGCTCCTCGAGGAGCTCGCACGCGCCGGCGTGGAGCTCGCCGAGGTCGTGCTACACGTCGGACCGGGCACGTTTCGGCCGCTCGGACCCGACGCGCTCCGCGCAGGGCGCCTCCACGCCGAGCCCTTCGAGCTGCCCGAGGCGACCGCGGAGGCGATCGCGCGCACGCGCGATCGGGGCGGACGCATCGTTGCCGTCGGCACCACCAGCGCGCGCGTGCTCGAGAGCTGCGCGATCGAGGGCCGCTGCGTGCGGCCGGCGCGCGGCGAGACGGATCTCTTCCTGCGCCCCGGCAGCCGCTTCGAGGTCGTCGACGCGCTGCTCACCAACTTCCACCTGCCCCGCTCGTCGCTGCTCCTCCTGGTGGCGGCCTTCGCCGGCCGCGAGCGCGTGCTCGCCGCCTACGCCGAGGCGGTGCGGCTCGGCTATCGCTTCTACTCCTACGGCGACGCGATGCTGATCCTCTGATGCGCGACGGCTTCGACTTCGCGATCACCGCCCGCGACGGTGCGGCGCGCGCCGGCCGGCTGGCGACACCGCACGGCGACGTCCCGACGCCGGCCTTCATGCCGGTGGCGACCAGCGGCGCCGTGCGCGGGGTGGAGGGGAGCGCGCTCCGCGCCGTGGGCGCCACCATCCTGCTCGCCAACGCCTTCCACCTGCACGAGCGCCCCGGCGAGGCGGTGGTGGCCGGGCTCGGCGGCCTGCACGGCTTCAGCGGCTGGCGCGGCCCGTGGCTGACCGACAGCGGCGGCTTCCAGGTGACGTCGCTTGCCGACCGCGCGGTGGTCGACGAGGAAGGCGTCACCTTCTCCTCGCCGCGCGACGGGACGCGACGCCAGCTCTCCCCCGAGAGCGCGATCGCCATCCAGGAGGCGCTCGGAGCCGACATCGCGATGGCGCTCGACGAGTGTCGACCGCCCGCGTGGCTCGGCACGGATGTCGCCGATCCCGAGGCGAATCGCCGTACGCAGGCCTCGATGGAGCGCACGCTGCGCTGGGCCAAGCGCTGCCGCGCCGCGCAGCGCCGTCCCGGACAGGCGCTCTTCGGCATCGTGCAGGGCGGCGTCTTTCCGGAGCTCCGGCGCACGAGCGCGGAGGCGACCGCGGCGCTCGACTTCGACGGCTACGCGCACGGCGGCCTCGGGCTCGGGGAGGAGGCGTCGCGGCGCGAGGAGCTGATCGCCGCGGCCCACGAGCGGCTGCCGCCGGCTGCGCCGCGCTACCTGATGGGGCTCGGCCGGCCCGAGGACCTGCTGGCGGCCGCGACGGCGGGCGTCGATCTCTTCGACTGCGTCCTCCCCACGCGCAACGGCCGCCACGGCGTCCTCTTCACGAGCGCGGGCGTGCTGCGCATCCGCAACGCGCGCTTCCAGGCCGACCCCTCCCCGATCGATCCGGCCTGCGACTGCCCCGCCTGCCGCGAGCACTCGCGCGGCTACGTCCGCCACCTCCTCATGGAGGGCGAAATCCTCGGTGCGAGGCTCGCTTCGCTCCACAACCTCAGGTTCTACCTGCGGCTCCTCGAGCGCGCGCGTGCCGCCATCGCAGCGGGCCAGCTCGGCGCGCTCCGCCGCGAGGTCGAGGAGGTCGCGCGCCGCGCGGTCGAGTGAGCGGCGCTCCGCGGCCTTGCCCCCGACTCCTGCCTCAAGCCGGACCGCAGCTGCGCCGATCCGCACTCGCAGAGGGGGGCCACTCTGTTGCAGAACCCGGCCGCGCGACCGCTGTTCCGCCGCCTCGCGCTCCGCATCGCGTTCGGGCTCGCCCTCGCATGTGGCGCGGCGGGAGCGGGTGCGGCGTTCGTCACGCGCGAGGCGCACAGCCTGCTCGCGGGGCTCGCCTTCGCGGCGGGCGCGACGGCGCTCTCGGTGGGCGCCCTCGCCTTCGGGCTGCGCGCGGGCCTGGCGCCGATCGAGGTCGCGCTCCAGGCGCTGCGACGGCTGGCCGGCGGCGACATCGGCGCGCGCGTCGATCCGATGCGCATGGGCGAGCTGGCACCGGTCGGCGTCCTCGTGAACGAGATCGGCGACAGCCTGCGCGGGATCGTCGAGCGGCTCGAGCACCTCTCCGGCCGGATGCAGCAGCTCCCGACCCGCTTCGGGCACGGGCTCGCGGAGATCGAGGACGCCGCCGAGGAGCAGGAGGCCGCCGTCGAGGAGACCGCCTCGCTGATGGCGGACATCAACGCGTCCATCAAGGGCATCAACAAGGAGGTCGAGGGGCTCTCCACCGTCACCGAGGAGGCGTCGTCCTCGATCCTCGAGATGGGCTCGTCGATCGACGAGGTCGCGCGCAGCGCCGGCTCGCTGCACCAGTCGGTCGACTCCTCGACCGCCTCGGTCCACGAGATCAGCGCGAGCATCCGACAGGTCGCCGAGAGCGCCGACTCGGTCGAGGCGATGGCCGAGGAGTCGGCGGCCGCGATCACCGAGATGGACCGCGCCATCCAGCAGGTCTCCGAGCACGTGCGCGAGGCGTCGGTGCTGACCGAGCGAGTGTCCCAGGAGGCCGAGGACGGCTCGGGCGCGGTGACCGCCACGGTCGAGGGCATCGAGACGATCCGCTCGCTCACCCGCGACGCGCGCGACGTGCTGGAGCGGCTGGCCGGCCGCATCGGCGAGATCGGCGAGATCCTCGACGTGATCGGCGCCATCAACGAGGAGACCAACCTGCTCTCGCTGAACGCCGCGATCATCGCGGCGCAGGCCGGCGAGCAGGGCAAGGCGTTCGCGGTGGTCGCCACGCACGTGAAGACGCTGGCGCAGCGCACCACCTCGGCGACCAAGGAGATCGAGCGCCTGATCGGCGCCGTGCAGCAGGAATCCCACAACGCCGTCGAGGCGATGGGGAGCGGCATCGAGGCGGTGGAGGCCGGCGTCGAGCGCTCGCGGCGCGCCGGCGCCGCGCTCGAGACGATCCGCGCCTCCGCCCATCAGGCGAGCTCGCGGGTGGCCGAGATCGCGCGCGCCGCCACCGAGCAGACGCGCAACTCGGCGCACGTGGCGCAGGCGGCGCAGCGCACCTCCGACATGGTCCAGCAGATGTCGAGCGCGCTGTCCGAGCAGCGCCGCGCCGGCGAGAACCTGCTGCGCAACGCCGAGGCGGCGCTCGAGCTCTGCCGCCAGGTGCACCGCTCGACCGAGGAGCAGCGCCAGTCGAGCCGCTTCGTGCGCGAGAACATCGGGTCGATCAGCGAGATGATCCGCACCTTCCAGGAGAACACGGCCTCGCACTCGCGCGCCAGCGACGCCGTCTCGGCGACCGCGGCGCGCATCCTCGAGGTCAATCGCAAGACCACCTCGAGCCTGCCGTCGCTCGCCGAGCTGATCGACGAGCTGCGCCGCGAGGCCGAGGTGCTCGACCGCGAGCTCGCGCCGCTTCGCGCCGCGGCCCAGAGCGCAGGCCGGCCCACTCCGAGGCAGCCGCGACCGCCTGGAGCATCCCCGCAAGCCGCCGAAGGCGGCGCGCAGCGAGCCGCAGGTGAGCGAAGTTCATGAAGACGCGCTGCAGCTCAGCTACGCCCTCAGCCCCTCGATCGCGACGCTGAGCCCCGCGAGGTAGGGGAGCCGCTCGCCCAGCGCAGCCGGCAGGATGCGCAGCGATCGCGCCAGGTGCGGCCAGACGTGGCGGGCGACCTGTGCGCGGATCGGATCGAGCGAGAGCGCATCGCCGGCCGCCGTCGCGATGGTGCCGAGCACGACCGCTTCCGGCGCGAGCGCCATCACGAGCCACACGATCCCGCGCGCCACGTAGTCGTTCCAGCGCGCGAGCTCGGCCAACGCGAAGGCGTCGCCCTCGCGCGCGGCGGCGACCACGTGCTCGGGTCGCACCGCGTCGCGGCTCCCCGCGAGCGACACGACGCGGCTCGCCGCGGGTGCCTGCGCGCGCAGCCGGCGCGTCCACGCGGCGCCCCCGGTGTAGGCCTCGAGGCAGCCGCGCTGGCCGCAGGCGCACGGCTCGCCCTCCCACTCGACGGGCGCGTGGCCGACCTCGCCCGCGCTCGCCAGCACGCCGCGGTAGAGGCGTCCGCCGAGGATCAGGCCGCCGCCCACGCCGGTCGACATCGTGAGGTAGACCAGGTGCGAGAGCCCGCGCCCCGCGCCGAAGTGCCACTCGGCGAGCGCCGCCGCGTTGGCGTCGTTCTCGAGGAACACGGGGATGCCGAGCGCGTCGCGAAGACGCGCGACCACGGGCACCTCGTGCCAGCCGGGCAGGTTCGGCGGCGAGAGAACGACGCCGCGATCGGGATCGAGCGGGCCTGGGGCGGTGATGCCGACCGCCGCGAGATCCGCGGGTGAGAGGCCGGCCTCGGCCACCACCTGCCGCGCGTCGTCGAGCAGGCGTGCGAGGTCGTCCTCGGGGCGGCCGGAGGGCGCCGTCGGCCGGCGCCGGCGTGTGCGCAGCGCCCCGCCCGCGTCGCCCACGGCGAACGCGATCTTGGTGCCGCCCACGTCGATGCCCAGCAGGTTCGGAATCGGTCCTCCGAGACGCGCAAGGCTAGCCGAGCGGACGCGCGACCGATGCGCAACTGGCGCGGCCAAGGCGCCTCAACCATGGGGTGGGGCCGGACGATACAGCGGGAGCCGGACGGCTCTCGCCGCCGGCCAGGAGGGAACTCGCATGCGGACCCGTCTCGCGTCGCTCGCCGCCCTGATCGCGCTCGCCCCGCTCTTCGCCCTCGGCTGCGCTGCGCTCTTTCCCAATGGGCCGGAAGCGACCCTGCACGACTCGCAGCTCCACTACACGCAGTGCGTGCGGTGGGCCAACTTCGAGAAGGCACAGGGCTTCGTCGCGCCGGAGGCGCGCACGGCGTTCCAGGCGCGGACCAGCGAGCTCGGGGCCGTTCGCTTCACCGACTATCGGCTGCTCTCGGTCGACCTCGGTCCCGACAAGAAGAGCGCGACGGCCCACGTCACGTACATCGCCTACAAGCCGGCGTCGCCGGTGGCGGTCGCCTACGACGAGGAGCAGCGCTGGGAGCTGAAGGACGGCACTTGGCTGGTCAGCCCCGTGATCACCGCGGGACGACCGGCGCAGCCGGGTGAGGTCACCTTCTGAGCGTCGTCGCGCTCGCCGCCGAGGCGGTGCCGGTTCGTCGCCACACCATCCTGGTGGTCGACGACACGCCGCTGATCCGGGAGCTCGGCGCGCTCTTCCTGGCGCGCGCTGGCCGCGTCGTCACGGCGGCGAGCGGAGAGGAGGCGCTCGCCCTCGCCGACGAGCTGCAGCCGGACCTGATCGTGGCAGACCTGCTCATGCCCGGGATGGACGGCGCCGCGCTGTGCGAGCGCCTGAAGCGGAGCCCGGCGCACGCGCAGGTTCCCGTCGTGCTGCTCGCCGCCACCGGCGAGGCTGCCGAGCGCGAGCGCGCGGTGCGCGCCGGGGCCAACGACGTGCTGCCGAAGCCGATCGAGCGCATGGCCCTCCTCGACGCCGCCCGCCGCTACCTGAACGAGCCGACGCCGCGCGCCCTGCCCCGCATCGAGGTCACCGCGCGCGCCGAGCTGCGCCAGCGGCGCCACGCCTGGGATGCCACCGCGCGCAACGTCTCGCGGGGCGGCGTCTTCGTCGAGACGCCGCGAATTCTCGAGGCGCACTCGGAGCTCGAGCTCGCGCTCGCACTGCCCGAGACGACCGGCGTGATCGCCTCGACCGCCCAGGTCGTGTGGACGCGTGCGCGCGGGCGGACCCGCGAGCCCGGCATGGGGCTGCGCTTCCTGGGCCTCGACCGCCGCACCGCGCGTGCACTCGCCGACTACATCGAGGAGCGCCTGCCGCACCCGCGCGCTCTGCAGGAGGAGTAGACGAATGACCTCCCGAATCGCCCGACTCGCCGCGATCGCCTTCGCCGTCCTCGCGCTCGGCGCCGCGGGGGCGCGAGCCCAGACGCTCGTGCCCGGCTCGTCGGGCGACGCGCCGCCGCGCACCGTCGGAACCTCGAGCCCGCACAGCACCGACACCCGGTCGCTCGACTCGGTCGGCGGCAGCACGCGATCGCTCGACGCCGCCGAGAAGGGGAACGCAGGCGACACCCAGACGCTCGACTCCGCGGACACGGGGTCGACCAACGACCTCGACGCCGTGCCCGCGGCCTCCGAGGCGCCGCCCGGAGACGCCGAGACCGCGCCGCTGCGCATGGGCCATCCCGATCGGCCCTACGCCAACCCGGCGCCCAAGCCGGCGACGCCGCCCGCGCCGGCCTCGAAGCCGGCTCCGCGCGAAGAGGCACCGCAGTGGGCCGACTGGGAGCACCGCCTCGACGACGGTGCGCAGCACCTCGGCGCGGCGCGCGCACGCGCCGCGCAGGCCGAGGCCGCGGTGACCAACATGATCACGCGCCACTATCCGTCGGGCGAGGCCAAGGCCAAGCTGCTGAAGGAGCGCGACGACGCGCGGGCCGACCTGGAACGCGCCACCCAGGAGTACCCGGAGCTCCTCGACGAGGCGCGCCGGGACGGCGTTCCGGACAGCATCCTCGCGCCCTACGAGGCCAAGGCGCCCCAGTCCTAGCTGCGCTCGCGATCGGCTCGCTGCGCGCGCTCGCTACGCGAGCGCTGGCCGATGCTCAGCTGGACGGGTTGCCCCGGAGAAGACGGCCGCTACTGCTCGAGGTCGTTGATGCTCGGCCAGTTGCCGTTGCTTTCCTTGTGCTCCGGTCGGATCACGGAGAGCACGCGGTCGCCCTGCCGGACCACCGTCACGAGCTCCGTGGCGACGTTGCCATCGGCGATCATCCGCTTGCGCTCGACCACGACCGGATGCGAGTCGTCGGGATCGGCGGCGAACGCCACCGACGGCACCGGGTTGCTGTCGATCCCCTGCGTCGCCGTCCAGTTGTAGTTGCCGTTCTGGTCCTCCACGCGGCGCCGGCTCGCGGTCTCGAGCTGGATCGTCGACACGGGATGCCCGCCGCTCGCGGCCACGGACGGATTGCTCGGCGCGCGCGGGTCGGTCTGCGCATTCCACGCCCGCAACGAGTCGAGCCGCGCCGTCAGCTTGTCGGAGTACTGCTTGCTCGCCGCGGAGTCGGTCGGCGTGAAGCGCGCGTAGCCCTCGAGGCCCTCCGACTGGATCTCCTCCGCCTTGGCCCGATACCGCTCCGGCACCCGCTTCAGATCGTCGGTGTAGGAGATCGAGCCATCATCTGACTTCCAGCGGTAGAGCGTCACCGCCTCGACCGGCGCCGCCGCAGCGACACCAAGCAGCACGCCGCCCACCGCGAGACCGAACCGCCATCGCATCGACATGGTCCATCCTCCGCACTCGGCCATACCAGAGGAGTGGCGATTTTCGTCGCCGGGTGACGAGTTGTGTCACTCGCAGCAAGTGCGGTCGTCGCGCATCGAAGGCGCAGGCCCGGCGCAGCTTGCGGCGTGCGAGCGGCGCGGCGCCTCGCGAATGGAGCGGATGAAGGTTCGCTCTCGAGGACGGCGAGCGTCCGGCGCGCTCTGCCGATCACCCGCCCGCGCCGCTTTCGGTTGACAGCAGGCGGGTGCGCCCTACCCTGCTGCCGGTTTGTTGCGGGGTAGAGCAGTCTGGTAGCTCGTCGGGCTCATAACCCGGAGGTCGTGGGTTCAAATCCCACCCCCGCTACCACACGGTCGAACCGCCCGGAGGCTTCAGTCCCGGGCGGTTCGTTCGTTAGGGGCACACGGAGCCAGCCCTCCACGCGGAAGAGGTGCTCGGCGTCGGCATGAACCTGGATCCGCTCGCCGCGCGGGAGGGTTCGGAGCGCGCGCCGGCCGTCCTCTGGCGAGCCTTGTAGGAGATCCCGGAACTGC
>DATJPY010000013.1:0-1518 GCA_035506135.1 Myxococcota bacterium | reverse complement strand
CCGAGCTGGTCCGCGAGCTCCATCATGGCGCGGAAGCCTCGCAGCAGCGATTCCGCGCCGCGCCCCGAGCGGCGCTCGAGGGTCCTGTGGTTGACGACTTCGATCGACGGCGAGATCGCGGTCGCGTAGCGATCGGCGTCGTAGGGCCCGAGGATCGCCGCGACCGAGCGCGCGGTCGCCGCCGCGCGATCGCGCTCGGGGCCTTCGGGCAGCAGCTCGGCGTAGCGCTCGTAGAGGCGGGCGATCGCGGCGCCTAGGTGATCGAGAGCGAAGAACTCCGTCCGCGTGCGCAACCCGCGCTCGTCGACCTCGAGCAGGACAATCGAGCTCGAGTCGGTTGCGCCCGAGTCGACGCCGTCGCCGAAGACGCCGCCCGTGAACGAGAGGTGTCCGTGGCAGAGCACGAGCTGGTCACCGAGCGAGCCGAGCGGCTCGTGGGCGAAGCGCAGGGTCGCGACCGCGAGCAGCCTCTCGAATGCGCGCACCGAGTCGCTTTCTGCGTAGACCGCGCCCGTCGGGTGATGGATGCTCTGCGCGCCCGGAGCGAGGGTGGCGAGGAACGCCTGGAGATCGCGCGCGGTGGCGGCGGCGTCCATGCGCGCCGCGTTCGCAGTCGCCGCGTTCGGCCGCACGCGGCGGCGGACGACGGCGGCCGTCACCTCGGCCGGGATCGCGTCGAAGCGCGCGAGCGCCTCCTCCGGGTGGTCGGGGTCGAACAGCTCGACCTTCGTGACCAGGCCCTCGACACTGAATACCAGGAGCTGAACGGCACATCGGTCGAAGCGGCCGCCGCTGGCGCGGTCGCTGCCAGAGTCCGTCCGGCGCACCAGCAACGCGTCGGAACGCAGGCCGATGACGTCGTCGATGCGGGTGGCCGATTCGCTCGCGGTCTCCCAGAGCACGCGAAGCAGTCGCAGGAAGGCCTGTCGGCCACTCACGGAGGCGATTCCGAGCGTCCGGTGATCGGCGATCTCTACGTGTGGTGCGACGGACGCGGCGAAGCGATCGAAATCGATCGGTCCGACCCACGCCGCCACCACGCGCGCGGTTGCCTGGGCGCGCGTTCGCTCGGGACCTTCGGGGAGGAGCTCGGCGTGGCGCTCGTAGAGGCGGGCCACGGCGTCGCCCAGGTGATCGGAGCCGAAGAACTCGGTACGCCGGCCCAGGCCCCCCGCCGCGGCCTCGCTCACGACGAACCCGTCGAGCTCGGACGCGCCGCCGGAACTCGCCGTGGACGAGCGGGACTCGCGTAGCAGCGCGAGCGAGCCGCCGAGCGTGGCGAGCGGCTCGCCGGGCCGGACGGCTCGCGACGCCTCGACCCGCTCCCGAGACGCGAGCCCCGCCGGAGCCACTCGAGCGAGGCGGCGCCGCGCGCGCTCGACGAGCAGCGTCGCTCCCTTCGCCTCCCACAGCTCGATCGCGCGCTGCTCCTCCTCGTCGGCTTCGGCGTCGCGGCCGGCGGCGCGCAGGGCCGTGGCGAGCGCGAGGCGCGCGTTGGCGTGGTGGAGGAGCGCGTCG
>DATJPY010000012.1:0-9419 GCA_035506135.1 Myxococcota bacterium | reverse complement strand
CTCGGCGTCAGCTACAAGACGCTGCTGCAGAAGATCCGGGAGTGCGGGCTGGAAGAGGCCTGAAGCGCGGCGCGGTCGCTGGACTCGTCGGGTCCGTCCATGAGACAATGGCACATGGGCTGGCACTTCCACCGCGGCTGTGTTGCGCTCTGGTCCCTGCTCCTGGCGCTGGGTCTCGGAGTCTCCTGCCGGGCGTTCGCCGATGTGTGCTTCATCGGCGGCGACTGGACGCCGCAGCGAACCTCCTACTCGTTGACGGGGGATTCACGGCTCGCGCTCGATGGCGCTGATCCGGTCGACGTGTCGGGAGGACTCGCACTGCGAGAACCATCGCCCTGTCGACAAATCGGGTTCTGGATCGCCTCCATCGAGTCTCTCACGATCACCTCTGCCGAAGGATCCTGGGTCTCACCGCCACAGTGGGTAGGCGATCACCGCTTGGATCCGCCGGAAGGATCGGTCCAGCAGACCAGTTGGCCGATCACCTCGGATTCAGAAACGTCGCTCTGGGCCGAGATCGACCGCTGGGTCGAGCCCGTCAGCGACACCGAGGAGCTGCTGCACACCACCTCGATTACCTCGGATCCAGACGGGTCGAGATCGATCGAATGGACCGCAACGTCCGGCTATCTGCCAGACCGTCTCGATCTGACTCTCCTGGTTCAGATCCAGACCTCGGATTGCGTGCAAGATTCCTATGGCGAATTGACCTGCCTCGCTGAAGCGCAGCCGCAGCGGATTGGCACGCTGAGGCTAGCAGCAGCGCCCGAGGCGGAGTCCGACCTCGGCGAGCTCGCTTGCGTCGCGATCCTCGTGGTGGCACGACGAGTTCGAGTCCGGTGCCGTCTAGCTGGAAGAGGGTAGGTAGGATGAAGAGGTCGGCGCGGCTCCCGCCTCTCGGAGACCCGTCCGTAACGGTCGCTACCGCCTGCCCGGTACCTCGGATGCGTCGAGCAGAGCCACCCTCCGCCACCCGATTCGAAGCAGCCATGTGCGCGCCCTGGCGACCGCCGGCGGGTCGTGCTCCCGGCGGAGCGCTACGCGCCAGCCGTCGAACCAGCGGGCCGAAGAGGCGGGATCCATGCGCCCGGTTCGAGGGACCGGGCGTCCGGCCTTGAAGAGGTGGCGCCGCGCGTTGAGCAGCACGTAGGCCAGCGCGTTCCTCACCTCGCGCGGCGTGCGCAGGATGCGCGCGTGGAAGCGGTCGGCGAGAACAGGACCTCTGTGCTCGAAGACGCGGTTGACTGCGCGGGCGACTCGCGCGCCGATGGACTTCATGCCGCTTGCCAGATCCCAGCTGCTCGTCGCCTCGACGATCATGTGGAGGTGGTTGCCCTGGATCGAGTAATGGACCAGCCGGAAGCGGCCGCGTTCGCGCGCCGCGCGGAAGCTGCGCTCGAGCTGCCGCACGAGACGCACCGAGCGGAGAGAGGGGACGTCCCTCCGCACCTTTAGGGTCACATGACACGGGTGGCGTGCCGCGAGGGTAGGGCGACGTCGATGGGGATCGCGGCGAATCGGTCCCGGCTTGCGGCCTGAGCCGGGTCGCGATCCGCCCCATCGCGGCTGTCGCCTCAATTCGAGCTGCAGCTGTCGAGGCCGTTTCGTCATCGAGAGCATCATGACAGCGTGATGTGTCAGATGCGGTCACAACGATCGTCGGACCCGGATCTTGATTGTCGCGATGTTCGCATCGAGCCATAGCCGCCAACGAAGAGGTCAAGGCCCAGCCATTCCACCCTGGGTGGAGAGTCGACAACACCCTTCGTCGCGGCGAGCTTGTTCGAAGAGACGGCGCAGAGTTCGTTTCGAGCGGCGGACGCGTTCGAATGAGCCAGGAGCCGACTTGCCTTCGCATAGTCTTGCGAGAGCAGGACATTCCAGTTCGTATTCCGCTCGTAGATCTCAGTCCTCAGCGCTTGGATTTCTGGAGGCAAGATGCCGCGAGCGTGGGCTTCGTTGAGGTCGAACCAAGCCAGACGGTCGACGCCGCCGTAGTAGAGGTCTCCCACGCAGCGCGGCCGCGAATATCCGATCAAGCCTCCGGTTGCGTCGTACGCGAAGTCGGGGCGGCGAAGCACGAGGAATCCGCAGACCCTGCCGACAGTCCCTCCCCCCAACAGCCCCTCCAGCTTCCTACGCCTCCTCGATCTCCACGTCCACCACGAGTCGGTCCGCCTCGCGCTCGAGGGCGGCGCGCAGGCGGGCGAGGTCGAGGCGCTCGGGGACCTCGACGCTCATCGACATCTCGAAGTGCGGCGAGCCGCCTTCGCCGGGTCGCGCGCGGGTGGTGAGCTCGGCGATGTTGACGCCGTGCTCGGCGAGCGTGCGGCAGACGCCGGCCACGATCCCCGCGCGGTCGGCGCCGGCGGCCCGCACGCGGTGGAGGCGGTGGCCCGGCGCGGGGACAGCGCTGCGCGGGCCGCCATCGAGCGCGCGGAGCAGGATCGTGAGGCCGTGGTCGCGCTCCAGCCGCTTGGCGCCGAGCGCGAGGCGGTCGGCGGCGTCCGCGGCGCTCGACGAGGCGAGCAGGATCACCGCGAAGTCGCTGCCGAGGATCGTCATGCGCGAGTCCTCGAGGTTGGCGTCGCAGTCGTACACGAGCTTCGCGAGGTCGGCGACCAGGCCGGGGCGATCCTGGCCGATGGCGGAGAGGATGAACCAGCGCTTCATGCGCCGACCCTAGCAGCGAATCGAGACCGAGGCAGCGCTCGGCGGCGCGGCGAGGCTCCAGTCGAGCTCGACCGGCGCGGGCCCCTCGATGCGCAGCGACACGGCGCCGCGCTCGAGGCGGAGCGACGCAGACGGCGCCGCGTGCGCGCCGGCCTGCACCAGCCAGCCGCCCGCCCACGGCAGCGCGGCCTCGCACTCGACGAAGCACTCGGTCATGTCGCGCGTCTGGTTGAAGCGCTCGTGGTAGGGGACGCTGCGGCGTCCCGCCGCGGCGCCGAGCGCTGCGACCGCGATCGCGTCCGCCGGCAGATCGGGGTGCAGGTGCAGATGGCTGGCGATGCGATGGCGGCCCGTACCCAGGATCGCGTCGACGACGAGCAGGCCGGTGTCGGTCACGCACAGCAGGCGATGGGGCACGGGCGCGCCGGCGAGCCGGCGGTAGGCGTCGTGCGATGCCCAGAGCCACGCGCAGCGATCGGTCTCGCCGCGCGCATGCACGGTCGCGCGCCCGCGCCGCCCGCTGCGGAAGGACGACCACACCTCGAGCAGCTCCTCGCCGTCGAGCGCCACGGTGTTGTGCGCAGCCGTCGAGCGCAGCCGCTGGCGCACGGGCCCCGCCTGGTAGACGCCGGTGCCCGTGTCGACGACGGCGCGCCGCGCGCCGAAGCTCGCCTCGAACGAGAGCAGGTCGGCGTGCGCGTGGCCGAGCTGGTGGTCGGGGCCGTGCGGGCCCGCGCGCGCGACCGCGCGCACGGACCCGCGCTCGAGCCGCACGAGCCCGCTCCAGCGCTCCGGCTCGTGCGGCGCGGCGAGCGGCCCGGCGTCGGCCGCCTGCTCGAGCAGGCGTTCGACGTCGACCTCGCCGCGCCAGCCGTCGCCGAGCAGCGCGATGTCGCCGTCGCCGAGGCGAACGCTCTCGAGGAAGCCGCCCGCGCGCCGGACCGCGTCGTCGAGCCACGCCGGCGAGCGCGCGCCGAGGAGCGCGCGCAGCTCGACCATGTCCTGGAGGCACACGGCGTGGTACATCGGGCAGCGCTCGACGTGGCCTCCGTCAGGCAGGATCTGCGCGCGCACCTCGCGCTCGAGGAGCGCGAGGCCGTCGGGGCAGACGCCGAGGAGCTCGTTCGCGAAGGCGAGCGCCACCGTGTCGCGGAAGAGGTGGTTGCCGAGCAGGTCGAGCGCGAGGTTGTCGCGCAGGAAGAGCGCGTGCACGGCGAGGGCGTGCGCGAGCCGCGCGCCCTCGGCCGGCTCGAGGTCGAGCTGCTCGCCCGCGATCGCCCAGCTCATGAGCCGGGTCGCGACCACGCGCTCGTTCCACGCGACGCGGTGGAAGCCCGGCTTCCCGATCGGCTCGGCGGCGGCCCACGAGTCGATCAGATCGAGGAGCCCGCTGCGGAAGCGCGCGTCGCCGGTCGCTCGGAAGGCGAGGGCGAGATCGAGCGCGAACGGGAACTCGTGCAGGTGCGTCTTCCAGAGCAGCGCCTGCATCAGATCGGGCCGGTCCCAGGCGACGGGCACGCCGAGCTCGCGCGTCTCGCCGAGCATCGAGAAGCGGCCGGCGAGGGCGTCGCGCGCCGCAGCGAGCGCCGCCTCGGGAGCGCGGCGCGCTGCGCGCATCGCTGCGACCGCCGCGAGGCCAGGATGCGCGCTCGGCCAGCGCGACCAGGGCTCGGCGCGCCCGCGATAGCGCGCGTCCACCGCGGCCGTCCGGCGCGACCAGAGCGCGCGCCGCAGTGTCAGGCGCGCGCGGTGCCAGACCTGGGACGGCCGCAGGTGCGACAGCGTGCGCAGGGTGCGACCGGCGTCCTGGATCGGCATCGGCGCGGGCGGGACTCTCCTGCAGGGGCGGGACTATACTGGCGCGCCTCATGGACCTGCAACGAATCCACCCGCTGCGCGGCGCCATCCAGTGCTACGCGTGGGGCTCGCGGACCGCTCTCGCCGAGCTGCTCGGGGAGCCCGCGCCCAGTCCCGAGCCGCAGGCCGAGCTGTGGCTCGGAGCCCACCCGCGCGCGCCCACGTCGATTGCGCTCGACACCGGATCGCTGTCGCTCGCCGAGGCGATCGAGCGCGCGCCCGAGGCGATCCTCGGCCGCGCGGTCGCCGCCCGCTTCGGACCGCGCCTCCCGTTCCTGCTGAAGGTGCTCGCCGTCGAGCGGCCGCTCTCGATCCAGGCCCACCCCGACGCGGCGCAGGCGAAGCACGGCCATGCGCGCGAGGAGGCACGCGGCGTACCCCTCGCGGCGAGCGAGCGCCGCTATCCCGACCCGCACGCGAAGCCCGAGCTCGTCTGCGCGCTCGGCGACTTCTCGGCGCTCTGCGGCTTCCGGCCCGCCGCCGAGATCGCCGCCGGGCTCGACGTGCTCGGGCTCGGCGAGCTCGCGTCGGTGCTGTGGCCCCGGCCGGGCGACCCGTCGGGCGAGGGCGATGCGCCGGCGATCCGCCGCTTCTTCCAGGGCTGGTTCGCGTCCGACGCGCGCTCGCGCGAGGAGCCGCTGCAGCGCGCCGCCGCGGCGGCCGGCCGACGCGCGGAGCGCGATCCCGCCTGCGCGTGGGTCGCGCGGCTGGCCGCCGCGCACCCCGGCGATGCGGGTGTCCTCGCGCCGATCTTCCTGAACCTGATCGCGCTGCGGCCCGGGCAGGCGCTCTTCCTGTCGCCTGGGGAGCTCCACTGCTACCTCGAAGGTACGGCGGTCGAGATCATGGCGAGCTCGGACAACGTGCTGCGCGGCGGGCTCACGCCGAAGCACGTCGATCTCGACGAGCTGTCGCGCGTCGCGCGATTCGCGAGCCGACGGCCGCTGCCGCTCGAGCCCGAGGCGCCCCCGTCGGCCGGTGCGCCGAACGGGGCCTCGCTGCGCACCTACCGCACGCCGGCCGCCGAGTTCGAGCTGTCGGTGCTCGAGCCCGCCGCGGGCCGGCCGGTCGAGGTCGAGGGGGGCGGCATCGAGCTCCTGCTCTGCGAGCGGGGTCGGGTCGAGGTCGCGGCGCGCGCGGAGGCGGGCCCGGGCCTCGCGCTCGTGCGCGGCGCGAGCTGTCTGGTGCCCGCGGCCGTGGGCCCGTACCGTGTCGAGGGCGACGGGCGCGTCTTCCGCGCCGCGGTGCCCGCGGCCTGAGGGCCCCCGGCGGGCCTCAGGCGCGCCGCGGCGCGGGTCGAAGAGGAGTCGATGCGCCAGCTGATCCAGTCCTACCGGACCGGCGAGATGCGGGTCGAGGAGGTGCCGCCGCCGGCGGTGCGACCCGGCGGCGTGCTCGTCCGCACCGTACGCTCTCTGGTGTCGGCCGGCACCGAGAAGATGATCGTCGATCTGGCGCGCAAGAGCCTGATCGCGAAGGCGCGCGCGCGTCCCGACCTGGTGCGCAAGGTGATCAAGACCGCCCGCAAGCAGGGCGTGATGACCGCCTTCCGCAAGATGCAGAGCAAGCTCGATACGCCGATCCCGCTGGGCTACTCGAGCGCGGGCGTCGTGGTCGAGGTGGGCGAGAACGTCCACGAGTTCCAGGTGGGAGACCGGGTCGCCTGCGCCGGCGCCGGCTACGCCAACCACGCCGACTACAACTACGTCCCGCGCAATCTGCTGGCACGGCTTCCGGACGGTGTGGCGATGGACGCGGCCGCATTCGCGACGGTCGGCGCCATCGCGCTGCAGGGCGTGCGGCAGGCGGCCCCGACGCTCGGCGAACGGGTCGCCGTGCTGGGCCTCGGGCTGATCGGCCAGCTCACGGTCCAGCTCCTGCGGGCGAACGGCTGCCAGGTGCTCGGCTTCGACCCCAACCCGGCGCGCGCCGCGCTCGCCGAGCGGCTCGGCGCGCAGCTCGCCGCGTCCGACGACCTCGAGCGCGCGGCCGAGCGCTTCGCGCGCGGGCAGGGCATCGACGCGGTGATCGTCGCCGCCTCGAGCGCGAGCGCGGGCCCGCTGGAGCAGGCCGGCGAGATCGCCCGAATGCGCGGGCGCGTCGTCGTGGTCGGGCTGGTCGGGATGGAGGTGCCGCGCTCGCTCTACTACCGCAAGGAGCTCGAGCTGCGCATGTCGATGTCGTACGGCCCCGGCCGCCACGACCCGGACTTCGAGGAGCGCGGCTTCGACTACCCGATCGCGCACGTGCGCTGGACCGAGCAGCGCAACCTCGAGGCCGTGCTGGACCTGATCGCCGACGGGCGCCTGCAGCTCGCGCCGCTCGTCACGCATCGCTTCGCGATCGGCGACGCGCTGGCCGCGTACGGGCTGATCTCGTCGGGCAGCGAGCCGTACCTCGGCGTCCTGCTCGAGTACGGCGCGGACGACGAGGCGCCCAAGGCGCCCGCGCCCGAGGTGCGGCTCTCGGCGGCGCCGCGCGCGCGCGACCGCGTCGGCATCGGCGTGGTCGGCGCCGGCGGCTTCGGGCAGTCCGTGCTGCTGCCGGCGCTCAAGGCTGCCGGGGGCTTCGACCCGATCTCGATCGCGTCGGCCGGCGGCACCACCGCGCAGCGCATCGGCCAGGCGTACGGCTTCCGGCAGGCGACCTCGTCCGCCGAAGAGGTGATCGCGAACCCCGACGTCGACGTCGTGTTCATCCTGACCCGCCACCACCTGCACGCGCCGCTCGCGATCCGCGCCCTCGAGGCGGGAAAGTGGGTGTTCACCGAGAAGCCGCTTGCGCTCTCGCACGAAGACCTCGACGCCGTCGCCCGCGCGCGCGAGGCGTCGCGCGGCGACGTGATGGTCGGCTTCAACCGGCGCTTCGCGCCGCTGGTCGGCGAGATCGAGCGGCACTTCGCCGGGCGCAGCCATCCGCTGGTGATGCAGTACCGCGTGAACGCCGGGTTCATCCCGCCCGAGCACTGGGTCCACGATCCGGTCGAGGGGGGCGGGCGCATCCTCGGCGAGGCCTGCCACTTCGTCGACCTGCTGCAGCACCTGGCCGGCGCGCCGCCGGAACGGGTGGCGGCCGAGGGCATCGCGGGCGACTCGCGCTATCGGGGCGACGACAACGTCGCGGTGACGCTGCGCTTCGCCGACGGGTCGGTCGCGACGCTGATCTACACCGCGCTCGGCGACGACCGAATGCCGAAGGAGCGCCTCGAGGTCTACGGCGAGGGCAGCGTCGCGGTCCTCGACGACTTCCGCAGCGTCGAGCTGGCGCGCGGCGGCCGGGTGCGCCGCGTGCGCGCGGCGAACCAGGACAAGGGCTTCGAGGAGGAGATGCGCCGCTTCCTCGCCGCGGTGCGCAGCGGCGGCGAGATGCCGATTCCCTTCTCGCAGTCGCTGGCCAGCTCGCGCGCTACCCTCGCCGTGCTCGAATCCCTCCGCAGCGGGGCGCCGCGCGCGCTCGTGGGTTGAGCCGGATCGGATGAGCCGCTGAAGCATGGCACGCCTCTCGCTCCAAGCGCTCTACGACTCGCTCCCCGTCAGCCTCCAACAGATGCTCGTGTCGGCCGCGGGCTGGCGCAGCTACCGCAACCGCTTCGGAGCGCCGTTCCAGCGGATCCTGAAGGACCTGCAGCGGTCGGACTTCGCGAGTGCGGACGAGGTGCGCGCCGACCAGGACTCGCGCCTGCGTGAGATGGTGCACTGGGCGGCGTCGACGGTGCCCTACTACCGCGACCTGTTCGGGCGCGAGGGCATCGATCCCGACTCGATCCGCGGGGTCGAGGACCTGCCGCTCGTCCCGTGCCTCGACAAGGAGATGGTGCACAGCCGCCCGCGCGACCTGCGCAGCGACGAGGTGCCCGATCGCCAGATCCTGCCGGGCCACTCGAGCGGCACGACGGGCACGGCGCTCAACCTGTTCCACACGCGCGAGGCGTTCGGCTGGGAGTACGCCGTGATCTGGCGCCAGCGCGAGTGGTACGGCGTGCGCATCAACGACCGCTACGCGGCGTTCGGCGGGCAGATGGTGGTGCCGTTCCACCAGCGCCGGCCGCCGTTCTGGCGCTACGACCGCGCCCGCGGGCGCATGCTGTTCTCGATCTACCACATGACGCCGGAGAACCTCGAGCACTACGCCGCGGAGCTGCGGCGGCCCGGCTACCGCTTCTGGCAGGGCTACCCGTCCGCCATCGCGCTGGTGTCGCGACACATCCTGGAGCACGGCATCAAGCTCGGCGAGGCGGCGCCGCGCGCGGTCTTCACCTCCTCGGAGTCGCTGCTCGACTTCCACCGCGTGCAGATCGCGAGCGCGACCGGTGCGCCGATCGCCGACCGCTACGGGCACTCGGAGTTCAGCGTCTCGGCGCTGCAGTGCCCGGCCGGCTCCTACCACATCGACACGGAGTTCTGCGCGGTCGAGATCGACCCGCACGAGGAGACCGAGGAGTGGGTGCGGGGCGAGGTGATCTCTACCGGCTTCGCCAACCGGGCGATGCCGTTCCTGCGCTACCGCACCGGGGACGTGGCGACGCTGCGCAAGCACGGCGGCTGCAGCTGCGGCCGCTCGCGCCCGATCCTCGAGCAGATCGACGGCCGCATCGAGGACTACGTGGTCACGCCCGATGGGCGCCGGATCGGCCGCCTCGACCACGTCTTCAAGGACGCGCTCGACGTGAAGGAGGCGCAGATCTACCAGCCGTCCGCGCAGCGCATCGTCGTGCGCGTGGTTCCGCGCGCCGGCTTCGACAAGATCGCGCAGCGCGCGCTCGAGCGGGAGTTCCGGCGCCGCGTGGGCGAGGACCTGGAGATCAGCTACGAGGTGGTCGACGCGATCCCGCGCCTGCCGAGCGGCAAGTTCCGGGCCGTGCTCTCGGACGTGGCCGCCGGGAAGCTCGA
>DATJPY010000011.1:0-19339 GCA_035506135.1 Myxococcota bacterium | reverse complement strand
TCGACGAGCAGCGTCGCTCCCTTCGCCTCCCACAGCTCGATCGCGCGCTGCTCCTCCTCGTCGGCTTCGGCGTCGCGGCCGGCGGCGCGCAGGGCCGTGGCGAGCGCGAGGCGCGCGTTGGCGTGGTGGAGGAGCGCGTCGGTCGCCGCGGCGATCTCGACCGCCGCGCGCGCGAAGTCGACGGCGGCCGCATGCTCGCCACGGCGCGCCAGCGCCTCGGCTCGTACCCCGCGCCAGGCGATCGCCGCCTGCAGGTCGTCGCCGGCCAGCGCCTCGCTCTCCTCGGTGAGGCGCTCGGCATCGGCGGCGCGCCCCTGGGCAAGCAGCGCGCGCCCGAGGTACGCGGCCGCCTGGGCGGCGTCGATCCCGAGCCCGTGACGGCGCAGCCCCTCGTACGCGCTGCGCAGACAGCGCTCCGCGGCGGGCGCGTCGCCGTCGAGCAGGTCGATCAAGCCGGCGAACACCTCGGCCTCGAGCAGTCGGTGCGTGATGCCGAGCTCCTCGAGCATGCGCCGCGCCGACCCGATCATGCGGCGCGCGGCGTCGATGCGCCCGCGCAGCGCCTCGAGCACCGCCTGACACCGGAGGGCCACGGCCTCGACCGCCGGTGCGCCCTGCGTGATGCGCAGCACGCGCACCACGTCGAGGCAGCGGCCGCTCGCGCGCGTGACGGGGCTCGGCCCCCAGAGCGCCGCGAGCGGTGCCCCCGCCAGCACTCCGTTGGCACGCCGGCGGTCGTGCGCGCGCCGTGCAGCGGCGAGCGCGCGATCGAGCGCGGCCTCGCAGTCGCCGATCTTCCCGAGCCGCGCCAGCGCCAGCGCGTGCACCGAGTGCGCCTTGGCCAGGCCGGCGGTGTCGTCGGCCGAGGCCAGCTCCTCGGCCGCGCCGGCCACCGCCTCCGCGGTAGCGCGCAGCGACTTCGGATCGGTGAGCACGGCGAGCTGCCCGGCGAAGCAGACGTGCCAGGCACGCAGGCGCTCCGAGCCGTCCGCCAGGCGGCCGAGCTCATCGACGGCAGCCGTCGCGGCGCCGACCTCGCCCGCCGAGAGCAGCGCCTCGCACGCGTCGAGCGCCAGATCGGCGCGCGCCGGATCGGAGGGATCGAGCCGGTCGAGCGCGCGCCCGAGCAGGCTCCCGGCGAGCGAGAGGTCGTCGCGCGCCAGCGCCCGCTGCCCCGCGGCGCCGAGATAGCGCGCCGCGCGCTCGCCCAGCGTGCGGCCCTGGGCGTCGAGCGGGCCGAGCTCCTGCAGGTTCCGGTGCGCCTGCTCGAGATGCCAGCCGATCGTCTCGTCGTGCTCGATCGCCTCGCCGGCGCGCGCGACGATCCAGTCGGCGAAGCGCGCGTGCAGCTCCGCCCGCGTGCCCTTCAAGATCCGGCGGTAGGCCGCGTCGCGGATCAGCACGTGGTGGAAGCGCATCGCCGGCTCGCCCAGGAACCAGCCGGTGTCGGGCTCGATCAGCTCGCTGCGCCGCAGCGACTCGAGACGCGCGTCGAGATCACCGGTCTCCCGCTGCAGGAGATGCAGCACGGCCGCACGCGAGAAGTGGCGTCCGACCACCGCTGCGCGCTCGAGCACGTGGCGCTCCTCCGGACGCAGGCGCTCGATGCGCGCGGCGAGCAGCGCGTGGATGGTGGGCGGCATCTCGAGGCTCGCGAGCTCCACCGCGGTGGTCCAGCGATCGCCCTCGCGGCGGAGCGAGCCGTCCTGCACCAGCATGCGCACCAGCTCGCCGACGAAGAGCGGATTGCCCTCGCTGGTGGCGAGCACGCGCCCGGCCAGGGCGGCGGGCAGCTCGTCCGCGCCGATCACGTTCGCCGCGAGACGCGTGGCCGCTCCGGCGTCGAGGCCGGCGAGCGTCACCACCTCGGCGACGAGGCTGCCGGTCGTCGTCAGCGAGGAGCGCGCCTCGCGCAGCTCGGGCCGTGCGGCCGCGAGGACGAGCAGCGGCACGCCGCTGCCCCACTGCACGAGGTGCTCGACGAGATCGAGGAGCAGCGGCTCCGCCCACTGCACGTCGTCGATCGCGAGCACCAGCGGCCGCTGGCTCGCAGCGGCGGCGAGCAGGCGGCGCACGACGAAGAAGGTCTCCTCGGGCGACGCCGGCGTGCCGGCGAGCAGCGCGCCGATCCCCGCGGCGATCCGCGCGCGCTCGGCGTCGTCGCCGGGCACCAGCGCGCCGACGGCCGCGCGCAGCGCCTCGCCGCCTCCGCCCTCGTCGAAGCGAAGCAGCGCGCGCAACGCGTCTGCGAGCGGGGCGAACGTGCCGCCGCCCGCGGCGTCGCAGCGAGCGTCGAGCCACGTGGCGCGCTCGCCGAGCCGGCGCGCGAACTCGGCGAGCAGCCGCGATTTGCCCAGGCCCGGCGAGCCGAGGACGACGGCGAGCCGCGCGGCGGGCGCCGGGTCGGGGGGCCTGCCGACGGCCGTCTCGTAGACGGCCGAGAGGCGTCGCAGCTCCTCTTCGCGGCCGACGAAGGCCATCGCCGCGGCGCCGGCCGGCCGCTCGAGCGAGACCACGCGATACGCCGCGACCGTCTCCGAGCGCCCCTTCAAGCTCAGCGAGCCGAAGGGCGCGAGCTGCACCAGCTGGCCCACCAGGCGCCGCGTCGGCTCTCCGATCAGCACCTCGCCGTCGTGCGCCTCCTGCTGCAGGCGCACCGCCACGTTGACCGGGTCGCCCACCAGGTCGGTGTGATCGGCGCTCACCACGACTTCGCCGGTGTTCACGGCGACCCGGTGGCCGAGGTTGCCGACCTGTGCAGTCTCGTCGCGGACGAGCTCGCGGAAGGCCTGCTGCATGGCGATCGCGGCGCGAACGGCGCGGATGGCGTCGTCCTCGGCCACGCTCGGCACGCCGAAGGCGGCCATCACGCCGTCGCCGAGCAGCTTCACGACGGTGCCGCCGTGGGCGTCGACCGCGCTGCGCAGCACCGCGTAGTAGCGCTCCATCAGTCGGTGCGCGGACTCGGCGTCGAGGCGCTCGTGGAGCGAGGTCGAGCCGATCAGGTCGGCGAAGACGACGCTGACGACCTTGCGCGCGCCACTGGTGGCCGCGCTCGGGGTGGTGCGCGGAGCGAGCGGCGTCCCGCAGGCGTCACAGAACTGCGCATCCGGCGGCGCCTCGGTCCCGCACGACGGACAGCGCGGGGCGAGCGTTCGGCCGCAGCCGCCGCAGAAGCGGGCTCCGGGCCGATTGGCTCGTCCGCAGCTCTCGCAGTCCATTGCGACTCCGCACCGACCGCCGCCTCGCCGAGGCAGAAGAGCGTAGCCCAGCGCGATTCGCCCGGATCCCGTGCGGCCGGTACCTTCCCCGCCCGCGATGAGCGACGACCGCGCGCACGGCCGCACCCTCTCCGAGCACGCCTCGAAGGCGCTGCTCGCAGGGCACGGCGTTCCGATCGCGCGCGAGGCGCTGGCCGACGATCCCGAGGCGGCAGCGCGCGCAGCCGCTGCGATCGGCTTCCCGGTGGCGCTCAAGCTCTGCGGCGATGCGATCGCGCACAAGACGGAGCGCGACCTGGTGCGCCTCAGCGTCGCCGACGCGGACGCGGCTCGCCGCGCCGGCGCGGAGCTGCTCGCCCGGCGGCGGGCCGACGACGGCGCCGTGTCGCTTCTCGTCGCGGAGATGGTGAAGGGTCGCCGCGAGCTGATCGCGGGCCTGGTGCGCGATCCGCAGTTCGGAGCCTGCGTGCTCCTTGGTCTCGGCGGCATCCTGACCGAAGCGCTCGGCGACGTCGTCTTCGCGCTGGCGCCGCTCTCCCACGGCGAGGCGCGCGCGATGGCCGGCGCGCTGCGCGCGGGCCGCCTCCTGACCGAGCCCTTCCGCGGTGAGCCGCCCGCCGACCTCGACGCGATCGCCGACGTCCTGGTGTCGCTCGGCCGCCTCGCAACCGAGCGCCCCGACGTGCTCTCGGTCGACCTGAACCCGCTGATCGTCGACCGGAGCGGAAAGCCTGTCGCCGCCGATGCCCTGGTCGTCCTCGCCCCGTCGCCTCCGGAGCAAGAGGATCGTCTGGATCATCCCGCAAGCGCCCGCGAAGCGGGCGCGCGCAGCGAGCCGCAGGCGAGCGAAGTCAACAGACGTGCTGCAGCTCAGCAATCCAATCGGCCCGAGGCCGATTCGCGCAGGGAGCCGCAGGCGAGCGAAGTCAACAGACGTGCTGCAGCTCAGCAACCCAATCCGCCGGAGGCCGATCCGCGCAGCGATGCCGCCATCCTCGAGCGCTTCCGGCCGCTCTTCCACCCGCGCGGCATCGTGGTGGCTGGCGCCTCCGCGCACCCGGGCAAGTTCGGCTTCGTCGCGCTGCACAACCTGCGCGCCTTCGGCTATCGCGGCGAGATCTTCCCGGTGAACCGCGACGGCGCCGAGATCCTCGGCCAGCCGAGCCACCGCGACGTGGCGGAGGTGCCCGCGGGCCGCGCCGACCTGGTGTTCGTGTGCACGCCGGCGGCTGCCAACGTCGAGCTGCTGCGCGGCTGCGCCAAGATCGGGGTGCGCGCGGCGTTCGTCGCGAGCGGCGGCTATCGCGAGGCGGGACCCGACGGCCGCGCGCTCGAGGACGAGCTGGTCGCAGCCGCAAACGAGCTCGGCATCCTCATGGCCGGCCCGAACGGGCAGGGCGTGATCTCGACGCCGGTCTCGATGTGCGCGCAGATCGTGGCACCGAATCCGCCGGCGGGCGCGATCTCGGTCGTGAGCCAGAGCGGCAACCTGCTCTCGTCGTTCCTCGACTATGCGGTGCAGACGGGGATCGGCGTCTCGAAGGCGATCTCGGCCGGCAACTCCGCGCAGACGGGCATCGCCGACTACCTCGAGTACTTCGCGGCCGACTCCGAGACGCGCGTCGTGCTCGCCTATCTCGAGGGCGTCGCCGACGGCCGGCGCCTTGCCGAGTCGGTGCGCCGGCTCACCGCGCGCAAGCCGCTGGTGCTGGTGAAGGGAGGCGCGGCGGCCGAGGGCCAGCGCGCCGCGCTCTCGCACACCGGGTCGCTCGCGACCGACGATCGCGTCTTCGACGGCATCTGCCGCCAGCTCGGCGCGCTGCGCGCGCCGAGCATCGAGCACGCCTTCGAATGGGCTGCGACTCTGGCGACCCAGCCGCGGCCGGCGGGCCGTCGCGTGGCGGTGTTCACCACGGTCGGCGGCTGGGGCGTGCTCACGGCCGACGCCTGCGCCGCCGCCGGGCTCGAGCTGGTCGCGCTGCCTGCGGACCTGCGTGCGCGCATCGACACGATGGTGCCGGCGCGCTGGAGCCGCTCGAACCCGATCGACCTCGCCGGGGGCGAGACGCGCGACACCGTCCCGGAGATCCTCGACCTCCTGTGCGCGCACCCGGCAATCGATGCGGTGGTACACCTCGGGCTCGGCATCCAGGCGGCGACGGCGAACCTCTTTCGCCGCGGTCCGTTCTTCCCGGACTACGGGCTCGAGCGGATGGCGGAGTTCCACGAGCGGCAGGAGCGCCGCTACGCCGAGGCCGCCCGCGACGCATCGCTGCGTCATGGCAAGCCCTTGCTGAGCGCGACCGAGCTGGTCTACGCCGACCGCGACTACGGCAACGCAGGGCCGCTCGCCGTGCGCGCCAGCGGGCGGGTCTGCTATCCGAGCGCCCACCGCGCGGTGGCGGCCCTGCGCGCGCTGGTCGACTACGCGGAGTTCCGGGCCCGGGCCTAGCGCGAAGCGGCCGCGAAGAGCGTGGCGAGCTGTGGGACCTGGCCCGCGGGAGCCCAGGACGCCATGCCCGCCGTCCACACTAACGTGTCGGGACGCAGGGCCCCGGCCGTTGCCGCGCGCGCGAGCTGCTCCTCTGTGAAGGGACCCGCCGCCTGTCCGCCCTGCACCAGGTGCCAGGCGGGCGGCGGCGGAGGCGGCGGCGGCGCCTGGGGCGCCGGAGCGGGGCCGCCGGGGCCAGGCATCATGCGCCCGGCGACCGCCATCCCCATGCCGACGCCGACCCCGGCGCCCGCGAGACCGCCGGCCGGGTTGGCGGCCGCGCTCGGGATCGCCGCCCCGATCTGGTACTGCTGGTAGCGCGCGAGGTCGTCGATCACGCGCATCGAGGAGCGCGAGTCGATCGCCTTCTCGACCTCCTCGGGCACCGACACGTTCACGATCACGAGCTGCGGGATATCGAGGCCGTACTCGTCGTCGATGCGGGCCTGCACCATCTGGCGCAGCTTGTCGGCGAGCTCGCGGTAGTGCGTGGCGAGGTCAACGACCGAGAGGTCGGCGCTCGCCACCAGGTCGGCGAAGGTCGAGGCGATGATCGAGCGCAGCAGCACCGCGATCTCCTCGGCCTCGAAGGTCGACTCGGTGCCGACGAGCTGGTGGAGCAGCACCTTCGGGTCCGACGCGCGGAGCGTGTAGGTGCCGAAGGCGCGCACCCGGATCGGCCCGAAGTCCGGGTCGCGGATCGGCACCGGATTGGGCGTTCCCCACTTGAGGTCGGCGATCTGCCGCGTGCTGGCGAAGTAGACCTCGGCCTTGAAGGGGCTGTCGAAGCCGAACTTCCAGCCGGCGAGCGTCGAGAGCACCGGCAGGTTTCGCGTGCTCAGCGTGTACTGACCCGGCCCGAACTGGTCGGCGATCTGGCCCTGCAGGACGAACACCGCCGTCTGGCCGGGCCGCACGATGAGCTGGGCGCCATTCTTGATCTGATTCTGGTAGCGCGGGAAGCGCCACACCAGCGTGGTGCGGCTGTCGTCGACCCATTCGATGATGTCGACCAGCTCGGCGCGCAGCTTGTCGAAGAGGGGCATGGCTTCGTTCTCCTCGATGACTCTGGAAGGATGGGAACCCGCCGTCGCCCTCAGCGCAGCAGGTCGATCAAGTAGTCGAGCAGCGAGCCCGCAGGACCCGGGCGACGCCCCGCGAATCGGCTGCGATGCTCGGCCTGCTCGCGCTCCTGCTCCAGCATGCGGTCGCCGACCACCATCGCGCGGAACTGCTCGACGTTCATTCGCGCGCCCTGCGACAGGCCCGGCGCCGCGGAGCCCGGCTCGGCGCCGCGCAGGCCGCCGGCCTGGATGAAGGCCGCCACCTGCTCGAGTTCGTCGGCGTCGAGCCAGGTGCCGTGGGGCCCACACCAGTCGATGATCACGCCGGAGCGGTTGGCGAAGTTCTTGCGATACATCCGCTCGCCGCAGACCGGGCAGTTGCGGTACTGGAACGCAGTCGACACCGTGCGCGCGCGCAGCGGTCCTTGCGCCGCGCCGTTCGCGGCGCGCTGCCGCGCGGCCTCGACGGCGCGCTGGATCAGCGCGTCGAAGCGGTCGCCCGGCACCCAGAGCCCGTTGCACTTCGGGCACTCGCGGACCCACACGCCGCCGACGCCGCGCACCGCCATGGGCTCCGCGCAGCACGGGCACGACGGCGCGTCCTCGTGGTCCTGCGGCAGCGGCTCGGGGTGGAAGGCGACCCCGCAGCCGGTGCAGAACTTCGCCGACTCGGCGTTGCGCGCGAAGCACTCGGGGCAGATCAGCGGCAGCGAGCCGCCGCGCATCACCTCCGCGCGGCAGTACTCGCACTGGGCCGCGTTCTCGGGCAGGAGCGCGCCGCACGATCCGCAGCGCTGCACCGAGGCGTCCACGCCAGCGGCGGTCTCGTTGCGCACCTGGGCGCCGCAGCGGCACGCGAAGAACGGCTCGTCGACGTTCGTCACGTCGTACTGGGCATGGCAGGCGCGGCACGCGACGAGGCGCACGAGACCCCCAGGGCGGCTCCGCCGGGCGGATCGGTCGGGCGGACGGAAGGCTTGAGGTCGGCCCCAGAGCCTGGAGTCGACCTGCTAGGCTTCGAGTCCGGCTCGCCACCGTATGTCTGCTCGACGATGACCTTCTCCGGCGCTCCGTACCAGACGCCGGTCCAGCTCGCGTTCGCCCAGCCGAGGCAGAACGGGAAGATCGGCTCGCCGCTCTCGAGCACCTCCACGAAGGGCTGCTCCAGGAGCCGATGCCCCTCGAACCAGTAGTGCCAATACAGGAACCCCTCTACGCCGTAGGCGCCGGCAGGTAGAAGGCGATCACGCGCGCCCCTCGGAGCTCCCGCGGCGCAACCGCAGGCGCGCTCGGAGCCGCAGGGGTCTTCGGTTCGGATCTCATGTCGCTGGCTCGAGAATCGTCGAGGAGCGCTCGGGCTCGCCACCCCAGGAACGCTGCGGTCCTGCCAGGTATGCTGCTGGGATGCTTGCCCTCCCCGAGTACGTCGCGCCGCGCGGTCGCCTGCGGCGGGTCCTCGACGCCAGCTTCGGGCAGACCCGGCGCACGCCGCGCTGCCCCGACACCCCGCGCCTCGACGGCCGCCTCGCGGTGGTCACGGGCGCGACCGGTGGCATCGGCCTCGAGATCGCGCGAGGTCTCGCGCGTCGCGGTGCCCGCCTCGTCCTGCCCTGTCGGAACCCGGCCAAGGGGGCTGCGGTGCGCGACGCGCTCCGCGGCGACCGGGCCGGCGAGGCGTCGATCGATCTCGTCCCGATGGACCTCGAGGACCTCGAGAGCGTTCGCGAAGGGGCCCGCGCCATCGAGGCGCTCGCCGCCGGCCGCCCGCTGGATCTGCTCGTCGAGAACGCCGGCATCTGGCCCGCGCGCTACGCCCGCACCCGACAGGGCCACGAGATCGCGTTCGGCGTGAACGTGCTCGCGCACTTCGCGTTGCGGCGTCGCCTCGCGCAGAGCGGCCTCCTGCCGCATTCCCGCGTCGTCATCCTGACCGGCGACATCTACGTCCTCGAGTCGACCTGCACGCCGGACTCCACCTGGAGCGGGCGCAGCGGCGGCATGCGCGCCTACTGCCGATCGAAGCTAGGGAACCTGTGGATCGCGGGCGAGCTCGTGCGCCGGTCGCCGCAGCTCTCCGTGTACGTCGTACATCCCGGCGTGGTGGCTACGAACCTCGGCGGCGACGCGGGCGCGCTCGGCAACCGGCTGAAGCGCCTCGTCATGATCGATGCCGAGCTCGGCGCGCAGATGCCGCTCGTCTGCTGCACGCAGCCGGGCCTCGAGAACGGGGCCTACTACCACAACGTGCTCGGGCACGTGCGGCTCGCCGACGGCGATGCCGCGCGCGACGAGCGCGCGGCTGCGCGCCTCTGGGAGACGTGCGAGGCCCTGACGCAGTGATCGACCAGCCGTTAGGACATCGACACCGCGATGGGGGGAAGATGAGGAATCGGCAGGCAGGGAGGGGCGGCCCCGCCGTCGGGCTGGGACTCCTGGTCGCACCACAGCACGATCCGGAGCTCGTAGTCGGCGTGGCGCACCGTCGTGATTCCGCCGTTGGCTGCGGCTGTCTTCTGCGAGGCGTCGCCCCAGGCGAACAGATCGAGCCCCGTCGTGAGCCCCGGCAAGGGAAGCGGCGGCAGCCCGATCTGGTGCGAGACCGCGGTGCCGTGCCGGGCTCCGAAGCTCGTCGCGGCGAGGCTGAGCGGAGCATGAACGTCGGTGTACAAGAGGCCCAGCGGAGGGATCACCGGCGCCGACACTCGGACCAGAGCGCGATAGGGCACGTCCGATCGGTTCGCGCAGCCCACCAGGACCAGGCCCGCCAGCGCAACGGCGAAGGCCCTGCGCACGGTGCTAGTCCCCGTACACGACCGTCGTATAGCGCTGGAAGATCAGCAACACGTTCGTGTACCCGTAGTCGACGAGCTTCACGTCGCGGATGTTGCCGTTGGCCCCGAGGAAGACCTCGCGTAGCGAGATGCGGCGATTCTACAGGGCCGCGTGTTTCACGTGCGGGAGAGCGACGGGCTGGGGCCATTATCTTTCGGTCATTTCCTCGGACCGCTACCCCTCGCGCGACAGGTAGGTCGTCTCCTCGAGAGCCTGCTCGTAGCGTTTGAGGAGCTGCGTCGACTCCTCCTGGCCGAGGTCGCCGCGCTCGAGCGCCGCGGCGACCGCCGCCTGCACCGCGGCCACCAGCCCGTCGCGGTTGTACTCGACGTAGTCGAGCACCTCGCGCACGCGGTCGCCCTCGACCACGTGCTCGACGGCGGTGCGGCCGGTCTTCTCGTCGACGCGCACGTGAACCGCGTCGGTGTCGCCGAAGAGGTTGTGCAGATCGCCGAGGATCTCCTGGTAGGCCCCGACCAGGAAGACGCCGATGTAGTAGGGCTCGCCGCTCCACGCGTGGAGCTCGAGCGCGTCGCGCACGTCGTGCTGGTCGATGAACTGGCCGATCTTCCCGTCGCTGTCGCAGGTGAGGTCGGCGAAGACGCCGCGCCGGGTCGGCTCCTCGTCGAGCCGGTGGATCGGCATCACAGGGAAGAGCTGCTTGAAGCCCCAGTGGTCGGGCAGCGACTGGAACACCGAGAAGTTGCCGAGGTAGGTGTCCGCGAGCGTCTTCTCGAGGTCCTCGAGATCCTCGGGCACCTGCGGCAGCTCGCGCACGATGCGCAGCAGCTTCTCGCAGTTGGCCTGAAACAGCTTCTCGACGCGGGCGCGCGCGCGAAGGTCGAGGTAGCCGAGCGAGAAGAGCGTCGCCGCCTCCTCCTTCACCTGCAGCAGATCGTGCCACGACTCCTGTGCGTTCTTGCGCGACAGGTTGTTCCAGAGCTCCAGCAGGTCCTGCAGCACGCGGGGATCGGTCTCGGAGACCGGCTCGGGCGTCACCGCGTCGCGCAGCTCGGAGACGCCGAGCACGTCGAACACCAGCACCGAGTGGTGCGCCACCATGGCGCGTCCGGCCTCCGTGATGAGGTCGGGGTGCGGGACGCCGGTCTCGTCGCAGGCCTCCTGCACGGACGACACCACGTCGTTGGCGTACTCCTGCAGCGAGTAGTTCATCGACGAGTGGAAGTGGGTCTGCGAGCCGTCGTAGTCGACGCCGAGCCCGCCGCCCACGTCGAGCAGGTGGGGCCGCGCGCCCATCGCGTGCAGGCCGACGAAGATGCGGCTCGCCTCGCGGAGCGCGTCCTTGTGGGCGCGGATCGCGGTGATCTGCGAGCCGATGTGGAAGTGCAGGAGCTCGAGGCAGTCGAGCATCTTCTCCTCGCGGAGCCGGTCGACGGCCTCCACGATCTCCGCGGCCGAGAGCCCGAACTTGGAGCGCTCGCCGGTCGACTCGACCCACTTGCCCGTGCCCTTGCTCGTGAGCCGCGCGCGCACGCCGAGGTGCGGGCGCAGTCCGACCTCGCGCGCGACGCGCAGCGCGAGCTCCAGCTCCTCGAAGCGGTCGATCACGATGATCGGCGTGCGGCCGATGCGCTGCGCGAGCAGCGCCGTCTCGATGTAGGCGCGGTCCTTGTAGCCGTTGCAGACCAGGAGCCCGCCCGGCGTGTCGAGCAGCGCCAGCGCCACCAGCAGCTCGGGCTTGGAGCCGGCCTCGAGGCCGATGCGGTGCGGCGCGCCGTAGCGCACGATCTCCTCGACCACGTGGCGCTGCTGGTTGACCTTGATCGGGTAGACGCCGCGGAAGCGCCCCTCGTAGGCGTACTCCGACATGGCGCGGGCAAACGCCTTGACCAGGCCGCGCACGCGGGTCGCCAGGATGTCCGAGAATCGCACCAGGAGCGGAAGCCGGAGCCCGCTCTCGCGCAGCGACGGGAGCAGCTCGAACAGATCCACCCCCGGGCCGTCCGGACCGTGCGGCGTCACCGACAGGTGGCCCCGCTCGTTGATGCCGAAGAAGCCGGCGCCCCAGTTGGCGACCTGATAGAGCTCCGTGCTGTCCTTGATCGTCCAGGTTCGCATCGGCGAGCACTCCCCCGCTGCAGAACGACGGTTGAATAGCGTTTTCGCGCCGCCCTGGTAGATGCTCCTACTCAGATTCGGAGCGGCTCGTCGCGTTCTTGACCCGTCTCGAGCTCCCGCACCCGCACCACCCCGCGCTCCGCCTCGGCCGGTCCGAGGATGAGCGCGCGGCGGGCACCGGCGCGGTCGGCGTCCTCGAGCACCCGCTTCGGCCGGCTCTCGCCGAGTACCAGCTCGACCGACCGCCCCTCGGCGCGCAGGCGCTGGGCCAGCCGGATCGCGGCCGCGCGCTGCGCCTCGCCGAGGGCGCAGACCACGTCGTCCACCGCCCGGGAGAGCGCGGGCAGCCGGCCCTGGTCGGCGAGCAGCTCGGCCACCACCACGTCGCCGAAGCCGAAGCCCACCGCGGGAATGGTGGGCCCGCCGAGCGTCTCGAGCAGGCGGTCGTAGCGGCCTCCGCCGAAGACGGCGCGCAGCTTGCGCCCGGCGTCGAAGCCCTCGAACACGATCCCGGTGTAGTAGGCGAGCCCGCGCACCACCGAGGCGTCGAACTCGACCCGATCCGCGACCCCGTAGGCGTCGAGCAGCTCGAAGAGCCGCCTCAGGTCGGCCATCGCCCGCGACCCGGGCGCCGCCGCGGCCGCCGCGTCGTCGAGAGTCGCCACCCCGAGCAGCGCGACCACGTCGCGCGCCTCGGAGCGCTCGAGCCGCACCGGCCCGGCTGCGTCGCAGAGCTGATCGACCACGGCGTCGGCGCCGATCTTGGCGAGCTTGTCGATCACCACGCAGAGCGGCTCGAAGGCGGCAGGCCGCTCGCGCAGCACGCCCGCCCGCAGCGTCTCCTCGAGCAGCGCGCGGCTGTTCAGCGCGACGCGGACCTCCCCCGCGCCCAGCCCCACCCGCTCGAGCAGTGCGAAAGCGGCCGCCAGGAGCTCCGCCTCGGCGGCCACGCCCGGCTCGCCCCAGACGTCCATGTTCCACTGAAAGTGCTCGCGCTTGCGGCCGCGGGTCATGCGCTCGTAGCGCCAGTTCTGGGTGACCGCGAACCAGCGCAGCGGGAGCCGCAGCGAGCCCGCCCGGGCCAGCACCATGCGAGCGATCGAGGGCGTCATCTCGGGCCGCAGCGCCAGCTCGCGCCCGTGCATCTCGAAGTGGTAGAGCTGCTCGGCGATCTCCTCGCCCGCCTTGCGCGTGAAGAGCTCGAGGTGCTCGACGACGGGCGCGTCGACCTCCTCGAAGGCGAAGCGCCGAGCGACCTCGCGGAAGTGACCGAACAGCCAGCTCCGCAGCCGCAGGTCCTCCGGGTAGAAGTCGCGCGTCCCGCGCGGTGCCTGCAGCGGCGGCTGCGTCATGCGGGACCGTTACCGCTCCGGGATCGGCCACGCTACAAAGATCGGCCTCCCAGGGAGATCCCGATGGCCGCCCGCATCGTGTCGCTCGCCGCCGCCCTCGGCCTCGTCGCCGCCCTCGCCTGCGGCCGGCAGGAGGCCGCGAAGCCGCCTTCGTCGTCCAGTGCTCCGGCACCGTCCGCCGGATCCGCGGAGCCGCAGCCCGCGGCCGAGCCCCCCGATCTGCCGCGCGGCCTCCTGCTCGCGCTCTCGCAGTTCGAGGTCTCGCCGGAGGGCAAGGTGCTGCCGAAGCCCGGGCCGGCGCGGCTCGAGATCCTCACGCGCCGCGGCGGGCAGTGGCAGGTCGAGGTGCTCGAGGATCCTGAGAGCAACGTCTTCCACAAGGCGATGGCGTACGACGGCGGCATCCTGACGCTCGGCGGCACCGCCGCGAAGCTCAAGCTCTGGCGCAAGCGCGACGGGCACTGGCAGGCGGAGACGCTCTGGGAGAAGGACTTCGGCGGCGCCTTCAGCCGCATGCGCGACGCCGAGGCGGCGGATCTCTTCGGCGACGGCCGGCCCGCGCTGGCCGTCGCGACCCACGACCAGGGCGTCGTGGCGACGGTGCGGCCGAAGCTCGGTGGCGGCTGGGAGGTCCAGGAGATCGACCACGAGAAGGACACCTTCGTCCACGAGATCGAGATCGGCGACCTCGACGGCGACGGCGTGCCCGAGGTCTACGCCACGCCGAGCGAGCCGAACCGCCTCGACGGCACGGCGCAGAAGGGCGTTGTGACACGCTACGTGCCCCGGCGCGGCGAGGGGCGCACCGTCGTGGCCGACCTCGGCGACCGCCACGCCAAGGAGATCCTGGTCGGCGACGTCGACGGCGACGGGCGCGACGAGCTGTACGTCTCGGTCGAGGCGCGGACCGAGGGCAGCGGCGACCAGATCCGCATCGCCGAGCCGGTCGAGATCCGCCGCTACGACGCCGGCACGGATCCGAAGGGAGGCGTCGTGATCGCGACCCTCGACGACCGGCTGTGCCGCTTCCTCACCGCCGGCGACATCGACGGCGACGGCAAGCGCGAGATGGTCGCGGCCGGGTTCAAGAGCGGGCTCTGGCTGCTGCGTCCGGGCCCGGATCCGCACCAGCCGTGGACGGTCACCTCGATCGACCGCAACTCCTCGGGCTTCGAGCACGCGGCCAAGCTCGCCGACCTCGATGGAGACGGGCGCGACGAGCTGTACGTCGCGAGCGACGACCAGGGCGAGGTGCGGCGCTACGTCTGGCGCGACGGGCACTTCGAGAAGGAGGTGATCCACCGGCGCCCGGTCGCGGGCTCCGCGTTCACCTTCAACATCGAGCCGGTGCCGGTGGAGCTCCTGCGCTGAAGTGGTTTCGCGGCTGGGGCGCGGCTTCGCTCGCCGCTTCGGGCACGGTCGCATGCGCTCCGATCGCGAGCTCCTGCGCCCTCAGATAGCTCGCTCAGCCACGCCCCAGCCGCGAGATCCGTCCCGATGATCAGTCGTCTGCGGCGAGGCGCTCCATCGCGGCGTGGGCGACCTCGATGGCCGCGCCCATGTTGCGGTCGAGGTCGAGCGCCGAGGGGCCCGGCCACGGAGTGCGGTCCGACACCACGCAGAGGCAGCCGGCGCGGAGGCCGAAGAGGCCCGCGAGCGTGAGCAGGACGCCCGCCTCCATCTCGCAGTTGAGCACGCCGGCGGCCTGCATCTCGCGGATCCGCTCGGCGTGCGCCGCAGTCCAGTAGCCGCGGTAGCTCATCGACCCGAGCGAGCCGTCGGCCCGGAGCACGGCGTTGCGCGCGTAGAAGGCGTCGAGCGACCAGGTGACCCCGGCGCGGAAGCGCACGCCCGCGGCGCGCGCCGCCGCGCACAGCGCGTCGACCGCGCGCCAGTCCGCCACGGCCGGGTACTCGGGCCGGACGTAGCTCGTGCTGGTGCCGTCGTCGCGCACCGCTCCGGTGGTGACGACGAGATCGCCGAGCGCCAGCGAGGGGTCGAGCCCGCCGCTGTTGCCCACGCGGATCAGGGTGCGCGCGCCGACCTTGGCGAGCTCCTCGACGAGGAGCGCGGTGCCGGGCGCGCCCACTCCGGTCGAGGCGGCCGTGAGCCGGAGCCCGCGCCACTCTCCCGTCACGGCCCGGAACTCGCGGACGGCGCAGACCTCGCGAGCGCCCTTCCAGGAGGCCGCGATGCGCCCGACCCGCGCCGGGTCGCCGCACAGGAAGGCGTGCTCGGCGACGTCGCCGGCCCGAAGGCCCGTCACGGGCTGTGCCGCGGTCCCGTCCGCCTCGCCCGCACTCACGTTCTCCCAGGTAGGGCAGGGGAGAGGGCTCCTGCAACTGGCAGCCCCCCGGCAGGAATCGGCGCGGCCGCCCGCCGGCGCTCAAGTTCTCCCGGCAGCGACCGACCGGCTCGATGGAGGCGCCCCGGGATCGGCCGCGTGACAGCCGGCTCGGTGCGCGACGTGACAAGTGGCTGGGATCCGCAAAGTTGTCAGGCCGGCGGTGCCGGGCTAAGGGTGCGCGGTCCCGCCGAGACCATCCCCCAGGGAACAGACGCCGTGCCGAAGACGCTGATCATCACCGAGAAGCCGAGCGTCGCCCGCGACATCGCGAGCGCGCTCGGAGGCTTCGGCGAGCAGGACGGCTACTTCGAGGGCGACTCCCACTATCTCACCTGGGCGGTGGGCCATCTCTTCGAGCTGCTCGAGCCCGAGGAGATCGACGACGCCTACAAGCGCTGGACGCTCGACACGCTGCCGATCATCCCCGAGACGTTCCGCACCAAGCCGAAGCAGGGGCAGGCGGCCCGCGTGCGCCTCATCAAGAAGCTGCTCGAGAGCCCCGACGTCGATCAGGTCGTGAACGCGTGCGACGCCGGCCGCGAGGGCGAGCTGATCTTCCGCGAGATCGTCGAGTACTTCGGGAGCCACAAGCCGATCCGCCGGCTCTGGCTGCAGTCCATGACCGAGGACGCCATCCGCGACGGCTTCGGCCGGCTGCGCCCGGGCACCGAGCTCGAGGGGCTCGCGGCGGCGGCCGCGTGCCGCGCCCTCACCGACTGGCTGATCGGGATGAACGCGACGCGCGTCCTCACCAAGCGGCTGAAGGGCCGCCGCGAGAAGGGGGCCTGGTCGGCCGGTCGGGTGCAGACCCCCACGCTCGCCCTGCTCGTCGAACGCGAGCTCGAGGTGCTCGCCCACATCCCGAAGCCGTACTGGAGGGTGCTGGGCACGTTCGCCCATCCGAGCCACTCCTACGCGGGCACCTGGTTCGATCCGTCCCGCGGCGAGGCCGAGGACGACGAGTCGCGCGACGACCGGCTGTTCGACGAGGCGCAGGCGCGCGCGATCGAGGCCGCCGTGGCCGGGCAGCGCGGCACCGCCGAGGAGACGCGCAAGCCGTCGCGAGAGTCCGCTCCGACGCTCTTCGATCTGACCAGCCTGCAGCGCGAGGCGATCCGCCGCTTCGGGTGGACGGCGCGGCGCACGCTCTCCGCCGCGCAGCGCTGCTACGAGGCGCACAAGCTGCTCACCTACCCGCGCACCGACTCGCGCTGCCTGCCGAGCGACTATCGCGGGACCGTGCGCGGCGTGCTCGATGCGTTCTCGCGCGCCGGGCGCGGCAAGCACGCGGCGGGCGATCCGATCGCGGACTACGCGGCGGCGGCCTCGCGGCTGCTCGGCAGCGGACTCGAGAACGAGGGCCGCACCTTCGACGACTCCAAGGTCTCCGACCACTTCGCGATCATCCCGACCGGGCGGCTGCCGGGGGCGAGCCTCTCGGGCGACGACCGCAAGGTGTTCGACCTGGTGACGCGCCGCTTCCTGGCGACGTTCCACCCCGCCGCGACCTGGGAGCGCGTCGAACGCGTCACCGCGGTCGCCGGCCATCGCTTCCGCAGCCGTGCGCGCACGCTGGTCGAGCCGGGCTGGCGGGCCGTTGTCGAGGGCGAGCGCGAGGACGAGGTCTCGCTGCCCCCGCTGCAGCCCGGCGCGAACGAGGCGAGCGACGTCCCGGTCTCGGCGACCGCGGTCGAGCTCTCCGCCGAGCAGACCAAGCCGTCGGCGCGGATCACCGAGGCGCGCCTGCTCTCGCTGATGGAGAACGCGGGCGAGCAGGTGGAGGACGAGGACCACGCCGCGGCCATGAACGACCGCGGGCTCGGCACGCCGGCGACGCGCGCCGAGGTGATCGAAAACCTGGTCGCCAAGGGCTACGTCGTCCGCATCGGCCGGGTCCTGCGCCCGACTGCGAAGGGCATCCGCCTGATCGACATCCTGCGGCGCGTGCACATCGACCGCCTGGCGTCGGCGCGGCTCACCGGCGAGATCGAGTTCCATCTGACCCAGGTCGAGCACGGCCAGCGCTCGGGCGCCGACTTCATGGAGGAGATGAAGGACTACGCGCGCGAGATCGTGGAGCGCGGCAAGTCCTTCGAGTACGAGGATCTCTACGCCGCCGACCCCCCGCTCGGGACCTGCCCGCGCTGCGGCCGGCCGGTCGTCGAGGGTCCGTGGTTCTACCGCTGCGAGGAGAAGCCACCGCGCGAGGAGGACTGCCCGCTCCGCATCTGGAAGGACACCTCGGGCCGCTATCTCGACCGCGGCACGGTCGAGACCCTGCTGCGCGACGGCAGGACCGGGACGCTAGAGGGCTTCACGGCGCGGAACGGCCGCACCTACCAGGCCGCCCTCGAGATCGATCGCGACGAGTGGGTGGTGCGGGTGCGGCCGGTGGCGTGGGAAGACGGCACGGTGCGGGAGGATCCGGAGTACGAGGTGAATCCCGAGCCGGTGGGCTCGTGCCCGTTCGAGGAGGAGTGCCAGATCGTCGAGACGCCGACGCACTTCAGCTGCGAGCGGAAGCTGAAGGAGGCCGAGCTCGGCGGCGCGAACGGATCCGGCGAGGCGGGCGCGGCGCAGGTCGCGGAGCGACCGAAGAGCTGCGGCTTCACGCTGCCGCGCACGGTGTGCAAGCGCGAGATCACCCGCGAGGAGGCGCTGCACTACCTGACGCAGGGACGCAGCGAGCTCCTCACCGACTTCACGTCGCGCTACGGCCGCCCCTTCTCGGCGACCCTGGTGCTCAAGAAGAACGGCCGCCACGGCTTCGAGTTCCCGCCGCGACCCGCCAAGGCGGCCCGCGGCGGTGACGGCGCCGCCGAGGCGGCTCCGACGGGCGCGGCCGAGGTCGCCGCGGTGGCGGAAGCCGAAGGTCGGAAGCGCGGACGGCTCCGCGCGCCCGCGAAGCAGCCCGCGGCGAAGCCTCCCGCGAAGCCCGCCCGCGCGGCGAAGTCGCCCGCCAAGGCGCGCTCCCACGCGGCCAAGCGGGCGCCCAGCGCGAAGCGCGCCCGCTCGCGCAATCGAGCCACGGCACCCGGCGACGCCAGCGAGTAGCCGTCGCAGCGATCGCGCGCAGGTGCCGATCGCGGCGTCGCGGCGCGCGTCGCATCCCTCTGTCGACCCGCGACCCCGCGATTTTTCGTTGTCAGCCAGAACCCTTCGGGGTTATAACACGCGCGTCACCGTGCGGGGGAGAGGCTCGCGCGCACTCGCGCCCACTGACAAGGTGCCGCCGCCTCCGACCGCCCGGTCGCCCGAGTCCGTTTGGGGGAAAGCGAGGCCGCCTCGGCGAGGCGGTCGGGAGGGGTCATGGGCGGGGGTTTCAGAAGGCGCCGGATTCGTGCAGCGACGACGATGACCCTGGCCGCGCTCGCGACCCTCGCCGGCGCGCGGGCGGCGACGGCCTTCGACTTCTTCGACGGCAAGCTGCAGGTGCACGGCGACGTCGAGGAGCAGATCCGCGGTCTCGGCAAGGACCTCTCGGTCGAGAACAACATCGACCTCGCCCAGTGGTACAACGTCCTCAACATCCAGGCCGACGTGAACTGGGCGCCGAACGGCTGGGGCCCGTTCGACGTCCTGCACAGCTACATCCGCGTGGAGGCCCGCTACGACTGCGTGTGGACGCAGGCCTGCGGGATCTTCCCCTCCGCCAATGCCTTCGGAAACGACCCCGAGAGGCTCCCGGGCTACAAGACCGACGGCCGCCGCAACGGCTGGGACGGCTCGGTCTACACCGGCGACATCAACTCGGGTCCGATCCTTCCGAGCTCGCCCGGCCTGGCCAAGTACACCGGCATCAGGCTCGAGCCGGTGTTCGACCCGCGGATTCCGGTCACGCTGCAGCCGGGACTCGTCAACAACAAGCCGGGCTACCTGCCCACGAACGACCGCGTGCCGGCGCGCATCGACCAGCTCCCCGGCTTCGTCGGCCTGTTCGCGATCTCGGGCCC
>DATJPY010000010.1:0-7483 GCA_035506135.1 Myxococcota bacterium | reverse complement strand
AGGGCGGCAATGCCACAAACCTGCAGCACCTCCCTCACGCTCCGCAGACCCTCTGCCAGCGGATCTACGGCAACGTCGGACCTCCGATCCCGAGCTACGCCTCGATCGTGCCGCCGTACTACGCGTACAACCACGACAATCCGATCGTGTCGGGCGGAGACCTCTGTCCCACGGGCAGCTCCGCGATCGCGGGGATGTTCTTCAACACGGGCACCGCCTTCCCGGCCCACTACCAGAACGCGCTGATCTTCGAGGACGCGACGCGACAGTGCATCTACGCGATGATCGCGGGGACGAACGGACTCCCCGATCCGACGAAGATCGAGAACCTGGTCTCGAACGCGACCGGCGAGATCGTGGACCTGCAGAAGGGCCCCGACGGCGCGCTCTACTACGTGGAGTTCGATCACGGCCAGGTCTACCGCGTCTCCTACTCGACGGGGAACCAGCCGCCGACGGCGCGCGTCAGCGCGACCCCGAGCAACGGAACCGCGCCCCTCACGGTGAGCTTCAGCGCTGCCGCGTCGACCGACCCCGAGGACGGATCGAACCTCTCGTACAGCTGGGATCTGGATGGCGACCAGGTCTTCGGCGACGCGATCACCGCGACGCCGTCGTTCACCTATACCCATCCCGGCGTCTACAACGTGTCGGTGCGGGTCACCGACTCGCAGGGTGCCTCCAGCGTGGCGTCGATCGCGGTCACGGCCGGCAACACGCCGCCGGTCGTCTCGATCACGGCTCCCGCTTCCGGCTTCCACTGGACGACCGGCCAGACGATCAACTTTACCGGGCAGGCCATCGATCCGCAGGACGGGCCGCTGCCGCCCTCGCAGCTCTCGTGGCTGGTGATCCTCCACCACTGCCACGCCGTCGGCGACTGCCACACCCACTTCATCACCACCCTGATCGGGGACTCCGGGAGCGTCGAGGGTCCCGAGCACGAGTACCCCTCGTACCTCGAGCTGCAGCTCACCGCGACCGATCTGCCGCCGCCCGACTGGTTCGATGCGGCGTGGAGCAGGCGGCGCAAGCTCACGTTCGACAACACGGCCCAGGCCGACGATCTGCAGGCCTTCCCGGTGCTCGTCAGCCTGGATCCCACCCGCATCGACTACGCGCAGACCCTGCCGGGCGGCCGCGACCTGCGCTTCGCGGACCGCTCCGGGAATCCGCTTCCGTACGAGATCGAGCAGTGGAATCCGGGAGGCGTCTCGACGGTGTGGGTGCAGGTCCCGCTGATCCACGCGCATTCCGGCACCGACTCCATCTGGATGTACTACGGCAACCCGAGCGCCACCCAGAGCGGCGAGAATGCGGCTGCGGTCTGGAGCAACGGGTACGCCGCGGTGTGGCACCTGTCGACCCTGCTGGACTCGACCGGCAATCACAACGACGGAGCCGACGCGGGCACGACCGCGACGCAGGGGCTCCTGGGTCCGGCGCGCCTCTTCAACGGCGCCGCTCGGATCGACGTGGCCGCGTCGCCGAGCCTCATGATCACCGGGGCCGTGACGATGGAGGCCTGGCTGCGCATCGCCGATCCCAACCAGAGCGGAGCGCCGCGCATCCTCGACGACAAGCTGACCTCGACGTCGCCGTTCGGCTTCGACCTCGAGTACCAGCCGCTCGCCAACAACGTGACGTCCACCGGCAGCGGCGCGGACTTTGCGCGCGCCGACGGCGTCGACCTCGACGCGAGCTGGCACTACGTCGCGGCCGAGCTGACCGGCGCGGGCGCCGGAGCGATCTTCGTGGACGGCGTGAACCGGACCACCGATGCGACGGCGAGCCCGCTCGTTGCGAGCACCCAGCCGCTGCGGATCGGAAGTCGCGCCGGGACCGCGGACTTCTTCAGCGGCGCGCTCGACGAGGTGCGCGTCTCCGCGGTCCAGCGCCCCGCGTCGTGGATCGCGGCCCAATACCTGTCGATGGCCGACGCCTTCGCGAGCTACGGGCCCGAGCAGCCGCAGGGAACGCTCTCGACCACGACGAGCCTGAACCTCGATCCGCTCGCGGTGCAGATCAGCTTCGACTCGGTCCCGTCGGGCATGCAGCTCACCGCCGGCACGTTCTCCGGCGCTGCGCCGTTCTCGTCCACGTTCATCGTCGGGTCCCACCTCACGCTGAACGCGCCCGCGCAGTACGGGGTGGGCGGGAAGTTCGCGTTCACGAGCTGGTCGGACGGCGGCGCGCAGACGCACACCATCGCGGCTCCGTCCGCGCCGCTCTCGCTCGTGGCGCAGTTCCACCTCGCCTTCGAGTGCGCCGACGGCATCGACAACGACGGCGACGGCAAGGTCGACTATCCGGCCGATCCCGGCTGCAAGGACGCCACCGCCTTCTCGGTCGAGAACCCGGCCTGCAACGACGGCGTCGACAACGACGGAGACGGGAAGATCGACTGGCCCGCGGATCCGGACTGCCCCGGTCCCTGGGGCACGAGCGAGTCGCGGAGCGCGTGCGGCGCGGGCGCCGAGCTGACCCCGGTGCTGCTGGCGCTGTGGCTCCGGCGGCGGGTCGGCGCGGCGGCTACTCGAGCAGCGCGGTCTCGATGAGCCGCTCGGGCTGAGTCACCAGGAAGCGACGGCCCTCGACGCGCACCAGCTTCGCCTCGGCGAGGAGGCCGAGCACGCGGGTCGCCGTCTCGCGCGACACGCCGGCGAGGCTGGCCAGCTCGCGGTGCGTGAGCGGCACCTCGATGCGCACGCCTTCGGCGGTGCGGACGCCCTTGCGCAGACAGAGCTGGTGCAGCGCGATCCGGATGCGCGCCTCGGCGTTCTGATGCGACAGCACCTCGATCTGCTGCCAGGCGTCGCGACAGCGCGCGCAGAGCGCGCGCAGGAGCGCCGCCGAGAAGCTCGGCTGGCGCAGCAGCTCGGCGAAGTGCGAGCGCCCGAGCGAGAGGATGGTGGTCGGCACCACCGCGGTCACGGTCGCGGGGGTGGTCTGGCCGTCGATCAGGGCCATCTCGCCGAAGTAGTCGGCGGCGGGATGGAAGGCGAGGATCACCTCGCGCCCGCTGGCGAGCCAGCGCGACACCTTGACCCGCCCCTCGTGCACCACGTACATCGTGCGGCCGGTGTCCTCCTCGGTGAAGACGACCTGGCCGCGGTCGTAGCTGCGCTCGGTGAACATGCGCGAGAGCGAGGCGAGCTCGTCGTCCGAGAGATCCCGGAACAGCGAGACCCGGCGCAGGAACTCCACGTCGACGCCCATGGCCCTCCCGTCGGGTGTCCTGTGGGGCTTCAGAGACGCATCGCCCGGACGGGGCGCGACTTGAGGCACCGGCAGCCCGCACGCAACTTCCGATGACGAGGCTCGTCACCTTGGGCCGAGCTCGGCCGCCCGCGCGGCTCAGAAGCGCAGCAGCTCGCACGCCAGGGTCGAGAGGTCGACGACGCCGACGGCGTTGTGGCCGACGAGGTGCCCCGCGCACTCGCCGGGGTTGAACACGAGGTGGCCTTCGCCGCGCGCCTCGACGTGCCGGTGCGTGTGGCCGTGCAGCGCGAGCGAATGCTCGGGCCGCAGCGCGGAGGCGAGGGCGCGCGGGTCGTGGACGACGAGGATCCGGCGCTCGGCCCAGGCGAGCTCGAGCGGTGGCTCGCCGAGCTGGAAGCCGAGCCGCGCGGCCGCCGCGGACAACGGCTGGCGCTCGTCGTTGTTGCCGAAGACGCCGACCAGCGGCGCGTCGAGCCGCGCGAACGCCTCGAGCGTCCGCGCCTGCGTGATGTCGCCGGTGTGCACCACGCGCTCGACGCGCGCCGCGTTCAGCAGCTCGACCAGGCGGGCGACGTTGCGGAGCTGATTGTGCGTGTCGCTGACGACGCCGATCCGCATCGCCTCGGCGTCCGCGTTCAGGCCGGTCGTGAGCGAAGCCGGTGGACCCGGCGGGGCCCGAGGCTTCCCGTTTCCCGCGTAGCGAGCCGAAGGCGAGCGGCGAGGGGGAGGGTCGCCGTCAGGCGACCCGTTCCAAGACATGAATCGCGCAGGCGCTGCCCAGCCCGATCACATGCGTCAGCCCGAGCCGCGCGTTCGGCACCTGGCGCTTGCCCGCCTCGCCGCGCAGATGCGTCGACACCTCGTAGATGTTGGCGATGCCGGTGGCGCCGAGCGGGTGCCCCTTCGAGAGCAGGCCGCCCGACACGTTCACGGGGATGCGCCCGCCGAGCGCCACGGCGCCCTCGTCGATCAGCTTTCCCGCCTCGCCGTCGCCGCAGAGGCCCAGGTTCTCGTAGTGCAGGATCTCCGCCGTCGCGAAGCAGTCGTGCAGCTCCACGAGATTCAGGTCCTTCGCCCCGACGCCCGCCATCTCGTAGGCCTTCTTCGCCGCGTTGCGCGTGCAGGTGTTGACGTCGGGCATCACCAGGTCGCGCTCCTGCCACGGGTCGCTGGTCAGCACCGAGGCCTTCACGCGCACCGCGCGCTTCATCAGCCCGAGCTCCTTCGCCTTCTTCTCCGAGGCGAGCACGGCCGCCGCCGAGCCGTCGACGTTCACCGAGCACATCAGCTTCGTGTTCGGGTACGCGATCATCTCGGCGTTCATCACCTGCTCGAGCGGCGTCTCGATCTGGTACATCGCCTTCGGGTTCATCGTCGAGTGGTGATGGTTCTTCACGGACACCTTGGCGAACTGCTCGAAGGTGGTGCCGTACTTGCGCGCGTGCTCCATGCCGGCCTCGGCGAACACCGCCGGCATCGTCGCCGAGCCGAGCAGGCCCTCCTTGGGGATGCCCTTGGCGCCGCCGCCGCCGCCGAGCAGTCCCGCGCTCATCTGCTCGACGCCGACCGCGAGCACGAGGTCGTAGACGCCCGCCTTGACCGCCATCCACGCCTCGCGGAAGGCGGTGGCGCCGGTCGCGCACGCGTTGGAGGTGTTGACCACCGGGATCCCGGTCTGGCCGATCTCCTGCAGGATGCGCTGCCCGACCATGGCGTTGGCCTGGTAGAGGTTCCCGCAGTAGAGCGCCTCCATCTGCTGGATCTTCAGGCCCGCGTCGTCGAGCGCCATCAGCGCTGCCTGCGCGCCGAGCTTCTGGACCGCCGGTCCGGTGCCCGCCTTCATGAACTTGATCATGTCGACACCGACCACGTAGACGTCGCTCATCGGGGGCTCCTCACGCCTTGCGGGGCTGGAAGAAATAGGAGAGGTACGCGTTGCCCTCGCGATCCTTGCGGCCGAGGGCGTCCTTGAAGACCACGTCGACGGGCATGCCCAGGCGGATCTTCTCCGGGTCCGGGTCGATCCCGATCAGATTGCCCTTCACCGTGCCGCCGCCCTCGAGGTCGACCACGGCCGAGATGTAGGGCACCTCGACGCCGGGGAAGGATCGGTGCACGATGCTGTAGACGTAGAGCGCGCCGCGGGTCGACAGGCGCTTTGCCGCCATCTGGTCGCGCGTGCCGCACTTCGAGCAGACGGTGCGCTCGCCGAGGAACACCGCGCCGCAGCTCTTGCACTGGTGCCCTTCGAGGTAGGGCTCGCCGCTCTCCGGGATCTTCAGGAAGTCGACCGCCGGAAGCGGCTTCTTGTCGGCCATCGGGGGGCTCCTCGCGGGGTTCAGCGACTCGCGTCGATCGACGAGTCGGACGGGTGAGCATGCCAGGATGCCCCGCGGGCTGTCAACTGAGGCCCCCGTGGTTACCCTGCGCCTCCGATGCGATCCGACGCCCCGCGCAGCTCCGATGCCCCGTCGGCGCTGGTGCTCGCTCTCGCGGCCTGCGCGGTGCTCGCCCTGTATGCGCTGACGGCGCGCGCCGTCCTCGATCAGGACCCCTTCGTGATGGCGGAGGTGGCGCGGATGGTGCTGCGCGGCCAGCGCCTCTACGGAGAGGTCTGGGACAACAAGGCGCCGCTGACGATCTTGTTCTACGCGATTCCCGAGTGGCTGGCGCCGCGCTCCTATCTGGCGATCCAGCTCTTCGCGGGCCTGTGCGCGATCGTCCAGGCCTGGACGGCTCTCGCCTACACGCGCGGCCACGCGTGGTGGCCGCGCGCCGCCGCGGCGAGCCTGGTGCTGCTCGGGCCGCTCTCGCGCTTCGAGTATGCGTGGGCCAGCTCGGAGGACGCGGCAAACCTGTTCGCGGTCGTCGCGCTCTTCGCATCGCTGCGCATCTATCTCGATCCGGTCCGGTCGCGCCTCGACGCGCTCGCCGCCGGAGCCGCCGTCGTGCTGGCGTTCCACGCGCGGCAGAGCAGTCTGCTGTTCGGCGCGATCCCGGTGGCCGCGCTCGCGCTCGGTCCGCTCGACCTCGGCAAGCGAGTGCGCGGCCTCGCCGCGCTCGCCGCAGGCGGCGTGCTCGCCTGGCTGGCCGTGCTCGGTGTGGTGTGGGCGATCGGCAGCGTGCCCGGCTACATCGACACCGTGTTCCTGGGTCCGCGCAAGTACTCGGGAACCCCTTCGCAGTGGGTCGCCCTGTTCGGCTTCGCGCGCAACGATGCGCTGATGCTGGTGCTGCCGGCCTCGCTGATCGCCCTGGTGGGACGCCCGCGCGATCTCGCCCTCTCCGCCGTGATCGCAGCCACCGGCGTGGCGTCGATCGCCGCCCCGATGCGCGCCCATCTCCACTATTGGGAGCAGATCCTCCCGGTCGCGAGCGCGATGGTGTTCCTCGCGCTGCGGGAGCAGGGCGAGCGCGCCGCGCGCATCGGCGCGGCGTCGCTCATCGCCTTTCTCGGGCTGAACGCGGGCTGGACGGCGGTGAAGTGCGTCCTGCGGCCGACCACGCGCGACTACTACGCGGTCGCGGAGGACCTGCGCGCGCTGGCCCGTCCCGAGGCGACGCTCTTCGTCGTGGGTCGCGACTCGGGCCCGGTCTACTTCGCCGCGTCGCGCCCGCACGCGAACGAGTTCTTCTGGGACTACTACCTCTTCGGCGTTCCCAAGCTGCTTCCGACGCCGCTCCCGCGCGTGCTCGAGCAGTACGAGCAGCGACCCCCCGATCTGCTGGTCGTGGACGAGGACGTGCTCGGCGAGATCCGGTCCCGGCCCGCCGGCGAGCTGAACGCCGCTTGGGAGCTGGTGCGCCGGCTGGTCGCGAGCGGCCGCTACGACGAGGCGGGACGCCATCCAGGGCTCGAGGCCGGCTCGCCGACCACGTCCTGGCGCTACTACCGCCTCCGCGCGCAGGGTGCGGCCCCGTCCGCGGCGCCCGGCGCGAGCGGCTAGCATTCCGCGCCGTGGAGCCCGACCGCGTGCCGATGAGCTTCCGCGACTTCGAGGCCGGGGCGCGCCCGTCGGTGCGCGCGCTGTACGCCGAGAACCACGCGCGCCAGACGGTCGAGCTCGTTCGGTCGAAGCGGGCGGAGTACCTGCCGCTGCGCCGGCGCCGGATGAGCGTGTGGGACGCGATCGGGTATCTCGGCTCGCTGGTCGACGACAGCGACCCCGACCTCGCGCTCCCGCAGCTCGATCACTCGCTGCAGACGGCCGAGGCGCTGCGCGCCGACGGCGCGCCGCGTTGGCTGGTGCTCGCCGGATTC
>DATJPY010000009.1:0-6085 GCA_035506135.1 Myxococcota bacterium | reverse complement strand
CTCGACTTCGATCGAAGGCGGCGCGGCGCCTTGCGCGTGGCGGGTCGCCGGGCTCGTGCTCGCCGCGCCCGTTGCTCGCGCGGGGCTCTGCGCTCGGCGCTCCGAGTCGTCGCCTTCGCGGGCGCCGCGCCGCCGAAGACCGATTCTCGCATGGAATGGAGCAAGGCGCATGCCAAGAGGCGGCGGCAGCCGTACGACCCGAAAGGTTCGGATTCGAACGACTTCTCCCGCCGTCCTCGAGCTCCCCTCCACACCGAGGGAACGCGAAGGCAGAGAACGGGAAAACCTTTTCTCGCACGGAAATCGGGCGCGCCCGCTTGCACTCAACCGACTCCGGCATGACGGGCCTCGTGGGAAAAGCGGGGCCCCGCGTGAAGCTCCTGGGACCGAATGCGTCGAGAAGGGAATGTCTTCTGTACAAATTGCGTGGACGGTCTCGCAGAAGGACGCATGAAGACGAAGGCCGGCCTGCTCCTGCTCCTCCTGGCGAGCGCTCCCGCCCATCGGGCCGGCGCCCAGACGGACCTCCAGCCACGGATCGCCAACGGGACCCCGACGACCGAGTATCCCGAGGTCGGCGTGTTCCTCACCGACAATGCCTCGTGCACGGCCACCTTGATCGGCTGCCGCACCGCCCTCACCGCCGCCCACTGCGTGTGCGACCCGAGCGGAGACGGGGCCGCCTGCGGCGCGAGCCTCGACCAGGGCACCGACAAGGTGGTCGATCCCACGAACGCCGCGTTCTTCCTGCCCCTGGTCGGCTACCTCCCGATCACGAGCATCCAGATCCCCTCGAACTTCTACTTCGGCGAGCAGGGCGACGTCGCGATCCTGGAACTCGACACCCAGACGCGCGCGATCCGCCCACGGCAGATCAACCAATTCGAGCGTCCCCCCGTTGGCACGGCCGGCTTCATCGTGGGCTTCGGCGAGGACGTCGCCGCGGACTCGGGCCTGAAGCGCATCGGATCCGTCGTCACCACGTCGTGCACGGTTCCCGACGGCGGCGTGCCGGCCGCGACGAACGTCTGCTGGAATCCAACCTCGTCGAGTGCTCAGAACACGTGCCCGGGCGACTCGGGCGGCCCGCTGCTCGCGAACCTCGGCGCCGGCCTGACCGTCGTCGGCACCACCTCGGGAGGCGTTGCGACGGGTTGTCAGGGAGACGGGTTCAGCTTCGACGCCGACGTCTTCGTGCTGGCGGACTGGATGATCCAGCAGACCGGTGTCGACCTCGCGTCCGCGGCGTGCGGTGACGGGCCGCAGGTCGGCGATGCCGCCGTGACGACGGACTCGCTCAGCGGCGTCACGTCCTCCCAGGCAGTGCAGAGCTTCTCGGTGCCGGCGGGGACGAAGCTGCTGCGCGTCGGCCTGAACGGCACCGATTCGGTGTACGCCGCGCTGTATCTGGGTCCGGGCGCCCCGCCGACCACGACCAACGCCGCGTGCGCGTCGACCGAAGTGTTCACGGCGAGCTTCCCCGCCTTCGAGTACTGCGAGGTCCCCGACCCGACCCCCGGGACCTGGTACGCGCTCGTGTCGGCGAGCGGCACCTACAGCTATCAGCTCACGGTCGCCTCGCTGCCCGAGGATCCGCCGCCCCCGCCGCTGGCGAGTGGGTGGATGCTCACCTCGAGCTTCACGAGCAACGAGATGGTCGAGGTCGATCCCGCGGACGGCAGCCGCGCCGTGGTGGCGTCGCGGCTGCGCGGGAGCGGCGCCGATCTCGCGGATCCCGAGGGCATCGCGCTCGACGGCGCCGGCGGACTGCTGGTGGCGAACCCGTTGAACCTGAACCTGCTGCGGGTGAACCTGAGCAGCGGCGACCGACAGGTCGTCTCGGGCTGCGCGGACGCCGCGTGCTCGAGCACCGTCGGCACCGGTCCCGCCTTCTTCGCTCCGCGCTTCATCGCGGTCGGCCCCGACGGCCTGCTGGTCGCCGATCGCTCCGATCCGGGCACCTATGCGATCGTCCGCGTCGATCCCAGCACCGGTGATCGCACGGTGGTGTCGGGCTGCTCCGACCCGAGCTGCGCGGCGGTGGTCGGCAACGGGCCGGCGATCAGCCGCCTCTTCGGCATCCGGCAGGAATCCTCCGGCCAGATCGTGGTCGTCGACGGCCAGGCGGTCTATCAGATCGATCCCACCACGGGCGACCGGACGTTCCTGACGGGCTGCAGCAACGCCTCGTGCGCCAACTCCGATGGGCAGCCCGGGGACCTGGTGATCGACCCGAGCGGCGCGCTCTTCGTGACCTACCGGATCGAAGGCACTCCGTTCGGCGCAGTCCGGCGGATCGATGGCACCACGCTCGAGACGACCCAGGTGTCGGGATGCACGGACGTGACGTGCAGCAGCGTCCGGGGTACGGGCCCCGACTTCATCGATCCCTTCGGCGTGGAGCTCGCGCCCGACGGCGCGCTGCTCGTCGCCGATGGCGGCCTCGAGGCGATCGTGCGCGTGGATCCCACCACCGGCGACCGCACGCCGATCTCCGGCTGCAGCGACTCGACCTGTCAGAGCGCGGTGGGCTCGGGGCCCGCCTTCGCCGACACGCTCGGCCTCGCCGTGGTCCCGGAGCCGGCGGCGGGGTGCGAAGGTCTTGCGGCGCTGGCCGCGCTCGTCGCCGCGGCCCGCGCGCGCCGATGCGGCTGGTCCGCCGTCCGGAGCGCCTAGAGACCCGCCTCCCGAGCGATCGGGGCGACACCCAGGGAGGCGAAGCGGGCGTCCGCTTCGCGCGCGAGCAGCTCCGAGCGCTCTCGATCGCCCGCGCCGTCGCGCTCGGCGAGCAGCGCAGCCAGGTCCCGCTGCGCGCGCGTCTCGTACAGCGCGAGCCCGAGCTTGCGGTTCCGCGCGATCGCGTCCTCGAGGTGATGCTCGGCCTCGTCGAGCCGGTCCGCCCGCCGCGCCAGCAGGCCCATGTAGCGAGCCAGGGCACCGCGGTTCGCGAGCCCGAGGCTGGCCACGGTCTGGCAGCCGCCGAGATCCTCCAACCGCGCGAGAAGCTGCTGCGCCTGCTCGCGCGTGCCGATCCGCCCGATCGAGCAGGCGAGCCAGCTCGCGGTGCAGAGAGCGTCGGGGTCTCCGTCGAGGACCGCAAAGCCGTCGGCAGCGAGCCGCTGGAAGTCGCGCATCGCCGGCTCGCGATCTCCGGCGACCAGATCGAGGAAGGACAGCATCGCGCCCCCCATCGGCATCCAGCGCCGATGCGGCCCGAGCCACTCGCGCGAGCCGGCGAGGAGCCGCGCGACCTCGGCCCAGCGGCCCTGCTCGTAGTAGACCGTGCCGATCTGGAGGCCGGCGAAGGGCGCCGCATTGGGATCCTCGGCGCGTTGCATCCCGATCGCCGCCTCCCGCGCCAGCCGATCCGCCTCGACGAATCGCCCCTCGCCCGTAGCGCGCATGGCCGACCAGGAGACGGGGAAGGCCAGGAATCGCGGCGCGCTCTCCTCGCGGGCGATCCGCGCGATCTCGGCGACGTCGGCCTCGGCCGCCTCGAGGTCGGCCGCGTTCAAGTGGTCGACGGCACGCCACGCGCGTCCGAGCAGCCGGTAGTGCGCGCGGGTCGCACAGTCCGCGAGCGTGACGAGCTCGTCCAGCAGGCGCATGCGTTCGCGGAGCCGGCGTGGACCGACGAGCGCGTTGCGCCGCTCGAGGAGCGCGGCCGCCACCACCTCCGGATCGCGCGTCCGGCGCGCGGCGGCCAGCGCCTTCTCCGCGAACGCCTCTCTCCGCTCCGGCTGCCACGCGTAGTGGAGCTGCATCGACATCGCCGCCAGGAGCCGCGCCTGCGGCACCGCGGCCTCGGAGGGCAGGCCCTGCAGCGCCTCCTCGAGCAGCTCGAAGACACCGGCCGCTCGCTCGACGGTGATGTGCTCGGAGAGCACGAGCACGGCGCGCGCGAAGCGGTCGGGGCTTCGGAGGCGGCGCGCCATCTCGACCGCCTGCCCCGCACACTCCCACGCCGCCTGCATCCGGCGCAGTGCGACGCGGGCGCGCGCCAGCGAGAGCAGGAGATCGCAGGTCCGCTCGTCGTCGCCGGGCGCGATCTCCGCCCGCAGCGCGAGCGCGTGCTCATAGGCCTCGCAGGCGTCGGCGTAGGCGAGGCGCCGCTCGGCGTGCTCGCCCGCGCGCACGAGCGCCTCCGCGGCCTCGAGCCCGACGCGATCGGCGGCCTCCAGCAGGTGGCCGGCGATCTGCGACCAGCGAGCGCCTGCCTCCTCGGAGCCGTCGGTGCCGAGCAGCTCCCCGATCTGCTGGTGGAGCTCGCCCCGCCGCGGTGGATCGAGATCCGCCTCGATCAGCTCGGGGAGGAGCGCGTGGACGAAGCACCATCCCGCAGGCGGCCGCATCGCCAGCAAACCCGCACGCGCCGCCTCGTCGAACGCCTCCAGCACGGCCTCCGGGTCGAGCCCGGAAGCGCGTGCCACCAGCTCGGGCTCCACCTCGCGGCCGAACAAGGCCGCCGCCTCGAGGACGCCTCGGGTCGGCGGCGAGAGCGCGAGCAGGCGGCCCCGAATCCACTCGCGCAGGCTCGGCGGCGTCGCACCCACCGAGAGCTCGGCCTCGGCGGCGATGCCCGCTGCGGCGGCGCGATCGACCGCGAACCAGACCAGCTCGCGCAGGAACAGCGGATTGCCGCCCGAGCGCTCGTGCAGCGCGGCGATCGACTGCGGCCTCGCCTCGATGCCCACGCGTCGCACGAACTCGGCCACCTCAGCGCGACCGAGCCGCGCCAGCTCGAGGCGCTCGCCCGGCAACGCGTCGAGGGCGCGCGGCGCCCCTCCCGTGCGGCAGGTTCCGAGCAGCAGGAGCGGCATCTCGGCGGCGGCGCGCGCGATGAACTGCAGGAGATCGATCGACGACGGATCCGCGCGATCGAGATCCTCCAGGATCAGGACCAGCAGCTCCTGCCGCGCGGCGCGGCGCAGCAGCATCGCGACCGCATCGAAGAGTCGGTAGACGGCCGCCTCGTCGCCCTCCGGCTGCGTGCGCGCCGGGCCCGCCGCGAGCTCCGGGGCGATCGGCGACAGCTCGGCCGCGATCCCCTCGACCAGATCGCGCCGCCGTGCGGCGGGCACCGACTCGACGAGGGCCGTCAGCAGCTGACTCCAAGGGCCATAAGGCGGCCGCGCGCGGGATTCTCGACACCGCCCGACGTAGACCGCTGCGCCCGCCGCGCGAGCGGCTGCCGCGAACTCCTCCGCAGCGCGCGTCTTGCCGATGCCGGCCTCTCCGGCGAGGAGCGCGACCCCGCCGGTTCCCGCGCGGCCCGCCCCGAGGAGCTCGCGCAGCCGCGCGAGCTCGGCCTCGCGCCCCACGAAGACGCGCTCGCGCGCGCACGCGACCTCCTGCACCGCGCCAACGAACCGCAGACCGACGCCGCGCACGGTGAGGATGCAGCGCGACGTCCCTCCGGTGTTGCCGAGCGCACGGCGCAGGTCCCGCAGCGTCGAGCCGATCGTCGCATCGCTGACCTGGACCCGCGGCCATACCTCCGCACGCAGCTCGTCGTAGGTGACGGTGCGGTCGCGTCCGTGCAGGAGCCGGACCAGCAGCTCGAACGGCTTGCGCTGGAGGGAGACGCGCGCGCCGCCGCGGCGGAGCTCGCGCCGCGCGACATCCACCTCCGTGTCCCCGAATCGGAAGAGCGAGCCCACGGATCGCTCGAGGCCCATCGACCGCCCTCCGGCGTCCCGCCGGTGCGCGATGCTAGCGAGGGCGCAGCCCGCGGGCTCTGGAGCGCGCCCCACCGGCAACGGAGCCTGCAGATCGCGATGCCTGCTGCGCTTCCTTCGGCCCCTCGTCGCACGAATGCGCTCTGTCCAGTGAGCTTTTGTAGGATTTTTCCGCCGCCAAGGCGCCGAACGACGCTATCTTGGTCCATTGATCGGGATGGCGCGAACGATCTACAGGCTCGCCGCCCTGTCGGCTGCGCTGCTCCTCGCCGCGCGCTCGGAGGCGGCGGTTTGTCACGTGACGGCTGGGGGCTCGATCGCGTCGCCGATGACGCTCTCGGGCCCGCTCGGCACCTCCGGCACGGCGACCTGGTCGGGCTGCACGGGAGCGGGCAACGGCCCCTCGT
>DATJPY010000008.1:0-1699 GCA_035506135.1 Myxococcota bacterium | reverse complement strand
AAGCTGGAGCCCGACGCGCGACTGGTCGCCTTCAGCGCGCAGACGCGCATGAGCGGCTGCGACCTGGGCGGCCGGCGGCTGCGCAAGGGCGCGGTCGACGCGGTCGCCGACCACGTGCGCTCGCTCGGCGGCTCGTTCCCCTCCGAGCTCCTCTCGGTCGCCGAGCACATCGGCGACCAGGGCGGCACACCGCTCGCCGTCTGCGACGGCAAGCGCGCGCTCGGCATCGTGCACCTGAAGGACGTGGTGAAACTCGGCATCGCCGAGCGGCTGGCCCGCTTCCGCGCCATGGGCATCCGAACCGTCATGATCACGGGCGACAATCCGCGCACCGCCGCCACCATCGCGCGCGAGGCCGGCGTCGACGATTTCCTCTCCGAGGCCACGCCCGAGCGCAAGATGCAGCTCATCAAGGAGGAGCAAGCCCGCGGCAAGCTGGTGGCGATGACCGGCGACGGCACCAACGACGCGCCGGCGCTCGCCCAGGCCGACGTCGGCATGGCGATGAACACCGGCACGCAGGCGGCCAAGGAGGCCGCCAACATGATCGACCTCGACTCCGACCCGACCAAGCTGCTCGAGGTGGTCGAGATCGGCAAGCAGCTCCTGATGACGCGCGGAACGCTCACGACGTTCTCGATCGCGAACGACGTCGCCAAGTACTTCGCGATCCTTCCGGCGATGTTCATGGGCGTCTACCCGGAGATCGCGCCGCTCAACGTGATGCGCCTGGCGTCGCCACAGAGCGCGATCCTCTCCGCGGTGGTCTTCAACGCCGTCATCATCGTGCTCCTGATCCCGCTGGCGCTGCGCGGTGTCGCCTACCGGCCGATCGGCGCCGCCGCGCTGCTGCGCCGCTCGCTGCTCGTGTACGGGCTGGGCGGCATCGTCGCGCCCTTCGTCGGGATCAAGCTGATCGACCTGATCCTGGTCGGCGTCGGGCTGACCTAGGGAGGCGCCGTGCGAACCGAGATCTCGACCGCCCTGCGCGTGAACCTGGTGACGCTCGTGCTCACCGGGCTGCTCTACCCCGCTGCGATGACCGGCGCGATCCAGCTCCTGGCGCCCGCGCGCGCGCGCGGAAGCCTGGTCGCCGACGAGAGCGGACGCGTGGTGGGCTCGGAGCTGATCGCGCAGCCCTTCACGCGGCCGGGCTACCTGTGGCCGCGGCCGTCCGCGGCCGGCAACGACGGCTACGATCCGACCTCCTCGGGCGGCTCGAACCTCGGCCCCACCTCGCAGAAGCTCCACGATCGCGCGGCGGCCGAGGTCGAGCGGCTGCGCGCCGCGAATCCCGACGCCCCTGGGCGGGTCCCGGCCGAGCTCGTCACCACGTCGGCGAGCGGCCTCGACCCGCATCTTTCGCCCGAAGCCGCGCTCTGGCAGGCTTCGCGCGTGGCCAGGGCTCGAGGCGTCGACGTCGCGCGCGTGCGCGCCGTGATCGAACGCGAGGTGGAGGGGCGGAGCTTCGGCTTCCTCGGCGAGCCGCGCGTCAACGTGCTGCTCACCAACCTCGCCCTCGACCGCCAGTTCGGCCGACCTCCGGAGTAGCCGCGCATGGAGCGCGCGCGCCCCGAGGACTTCCTCGAGCTGGTCGAGCGCGCGCGGCGCGGCCGCCTCAAGGTGTACATCGGCTTCGCCGCCGGCGTCGGCAAGACCTACCGGATGCTGGAGGAGGCGCACGCGCTGGCCAAGCGCG
>DATJPY010000007.1:0-116331 GCA_035506135.1 Myxococcota bacterium | reverse complement strand
ACGTACGGCAGGCGCGCGGCGGCGGCCTCGATCGCGTCGCCGGCCTCGAGCAGCACGGCGGTGGCGTCGTAGGTTCCCTCGAGGAGCTGGCGGCGCGCGCCGTCCGGCATCGCGACCGTCTGGACGCCCGCGCGGGAGGTCAGCGTCCCGCGCGCGAGGTCGAGCGCGAGCTCCTGGCGCGGGTCGAGCTCGACCGATTCCCAGAGCCGTTCGAGCTCGGCGCGCGGGAGCGTCACCGCCGGCAGCCCGAGCGCGGTGCAGTTGCCGAAGAAGATCTCGGCGAACGACTCGCCCACGAAGGCGCGGAAGCCGTGCCGCGCCAGCGCCTGCGGCGCGTGCTCGCGCGACGAGCCGCAGCCGAAGTTCCGGCCGACGATCAGGATCGAGGCGCCGCGGAAGCGCTCGTCGTCGAGCGGGTGATCGCCCTTGGCCTGCTTGCGGTCGTCGATGAAGGCGAACTCGCCGAGCCCGTCGAACGTGATGGCGCGCAGGTAGCGCGCGGGGATGATGCGATCGGTGTCGATGTCGTCGCCGCGCAGCGCGCAGCCGCAGCCCACCACCCGCCGCACCGGCTCGGCGCCCATCAGAGCAGCTCCCGCACGTCGACCACGTGCCCGCGGATCGCGGCCGCGGCCACCATCGCCGGCGACATCAGGAGCGTGCGTCCCGTCGGCGAGCCCTGGCGGCCCTTGAAGTTCCGATTGCTCGACGAGGCGCACAGCTCGCTGCCGACGAGCCGGTCGGGGTTCATCGCGAGGCACATCGAGCAGCCGGGCTCGCGCCAGTCGAAGCCGGCCGCGCGGAAGACCTCGGGCAGCCCCTCGGCCTCCGCCTGGCGCTGCACGGCCTGGGAGCCCGGCACCACGAAGGTGCGCACACCCGGCGCCACCTTTCCGTGTCGCGCCACGCGCGCCGCCTCGCGCAGGTCCGAGATGCGCCCGTTGGTGCAGGAGCCGATGAAGGCCACGTCGATCTTCGCGCCGGCGATCGGGTCGCCCGCCCGGAGCTGCATGAAGGCCAGCGCCTCGGCCAGCGCGGGGCGCTCGTCGTCGGCGATCTCGGCGAGGCGCGGGATGCGCTCGTCCACGGCGACCGACTGGCCCGGGTTGATGCCGAAGGTGACCGTCGGCGCGATGGCAGCGCCGTCGTACGCGACGCGATCGGCATATGGAGCGGACGTATCGCTTGACATCGAGCGCCACCACGCCACCGCGCGGTCGAAGGCGTCGCCCTTCGGTGCGAGCTCCCGGCCGCGCAGGTAGGCGAAGGTGGCGTCGTCGGGGTTCACGTACCCGACGCGCGCGCCGCCCTCGATCGACATGTTGCAGACGGTCATGCGCTCCTCGAGGGTCATCGCCTCGATCGCGGCGCCCGCGTACTCGTACGCGAACCCGATGCCCCCTTTGACGCCGAGCCGGCGGATCACGGTCAGGATCACGTCCTTCGCGTAGACGCCGCTCGACAGCTTGCCCGTCACCTCGATGCGTCGGACCTTCGGGCGCGCGACCGCCAGGCACTGCGTCGCCAGCACGTCGCGTACCTGGCTGGTGCCGATGCCGAAGGCCACGGCGCCGAAGGCGCCGTGCGTCGAGGTGTGGCTGTCGCCGCAGGCGATCGTCATGCCGGGCTGCGTGAGCCCGAGCTCGGGTCCGATCACGTGGACGATACCCTGGTGACCGCTCTGCGGTCCGAAGAAGTGGATGTCGTGCTGCGCGGTGTTCCGCTCCAGCTCCGCGAGCATCGCCTCCGCCATCGGATCCGAGAGCGGTCGCCGCTGCGAGTCGGTCGGGATGATGTGGTCGACCGTGGCGAACGTGCGCGCGGGATGGCGCACCGGCAGCCGGGCCTCGCGCAGCGCCGCGAAGGCCTGCGGGCTGGTGACCTCGTGGACCAGGTGCAGCCCGATGAAGAGCTGGGTCTGCCCGCTCGGCAGCTCGCGCACGGTGTGGGCGTCCCACACCTTGTCGAGGAGGCTTCGGGGGGGCATGGCGCTTGGGATAGCACTCGGCGCGACCGAGCGGCTACGGTCCCGCGCCATGCAGCTCCTCCACACGGTGCACGTCCCGGCGGGCGACGGTCCGTTCCCGACGGTGATCGCGATCCACGGCTGGGGCGCGAGCGCCCACGATCTGATCGGGCTCGCACCCATCCTGCACCGCGGCGAGGCGCTCGTGATCTGTCCCCAGGGGCCGGTCGTGCTGCAGGTCGCACCCGGCATGGCCGGCTTCGGCTGGTTCCCGCTCGCCGCCGGCCGGCCGCCCGACCCGAACGAGTTCGCGCGCGCCTCGCGCACGCTCTCCGAGTTCATCGACGAGGCCTGCGCCCGCTATCCCGTCGACCGCCGCCACGTGGTGTTGCTCGGCTTCAGCCAGGGCGGCGTCATGGCGTACGACCTCTTCCTGCGCGATCCCGCGCGCTACGCGGGCCTCGCCGCGCTCTCGAGCTGGCTGCCGGCCGGCTTCGCGCGCCCGCTGTCTCCGAGCGAGGCGCACAAGGGGCGGCCCGTGCTGGTGATGCACGGCACGCAGGACCCGATGATCCCGGTCGAGCGCGCGCGCGAGTCGCGCGAGGCGCTGCTGCCCTTCGGCGTCGCCCTCAGCTACCGCGAGTTCGAGATGGGCCACGAGATCTCGCCCGACGCGCTGCGGACGCTCGTCGAGTGGCTCGAGGACAAGGTGCTGAACCTGATTCAGCTGGCCTGACTCGGCAGGCCCGTCGCCTCCGAGGCATCCCGAGCGTTTGGATCATCCCGCCAGCGATCGCGCGCAGCGAGCGCGCCACCTCCCAGGCAACCGGGTCGCCTGGATCATCGGCCAGCGATCGCGAAGCGATCGCGCGCAGCGAGCGAAGCGAGCGAAGTCAACAGCTGGTCGGGGTGGTGGGATTCGAACCCACGACGCGGAACCCCCAAAGTTCCGGCTCTAGCCGCTGAGCTACACCCCGATCCGCGCGAGGTTAGCGCGCGGCGGCGGGTTGTGTGCTCCACTCCGCCGTGCTGCCCCTGCGGTCGAAGTCGATGCCGCCCAGGCTGTGCGCCACGAAGATGCGGCCGCGCAGCTCGTAGTCGAAGCGCGCGCGCTCGCGATCGCTGTCCTCGCCGACGGTCACCAGCTCGTTCGCGACGTCGAGCTGCGAGGTCGTCGTCGTCACGCCGATCACGACCTCGCCGGAGCGCGGAAGCGATGCCTTCTGCTCGGACACGCCCGACGCGAGGCGGCGGCCGGCCACGTCGAGCACGAAGCGGACGCCGTCGATCTGGAAGTCGCGGTCGTTCGGGTTGCGCAGGCGAAGATCCAGGCGCAGGCGGTGCTCGTAGGAGGTGCTGGGGAGCGGCGTCAGGCCCGCGACGCTCACCTCGATCGGCTGTGCGCCGAGGCCGGCGCCGACGCAGCCGCCGAGCGGCACCAGCGCGCACGCGATCCAGAGGACGGCGCGGGTCAACCCGGGTTTCATGCGCGCTCCTGCGCGCCAGTCTAGCGACCACGGGGCTCGAAACGGTATCGTCGAGGCTCCGGCCGAAACCCTTGCTCACCGTCGGAGGCGCGATGAGAACCCGGCTTTCGCCCGCGCTGCGCGAGCGCATCGAGAACACCATCCGCTTCCTCGCGGTCGACGCCGTCGAGCGCGCCAAGAGCGGGCACCCCGGCGCTCCGATGGGACTCGCGACGGCGGCCTTCGAGCTGTGGAACGACCACCTCCGCTTCGATCCGGCGGATCCCACCTGGCCGCTGCGCGATCGCTTCGTGCTCTCCAACGGCCACGCGTCGATGCTGCTGTACGCGCTGCTGCATCTGTTCGGCTTCGAGCTCTCGCTCGACGAGATCCGCCGCTTCCGCCAGCTCGGCTCGACGACGCCGGGGCACCCCGAGTGGCACCACACGCCGGGCGTCGAGACCACCACCGGTCCGCTCGGCCAGGGCCTCTCGAACGCGGTCGGCATGGCGCTGGCGGGCCAGCTCACGCGCGCGCGCTTCGCGCGCGACGGCGCGGGGCCTGGACACCATTTCGTGTACTGCATCATGGGCGACGGCTGCATGATGGAGGGCATCTCGGCGGAGGCCGCCTCGCTTGCCGGACACCTCGGCCTCGGCAACTTGATCGTCCTGTACGACGACAACCACATCACGATCGATGGTCCGACGCGGCTCGCCTTCAGCGAGGACGTCGCGAAGCGCTTCGCGGCGCAGGGGTGGCACGTGCAGCGCGTGGACGGACAGGACGCGCGGCGCGTCGGTCGCGCGCTGGCCGCCGCGCGCGCCGCCGGCGATCGCCCCTCGCTGGTCATCACGCGCACCACGATCGCCTACGGGAGCCCCCACCTGGCGGGCAGCTCGAAGGCGCACGGCGCGCCGCTCGGTGCCGACGAGGTGCGCGCCACCAAGGAGGCCCTCGGCTGGCCGCTCGAGCCCGACTTCCTGGTGCCCGACGAGGTGCGCGGGTGGTTCGCGCGCCGCATCGCGGCGAAGAAGGCCGAGCGCGCCCAGGCCGATACCGGCTTCGCCGCGTGGCGCAAGGCGCACCCGGAGCTCGCCGCGGCGTGGGAGGCGCAGCGCGAGCGGCGCGTGCCGGCCGGGCTCGCCGCCGAGCTGGCCGCGGGCCTCGAGGACAAGAAGGCCGCGACCCGCAAGCACTCGGCCGAGGTGCTGAACCGCGCCGCCACGCGGCTCCCGTTCCTGATCGGCGGCTCGGCCGATCTGGCCGAGTCGAACCTCACCGACGTGAAGGGCGGCGGCGACGTCGGGCCCGCCGCCGCGGCCGACACCGACCGCTTCGCAGGCCGCAACCTCCACTTCGGGATCCGCGAGCACGCGATGGGCGGCCTCAGCAACGGCATCAGCCTCGACGGCACCTTCCTGCCCTACGCGGCCACGTTCCTGTGCTTCAGCGACTACATGCGGCCTCCGATCCGGCTGGCGGCGCTGATGGGCGTGCGCGTGCTCTACGTCTTCACGCACGACTCGATCTTCCTCGGGCAGGACGGTCCGACGCACCAGCCGATCGAGCACCTCGACGCGCTGCGCGCGATCCCGAGCCTGACGCTGTTCCGCCCGGCCGACGGCATCGAGACGGCGCTCGCGTGGGCCTGGGCGCTCGAGCGGGGGCGCGGTCCGGTGGCCTTCGTGCTGACGCGGCAGGAGCTGCCGCCGCTCGCGCGGCCGGCCGGCTTCCGCAACGAGGACGTGTGGCGCGGCGGCTACGCGGTGGTCGAGCCCGAGCGCGCGGCCGACGTGGTGCTGCTGGCGACCGGCTCGGAGGTGTCGCTCGCGGTGGAGGCCTCGGCCAAGCTCGCCGGCGAGGGCATCGCGGCGCGCGTCGTCTCGATGCCGAGCCTCGAGCTCTGGGCGCAGCAGCCAGAGTCGTACCGCCGGGCGCTGCTCCCCGACGCCGTGCCGGCCGTCGCGGTCGAGGCCGCGCGGGGTGAGAGCTTTCGGCGCTGGATCGGCGCGCGCGGCCTGGTCTACGGCATCGATCGCTTCGGCGCGTCGGCTCCGATCGGTCCGCTCGCCGAGGAGTTCGGCTTCACGCCCGACAAGCTCGCCGAACGCGTCCGGAAGCACGTGCGCGGGTGACCGCAGTGCTGCTGCAGGGAGGGGCGCGGGGGGGATCCTCCGGCGCCCGGCAGCCGTCCATTCCATTCGCGGCGAATCGGCGTGCGACGCGCGAGAGCGACGCGCTCGGCCACCCGGCCGCCGGAAAGCCGCGCCTCCGGATTCCCTCCCAGCGCGCCCTCTCACAACGTACGAGTCGGGCGGAGGGAGGCTTCCGGAGGCGCGGATCTGCCGAGCGACGGGTAGACGGGCCCGACCTCTGTGAGCAGGAACGCGCAGATCCGACGTCCACGAGTGGAATGCACGTCGCTCGGGCGCCGGAGGAACCTCCCTCCGCCCGACCTGGCAAGCCTTCTACGTTCCCTCGAACGGCGAGCGCAGCGGCTGGTCGAGCTGGTAGTCCGAGGGAACGCGCACGCGGGCGACGCCGGCGCGCTGTGCGGCGGCCGCCACCGCTCTCGCCACAGCGCGGTGTACGTCGCGGCGCAGGGGGTTGGGGACGAGCTCGTTGGCGCCCGCCTTCTCGGCGATCGCGCGCGCCGCGGCCACGTACATCGACGGGTCGATGCGACGCGCGCGCGTGTCGATCGCCGCGCGCAGGATGCCGGGGAAGCCGAGCAGGTTGTTCACCGAGCGGCCGTCGGCCGCGAAGGCTGCACCTGCCGCCAGCGCGTCCTCGGGGCGGATCTCGGGCTCCGGATTGGTGAGGGCGAGGATGCCCTGCCCGCGCCGTACCATCGACGCGGGGATCAGGCCCGCGCGGCCGGTCACCGCGACCACCAGGTCCGCCTCGAGCATCAGCGCCGCGAGGCTCGCAGCGGGCTCGCCGCCGAGCTTGCGCAGCCGCTCGCACGCCTGCGGCGAGGGGTCGTAGCCGAGCACGCTGCGCTCGCTCACGTCGCCGAGCATGCGGGCGATTGCGGTCCCCGCGGCGCCGAGGCCGACGACGCCGACGCGCGCGCGCGCCAGGTCGAGCCCGACGCGCGACATCGCGTTGGTGGTCGCCGCCACCACCGCCACCGCCGTGCCGTGCTGGTCGTCGTGCAGCACCGGCATCTCCAGCGCCTCGACCAGCCGCCGCTCGACCTCGAAGCACGCCGGCGACTCGATGTCCTCGAGCTGGATCGCCCCGAAGCCGGAGGCGACGTTCAGCACGGTCGCGACGATCGCCTCGGGATCGCGCGTGCCCAGCACCAGCGGAAAGGCAGAGAGCCCGACGAACTGGTGCAGCAGGGCCGCCTTGCCCTCCATCACCGGGAGGGCGGCCAGCGGCCCGACGTTGCCGAGCCCCAGGACCCGCGTGCCGTTGGTGACGATGGCGACAGTCTTGCCGCGCATCGTGTAGAGGTACGAGTCGTCGGGATCGCGCGCGATGCGGAGGGCGACCTCGGCGACGCCGGGGGTGTAGATGCGGCGCAGGTCGTGGAGCGTCCGGACCGGATGGGTGGGGCGGATCTCGAGCTTGCCCTCCAGGTGCAGCTCGTGGACCTCGTCGATCACGTCGATCAGGTCGACGCCCTCGACCGCGCGAGCGGCCGCCACCGTGCGCTCGAGCGCCGCAGTGCTCTCGAGCAGGACGTCGATGTCGCGCACGATGTGCTCGGGGCCCATCCACACCATGCGGATGTCGCCGAGGTTGGCGCCCACCGCGCCGAGCGCGGTGGCGAGCCGCCCGAACACGCCCGGGCGGTTCGCGTTGCGGCAGCGCAGCGTGCGGAGCAGGAGCTCGGCCATGCCACCCCCTCGGCGCGCCGGGCTCCGGAGGCTGCCGGGCCCGGAAGGGCGCGAAGGATAGGGAATCGACCCCGGGCCGCCGGCCGGCTTGAGCGCGGCGCCGCGCGGTGGTATGCAACCGCGTTTCTCCGGCGAGGAGCCACCGGTGAGCCTGCCTGCGATCGCCCTTCCCGCGAGCCCGCTCGGTTGGATCGGAGCCGCCGCAGCGGCGCTCGTCGCGATCGCCTGGCTGGTCGTCTCGTTCCTCGGCGAGGGCCGCCCGCGCCAGGTCGCCGCCCGCATCGGGACCAACGCGCTCTACCTCGCGCTGCTCTGCTTCTTCCTGAACCTGCTGCTCCGCGCTCACGCCGAGGGCAGGATGGCGGGCGTGGTGGGCTTCGGCGTGCTGGTCGCCCTCTTCGGCATCGGGCTTCCGGTGAGCCTGGCGAAGACGATCGGTGCCCTGCGCGGGCGCGCTGCGAGCGGGGACAGCGCCACGAATTGAAGGTACCCTCGGCGTGGCGCGCCCTCGCCGCACGGGAGAGGCTCCGAGTGATCGAGCTGCAGGACGTCTCGCGCGTGTATCAGCGCGGGGCGGACGAGATCCACGCGCTCGAGCACGTCTCGCTGCACATCGGGCGCGGGCGCTTCGCCGCGCTGATGGGTCCCTCGGGATCGGGGAAGAGCACGCTCCTCAACATCCTGGCGGGCCTCGACCGGCCGAGCGGCGGGAGCGTCCGGGTCGCCGGCCAGCTCCTGAACGACCTCTCCGAGGACGAGCTGGCCGCCTTCCGGGCGCGCCACGTCGGATTCGTCTTCCAGTTCTTCAACCTGATCCCCGTGCTGAACGCGCGCCAGAACGTCGAGCTGCCGCTCCTGCTCACGCACCTCGGCCGGGCGGAGCGCCGCGAGCAGGCGCAGACCGCGCTGCGCGTCGTGGGGCTGGCCGATCGCGGGGACCACCGGCCCGGGGAGCTCTCGGGCGGCGAGCAGCAGCGGGTGGCGATCGCGCGCGCGATCGTGACGGATCCCGAGATCGTGGTCGCCGACGAGCCCACCGGCGACCTCGACGCCAAGAATGCCATCGAGATCCTCGGCCTGCTGCGCGAGCTGTGCCGCAGCTTCGAGAAGACGGTGGTGATGGTGACCCACGACCCCCGCGGCGAGTCGTTCGTCGACGAGATCCACCAGCTCGACAAGGGCGTGCTGCGCGACCCGGCGGCCGTGCGCGAGAGCGCCGCGCGATGAAGTTCCTGCCGCTCATCTGGCGCAACCTCGCACGCAACAAGGTGCGCACCGTGCTGACGGCCGGTGCGATCGGCCTGGCCGTCGCGCTCGTGTGTCTGCTCCTCACCATGCCGAGCGGCCTCGACACCCTGCTCAACCGGATCGCGTCGAACACGCGCCTGGTGGTCCACAACGAGGCCGGCCTGGTCTACCCGCTGCCCTACTCGTACCTGCAGAAGATCCGGTCGGTGCCGGGCGTGATCGCGGCGGCGAGCTGGACCTGGTACGGCGGGGTGTTCGAGGTCGAGAAGGGCGTCACCTTCCCGAACTTCGCCGTCGAGCCCGAGCCGATCGGGACGGTGTGGGCCGACTGGGGCCTCGACGCGAAGCAGCTCGACGACTTCCGGCGCTATCGCGACGCCGCCATCGTCGGGCGCGCGACGCTGAAGCGGCAGGGCTGGAAGATCGGCGATCTGATCACGCTCAAGGGTACGCTGTATCCCGTCGACCTCCAGTTCCGCATCGTGGCGGAGGTGCCGAACGACCGCGCACCCTATCTGCTCTTCCAGCGCGAGTACCTCGACCAGGCGCTGAAGGCCGCGGGGCGCGGCGGGCTCGACACGCTCGGCATCGTGTACGTGCGCGTCGATGATCCCGCGCGCGTGGGACCGGTGATGGCGCAGATCGACTCGATGTTCCGCAACAGCGAGGCGCAGACCGCGAGCGAGACCGAGAAGAGCTACTTCGCGAGCTTCTTCAGCATGCTCTCCGGCTTCGTCACCATCATCCTGATCGTGACGGGCCTCGTGGCGCTCTGCATCGTATTCATCGCCGCCAACACCGCCAGCATGTCGGTGCGCGAGCGGATGGGCGAGATCGCCGTGCTGAAGGCGCTCGGCTTCAAGCGCCGCCTGATCTTTACCACGCTCGTCGCCGAGGCCGTGATCCTCTCGGGCCTCGGCGGAGCCTTCGGAGCGCTGGCCTCGCTCGGCTTCACGAAGCTCCTGCACGCTCGCGCGACGAACTGGAACTCCACGCTGGGACCGCTCGGCAGCTTCATCGTGACGGAGGCCATCCTGGTGCAGGGCCTCTTCCTGGCCCTCTTCGTGGGGATGATCTCGGGGATCGTGCCGGCCCTCGGCGCGGCGCGCCGCAGCGTGGCGGAGACGCTGCGCGAGGTGTTCTAGCCCGTGCTCCCGCTGCGCTACGCGTTCGGCAACCTGGCGGCGCGCCGCACGCGCACCGCGCTCACCGTGTCGGTGATCGCGCTGGTGGTGGTGGCGACCACGCTGTTCAGCGGCCTCGTCTCGAGCCTGAAGCGCAGCTTCGTCGCGAGCGGCAACCCGCGAAACCTGATCGTGCTGCGCAAGGGCGCGACCAACGACGGCTCCAGCGCCGTGCCGCTCGAGGCGTACCAGGCGTTGCGCTTCTTCGACGGCGTCGCGCGCGACGCGCAGGGCAGCCCGCTGGCCTCTCCCGAGCTGGTGGTGCAGCCGTTCTTCCACACACCCGCCGGCGGCCGCGAGAACGTGCTCGTGCGCGGCGTCGACCCCGTTGCGCTCGCCGTGCACGACGAGGTGAAGATCACCGAGGGCCGCATGTTCAACCCGTCGAGCGGTGAGGTGATTCTCGGCCGCGGCGTGGTCGGGCGCTACGTCGGCGCGGAGCTGGGCCAGACGGTCCGCTTCGGACACGGGGTGTGGAAGGTGGTCGGGATCTTCGACGCCGACCGCTCCTCGCTGGAGAGCGAGGTGTGGGCCGACGTGCGCGAGCTCGGCGACGACGCCAAGCGCTCGGTGCCGTACTCGGGCGTGCGGATGCGGGTGGCCGCCGGCGCCGACCTCGACGCGCTGGCGCGCCGCATCGGCGACGACTCGCGCTGGGCCCTCGAGGCGAGCCGCGAGACCGACTACTACGCCAAGCAGGCCGAGTCGGCGAACGTGTTCTACGTGATCGCCATCGGGCTCGCGCTGCTGTCGGGCGTGGGCGCCACCTTCGGCGCCACGAACACCCTGTATGCCGCTGTTCAGTCGCGGCGCACGGAGATCGGCACGCTGCGCGCGCTCGGCTTCTCACGGGTCGCGATCCTGGTCTCGTTCCTGATCGAATCGGTCGCGATCGCGGCGGCGGGCTTCGCGGCCGGCTCGCTGCTGGCCGCGGTGCTCGGGCGTGTGGTCTCCTGGTGGCTCGGCGGCATCGCCTTCGGCTCGCAGACCTTCACGACCAACGTGGTGCAGCTCCGGGTCGGCGCAGCGGACCTCGCCTTCGGCCTCGGGCTCGCGATCGCGATCGGCCTCTTCGGCGGGCTCGCGCCGGCGGCGCGCGCCGCCCGCATGCGGCCGGTCGAGGCGCTCCGGAAGGCGTGATGGCGGAGGCGGAGCGGAGCCGCGCGGGGCGCGAGGACCTGGCTGCACTGCGCATCGACCGCGGCGCGCAGCCCACGGGGCGCCGGCCGCGCTGGGTCGGGTGGCTCGTGGCGGCTGCGCTCGCGCTCGCCTTCGCCGCGGCCTCGCTCGCCGCGTATCGCCTGACGCTCGGCCGCGTCGCCTCGGTGCGGGTCGGGTACGCCTCGGTGTCGGGCGCGGGCGCCGTCCCGGCCGGCGAGCTCCTGACCGGGTCGGGCTACGTCGTCACCGGCGACCGCTACATCTCGCTCGGTGTGCGCGTGCCGAGCCGCATCGAGCGCTACCTGGTCGAGGAAGGCCAGCAGGTGAAGGCGGGCGACCCGTTGGTCCAGCTCGATGCGCGCCAGTACCAGGCGGCGCTCGACTCCGCGCGCGCGGACCTGCTCCACGCCCGCGCCGACGTCGAGCTGCGGCGCAAGGAGCTGGTGCGGTCGCGCGAGCTCGAACACCGCAACGTGAGCTCGCAGGCGGACCTCGACGTCGCCGAGAACCGGCTGCGGGTGGCCGACGCCGAGGTGGCGCGCCTCGAGGCGAACGTGGCGAAGCTCCAGGTCGACCTCGAGGACACCGTCGTGCGCGCGCCGACGTCGGGCGTGATCCTCGAGAAGATGAAGGAGGTCGGCGAGATCGCGGTGCCCGGCGGCTTCGCGGGCTCGGGCGACCTGATCCGCATGGCGAACCTCGAGGACATTCGCGCCGAGGTCGACGTGAACGAGGCGGACCTGGCGCGCGTGCGCCTCGGCCAGCCCGCGCGGGTGACGCCGGATGCCTACCCGGAGCGCCACTACGACGCGCGCGTCGTCAAGATGTATCCGCAGATCAACCGCCAGAAGGGCACGCTCAAGGTCGAGGTGAAGATCCGCGAGCCCGACGCCTGGCTGAAGCCCGACATGAGCGTGCGCATCGGCTTCCTGGCCGATGCCGAGCCGCCGGGGGAGGGAGCAGCGGCCGGCGATCAGCACCTGGTCGTGCTGGCGCCGCGCGAGGCGATGCGCTCCGAGGCGGGCTCCTCGTTCACCTGGGTCGTGACCGACGGCCGGCTGCGGCGGCAGCCGGTGGAGCTGGCCGGCACCTCGGGCGATCAGGTGGTGGTGACGAAGGGCCTGGCGGGAGGCGAGGCGCTCGTCCTCGGCGACGTGGCGGACCTGCGCGAGGGCGAGCGCGCCGAGCTGCAGAAGTAGCCGCGCCTCATCGCAGCACCTTCACGTAGATGCACTTGGCGTCGCCCGGCGCGTAGAAGTCGACGAGCGTCGCCTCGAGCGCGTAGCCCATGTGCTCGTAGAAGTCGCGGGTCGGCGCGTAGCTCGCGCGCCCGGAGGTCTCCACGTAGAGGCGGCCGCCTCCCGCCGCGCGCACGCGCACCTCGGTCTGCGCCAGGATCTGCCGCCCGAGGCCGCGTCCCTGCTCCGCGGGATCGACGGCGATCCAGTAGAGGTCCCAGCTCTCGCGCGTGCCGCCGATGCGCCCATAGCAGCTGTAGCCGACGGCGTGCGCCGCGCGCTCGGCGAACAGGAACTCGTAGCCGCTCGCCGGACCGCGCGCGAGGCGCTCCTCGACCAGCTCGCGGGCGATCGCCTCCTCCTCGGCGTTGAAGAAGTCGGTCGCGGAGACGATGCGAGTCACCGCGTCGGGATCTCCCGCCGCGACGGCGTCGCGCCAGTGCACGGGGGCCTCGAGGCGCTCGGTCACGGCGCCGCGAGCGCGCAGGCGACGATGCGCTCGACCACGTCCGAGAGGCCGAGGCCCGCCGCCGCGGCCGAGGCCGCGAGGCCGGACTCGTCGGTGAGGCACGGGTTGGGATTGATCTCGAGGATCCAGGGCCGCCCGCCCGCGTCGATGCGGAAGTCGATGCGCGCGTAGCCCGCGAGCCCGAACAGCTCCCAGCCGCGGAGGGCGAGCTCGGCGAGCTCGCGCAGGAGCTTCTCGTCCTCGTGCGGGAAGTCGAGGCGCGCCGCGGTGTGGCGGTACTCGAACGAATCGGGCTGCCACTTGGCGGCGTAGCCGACGATGCGCGGCTTGCCCGGCGTCCAGTCGCGGAAGACGATCTCGGCGGGCGGGAGCACGCGCGCCCCGCCGTCGGGCTCGCCCAGGAGCGCAATCTGGATCTCGCGTCCCTCGACGTAGCTCTCGGCGAATGCGGCGCCTCCGAGCCGAGGCGCCCGATCCCGCAGCAGGGCGGCGACGTCGTCGCCCGGGAGAAGCTCGACCAGCGCCGCGTCGTCGATGCCGATCGAGGCGTCCTCCCAGACCGACTTCACCACGTAGCGGCCCGGCTCGAGCGGCTGCGCCGGGTCGCCCGGGTCGATCCAGCCCGGCGTCGGGAGTCCGGCTCGCGCGAGCAGGCGCTTGGCCAGGAGCTTGTCCGAAGCCAACGCGACGGCGGCGCTCGGACAGCCCGTGTACGGGAACCCGAGCACGTCGAGCAGCGCGGGCGCCACGTGGACCAGGCGGCCCGTGCCGCCGACCGACTCGACCAGGTTGAAGACCAGATCGGGTCGCTCGCGCTCGAGCCGTTCGCGGGCGCTCGCGAGATCGAGGCCGAAAGGGAGCCGCGTCGATGTCCGGCCGCTCGCGGCCAGCGCCGCCTCGACGGCCTCGAGCTGGGCGAACACGTCGAGATCGTCGGGCCGGTCGGAGCCGGCCACGTCGTCGTGCAGGAGGACCACCCTCAAGGCAGCCGGCGGTGCGAGCCGGCGCCGCCGCGCGCCCGGGGATCGCCCGCCCTCGCGGCGGCCGACGCGACGATGCGGTCGATCAGCTCGAGGTACGAGACCCCGGCTGCCGTGCAGATCATCGGCAGGTCGGAGTGGGTCGGATGGAGTCCCGGCAGCGGGTTGATCTCGAGGAGGTACGGCAGCCCGTCAGCCCCGAGCCGGAGGTCGACGCGGCCGGCGTCGCGCCCGCCGATGCCGCGCCAGGCCGCGAGCGCCAGCGCCTCCAGCGGGGCCGCGGTGGCGGCGTCGACCGGCCGGTAGTCGCAGAGCGCCTCGCACTCCTCCTTGTTCCGGTAGGTGTAGGCGAAGGGCTCCGAGCCGGGGCGAAGCAGCAGCTCGAGGGTGCCCACCGCCACCGACTCGCCGCCGCTGCCCGTGAGCCCGACGGTGAACTCGCGCCCAGGCAGGAAGGGCTCGACGAGCGCGGGCTGGCGATAGCGGGCGAGGATGTAGGTGCAGCGCTCCTCGAGCGCCTCCCGCGTCTCCACCCGCGAGCGCGCATCGATCCCCTTGGCGGTGCCTTCGGCGAGCGGCTTCACGAAGAGCGGGAAGGGGAGGTCGACGCGCTTCGCCTGGTCCGGCGCCTCGACCACGCGGAACTCGGGGGTCGGCAGGCCGAGGTCGCGCAGCACGCGCTTGGCCATCGCCTTGTGCAGCGTGAGCGCCGCGACCAGCGGGTCGGCGAACGTGTACGCCACGTCGAAGGCCTCGAGCAGCGCCGGAACCTGCGCCTCGCGCCCGACCCCCTGAACCCCCTCCGCGGTGTTGAAGACCAGGTCCCAGCGCCGGCCCTCGACCAGGCGGGCCGCGAGCGCCCCGACGTGGCCGATGCGCTCGGTCTCGTGCCCGAGCTCGCGCAGCGCGGCCTCGATGGCGTCGATGGTGTCCGCCGCGTCGAACTCAGCCGTCTCCTCGTCGGTCCAGCCGGCCGTCCGGTACGCGTCGCGCAGGTCGTAGCAGAGGCCGACGCGCACCGGGTCACCCGCTGCTGGGCGGGAGCGGATCGGGATAGCGGCAGATCTCGCCGGCGTAGTTGCGCAGGAGGACGTCGTTGCCCTCGCGGCCGACCACCACCTCGGGCGAGAGCGCGATCTTGCCGGCGCCGCCCGGGCCGTCCACCACGAAGGTGGGACAGGCGTAGCCGGTGGTGTGGCCGCGCAGCCCCGCGATGATCTCGAGCCCCCGCTCGATCGGCGTCCGCAGGTGCTCCGAGCCCGAGATCGGGTCGCACTGGTAGAGGTAGTACGGGCGCACCCGAGCCCGCAGCAGGCCGTGCACGAGCTGCCGGATGCTGTCGACGTCGTCGTTCACGCCGCGCACGAGCACGGTCTGGCTGCCGGTCGGGATGCCGGCGTCGGCGAGCCGCTCGCAGGCCTGCACCACCTCGGGCGAGAGCTCCGCGGCGTGCATGAAGTGCAGGCTCATCCAGAGCGGGTGGAAGCGCCGCAGCATCTGCACCAGCTCGCGAGTGATCCGCTGCGGCAGCACCGCCGGCACCTTGGTGCCGATGCGCAGGAACTCGACGTGCGGGATGCGCCGCAGGCGGCTCAGCAGCCACTCCAGGCGATCGTCGCCCATGGTGAGCGGGTCCCCGCCCGAGATGAGCACGTCGCGTACCTCGCGGTGCGCGGCGATGTAGTCGATCGCCCGCTGGTACTGGACGGTGTTGAAGTGGAACTCGCCGGTGTGGCCGACCATCCGCGCCCGGGTGCAGTAGCGGCAGTAGGTGGCGCAGAAGTTGGTGACCAGGAACAGCACGCGGTCGGGATAGCGATGGACCAGCCCCGGCACGGGGCTGTCGCCGTCCTCGTCGAGCGGATCGTCGGCCTCCCCGCGCCCGCGCACCAGCTCGGCGCCGACCGGGATCATGGTGCGTCGGATCGGGTCGCTGGGGTCGGTCGGGTCCATCAGCGCCGCGTAGAACGGCGTGATGCCGACCGGAAGCCGACCGCCGATGCGCTCGATCGTCTTCCGCTCGGACTCGGACAGCCGCACGATGCGCTCGAGCCCGGGGAGATCGCGGAAGCGGTGGCGGAGCTGCCAGGTCCAGTCGTTCCAGTGCTCGGCCGCCGCCTCCGGGAAGTGGCGGGTCCAGAACGCGCGCGCGCGCTCGCCGATGACGAAGGCGCGCGCCCGGGCGCGCGGCCCGGTCGACGCGGCGCGCGGCCGCCGCTTGGGAGTTTCGGGATGGAGGGAGGAGGAGAGACGTTGGGGGGGAGGTTGGTCCGACTCGGTCGCCCTTTGCACCTTTCCTCTCTCTCGGTGGGTCGGCCGCCGTCGGCTTCCCACATGGGTCGCGCGTCCTCGAGCGGGTGCCGGACGCCTTGGGGGGCAAGCAGGGCGCGAAGCGCCTGGCCCGCCGGCTCATCAGGGTCGTCCGGGGTCGGCCCGCCGGCTCACGCGAGAGCGGCGACAGAAAACAACCAGGCGGAGTTCGTGTCAAGCGGCAAGCGGGGGTCGTCGCGAAAAAAGTTTAGGCGGCGACCGCGCGTTCAGCGGTAGTCGTGCGAGTCCGGGAGCGCAGCGTCGCGGAGGTCGAGCGGCGCGAGTCTCTCCACGCGAACGTGCACGACGCCGTCCACGTTCTGGAGCGGGCCCGCGATCTCGACCATCGACGCGGTGTGGAGCGGCACGCGGAAGTGGCGGAACCGGGGAGGCGTCAAGACGGCGTTCGAGGTTCCGGTCTCGTCCTCCAGCGTGAGGAAGCACATTCCCTTCGCGGAGCCGGGCCGCTGGCGCACGATCACGTGGCCCGCCGTGCGGACCCAGCGGCCGTTCGCCATCCCCCGCAGCTCGACGGCGGAGAGCAGGCCCCGCGCGGCGAGGAGGGGGCGCAGGTGCGCCATCACGTGCGGGCCCGCGGACAGCCCGCTCGCGCGGTAGTCGGCGAGCGTCTCCTCGAGCTCGGTCATGGCAGGCAGCGGCGAGGGCACGAGGGGCGGCGGCTCGCCCGCGAACATCGAGCGCGCGTCGGGCTCGAGGGCGGCCACCTGCCAGAGCGCCTCGCGGCGGGTGCGGGCGGAGGGGTCGATCGAGGCGAGCGCGCCGAGCTCGGCGAGGACCATGAGCTCGGCGCGCGCGAGCCCCGCGCGGTGCCCCAGGTCGGCGGCGTGCGCGAAGGGGCGCTCGGCGCGCGCGGCCTCGAGGCGGCGGCTGGCCTCCTCGCGCAGGCCGCGGACGAAGCGCAGGCCGAGGCGGACGGCGCGCGGCGCCTCGAGCGTGCAGAGCCACTCCGAGTGGGCGGCGTCGATCGGGCGTACCTCGACGCCGTGGCGTTGGGCGTCCTTCACCAGGCTGGCGGGCGAGTAGAAGCCCATCGGCCAGGCGTTCAGCAGGCCGGCGAGGAATGCCGCCGGGTGGTGGCACTTCAGGTAGGCCGAGGCGTAGGCGATCAGGGCGAAGCTCGCCGCGTGCGACTCCGGGAAGCCGTAGAGGGCGAACGAGGTGATGCCCCGCACCACGGCGTCCTGCGCCTCGCCGCGGATGCCGCGCTCGTCCATGCCCCGCCGCAGCCGCGCCTCGAGCCGCTCCATCCGCTCCCGGGAGCGCTTGAAGCCCATCGCCCGGCGCAGCTCCTCGGCCTCGCCGCCGCTGAATCCCGCCGCCGTCATGGCGATGCGCAGCAGCTGCTCCTGGAAGAGGGGCACCCCGAGCGTGCGGCGCAGGATCGGCTCGAGCGACGGGTGCGGGTAGGCGACCGGCTCGCGGCCGGCGCGCCGATTGAGATACGGGTGCACCATCCGACCGACGATCGGCCCGGGGCGGATGATCGCGACCTCCACCACCAGGTCGTAGAAGCGCTCGGGCTTCATGCGCGGCAGGGTCGCCATCTGCGCGCGGCTCTCGATCTGGAAGGTGCCCATGGTGTCGGCGCGCTGGATCAGGGCGAAGGTCGCCGGGTCGTCGGGCGGCAGTCGCGCCAGGTCGATCTCGATGCCCTCGTGCTCGCGCGCCAGGCGCAGGGTGTGCTCGAGGGCGCAGAGCATGCCGAGGCCGAGCAGGTCGATCTTGATGATGCCGAGATCGGCGCAGTCGTCCTTGTCCCACTGGATCACGCGGCGGCCGGGCATGGCGGCGGGCTCGATCGGCACCACCTCGTCGAGCCGGCCGGCCGCGATCACGATGCCGCCCGAGTGCTGGCCGAGGTGGCGGGGGAGACCGTGCATGCGCTCGACCAGGGCGAGCAGCGCGCGGATGCGCGGCGCTCCGGGATCGACGCCGCCCTGGCGCAGCAGCGCACGCGTCTCGTCGAGGTCCTCGCGCAGCGCGAGCGTGGAGAGGATCCTCGCCAGCCGGTCGATCGCGTCGGGCGCCAGGCCGAGCACCTTGCCGACCTCGCGCACCGCGAGCCGTGTGCGCCAGGTGATCACGTTGGCGGTCATCGCCGCCCCCGCCCCCATGGTTCCAGCGGGCTGGCGCTCGATGGTTCCAGCGGGCTGACGCCCGCCGTAGCGGGTGAACACGTACTGGATCACCTGCTCGCGCTGCTCGCCCGAGGGCAGGTCGATGTCGATGTCGGGCCACTCGCCGCGCTCCTCGGACAGGAAGCGTTCGAACAGCAGCTCCATCCCGACCGGGTCGACCGCGGTGATGGAGAGCGCATAACACACGGCGCTGTTGGCGGCCGAGCCACGCCCCTGCGCCAGCATGCCGCGCTCGCGCGCGAAGCGCGCGATGTCCCACACGATCAGGAAGTAGCCGGCGAGGCCGAGCTTCTCGATCACGGCGAGCTCGTGCGCGATCTGTCGGCGCACGCGCGACGAGAGCCTGCGGCCGTAGCGCGTGCGCGCGCCGGCCCAGGTGAGCCGCCGCAGCAGCGACTCCTGCGACTCCCCGGACGCGAACTCGATTCCCGCGCGGCGAGCCGCAGGCGAGCGGCGAGCTCGATTGTCTCCGTTTCCCGTTCCCGCGTAGCGAGGCGAAGCCGAGCGGCGAGGATCATAAGTCGGAAAGCGGTAGCCGAGGTCGCCCAGGCGAAAGGCGCAGCGCTCGGCGATCGCGCGCGTCTGGCGCAGCCACGCCGGGCGGTCCGCGAATCGCTCTGCCATCGCTGCGGGCGCGAGCAGGTGGCGCTCGGCATTCGGCGCCAGACGGCGGCCGGCTGCGTCGAGCGTCGTCTTCTCGCGCAGGCAGGTGAGCACGTCGAAGAGCGGGCGGTCGGCCGCGCGCGCCAGGCGCACGTCGTGGCTCGCGGCGATCGGCACGCCGCGGGCCTCGGCCAGCGCGGCGGCCAAGCGTGCGCCGGCCTCGCGGCTGCGGTCGAGGTGGCGCGCCACGTCGACCCACACGCGGTCCCGGCCGAGCGCGGAGCAGACGCGGTCGAGCGCCTCGGGCTCCAGCGTCGCGTCGCCCCGCAGCAGGCAGATGAGGCCGTCCGCGTGGTGCTCGAGCTCGTCCCACGTCACGCCCTTCGCGGCGTGCTTGCCGCCCTTCGCGTGCGCCGCGGTGAGCAGGCGCGAGAGGTTCTTGTAGCCGCGCTGGGACTCGACGAGCAGGAGCAGCTCCTGCCCTGGGGCTCGGACCCGCGCACCAATCAGGGCTTCGATGCCGGCGGCCTTCGCGGCCTGGTGGAAGCGCGGGATGCCGTACAGACCGTCGCGGTCGGAGAGGGCGAGGGCGCGATGGCCGAGCTCGGCCGCGCGGTCGACGAGGTCCTCGGGGTTCGAGGCGCCCTCCAGGAACGAGAAGGCGCTCGCGCAGCGCAGCTCGACGTAGTCGGCGCCGGGGGGCACGGAGCAGACTTTCGCCTCTTCTTCGCTTTCCGGCAAGGGTATGATGGGTCCATGGCGTCGATCGCGATCGTGGGGGGAGGGATCGCGGGCCTCACCTGTGCCTGGCGCCTGCAGCGCGCCGGCCACGACGTCGAGGTGCTCGAGCGAGAGCCGGTGCCCGGCGGCCGCATGCGCAGCGAGACGCGCTCGACGCCGCTCGGCGACTTCCTCCTCGATCGCGGCGCCCAGTTCGTGGCGAGCGGCTACCGCAACTTGCACGCCGTCGCCGGAACGCTCGGCCTCGCGAAGCACCTCCGCCCGATCGCGCGCAGTCAGAGCGCCATCCTGCGCGACGGCCGCCTCGAGTCCGCGGAGTACGGCTCGCTCGTCGAGCTGGCGCGCTCGCGGCTGCTCTCGGCCCGCGCGAAGCTGCGCCTGCCGCGCCTGCTCCTCGAGGTCGCGCGCCGGCGCAGCCTGGATCCCTATCACCCGGAGCGAGCCGCCGCGCTCGACGGAGAGGACATGATGCGCGGCCTGCGCCGCCTGGTGGGCGACGAGGCCGCCGAGTACCTGCTCGCGCCCGCCTTCTCGTCGACCTTCGACAGCGATCCCGAGGACCTGTCGGCGGCGTTCGCGCTCCTGGTGATGCGCTTCGTGCAGGACGGCTTCCGGCTGCAGGCCTTCGAGGGTGGCCTCGGGGTCGTCACGTGCGCGCTCGCGGCGCAGGTGCCGGTGCGCACCGGCTGCGACGTCACTGCGGTCGAGACGACGGACGAGGGCGCGCGCATCACCTATCGAGCGCTGGGCCGCGAGGGCCACGTGCTCGCCGACGCGGCCGTCGTCGCCGTGCCCGGGAGCCTGGTGGCGGGCGTGTGCGCGACGCTGACGCCGGCCGAGAAGTCCTTCTTCGCCGCCGTGCGCTACGTGCGCGGGATGATCTGCTTCCTCCTGACCGAGCGCGCTCCGTCGACGATCCCGGGCTACGGCGTCGCCTTCCCCCGGCGCGAGGCGATCGGCCTCTACGGCCTCGCCGTCGACCACCACAAGCCGGGGGTCGCGCCCGCGGGCGCGGGGCTCGTGAACGCAGCGCTCACCGCGGAGGCGGCGCGTCGGCTCTGGGACGCGCCCGACAGCGCCGTCGTGTCGCATGTGATCGGGGCGCTGGCGCGCACGCCGATCGGGACGCTCGCGCCCGTCGACAGCGCCGTGCACCGCTGGGATCCCATGCTGCCGCAGTTCCACGCCGGCTACCTCCGGCACCTCGCGGCGTTCCTCGGGCGCCGCGAGCGCTCGCCGCGGCTCGCCTTCGCGGGCGACTACCTGATCGGTCCCTACACCGAGATGGCGCTCACCTCCGGCATGCGGGCCGCGACCGAGATCGCGCGGTCGCTCGAGCCCTGATGGCGCGGGCGACCCCGGCGCCGCGCGCCCCCCGCGGCCTCGCGCCGGCGCGCGCCGCCGGCTGGACTTGTGTGGCGGCGCTCGGCGCTGTCTCGCTCGGCGTCGTGGCGACGGCGCGCGGCGAGCGCATCTCGAGCACCTGGTTCCTGGTCGCGGCGATCGCGGTCTACGCGGTCGCCTATCGCTTCTACTCGGCCTTCCTGGCGGCGCGCGCCCTCTCGCTCGACGACGCGCGCCCGACGCCGGCCCATCGCCTCGCGGACGGCAGGGACTTCGTGCCGACGAACCGCTGGGTGGTGTTCGGCCATCACTTCGCCGCGATCGCCGGGCCCGGCCCACTCGTCGGTCCGATCCTGGCCGCGCAGTTCGGATACCTGCCCGGCACGCTCTACATCCTGTTCGGCGTGGTGCTCGGCGGCGCGGTCCAGGACATGACGATCCTGGTCGGGTCGCTGCGGCGGAACGGCCGGAGCCTCGGCCAGATCGTGCGCGAGGAGATCGGGCCGGTCGGCGGCGCGGCCGCGCTGGTCGGCGTGCTGGCGATCATGGTGATCCTGATCGGCGTGCTGGCGCTCGTCGTCGTCAACGCGATGTTCGGGAGCCCGTGGGGCACCTTCACTGTGTCGGCGACGATCCCGATCGCGCTCGCGATGGGCGTCTACATGATGCGCATCCGCCCCGGCCGCGTGGTCGAGGCCACGGTGTGGGGCGTGGCGCTGGTGCTGGTCGCCGTCGCGGCGGGCAGCTGGGTGCAGCAGCAGCCCGCGCTGCGCGCCTGGTTCGACCTCGACAAGCGGTCGCTCGCGCTCGCGCTGATCGGCTACGGCTTCGTCGCGAGCGTGCTGCCGGTCTGGCTGCTCCTGGCTCCGCGCGACTACCTGTCGGCGTTCATCAAGATCGGGACGGTGGCTCTGCTCGCCGCCGGCCTCTTGTGGGTGCGGCCCGACGTCCGGCTGCCCGCGCTGACCCGTTTCGCCGACGGCTCCGGTCCCGTCTTCGCGGGGGCGCTCTTCCCGTTCTGCTTCATCACCATCGCCTGCGGCGCGATGTCGGGCTTCCACTCGCTCGTCGCCAGCGGCACCACGCCCAAGCTCCTCGACCGCGAGAGCGACGCGCGCATGGTCGGCTACGGCGCCATGCTGATGGAGAGCTTCGTGGCGATCATGGCACTGCTCTCGGCTGCGGTGATGGAGCCCGGTGTCTACTTCGCGATCAACGCGCCGGCCGCCGTGCTCGGCAACACGCTCGACTCCGCCAGCTCGGCGATCGCAGGGCTCGGCTTCGCGTTCGATCCCGCCGCCTTCGCGGCGCTGACCCACTCCGTCGGCGAGCACTCGCTGCTGTCGCGCACCGGAGGCGCGCCGAGCCTGGCGGTCGGCATGGCGCAGATCTTCTCGAGCGCGCTCGGCGGCGAGACGCTGCGCGCGCTCTGGTACCACTTCGCGATCATGTTCGAGGCGCTCTTCATCCTGACCACGCTCGACGCGGGGACGCGGGTGGGACGCTTCATGGTGCAGGACCTGCTCGGCAACCTGTGGGCGCCGCTCGGCCGCACCTCGTCGCTGCCCGCCAACCTGCTGGCGTCGGGGCTGATCGTGCTCGGCTGGGGCTACTTCCTCTACCAGGGCGTCGTCGACCCGCTGGGCGGAATCAACTCGCTCTGGCCGCTCTTCGGTATCGCCAACCAGCTCCTGGCGGCGACGGCGCTCGCGACCGCCACGACGCTGTTCGTGAAGGGCGGACGCGCGCGCTTCGGCTGGCTCACGGCGCTGCCGCTCGCGTGGCTCCTGTCCGTCACGATGAGCGCGGGCTGGCAGAAGATCTTCCATCCCGACCGCCGCATCGGCTTCCTCGCGCAGGCGGACCACCTCGCGGCGCAGCTCGCCGCCGGGGCGGTGCCTCCGGAGAAGGTCTTCGAGACCCGCCAGGTGATCTTCAACAACCGGCTCGACGCCGCGGTGACGGCGCTCTTCATGGCGCTGGTCGCCGTCGTGGTGCTCGACGCCGCGCGCGTCTGGTGGAAGACGCTGCGCGGCTCGCCGGCCGTGTCCGGCGCGGAGGCCGTGGGCGCATGAGGATCCGCGCGAAGCTCGTCGACCTCGGCCGCGCGCTCGCCGCGTTCCTGCGCGGCTTCACCGGCCTGGCCGGCCCGCGCCGCGGCGACTCCGATCCCCGCTGCTGCTGATCGAACCCTAGCCGACGATGATGATGCGCGTGCGGGTGGGCGCGCGCGAGATCAAGCGCCCGATCACGTTGCCGCGCAGCATGCGCCACAGGGTCCCGCGCTGCGAGGTGCCGACGAACACGGCCTCGACCTCGAGCCGCGCCGCGGCGTAGGCGATCGCCTCGCCGGCGTCCTGCGCGATGCGCCAGATCGGGAGCGCCGTGAGGCCGCGGGTGTCGAACCAGGCGGTCGCCTCCTCCAGGGTCTTGCGGGCCTCGTGACTCGGCTCGGTGTCGCGCGGCACGAACAGGCCCGGTACCTCGTCGACGTAGAGCGCCGCCACGCTCCACTCCTTGCGTCCCGCCAGATGCGCTGCCACCTCCTCGAGCAGGCGCTCGTTGGTGCCGCGCAGCGCCACCAGCGTCTTCGGACCGAAGGCGGCCTCGAGCTGGAGCGCCTCGGCGAGCGTCAGGATGCGCGCGGCGCTGGGGCGTGCGGCCGCGATCTCCTCCGCCTCCTCGGCGGAGACGGCGGCGGCGCGGCGGCCCGGCAGACCGCCGCGGTGCAGCAGCCCGTACGACCACATCACGAAGGTGAAGGTCCCGCCGAACACGGTGGCGTACGGCTTCGAGATCAGGTTCGTGACCCATGCGAGCAGGATCAGCAGCGTGGTCGCCAGGCCCAGGAAGAAGCCGAGGCCGGTGCGGCTCTCCGACATGCGCACGCGGTCGAGCGACAGCGAGGAGAGCGTGAAGGCCCCGAGCAGGCCGAAGGCGTAGAGGTGGCCGAGCGCATCGATGTGCCCGCGCGTGGCGAACAGCACCGCGATCGGGACCGCCACGGAGGCGATGATGGCGAGCGTCGGGGTGCCGAAGCGACGCGAGCGGCGGAGCAGGGCCCCCGGCAGGAAGTGGCCGTCGGCCAGCGCGCCGAAGACGTGATAGGCGCCGACGATGGCGGTGTTGGCCGCGAACAGGAGCAGCGCCGACGCGGTCACCACGACGAGCACGCGAAGCCACGTGCCGCCCACCGCGTAGCCGAGCTCCGACTGGAGCGCGTCGGGGTTGACGCGCGAGGGGTCGATGACGTTGGTGGCGAAGGCGGTGAGCAGCGGAGCCGTCAGCAGCATGGCAATCACCACGAACCCCATCGCCCGGCGCGCAGTGTGACGGCGTGGCTCCTTCATCGCGGGCGAGATCTGGGACAGCGACTCGAGCCCGCTGAAGGCGAGCCAGGCCGCCGCGAAGCCCACCGCGGCGTCGCCGAGTGGGATGCGGCCGACGGCGAACAGCGAGCTCCCCACGCGCGCCCAGTCGGGCGCGTGCAGGTGGGTCGCCGTCGCGACGAGCAGCAGCAGCAGCGAGACGAAGGCGGCCGTGCCGACCAGCGCCGAGGCGGACGCCGACTCGCGAATGCCCACCCAGTTGAGCAGGCCGAGCAGCAGGAGCCCCGCGACCGAGAGCACCAGCTCGTGCCCGCCGACGAGCGGCGCCAGGGTCGCCAGGTAGGCGAAGCCCGACACTGCGGAGATGGCAGCGGTGAGGAAGTAGTCGACCAGGATCAGCATGCCCCCGAGCGCGCCGGTGCGCGGCCCGAAGGCCTCCGTCGCCACCGACACGACGCCGCCGCCGCTCGGATAGCGCGCCGCGATCTCGGTGTACTTCTCGGCGAGCAGCACGAACACGAGGCCCGTGGCGAGCACGAAGCTCGGCGCGCTCGGGCCGACGCCGTGGTAGAGGATGCCCGGCACGTAGTAGATGCTCGTGCCGATGTCCGCGTAGACGATCGCCCAGCAGAGCAGCGGGCCGAGCATCCGCAGGTGCGCGGCCGCGCCGTTCGTGCGAGCCCCCGGGTGGGTCTGTGGGCTCGACATGCGAGGGCGCATCCTCCAGCCGCCGGACGGTAGCGCGCCGCCGCGTCGGGCTGCTGCGCCGGAGCCGGCTCAGCGGCGGGGCGTCATCCGACGGCGCGGGCGGCGCCCTCGGCGTCGGCGAGCAGCCCTTCGAGCAGTGCGAGCCCGCGGCCCCAGAAGCCCGGCTCGGCGATGTCGAGCCCGGTTCGCGCCACGACCTCGCGCGGCGGCTCGCGCCCGCCGGCGGCCAGCATCTCCAGGTAGCGCGGCGCGAAGGCCGCGCCCTCCTCGTCGTAGCGCTGCACCAGGGCGAGCGCGAGCAGCTCGCCGAAGGCGTACGCGTAGCAGTAGAACGGGCTGTGCACGAAGTGCGGGATGTAGAGCCACCACCACCCGTAGTCGTCGCGCAGCTTCACGGTGTCGCCGAACATCGGGCGGTTCGCGGCGAGCCAGAGCTCGTTCACGCGCGCCACCGGAAGCTCGCCCTCGCGGCGCCGCGCGCCGTGCAGCGCCTCCTCGAAGCGCGTCATGACCACCTGCCGGAAGACGGTGGCGAACGCGTCCTCGAGCTTCCCGCACAGGAGCCCGAGGCGCACCGCGGGATCGCGCTCCTCGCGCAGCAGCCGGCGGAACACGAGCATCTCGCCGAACACGCTGGCCGTCTCCGCGGTGGTGAGCGGCGTGTCCTGCTCGAAGAGACCGCACGGCCGCGCGAGCCACTGGTGCACGCCGTGCCCGAGCTCGTGGGCGAGGGTCATCACGTCGCGCAGATTGCCGGTGTAGTTGAGCAGGACGTACGGGTGCGCGCTCGGCACGGTCGACGACGAGAAGGCGCCGCCGCGCTTGCCCGGCCGCAGCTCCGCGTCGATCCAGCGGCGCTCGAAGAAGCGCTCCGCGACCTCGGCCATGCGCGGCGAGAAGTCCCGATACGCGTCGCGCACGACGCGGCGCGCCTCGCCGAACGCGCGCGGCGCACCCGACGCCTCGCCGGTCCGGTCGACGGGCGCGTAGCGGTCGAAGTCGAAGAGCTCGTCGAGTCCCAGCAGGCGCCGCTTCAGCCGGTAGTAGCGTTGCACCAGGTCGTAGCGCGACTCGCACGCCGAGAGCAGCGCAGCGACGGTCGGCCCGTCGATCTCGTTCGCCAGGTGTCGCTCCGCCATCGCATCGGGGTAGCGGCGCAGCCGATCGCGCACCGCCTTGTCCTGGACCAGCGTGTTGAAGACGAAGCCGAGCAGGCGCTCGTGATCGCGCAGGCCGCGCGTCAGCGCGTCGGCCGCGCGCCGGCGCACGGCGCGGTCGGGCTCGTAGAGGAGGGCCAGCACCTCCTCCTCGCTCCGGGATTCCTCGCCGCTCTCCGTCGCGAGCGGAAAGCGCAGCGCGCCCAGCGTCTCGTCGAAGAGCCGGGCGAACGCGCGCGGCCCGCCGTTGGCAGTCTCCTCGAGCAGCTTCTCCTCGGGCTCCGAGAGCAGGTGCGGCCGGTAGCGGCGCATGAGCCCGAGCAGGTGGCGGCGGCGCGCCAGCGCCGGGTCGGCGAGCAGTGCCGCAGCGCGCGCGTCGTCCACGGCGACCCACTCCAGCTCGAAGAAGACGAGCGCATTGCGCAGCTCGGAGAGCCGCTCCTGGACGCGCTGCAGGAGCGCGCCGTGGCGCGGCGCCGAGGTGTCGGCGGCGAACAGGAGCTGCGCGTAGTGGCTGGCGCGGTGCGCCGGCTCCTCGAGGGCCTCGAGCTCGTCGACCGCGGCGGCGAGCGCCGTCGCGTCGAGCGAGCCGATCCGGCCGCGCAGCCGCCCCGCGAAGGCGGCCGCGGCCTCGAGCGCCCGCGCCAGGTCGGCCTCGAGCGCGGGATCGTCGGGCCCCGCGTAGAGATCCGCGAGATCCCAGGCGACACCGGCCGCCGGCCCCGCGTCGTGCGGCGTCGATGCAGGAGCTGTCTCCGCCATGGCGGCCGACGATATCGTAGACTCGCGCCGACATGAGCGACGCGCCGCGCGAATGCCGCATCGACGCGCGCGGCCTCGCGTTCCGCGCGCTCGAGTGGCCGGGCGCGGTGCCCGGCGCGCTGCTCCTCCACGCGACGAGCTTCTGCGCCGACGCGTGGCGGCCGGTGTGGGAGTCGGCGTGCGCCTCCGAGCCGCGTCCCCGGCGCGCCGTGGCGGTCGACCAGCGCGGGCACGGAGGCAGCGACGCGCCCGCTGTGGCGTCCGCCTACGCGTGGACGGAGCTCGCCGAGGACGCCGCCGCCCTGGCGGAGGCGATCGGCGCTCCCCTCCTCGCGGTCGGGCACTCGAGCGGCGCCACGGCGCTCCTGGCCGCGGCGGGGCTGCGACCCGCCGCCTTCGCGGCTGTGGTCGCCGTGGAGCCGGTGCTGTTCGAGCGCGGCTCCTCGTTCGCCGCCAGCTCCGAGCTGGCCGCCGCCGCGCGCCGCCGGCGCGATCGCTTCGCCTCGCGCGACGAGGCGCGCGCACGCCTTCGCGCCCGCTTTCCGTACTCCGGCTTCGCTCCCGAGGCGTTCGAGGCGTGCCTCGACGGCGTCCTCGCGTCGACACCCGATGGCGTCGTCCTGCGCTGTCCCGGCGAGCGCGAGGCCTGGTGCTACGAGGGCGCGTCGGCGCTCGACCTGTGGCCGCTCGCGGCGCGCATCGCGGCTCCACTGCTGCTCGTGCTCGCCGATCGCAGCGCGGTGCCGGCGGAGCTCCGCGACCGACTGCTCGACGCGCGCCCGGGCGCCCGCGTCGAGACGATCGCGGGCGCCACGCACTTCGCCGCGCTCGAGCGGCCCGCCGAGGTGGGACACGCGATCGGGCGCTTCGCCTCCGAGGTGCTGCGCTGAGCCTGCCATCGACCGGGGCGGGCACGTCGGGCCTCGGGTAGCGTACCCGCGTGACGTCGCCTCGCGTGATCCTGCACGCCGACATGGACGCCTTCTACGCGTCGGTCGAGCAGCGCGATCATCCGGAGCTGCGCGGCCGCCCGGTGATCGTCGGCGGCACCGGTCGACGCGGCGTGGTGTCGGCCGCGAGCTACGAGGCGCGGCGCTTCGGCGTCCGCTCGGCGATGCCGGGCTTCGAGGCGCGCCGCCTGTGCCCGGACGGCGTCTTCCTGCGCGGCGACATGGCGCGCTACGCCGCGGTGTCGCGGCAGGTCTTCGCGATCTTCGAGCGCTTCTCGCCCGCCGTCGAGGGCCTCTCGCTCGACGAGGCCTTCCTCGACCTCTCGGGCACCGAGCGCCTGCACGGCGGCCCGCGCGCGGCCGGCGAGCGCCTGCGCGCCGCGGTGCGCGAAGAGCTCGGGCTCGCCGTCTCGGTGGGCATCGCCCCGATCAAGATGGTCGCCAAGCTCGCGAGCGAGGAGGCCAAGCCCGACGGGCTCCTCGAGGTCCGCCCCGACGCGGTGCGTTCGTTCCTCGCCCCGCTTCCGGTGGGCCGCGTCTGGGGCGTGGGCGCGGTGGCGGAGGAGCGCCTGCGCAGGGCGGGCTTCGCGACGATCGGCGACCTCGCGCGCGCGGCGCCGGCCGTCCTCGAGCGGCTCCTCGGTGCAGCGCTCGGCTCGCAGGTCGCGCACCGGGTGCGCGGCGAGGACCCGCGCGAGGTCGAGCCCGACCGCGCGGCGGTCTCCTACAGCGAGGAGAACACCTTCGAGGCCGACGTCTCCGACCGCGACCGCATTGCCGCGGTGCTCCTGGACCACGCCGAGGCGGTCGCGCGGCGCCTGCGGCGCGACGGCCTCCGCGCGCGCACGGTCGTGCTCAAGGTGAAGCTCGGAGCCCGCATCCGCCCCGGCCCGCGCGGCTTCGCGATCCTGACGCGACGCGCGACCCTCGCCGAGGCCACCGACGACGGAGCCGCCCTGGGCCGCGAGTCGCGCCGCCTGCTCGAGCGCGTTCCGCACGAGCCGATCCGGCTGGTCGGCGTCGGGGCGACCGGGCTCGAGCGCACCGAGCGCCCGCAGCTCGGGCTGTTCGAGGCGCCCCGCGCGTTGCGCCGCAGCGCACGGCTCAACCGCGCGCTCGACGAGATCGTCGAACGATTCGGCGCGCGCGCCGTGGTGCGCGCGGGCCAGCAGGAGGGCGAGCGGGCAGGGCTCTCGCTTCAGCGCAAGCGAGGCGAGCCGGCGCCCGATCCGTCCCCGGCGTCGAAGCGGTAGACCCGCATCGGAGGGACGTTGCGCACCTCGAGCGCCACGCTGGGCGGTCCGAAGACCTCGCGACCCAGCACGGCGACGCGATCCCGCACCTGGTAGGCCACGAAGCGGCCGCCCGGCGCGAGCGCGCCGCGCACCGAGTGCAGGATGTCGAGCGCCAGCGCGCGCGGCATGGTCGAGAAGGGAATCCCGGAGATGACCACCTCCGGCGCGGCGAGCCCGTGGGCTACGAGCGCGTCGGTGATCTCCGCAGCGCTGCCGCAGTGCACCACCAGGCGCGGGTCGGGCAGGCGCTTGCGCACGCGCTCGGCGAGGCGCGGGTTGATCTCGATCGCGAGCAGGTGGGCGTCGGGCCGCAGCGCGCGCAGCAGCGCCTGCGTGGTCCCGCCGGTGCCCGGGCCCAGCTCGACCACGACGCGGGCATCGCGCAGCGCCGCGGTGCGCGCGACGCGGCGCTCCAGGAAGCGAGAGCTCGGGATGATCGAGCCGACTTCCATGGGACGCTCGAGGAAGCTTCGGAAGAAGAGGACCGGGGCGTCGCCGACGCCGCGCGCCCGGCGCCGGGTCGAGAGGGGTCTCTGGGTCGCCATGGAGCGGCGTGTAGCGAGATGCGCCGCGGGGGTCAAGACGTGTGTCGGCCCGCGTCAATCGTAGAGGGCATCGACCTCCCAGACGCGCCGCAGGCGGTCGAGGCGCAGGCGCACCAGGCGGCCGTCGCTCGTCGCGACGTCGAACGCGTCGAAGGCGAAGCGCTGCTCCTCCGACCACCAGCCGCCCGAACTCCGCCAGGGCCCCGCGCAGTGCAGGACCTCGCCGGTGGCCACCGCGCTGCGCAGCCAGGCCGGTCGCCCCGCGCGCAGGCGCACCTCGGCGCGCAGCGGAGGACGCAGCGCGCGGAGGCAGAGCACAGGGGCGCGCAGGCTCTCTGATCCATGGGGCGCTTCGCCCGCAGCGGGTGCTGGACCGAGGGTGAAGGGCTCCAGCGCGAACGCGCTGGGGCGGTGATCGTCGGGGATGCGCGGCACGCCGACGCGGTCTGCGCCGACGAGCGCCTCGAGCTCGGCGAGCAGCGCGTCGAGCGCGGCAGGCGCGGGCCCCGCGGGCCGGAACAGGTCGAGCTGATCTCTGCGGGCGGGGCACCCCTCGGCGGCCAGCGCAATGAAATCCACCGGTGCCGTAGGAGGCTCGTGCTCGAACGCCCGGCGCAGGCGCCGAAGCCAGACGCGCGGATCCCCCGTGGGTGCAGCGAGTGCGAGATGCCGTCGATCGCGCCCGCGGCCGGCGCGGAGCTCGACGTCGATCTCGCCCGCCGCGAGGTGGCGGACGGCGAGCCGCGCCAGCAGGCGTACGACCAGCCCGCGCAGCGCGAAGGCCAGCGGCTCGAGGTTGTCGATGGGAGCCTCGAGGTCGATCGACTCCTCGATGCGCGCGTCGCGTATCGCCGGAATCGGCGGCTCGCTGCGCTCGCCGCGCAGCCGCTCGAGCAGGTGCAGCAGCTCGGGACCGAGGCGGGCGGCGGCGTGTCGGGAAGACGCTCCGGCGCAGAGCTCGAGGAGCGGCCCGCAGCGATGGATGCCGAAACGCGTGAGCCGCTCGCTCGACGCATCGTCGAGGTCGAGCAGGTCGACGGGCAGCGGCGTCAGGAAGGCGACCTCGGCGCCGGGTGGGATCACGCAGGTGGCGTCGGGTCCCTCGCGTGCCGCGGTGCAGCGCGCCGCCAGCTCCGCCAGTGCGCGCGAGCCCGCCACGGCCGCGGCCGCGGGCAGGCCGAGCGCGCGGGCCCGCGCTGCGAGCGCGGTGGCGAGCCCGGTCTCCGACCGGGGAGGCCCCGACCGGGGCCGTTCCGGCCCGGCGGCGAAGTCCGACACGTTGATGTGTACGACGGCCTCGCCCGCGCGCACTCCTTCACCCGGCGGGGCGAGCGCGGCGCGCAGCGAGGCGGAGAGCGCGACGTCGAGCAGTGCGTCGCGTGCCGCGCGCTCGCGCGCGGGAGACGCCACGCGGACGCACAGCGCGGCGCACACCGAGCGGGCCTGGGCGATCGCGCTGCCGCGCCGGACGCCGGCGTGGGCGGCGGCGGGCGAGACGGAGAGCACCGTGGCCCGAGGCCCCGATTCCGAGACGACGGCCAGCGGCAGCCCGGCGAGCTCAGGATGCGCCCGCAGCTCCGCGACCGCGGGCAGGTCCGGCACGATCAGGCACGCCACGCGCAAGGGGGGGAACCTTCCAATGGACCGGGACGAATCCCTCCGAGGGGCGGAGGCGATGGCGTGTCAGGGCGACGCGTGCCTCGATTCCCTCGAGCCAGGCGGGGCTCGTGGCGAAGCGGAGTCGGATCGCGCGCAGGTCCACGACCAGCGCGGCGTGCGAGCCGACCAGGCGATCTCGCCCCAGCACGGCGAGGGCCGTGCCGCTAGACGCGGCGGCGCGCGCGAGGCGCATCCAGGCCGCGGTCGCGAGAGCGCTCGCCGCCGGCGGATCGACGGCGCGACAGAGGTCCAGCACCACGAGCGCGAAGCCGCGAGCCGCGAGCAGGTGCTCCGCGCTGCGCAGGGCCTCGCGGATGCGAGGGGCGCGCACCCAGAGCAGGCGGTCGAGGTCGATCCCCGCATCCCGCGCCGAGCTCGGATCGAAGGCATCGGCGCCGTCGACCCACGCCACGACCTCGCCCGCCCGAGTCGCGGTGGCCGAGAGGAGGAGGGCGAGGGAGGTGCGTCCCGAGGACGGCGGGCCCGTGATCTCCGAGAGGTGCCCGCGCGGGAAGCCGCCCCCGAGCAGCCGGTCGACGGGATCGATGCCGGTCGGCAGGGGAACGAGCGCCTCGGAGAAGCCGCCGCCCAGCCGGATCAGGGGGCGGATCGAAGGGGGGAGCGCGGGCAACGGCTCTCCGAGGGCCAGCTCGTTGGAGACCGGAGCGGGGGTCTGGTGCCGGGGGGCGACCATGGCCCTATTTTCGCCTTTTATTCACCCCCGAGTCAAGCCCGTCCCACCGCTACGCTCCCGGCGTGCGCCTCCTGCACACCATGCTCCGCGTCCGGGACCTCGACGCCTCCCTCCGCTTCTACTGCGACGGCCTCGGCATGAAGCTCCTGCGGCGCAAGGACTATCCCGGCGGCGAGTTCACCCTCGCCTTCGTCGGCTACGGCGACGAATCGGAGACCGCCGTCCTCGAGCTGACGCACAACTGGGACGGACGCGCATACGAGATCGGGAGCGGGTTCGGCCACGTCGCGGTGGGCGTCGACGGCATCCACGCCGTGTGCGAGGCGCTGCGCGCGAAGGGCGTGCGCGTGACGCGGGAGCCGGGTCCGATGAAGCACGGCACCACCGTGATCGCCTTCGTCGAGGATCCCGACGGCTACAAGGTCGAGCTGATCGAAGAAACCAGTCGTCGTTAGCGGATCCGAACCCTGCGGCCCTCGATCTCCAGGCGACCCTCGGCGAAGAGCCGGATGGCCTCCGGCACCAGGCGCCGTTCGACCGCCTGGACGCGCGCCGCCAGCGTCTCGGGGGTGTCGTCCTCGAGCACCGGGACGGCCTCCTGCAGGATGATCGGGCCGCTGTCGTAGCGGTCGTCGCAGAAGTGCACCGTCGCCCCGCTCAGCTTCACGCCGGACGCCAGCACCGCTTCGTGCACGCGGCGGCCGTAGAAGCCCTTGCCGCAGAACGCGGGGATCAGCGCCGGGTGCGTGTTGATCGCGCGCCCCTCGAAGCGGCCGCGCAGCTCGAAGATGGAGAGGAAGCCGAGCAGCGCGACCAGGTCGACGGGATGCTTGCCGAGCTCGGCGTGCAGCGCGTCGTTGAAGGCGCGCGCATCGGCGAACGCTCGGCGCGGCACGGCGACGGCGGGGATGCCGCGCCGCTCGGCGCGCGCCAGCCCGCCGGCGCGCTCCTTCGACGCGATCACCAGGGCGACCTCGGCGGGCACCGCGCCGGCGTCGATGCGCTCGCACAGGTTCTCGAGGCTGGTGCCCTCGCCCGAGAGCAGGACGGCGACGCGGAGCCGCCGCGTCACGAGAACAGGTTCTCGTAGACCCGGCGGGCCGCAGGCGACCGGTTGAGGGTGTAGAAGTGGAGCCCCGGGACGCCGCCGTCGAGAAGCGCGCGACACTGCGCGGTGGCCCACGCGATTCCGACCTCGAGCGTCGCCTCGTCGTCCTCGCCGGTGCGCGCGAGCTGCTCCTCGAGCGCGGCGGGGATGCGCGCGCCGGTGAGCTGCGCCATCCGGCGCACGTTCGCGCCGCTCACCACCGGCATGATTCCGGGCACGATCGGAACCCGGATGCCGGCCGCGCGCGCGCGCGCCGCGAACGCGAAGTAGTCGCCCGGGTCGAAGAAGAGATCCGTGATCAGGAAGTCGACGCCGGCCTCGACCTTGCGCGCTAGGTTCGCGAGGTCCACCTCGGCGCTCGGTGCGTCGGGATGCGTCTCCGGGTGGCAGGCGGCGCCGATGCAGAGGTCGAAGCGCTCGCGGATGAACGCGGCGAGCTCGTTCGCGTACGCGAAGCCGCCGGGCACCGGCCGGAACTCGGGCTGGTCCCTCGGCGGATCGCCTCGCAATGCCAGCACGTTCTCGAGGCCCTCGTCGCGGATCCGCGCGAGCGATTCGGCGAGCTGCTCGCGCGTCGCACCGACGCAGGTCATGTGCGCCATCGCCGTGATGCCGAGCTCCTGCTGGATCCGCACCACGAGGTCGATCGTCCGGGTGCGCGTCGAGCCGCCGGCCCCACAGGTGACCGACACGAAGCCGGGATCGAGCCGCTTCAGCTCCCCGATCGTCCGGTAGAGCGACGCATAGCCCACCTCCGTCTTCGGCGGGAAGAACTCGAACGAGATCACGGGGCGCGAGCGCGCGTACAGCTCGGCGATGCGCATCCCGAAATTCTACCGGTTGACGCGCCGCGGGCCCACGGTGAGACTGCGCGATCGCGCGCTTCATGGAGCGGAGGGCCAGGCGCTGCGCGCCCTGCTCGAGGAGCCTGACGCATGCCGATCCTGGTGACCGGGTCGCTCGCCATCGACCGCATCATGGTATTTCCGGACCGCTTCAAGAACCACATCCTGCCGGACAAGCTGCACGTGCTCTCCGTCAGCTTCCACGTCCCCACGCTCGAGGAGTTCTTCGGGGGGTGCGCGGGCAACGTCGCCTACGGGCTCAAGCTGCTCGGAGCCGAGCCGCTCGTGGTCGCGGCGGTGGGGCGCGACTTCGGCGCCTACGCCGCCTGGCTCGACCGTTGGGGGATCCGGCGCGACGGCATCCGGGTCTTCGAGGAGGCACACACCGCACAGTGTTTCATCACCACCGATCTGGACGACAACCAGATCGCGGCCTTCCATCCCGGGGCGATGGAGCGCGCCCGGGAGCTCCACATCGAGGACTTCGTCGACGGCGTGGCGATCGCGCTCGTGGGCCCCGACGACAACGCGGCGATGCGACGGCACGCGGCCGCCTTGAAGGCGCGCGGCATCCCGACCGTGATCGACCCCGGCCAGCAGCTCATCGCGTTCGACGGCCCCGGTCTGCTCGACTTCCTCTCGGGGGCGCGGGTCTACGTCGTGAACGACTACGAGTGGGCGGTGACGCTGGAGCGCACCGGCCTCGGCGAAGATGAGCTCGCGCGGCGCGCGGAGGCGATCGTGGTGACGCGAGGCGCCCAGGGCTCGACGATCCTCGAGGGCGGGCGGCGCATCGAGATCCCCGCGGCGAAGGCGGATCGCGTGGTCGATCCGACCGGCTGCGGGGACGCGTATCGCGCCGGGCTGCTGTTCGGCCTGGAGCGCGGCCTGCCGCTCGAGACGGCCGGACGGCTCGGCAGCCTGATGGGCTCGCTGGCGGTGGAGCAGCGCGGCACGCAGTCGGTGCGCATCGACGGCGCGGCCCTGCGCGAGCGCTACCAGCGCGCCTTCGGAGAGCGCTTCCCGGCTCCGGGATGACACCGGAGTGCGACGTCGCCGTGGTGGGAGGCGGCGTCGTCGGCCTCGCGGCGGCGGCGGCCCTCGCGCGGGACGGCCGCAGCGTGGCGCTGCTCGAGCGACGAGAAGGCTTCGCCCGCGAGACGAGCAGCCGCAACAGCGAGGTGATCCACGCGGGGCTCTACCACGCGCCCGGGTCGTGGAAGGCGCGGCTCTGCGTGGCGGGCCGCGTGGCGATCTACGAGCGCTGCGAGCGGCTGCGCATCGGACACCGCCGGGTCGGCAAGCTGGTCGTCGCCTGCGCGCCCGAGGAGCTCGCCGTGCTCGAGCGGCTGCGCGAGACGGGCCTCGCGAACGGCGCGCCCGGGCTCGAGATCATCGACGGAGGCGCCCTGCAGCGGATCGAGCCCGGCGTGCGCGGGCTCGCGGCGCTCGTGTCGCCGGCCACCGGCATCGTCGACGCGCACGCGCTCGCGCTCTCCTTCGCAGCCGAGGCCGAGGCGCACGGCGCGGCGCTGCTGCTGCGGCACGAGGTGGTCGGGCTCGAGCGCGCGTCGTCTGGCTGGCGCCTCGCGCTGCGCGGTCCGGACGGCGAGCCCGGCGCGCTCGCGGCCGCTGCGGTCGTGAACGCGGCAGGTCTTGCGAGCGATCGGGTGGCCGCGCTGGCCGGCGTCGACCTCGCGGCGCGCGGCCTCCGCCTGCGGCTCTGCAAGGGCGACTACTTCGCGCTGGCGCCCGGTGCCCCGCTGCGCGTGCAGCGGCTGGTCTACCCGGTTCCCGCCGTCTCGGGGCTCGGGATCCACGCCACGCTCGACCTCGGCGGGCGGATCCGCTTCGGCCCCGACGCGGAGTACGTCGAGCGCATCGACTACGCCGTCGACCCCGGCAAGGCGGTCCGCTTCGCGGACGCCGCGGGGCGCTATCTGCCCGCGCTGCGCTCCGAGTGGCTGTCGCCCGAATCGGCCGGCATCCGGCCGCGACTTGCGGGTCCCGGAGAGGGCTTCCGCGACTTCGTGATCGAAGAGGGCTCGGCCCAAGGCCTGCCCGGGCTGGTGAACCTGATCGGCATCGAGTCGCCGGGACTCACGGCTGCGCCGGCCATCGCGGATCAGGTGGTCGCACTCCTCGCCGGCGTCTGATCAGCCCTCGCGCCGGAGCCACGCCACCGCGGCGGCGATGTTGTCGCCCGCCTGGTTCTTGCGGTGGGCGGCGAGGGCGGCCTCGACCAGCGCGTGCGCCGCCGCCGCCGCGCGCGTGCCGGTCTCGCGTCCCCGCGCCAGCGCGACCGCCTCGCGCACGGCAGCCGCGGGGTCGGCGACGCCGATCGATTCCTCCGAGAGCCCGTCGGTCGCGGCGACGAGCGCGACGCACGGCTCGAGCGACTGCACCTCGACGCGCGCCTCGCGCGCGAGCGCGGCCGGCGACAGTCGCTCTCCCAGGAACACCGCGCGGCTCCCGCGCATCACCGCGAGCTCGAGGACGCCGTCGTCACCGACGCGGAACAGGTGGCTGTCGCCCATCGATCCGCACACCAGGAGATTCTCGAGCGGTCGCGCCAGCGCCAGCGCGAGGGTGGTCCGCGAGCGCTGCTCGGGCGTCCGCGCCGAGAGCACGGCGCCGTTCGCGCCCGCGAGTGCAGCGAGCGCCGCCTGGCGCCAGGACGCGGCTCCGCGCGCCTTCCCCTCGGTCCACTCGTTCGCAACCTCGGCGAGCAGATGCCCGAGCGCCAGCTCGGCCGCGCGGTGGCCCCAATGGCCGTCGGCCACCGCCACCAGCAGGCCGTTCTCGCCGCGCGCGCACAGCGCGGCGTCCTCGTTGGGCTCCGTGTGGGGGTAGGGCTTCGGCGCGCCGCCGCGCGACAGTGCGAGCGCAACGGGTCCGTCGTCCGCTCCGGCGACCGCTCCCATCACCGTGTGATCGCGGCCTCGGAGCAGGGTCGCCTTCACGCCGGGCCCGGCAACGGGTTTCGCGCGAAGACCAGCTCCTCCACGGGGCGTCCGCCGATCAGGTGCTCCTGGATGATCCGCTCGAGCACCTCCGGGGTGCAGCCGCGGTACCAGGTCCCGTCGGGATACACCACCGCCACCGGCCCGCCCTTGCAGATCCGGAAGCACTCGACCTGGGTCCGGTAGACTCCGCCGCGACCGCGGTCGAGGCCGAGCTCGCGCAGCCGGCGCTTCAAGAACTGCCAGGAGGTCTTGGCCTCCTCGCTCGGCGCGCAGTCGCCGTGCACGCACAGGAAGATGTGCCGGCCGAACTGGCCGATGCCGAGGCCCTGCGCCACTTTGCGAACCTCGGTGTCGACATCGGAGCTCGCCTCGGGAGTGCGCGTGGAGTCGTCCATCGGAGCGAGTATAACCGCGCCGGTCCGGTCCGAGCCGATCCGCGCCGTCGTCGTCGGCGCCGGCAATCGCGGGCTGCTCGTCTACGCGGGCTGGGCGCGCGCGAATCCCGAGCGGCTGCGCGTGGTCGCGGTCGCCGAGCCCGACGAGCGCCGGCGCGCGAAGGTCGCGCGCGATCACGAGATCCCGCCCGACCTCGTCTTCCGCGACTGGCGCGAGTGTCTGGAGCGCCCGCCGCTCGCCGAGGTCGCCATCATCGCAACCAGCGACACGCTGCACGTCGAGCCGGCGCTGGCCGCGATCGCGCGCGGCTACGACGTGTTGCTCGAGAAGCCGATCGCCCCGACGCCGGCCGAGTGCGTCCGCGTCGTCGAGGCCGCCGCAGCGGCCGGGCGGGTGCTGCAGATCGGGCACGTGCTCCGCTTCACGTCCTTCTACCAGAGGGTGCACGAGATCGCTGCGAGCGGGAGCCTCGGCGAGATCCAGCACATCGACGCGCGGGAGCACGTCGCCTGGTGGCACATGGCGCACTCCTACGTGCGAGGTCGCTTCCGCAGCCGCGAGATCGCGGCCCCGATTCTCCTGGCGAAGTCGTGCCACGATCTCGATCTGCTCTGCTGGCTGGCGGGGCGCCCCGCGCGGCGCGTCGCGTCGTACGGCGCGCTCGGCCACTATCGCGCCGAGAGCGCGCCTGCGGGTGCGCCGGCGCGCTGCACCGACGGCTGCCCGGTCCAGGCGAGCTGTCCCCACGACGCGGTGCGCTTCTACGTCGATCCCGACGAGCGCATCGCGCGCCTCTGGCCGTGGATCGACGTGTCGCCCGACCCGAGCCGCGAGGCGCGCCGCCGCGCGCTCGAGAGCGGCCGCTACGGGCGCTGCGTCTATCGCTGCGACAACGACGTGCTCGACCACCAGGTGGTCGCGCTGGAGTTCGAGGGCGGGCTCACCGCGAGCTTCGCCCTGCACGGCTTCGCCGCGAAGGAGCAGCGCACGCTCCGCATCACCGGCACGCGCGGCGAGCTGCGCGGCGTGCTCGACGGCGGCGCCATCGAGGTGACCCGCCCCGGCGTGCTGGCCCCCGAGGTGCACGACCTTGGCGGCGGGGTGCTCGGTCACTTCGGCGGCGACGAGGGGCTCATGGGCTCGTTCACCCGCGCGCTCCAGAGCGGCCGGCGCGACGCCGTGCTGGGATCGGGCCGCAGCGCGCTCGAGAGCCACCTGATCGGCTTCGCCGCCGAGGCGGCGCGGGAGTCCGGGACCAGCGTCGAGCTGGCCCCCTTCCGCGCCGGCGCCTACCGCGAGGCGGGCCTCGCGCCGCGATGAGCGGCGCCGACGCGCTCGGCTCGCGCGCTGCGCGGCGCTGGCTCCTGGTCGGTGCGCTCGGTGGACTCGCGCTCGCGGCGGCGGCGCTGCTGCGGCGGCCCGCGCCCGCGGCGCCGGCCCCGGCCGCGGGCGGCGACGTGGTCGCCTGGGTCAACGGGGAGCCGATCGCGCGCGAGAGCTTCGCGCGCTTCGTCGGCGCGGTGGCGCGCGAGCGCAGCCATCTCGAGCTCGACCGCGACACGCGCCGCGAGCTGCTGCAGCGCCTGATCGACGAGGAGCTGCTGCTGCAGCAGGGCCTCGCGCTCGGACTCGAGCGGCGCGAGCCCACCGCCCGACGCGCCATCGTGTCGGCCGTGGTGGAGGGCATCACGACGGACGAGGATCCGGCCGAGGCGTCGCGCGACCGGCTCGAGGCCTTCTACGCCGAGCACGGTCGCGACTTCGCGCAGCCCGGGCCCGTCGAGGTCCGCGCGGCGCGGGTCGAGGTAGCCCCCGGCCAGGAGGGCGCCGCGTACGCCCGCGCCGTCGAGATCGCGCGCCGCGCGCGAGCCGGGGAGCCGTTCCCGGATCTGGCCGCATCGCTCGGCAGCCCTATCGAGCCCCCGCTGCCCACCGGGCAGGTCCCGCTCGACGCGCTGGCGGCCCGCGTCGGCAGCGCGGTGGCGCAAGGGGTGGGGAAGCTCGCTCCGGGCGCGGCGAGCGACCCGTTGCGCGCCGAGGACGGCTGGTGGGTGGTGCAGCTGGTCGCCCGCGGCCCCGATGTGATCCCACCGCTCGACCAGGTGCTCGAGCCGGTCCGCAACGCCTATCGGATGCAGCAGCACGACCAACGGCTGGCGCGCCGGCTCGCCGAGCTGCGCGCCCGCGCCGACATCCGCATCGTCGACGGGGATCTCTTGGGGCCGTGAGCCGCGCGGCGGCGCCGCTAGGCGGCCTCGCGCCGGGCCGCGTCGCGCGCGCCGGCCTCGAGCACCGACGCCGGGGGCTCGCGCAGGTCCCAGATCAGCCCGACCGCGGCGAGCCCGCGCAGCGCGTAGTAAGTCACGTCGACCTCCCACCAGCGGAAGCCCTGCCGAGCGCAGGCCATGTAGTGGTGGTGGTTGTTGTGCCAGCCCTCGCCGAGCGTCAGCAGCGCGATCCACCAGTTGTTGCGGCTCGTGTCGGGCGTGTCGTAGCGCCGGGTCCCGAACACGTGCGCGAAGGAGTTGACGCAGTACGTCGCGTGCCAAAGCACCGTGGTCGACAGGAAGAAGCCCCAGAACAGGCCCGACCAGCCGCCGATCGCGAAGCAGGCGACCGCAAGCGCGACGGGAGGCACGAAGTGCCAGCGGTTGAGCCAGCGCAGCTCCGGGTAGCGCGCAAAGTCCGGGATCAGCTCGATCGGCGTCGCGTTCCAGCGCGGATCGAAGATCCATCCCTGGTGCGCGTAGTAGAAGCCGCTGCGGGGCGAGTGGGTGTCGCCCGGTCCGTCGGCGAAGCGGTGGTGACGGCGATGCAGGCCCGCCCACCAGAGCGGGCCCTTCTGGGTGGCACTGGCGCCGAGCCACGCCAGGACGAACTGGAAGGCGCGGCTGGTGCGGTACGTCTTGTGCGAGAAGTAGCGGTGATAGCCGCCGGTGACGCCGAACATGCGGCCCCAGAACGTGATCGCGAAGAGCGCGAGGGCGACGGGATCCGCCCCGGTCCACAGCACGCCGAGCGCCGCCAGGTGGACGCCCCAGTAGAGCACGCGCGGTAGCACCTCGCGGCGCGCCAGCGCGCCATCCGACTCGGAGAGCACCGGCGGGGATTCCACCTCGCGGCTGAGCTTCGGCGCCCGATCGCGCGCCGCCGGAGCGCGGCTCCCGCCGCCTCCCTCCGAATCCCGGATCGAGATGCCCACGTCCGACGAAACGTCGTCCGAGAGGAGCGGCAGCGACATCGACTCTCCCATCGGCCGGCGCGCGGCCGCTTCGTTCGAGGCGCGCGAGGATAGGGAGCGGTTCGGCCCGGAGCGCCGCGCGCGCTGTGAAACTTCGGTAAAACGGCCGGTTTTGTTACGGCTGCGTAACGAGCCCGAGGCGCTGGCGTTGGTAGCGCTCGCGCTGGATCGCCTCGCACCAAGCGGTGTTGTCCAGGTACCAGCGGACCGTGCGCTCGAGGCCGCTCTCCAGGTCGTGCCGCGGCCTCCAGCCGAGCTCGCGGCGGATCCTGGCGGCGTCGATCGCATAGCGGCGATCGTGGCCGGGGCGGTCGGGCACGAAGCTCTTGAGCTCGGCGTACGACCGCTTCCCCTGGGCGCGCAGCGCGGGGTTGTCGCGCGGATCGCGCAAGCGGTCGAGAAGCGCGCACAGATGCTCCACCAGCTCCAGATTGGTGCGCTCGTTCCCGCCGCCGACGTTGTACTTCTCGCCGGGCCGGCCGCGCTCGAGCGCGAGCCAGATCGCCTCGCAGTGGTCCTCCACGTAGAGCCAGTCGCGGACGTTGCCGCCATCGCCGTAGATCGGCAGTGGCTTGCCGTCGAGCGCATTCAGGATCATGAGCGGGATCAGCTTCTCCGGGAATTGATAGGGGCCGTAGTTGTTCGAGCAGTTGGTGATCAGCGTCGGCACGCCGAAGGTGTGGTGGTACGCGCGCACGAAGTGATCGGCCGCGGCCTTCGAGGCGGAGTAGGGCGAGTTGGGGGCGTAGGGCGTGTTCTCGTCGAAGAGCCCGTCGGGGCCGAGGGACCCGTAGACCTCGTCGGTGGAGACGTGCAGGAAGCGGAAGGCGGCGCGTTCGGCCGGGTCGGCCTCGGCGAGGTGCCGGCGCGCTCCCTCGAGGAGCTCGAAGACCCCGCCCACGTTGGTGGTGAGGAAGGGACGCGGCGAGTCGATCGAGCGGTCGACGTGGGTCTCGGCGGCGAAGTTCACCACCGCGCGCGGCCGGTGCTCGCGGTAGATCGCGCGAACCTGCTCCGCGTCGGCGATGTCGCCTCGAGCCAGGAGCACTCGGTCGCCGAGCACGCCCCGCAGGTTCTCGAGGCTGCCGGCATAGGTCAGCAGGTCGAGCACCACGACCCGCTCGGCGCCGTGCGCCAGCGCGCAGCGCACGAAGTTGCAGCCGATGAAGCCGGCCCCGCCGGTCACCAGGAGCGTCATCCAGCACCCCCGGCGGCGGCGCCCGGCGCCGCGGACTCGCGGCAGCCGCGCATCTTGAACATCGGGTGCCCGGGAGGCTGGTACGTGAGCACGCAGGCGCGGCGTGCGCGCCCCGAGCGGTTCGGCTCGGAGCCGTGCACCGTGTGCGCGCTGAAGAAGAGCAGGCTTCCCGCCGGCATCGCCGCCGGCACCTCCGCCGCGAGGTCGATGTGGCGCGGATCGGTGAAGAGCGGTCCCAGCACGCCTTCGCCCCGGCGTCCGGGCAACAGCCCGTGGCGATGGCTGCCGCGCACCACGCGCAGGCAGCCGTTCTCGGCGTCGGCGTCGTCGAGCGCGACCATGACGTTGGGGAGCTGGTCGAGGTGCCGGCACGCGTGCGCCCAGTAGGGGGAATCCTGATGCCAGCGGAAGCCGGAGCCCTCGAACGGGCGCTTGAAGTTCAGCTTGTCGGTCCAGAGCGCCACGCGCTCGCTCCCGAGCAGGCCGCAGATCGGCTCGACGATGCGCGGGTCGTCGAGCAGCGCGTCGAAACTCGGGTCGAGATGGTGGAAGGGCTCGACCACGCGCAGCGTCCGCGAGCCAGGCTGGTGCTCGAACTGGATCGTGGTCTCGCCGATGTCCACGTAGCGGTTGCCGTCGACGTCGTAGGTCCGCCCGCTGCCCGACGAGTGCTCGGCGGCCACCGCTGCGCGCTCCGCGGCGGCACGCAGCGCCTCGAGCTCGGCCTCGGCGAAGACCGCGGTCCGCCGGAAGAAGCCGTCCTCCGCCCAGGCGCGGCGCTCGTCGTCGTGCAGCCGATGGTCGCCGGCGGCCATCGGGCTAGCGGTCCGCTCCGCGGGTCGCCCGCTCGATCGCGGCGCCGAGCTCGTCGTAGCTGCGGGCCACCGGGAACTGCGGGAACTCGCGCGCCACGTTGTCGGGCGGGCGGAACAGGATCCCTGCATCGGCCTCGGCGAGCATGGCCGTATCGTTGTAGGAGTCTCCCGCGGCGACGACGCGGAACTGGAGGCCGTGCAGCGCGCGCACGGCCTCGCGCTTGCCGTCCTTCTGCCGCAGCCGGTAGTCCAGGATGCGGCGGTCCGGTCCCACGACCAGGTGGTTGCAGAACAGCGTCGGCCAGCCGAGCTGCCGCATGAGCGGCCGCGCGAACTCGTAGAAGGTGTCCGAGAGGATCAGCACCTGCGTCTGCTCGCGGACGTGGTCGAGGAAGGCGCGGGCGCCGGGCAGCGGGCCCAGCGCGTCGATCACGGCCTCGATGTCGGGCAGGCCGAGCCCCTCGCGCGCCAGGATCGCGAGGCGGCGGCGCATCAGCTTGTCGTAGTCCGGCTCGTCGCGCGTGGTGACGCGCAGCTCCGCGAGCCCCGTGCGCTCGGCGACGCCGATCCAGATCTCGGGGATCAGGACGCCTTCCAGGTCGAGGCAGAGCACGTGCACGCGACCGTCTCCGCTGGCAACCCGGGCGAGCCCGGGCAGCCGGGCATCATAACGCGAGGCGCCGGGGGGACTACGGCTCCAGGATCGGGTAGAGCCGCTGCGCCGGCATCGTCTCGCGCAGCTTCTTGAGAGCGCGCGCCTCGAGCTGCCGGACGCGCTCGCGCGAGAGGCCGAGCGACTGGCCGATCTGCTCGAGGGTGTGCTCCTCCTCGCCGCCCAGGCCGTAGCGCAGGCGCAGGATGAGCTGCTCCCGGTCCGTCAGGCTCGCGATCAGCGACCCCACCCCCGAGCGCATGCGGTCGCCGTCGATCCCGGAGTCCGGGGTCGGCGCCGTCGGGTCGGCGACGAACTCCTCGAGGCGCTTCTCGGTGCCGGCGACCGACGACTCGAGAGAGATCGCCTCGCGCGACAGCCGGTCGAGCGACTCGAGCGAGTCGATGTCGGTGCCCAGCGCGGGAGCCAGCTCCGCGGCGGTCGGCTCGCGCCCGAGCTTCCCGGTGAGCTCGGCGCGCACGCGCTGGCTCCGCTGGAGCCGGTCGTGTACGTGCGAGGGCAGGCGGATCGTCCGCGAGTGGTTCTGGATCGCGCGCACCAGCGCCTGCCGGATCCACCACACGGCGTAGGTCGAGAACTTGAAGCCCCTGCGGTGGTCGAACTTCTCGACGGCGCGGATCAGGCCGAGGTTCCCCTCCTGGATCAGGTCGGGGAACGAGAGGCCGAGATTCCGGTAGTCCTTGGCGATCGCGACCACCAGCTTCAGGTTGTGCTCGATGAAGCGGTTCTTCACCGCCGTCATCCGGGCGTGCGCATCGCGCACGGCCTCGACCCGCTCCTGCATGGCGACCTTCGGCAGCCCCGCCTCCGCCTCGAGCTCGATCATCCGCCGCGAGTTGCGCCGCGCCTTGCCGAGCTCCTCGGCCAGATAGACCGCCCGGTCGCGCAGCTCGGCCAGCACGGCGAGCGAGAGCTGCGCGCGCTCCAGCTCTTCGGCCATCTTCGAGTGGACACGCTGCAGTGTCTTCTGGGAGGCGCGACGCTTCGCCTGGCGGTCGCGCTCGACGATCAGCACCCGCAGGCGCTTCACGGCGCGCTCGACGCGCGCAGCGATCTCGCCGGTCTCCTCGTCGCCCATCGATTCGGAGAGCTTGGCGCCGGTGTGGGAGAGAGCGCGCAGCGAGTCCCAGCGGTCGACCACGTGGCGCGGCGAGCAGGGCAGCATGTACAGCGACTCGCGCAGCGCGCTGGTCGACGCCTCGAGCTCCTTCGCGAGGTACACCTCCTCCTCGCGGCGAAGCGTGCGCGTGCCGCCGATCTCCTGGAAATAGGACTCGAGCGGCCGGCGCTCGCGCCCCGGATCCAGGTCTTCGGCGGCGAACGCCGCCGTAGCGCCGGTGGGGCCGCGGGTTTCGAGCTCCCCGCTGCCCGCCGTCTGACGATCTTCCAGCTTCACTCCCTTACCTCTTGGAACGCCGCCGGGTCCGGGCCGATCCGGCGATGTCTCGACTCGGTCCGCGCCGCTCGAATCCTCGTCTCGAATCCGCCCATCGAACCCCGCACTGCCGTCGGCCGAGGGCCGCGGCCGAGGGGTCCGAGGAGCCGAGCCCCGGGCTTTCGACCCGGGGGGAAACTTGGCCAGACGAGGAGCTCGCACCGGTGGAGAGGAGATGCGAGCGCGCTTCGACGACGGCCGGCCTCCAGCTGTTCGGGGGGCAACCGAGCAGCCCAGCATTCTCTCCGCTCCGGCGACTCTTTTCCAGCACTTTTTGCGATCTCGTCCGAATTCCTTCCCCGCTCGCGCTCTTCCCCTCTCGGCGTGCCTGCTTGCGTATCGGAACGACTCTCCGTGCACCGTAGCGGGGTAGAAAGGATCCAGGCCGGGTATCGACCTCCATCAGCCTAGCCTCGTTGAGTGGCTCTCGATGTCGGTCGCGTGACTTCCATCGTTTTGAACCCCGTGGGGGCCCAGGAGTTGCGCATCTCTCCTCCTGCATGGGAGCGGCTCCCTCTCTGGATGCGTCGATGCGGTCGTCCGCGGATGCGCCAAACTGCGCCGCCGTGCCCTCGGCCCAGGTCGCGATCGAGCCCGCGCTCCCGTTTTCGGAGCGGGAGTTCTACCTCCAGGAGTTTCGCGGCCGCGCTCTGGCGATCGCCTGCCCCGTGGCGCTGCTGCGGGAGCCGGCCGGCCTGGTCGGGGTGGTGGAGACGCTGGCGCGCCACGGCACGCGCGTCCTGGTCATCTCCTCTCGGCGCGCGGCCCTCGAGGCGGTGGTCGGAGAGAGCATCATCCCGGCCTCGGCGCGCGACCTCGAGACGGTGGTGTGGCGCGCGCTCCGGAGCGCGTCGGGCGTGGGCCTGCTCGCCGGCGGACGGACGCCGTTCCCGGCGCAGTGCCGCGAGCTGGCGCTGCGACTCGGCGTTTTCAAACTCGTCTGGATCGACGCCGGCGGAGGGATCGTCGATCGCGGCGGCCGTCGGCTCTCGTTCGTGCACCGGGACGAGCTCCGAGAGCTGCTCGCGGCCCGCCGCCGCATCTCGCGCCGCCGCCGCGCGCTGCTCCGCGAGGTCGACGCGATGCTCACGGGGGGCGTGCCGGCGGTCAACGTCTGCGACCTTGCGGGCCTGGAGCGCGAGCTCTTCACCTACTCCGGCTCGGGGACGCTCTTCACCCGCAAGCGCTACATCGCCGTGCGCGAGCTCGGCCTCGACGACTTCGACGCGGCGTACGATCTGATCGGGCGCGGCGTCGCGGAGGGCTATCTGGCGCCCCGCAGCTCGCGCGAGATCGACCGCGTCCTGGCCCACGGCTTCGGCGCCTTCGTCGAGGGCCGCCACCTGGCCGGCATCGGAGCGCTCCTCGTCGATGCCGACACCCGGGTCGGGGAGATCGCGTCGCTGTACACGGTGACGCGGTTCCTCGGCGAAGGGGTCGGGCAGCACCTGGTGGCGCACGCGCTGCGCCGGGCGCGCGCGCTGCGCCTGCGCTCGGTCTTCGCCTGTACGACGCAGGAGCGCGTCGGCGCATTCTTCCTGCGGCAGGGCTTCGAGGTCGCGGCTCCGGGCGATCTGCCGGCTCGCAAGTGGCGCGGCTACGACCGCCTTCGCCGCCGCCGCCTGCGCTGCTACCGCCGCGCGGTCGGGCGCCGCGCCGCCGTCGCCGGGTCCATCGAGCCGACCTAGCTCCAGCCGTTCGGGAACCCCGCGAAGACGTGGGGGATGCGGCGAAGGTCCTGGATCAGCTCGCGCGCCAGGCCGTCCGGGGTGCGCTCGGAGAAGCCGAGCGCGATCGTGTCGACGAGACCGCCGAAGCGTTTCTCCACGGCCGCGGGCAGCTCGGCGTACGGCGCGGCCGCGGTGAACTCGTGGACGACGTCGTCGGGGACCTCCTTCGCCATCTGGTCCCAGCGGCCCTCCTTGGACATGCGGTGGAGCTTCGCGGCGAGGTCATCCCAGCCGTGGAGCGAGAGCACGGGCGAGTACGTCCGCGTCGAGCCGTAGAAGGCGATCCGATAGCGGCACCACTCGAGCTGCTTGGCGACCTCCCCCGCGTCGAGGCCGGTGGCGAGAAAGCCACCTCCCCACACCTCGAAGCGTCGGCGGTCGCGGCCGGAGCGCTCGAGGCCCCCTCGGACCGCCGGGAGCGCCACCTCCTCGAGGTAGCGGCGTGTGCAGAAGCCGTGCAGCCGCACGCCGTCGCAGACGCGGCCGGCGAGGCGCAGCATGTCGGGGCCGACCGCCGCGATCGTGACCGGAATGGGCGCGAGCCCGCTCGGCGGCGGTGAGAACTCGGGCGTCATCAGCGTGAAGCGGTAGTGCTGGCCCTCGTAGGCGAGCGGCTCGCGCCGCTCCCAGCACCGCCAGATCGCGCGCAGCGACTCGACGTACTCGCGGAGCCGCGGCACCGGCGCGCTCCACGGGACGCTGAAGCGCCGCTCGTTGTGCCCCTTCACCTGCGGCCCGAGCCCGAGCGCGAAGCGCCCGCGCGACTCGACCTGCAGGTCCCAGGCGATGTTCGCGACCGCCATCGGGCTGCGCGCGAAGGCGACCGCGATCGCCGTGCCGAGCTGGATGCGTTCGGTCGCGAGCGCCGCCAGGACGAGCGGCGCGAAGGGATCGTTGGCGATCTCGGGCGTCGTGATCCCGTCGAAGCCGAGCTGCTCGGCGCGGCGCGCTGCGGGCGCGGCGGCGCGCCAGTCGCCGAGCGGGAGCGTCGTCTCGATGCGCATGGAGTCCTCCCGGAGCCGCGCCGAGTATACGCGGCTCAGGTCGCCCGGCGGGCGCGCCGATCCGTGGGCCGTGGCGCGCACGATCCAGGCCGCACTGCTCGCGGTCTACGGCGGCTGGTTGCTGGTCGCCTACCGCTGGCATCTCGTCGACGGAGCGAACCTGCTCTTCCACGAGGCGGGCCACGTCTTCTTCGCGTGGGGTCCCCCGACGCTGCGCATCCTCGGCGGCACCCTCGGCCAGCTCTTCTTCCCGATCGCCGCGGGGCTCCACTTCCTGGGCCGCGGGCGGGTGCAGGACGCCGCTGTCTGCCTGGTGTGGCTCGGCGAGAACGGGATGAACATCGCCGTCTACGCCGCCGACGCGCAGGCGCAGGCGCTTCCGCTCGTCGGCGGAGAGATCCACGACTGGCACTGGCTGCTGTCGCGCTGGGGCCTGCTCGCGCACTGCCACGGCGTCGCATCCGCCATCCACGCGCTCGGTGCGCTCGCGGTGCTCGCGGGCGTCGGCCTCGCGATGGCGGTCGCGTGGCCGCGGAGCACGGAGGAGGAGGCGGCGACCGGAGCTGGACTGTAAGCCGGGTTCTGTGCCGGCATCGGGTCGCCCCGAGGCCGGCGGGGATCATTCGTCTAGGCGGCGCATTGCTGCGCTGCTCGAGCGCTCTCACCCGGACGCCCGCGCTGCCCTCGCGAGAGGGCGGCGCTTCGGGCGGGCCACCCTGGTCGGCGTCCCTATTCGAGCTTGCTCCGGGAGGGGCTTGCCCCGCCGCCGGTCGCCCGGCTGACGCGCGTGGGCTCTTACCCCACGATTTCACCCTTGCCTGTGCCTCCACCGCGCACCCTCACCCGGGCGCGCGGCTTCACCGGCCATCGGCGGTGTGGTTTCTGTGGCGCTTTCCCTCGGGTCGCCCCGGGTCGCCGTTAGCGACCTCCCTGCCCTGTGGAGCCCGGACTTTCCTCCCGCGGGCGGTGATTGCCCGCCGGCGATCCCCCGTCCAGCTCCGGTCGGAGGCCAGCGTAGCAACCGCTCCTGCGGGCTCTCGTTGACGGCGCATTCGATATCTGATAGATACTCTCTTTGTGGCCCCTCGGATATGGTCAGCGAATCCTCCGGGAGAGCGGGAAGTGCCGCGCCCGGGCGAGATCTTCGACCCGGTGGCGCGAGCGCTCGACCGCGTCGGCGACCGCTGGACCCTGGTGTTGATCCGCCACCTGCTCGGCGGACCGAAGGGATTCTCCGAGCTCCGCATCCGCACGGGCATTGCGCCGCGTGTCCTCTCGGCGCGGCTGCGCCAGCTCGTGGAGGAGGGGCTCGTCGAGGCCGTCGCCGACGGCTCGCGCTCGCTCTACGCGGTGACCGGGCGGGGCCGCACGCTCGAGCCGATCATCGCTGCGATCGCGCGCTGGTGGGTGCGCCACGCGATGGAGGACCACGTCGCGGACGTGGGGCCGTTCACCTCGACCTCCGCCCAGTCGATCCTCGAGTCGCTGCCGTTCCTGCTGCGCGACGAAGTGGCGCGCGACGCCGACGTGACCTTCGAGATCCGCCTGTCCGGCGCGGGAGGCGGCGTCTGGACCGTGCGCATCGCGCGCGGGAGCTGCAGCGTGTCGCGCGGCTTCGCCGACGCCGCCGACGTCCGCTACACGGCCGAGGCGCGCACATGGTGCGCCGTCGCCCTCGGCTTCCTCGACGCGCGCGAGGCCGTGAAGCGCGGGCTCCTCACCAAGGACGGAGGCCGCGACGCGCTCGATCACTACTTCCACCAGATCCCCCATCCGGCCGCGGCCGAGCGGAGCGGGCCGGAGCGAAAGAGGAGAGGCCCGTGATCTCGTTCGGACCGACCGAGGAGCAGCAGGTCGCACGCGATGCGATGCGCGAGTTCGCCACCGACGCGATGCGGCCGATCGCGCGCGCGAGCGACGAGGCGGGCGCGGTGCCCGCCGAGTTCCTGGAGCAGGCCTGGCAGCTCGGGCTCACCGCAACCCAGATCCCCGAGGCCTACGGCGGAGGCGGCGAGGCGCGCTCGCCGCTGGTGAACGCGTTGGTGCTGGAGGAGCTCGCGTTCGGCGACGCCGCGCTGGCGCTCGCGGCCCTGGCTCCGTCGCTCTTCGCGCTGCCGGTGCTCGAGTTCGGCACCGAGGCGCAGAAGCAGGCGCACCTGCCGCGCTTCTGTACCGACCGCTACGCGGTGGCGTCGCTCGCGCTGGTCGAGCCGGCCCCGGCCTTCGACCCGATCGGCCTGCGCGCCAAGGCGGAGCGCAAGGGCGACGGCTGGGTGCTGTCCGGCACCAAGTGCTTCGTGCCGATGGCGGATCGCGCCAGCCACTTCCTGGTGTTGGCCCGAAACGGCGGCGGCGAGGGCCTCGAGGGCGTCTCCGCCTTCATCGTGCCGCGCGACAGCGCGGGCCTCTCGATCTCCCCCGAGCAGAACCTCGGCCTGCGGGCGCTCCCGACCGGAACCCTGGCGCTCGAGCGGGTCGAGATCCCCGCCGAGGCCCGGCTCGGCGGCGATGACGGCATCGACGCGCAGCGCCTGGTGAACCTGTCGCGGACGGCGCTCGCTGCGGTCTCGGTCGGGCTGGCGCGCGCGGTGATGGAGTACGCGATCCCGTACGCGAAGCAGCGCGAGGCGTTCGACGAGGCGATCGCCCGCAAGCAGGCCATCGCGTTCGCGCTGGCCGACATGCGCATCGAGACCGACGCGATGCGCTGGCTCACCTGGAAGGCGGCGAGCCGCCTCGAGCGCAGGCTCGACGCCACGCGCGAGGCCCACCTCGCGCGCCTCTACTGCGCCCGCCAGGCGATGAAGATCGCCGACGACGGCGTGCAGGTGCTCGGCGGGCACGGCTTCATCCGCGAGCATCCCGTGGAGCTCTGGTACCGCAACGCGCGAACCATCGGCGTGCTGGAAGGCACGGTCGCGATCTGAGGAGCTGACATGATCGACTTCGAGCTGACACAAAACGACCGCCGCGCGCTCGACGCGCTGCGCGCCGAGGCCCTGGTGTGCCGCCGCTACGCGCGCCACTTCGACGAGAATGAGCACGAGTTCCCGCCCGACGAGCTTCCCGAGGCGGCCGACTTCCCGCCGCTCATGGGCCTGCTCGGCGGGCGCGGCCCCGACGACACCGGACTCGGGACCATGAGCATGCTGATCGCCGCCGCGCAGAGCTGGGGCGACTACTCGGTGCGCATGCGGCGCGGCAAGGGCGGGCTCGGCAACGCGGCCCTGCGGGCGGCGGGCACCCCCGAGCAGCAGAAGAAGTGGGGCCACCTCACGCTGGCGATGGCGATCACCGAGCCCGGCTGCGGCTCGGATCCCTCGCGCGTACAGATGAGCGCGGTCCTCGATCCCGCGACCGACGAGTGGGTGCTGAACGGCGAGAAGATCTTCGTCACCACCGGGTGTCGCGCCGAAGGCGTCGTCGTCTGGGCGACGCTCGACAAGAGCGCGGGTCGCGCGGGCATCAAGTCGTTCCTGGTCGAGAAGGGAGCCCCGGGCTTCGTCGTCGCGGGCAAGGAGAAGAAGCTCGGCATCCGCGCCGACGACACCGCCGCCTACCTGTTCCAGGACTGTCGCATCCCCCGCGGCAACCTGCTCGGAGGCAACGAGGAGATCCCGAAGGAGAGCTCGGGCGGCTTCCGCGGCGTGATGAAGACCTTCAACATGACGCGCCCTGCGGTGGCGGCGATCGGCCTCGGCATCGCGGAGGCGGCGCTCGACTTCACCCGCGAGGCGCTCCGCGAGGCCGGGATCGAAGTTGCCTACGGGCCCGGCCTGTCGGCGCAGTCGGCCGCCGCGCAGCGCTTCCTCGAGCTCGAGGCGCTCTTCGACGCGGCCATGCTGACGGTGCTGCGCGCCGCGTGGCTCTCGGACCACGGCAAGCCGAACAATCTCGAGTCGTCGATCTGCAAGGCGAAGGCCGGCACCGCGGTGCGCGAGATCACGCAGGGCTGCATCGAGCTGCTCGGGCCAATGGGCGCATCGCGCGAGCACCTGCTCGAGAAGTGGTTCCGCGACGTGCGCATCACCGACATCTACGAGGGCACCGGGCAGATCCAGCGCCTGATCATCGCGCGCGACATCCTGGGCTACGGCCGGGACGAGCTCAAGTAGGCGCTCAGAGGTGCACCATCTTGACGCGCTCGCGCGCCGCGAGCCGGCCGCCGGCGCGGATCCAGGCCTGGATCACGTCGGCCGCGCGCTTCGGGTTGTAGACGTCCTCCTCGCAGCTCCAGAGGCCGCCGCCGGCATAGTCGAGCTTGGTCCACGTCGGGAACTCGAAGGGTGGGCCGTCCGGGTCGGTGGGGTGGGGCAGCCGGTTCTGGCACTGGAACACGACGAAGCCCGTCTCCGGATCGAGGATCACCCAGTCGTTCGGGAAGGTCATCGTCGGGAAGGGCTCCATCACGCCGACGATCCAGTCGGAGATGGCCCGGCGCCCGTGGAACTCGCCGTACGCGTGCTCGATGTAGCGCGCGTCCTCGGTGAAGAGCGCCGCCCAGGGACGCCAGTCGCCGCTCGCGATGGCGCGTTCGCGCTCCTCGCAGTAGCGGTCGAAGGCGCGCTGCAGCTCCTCGCGCGTGAAACCCGCCATCCGGTCCCTCCTCGTCGTGCCCCTCGACCCCGGGGCCGGCTGCTATGATGCGCCGATCTTGACTCCCGAGTCAAAAGGAGCCCCTCGATGAATCTGGAGTTCTCCGAGGACCAGAAGTTCGTGCAGCACACGGCCCGCGACTTCCTGGCCAAGAACGCAGGGCTCGACGTCTGCCGCAAGGTCCTCGAATCGCCGCAGGCGACCTACGACGCAGCGCTCTGGAAGGGTGTCGCCGAGATGGGCTGGCTGGGCGCCGTCGTCCCGGAATCGCTCGGAGGGGCGGGGCTCGGCTATCTCGAGCTGGTGCTGATCGCGGAGGAGGTGGGACGCGCGCTCGCGCCGATCCCGTTCTCGTCCTCCGTCTACCTCGCAACCGAGGCGCTGCTGCTGGCCGGGAGCGCCGAGCAGAAGAAGCGGTGGCTTCCGCGGCTCGCGGCCGGCGAGGCGATCGGCTGCTTCGCGCTCGCCGAGGGCGCGGGTGACCTCGAGCCCACGGCGCTGGCGACGCGGTTCGCCGGCGGCCGTCTCACGGGCGAGAAGCTCCCGGTGATCGACGGCGAGGCCGCGGGCGTCGCCGTCGTGGTCGCGCAGGGCGAGCGCGGGACCGCGCTCGCCCTGGTCGATCTCTCGGCTCCGGGCGTGACCCGGTCGGGCGTCGAGTCGTTCGATGCGAGCCGCTCGCTGGCTCGGATCTCGTTCCGCGACGCGCCGGCCGAGGCGCTCGGCGCGCCGGGCGAGGGCGCTGCGCTCGTCGACAAGCTGCTCGACCGCGCCGCCGTGATGATGGGCTTCGAGCAGATCGGCGGTGCGGAGCGCGCCTTCGACGAGACGCGCGAGTTCGCGCTCGGGCGCTACGCGTTCGGGCGCCCGATCGCGTCGTTCCAGGTGATCAAGCACCGGCTCGCCGATCTGTACGCCAAGATCGAGATCGCGCGCTCGAACGGCTACTACGCGGCGTGGGCGCTCTCGAGCGGGAGCGACGAGCTGCCGCTCGCGGCGGCCGGATTCCGCGCCGCGGCCAGCGACGCCTTCGAGGCGGCGAGCCAGGACATGATCCAGATCCACGGCGGTGTCGGCTTCACCTGGGAGTACGACTGCCACCTGTTCTACCGCCGCGCCAAGTGGCTCTCGGCGGCGCTCGGCACCCCGACGGCGTGGCGCGAGAAGCTGATCCAGCGCATCGAGAAGCGCGGCGCCGCCTGATCGCCCCTCCCTCCAGCGAAGAGGAGCCTCTCATGAACTTCGACGACACCCCGCAGGAAGCCGCGTACCGCGCCAAGGCGCACGCGTGGCTGGCGTCCCATTGCCGCAAGCGCGACGCGAACGAGGTCGCACCCAATCCGCTCGGCGAGCGCGAGGACGAGGGCGTGATCGATCGCGCGAAGCGCTGGCAGGCCACCAAGTTCGACGAGGGCTGGGCCTGCCTCACCTGGCCGAAGGAGTACGGCGGGCAGGCGCTCGGCCGCATGGAGAGCGTGATCTGGGGCCAGGAGGAGGGGAAGTTCGACACGCCTCCCAACATCTATGCGATCGGCCACGGCATGCTCGGCCCGACGCTCATGGCGCACGGCACCGACGCGCAGAAGAAGAAGTACCTGCGCGACATGGCGCGCGGCCAAGTGGTGTGGTGCCAGCTCTTCAGCGAGCCCGACGCGGGCAGCGACCTCGCCGGGCTGCGCACCAGCGCGACCCGCAAGGGCGACGAGTGGGTGCTGAATGGCCAGAAGATCTGGAGCACCGGCGCCCACTACTCCGACTGGGGCATGATCGTGACGCGCACCGATCCGGATGCGCCCAAGCACGCCGGCCTCACGTACTTCATCCTGGACATGCACTCGCCGGGCATCGAGGTGCGCCCGATCCGCCAGATCAACGGCGCCACCGGCTTCAACGAGGTGTTCTTCACCGACGTGCGCGTGCCCGACTCGAATCGGCTCGGCGGCGTCGGGGATGGCTGGCGCGTGGCGCTGACGACGCTGATGAACGAGCGCGTCGCGATCGGCGGCGGGGCGGGGAGCGGGCGCTTCCGCGACCTGCTCAAGCTGGCGCGCGAGTCGAGGCGCAACGGGCGGCCCGCGATCGAGGACGCGGCGGTGCGCCAGCGGCTCGCGGACTTCTACATCCGCTCGAAGGGCCTGCAGTTCACCGGCTATCGCACGCTGTCCGCGCTCTCGCGCGGCGCCACGCCGGGCCCGGAGGGCTCCATCGGCAAGGCGGTCGGTGCACCCCTCGGCCAGGAGATGGCCTCGTTCGCGCTCGAGCTGCAGGGCGTGATGGGCGGCGTCGTCGACGAGAGCGCATCGCCGCACGAGGGCGTGTGGCAGGACATGTACCTCGGCGCGCCGGGCCTGCGCATCGCGGGCGGAACCGACGAGATCCTGAAGAACATCATCGCGGAGCGCGTGCTGCGCCTGCCGCCCGAGGTGCGCGTCGACAAGGACCGCCCCTTCCGCGACATCCCGTCGGGCTCCGTCGCCAAGTAGCCCATCCCGCAAGCGATCGCTCCGCGATCGCGCGCAGCGAGGCGAAGCCGAGCGAAGTTCATCACGACGTGCTGCAGCTCAGCAACCCAATCGGCCGCAGGCCGATTCGCGCCGCCTCCGAGGCAAGCCGACCGCCTGGAGCATCGGCCAGCGCCCGCGGAGCGGGCGCGCGCAGCGAGGCGAAGCCGAGCGAAGTCAGCACTTGTGTCCGAGCCGCGCCAGCACGTCGCAGGCGCTCGGCATGCGCGCGGGCTCGCTCCCCGGTGAGCCTGCGTGGGACTGGGCCGCCGCGAAGAACGCGCTTCGCGCGGCGCTCGGGTCGCCGCTCGCCGCCACCGCGATCGCGAGGAGCCCGCTCACGTTCGCGGCGGCCAGGCTGGTGCCGTCGCCGAAGGCGAAGGCGTCGCCTGGCACCGTCGACAGGATCTCGACCCCGGGCGCGAGGACGGCGACGGTGGCGCCGCGGTTGCTGCGCGCGTAGAGGTGACCGGAGCGATCCACGGCGCCGACGCCGATCACGGATGGGTACGCCGCCGGATAGCGCGGGTCCGCGACGCCCTCGTTGCCGGCCGCCGCCACCAGAAGGACGCCGAGCTGCTCCATGCGGTCCATCGCCTTGCGGAGCAGCGGGTCGGGCGGCCCGACCAGCGAGAGGTTCACGATCTGGGCTCCGTTCGCCCAGGCGACGTCGACGCCGCGGAGCAGGTCGTAGAGCTTGCACTCGTCCGAGGCGGCCGCGCCGGCCGGCGTGCAGACGGGGACCGCGAAGACGTCGGCGCCCGGTGCCATCCCCGCGATCCCGAATGCGTTGTTCGTGACCGCGCGCACGATGCCCGCCATCAGCGTGCCGTGCACCGCGGGCGCGGCTGGCGCTGCGTTGGGGAGCGGGACGATGCGCACGCCGGCGAGGTCGCGGTGGTCGACGGACGGCGCCGAGTCGAGCAGCGCCACGCGCGCGCCGCGGCCGTCGCTCACGGTGCGCGCCGCGTCGACGCCGGCCTGATCGAGCGCGTACTGGAGCGGTCGGTACGGGTCTGGCCCCGTCGCGAGCGGCTTCACCTCGTCGGCCGCCGTGACGTAGACCTCGTTCGGCACGACCATCGCAGTCGGCGGCACCCGCGAGACGAGCGACGCGTACGGCGCGTCGGGGGGACCCACGACGCGCACCACGGTCGCGCAGAGGACCGGGCTGAAGAACGAGCTCTCCACCCGCGCTTCCGGAGCGAGCTCGAAGTCGGTCGGGATCGCGCCGTTGGCACCCTTCGGCAGCGCGAGGAGCGCCTCGCCCGCGACGGGTCCCGGGTGACGGGCCGGCACGGCCTGTAGCGACGTGATCTCGCCGCGATTGCCCGGTCCGTGTTGCGAGGGCGCCACGCCCGGCTCGGCCGGTGCCTCCGCGAGGCGCGGCGCCGGGTCCGGCTCGATCGGCCCACAGCCGGGTGTGTCGGGCGCCTCGGCGGGCCCGCGGGCCGGCGGCGACGTCGGGCTCGCCGCGCGCGGCGCGATCAGGACGACGCCGAGCAGGCACGCGACCGCCAGCAGGATCTGCGCGGCGCGCGCAGCTCGCTGGCTCCCGCTACGGACGCACAGGCTCTGCGAAGGACGCGACACCCGTCCCCTCGGCGTGCAGGAGCGTAGCCGCGGCCTCCGCATCGGCGCCCTCCGGCAGCTCGATGCGGTAGCGCCCGAGCTGGCTCGGGCCGGACACGATCCGCGCCCCGAGCCCGCGCAGCTCTACGTTGATGCGCTCGGCGCTGGCATCGTTGCGGAATACGAGGTCGAGCGCGACCCCGTGCCCGGGAGCGACTGCCGTGGGCTCGCCGGCGACCCGGTAGATCGGCGTCGCGCGCGCGACCTGGATCGTGTGCGCGATCCAGACGCCCCCGAGCAGGACGGCGAGCCCGATGCCCGCCGCCCACGCCGTGCCCGCCATCCAGGTCCGGCTGGAGCGCAGAGCGGCAGACGCCCTTCGGTCGCGCAGGGGAGCGGGGGCGCGGCGGCGTCCGAGATTCGCCGCGACCGCGCCGCGGGCCTCGGGGTCGAGCGGCTCGGCGGCCAGGGCGGCCGACTCGATCCGCGCCAGCACCCGGCCGAACAGGCGCTCGGGGTCCCCCTCCAGGTCGGGCGGCTCCGCGTGGCCCGCGAGGATCTCGATCTCGCCGCGGCAGGCCTCACAGCTCGCCGCGTGCGCCTCGACGGCGCCGCGCTGAGCATCGGAAAGTCCCCCGTCCGGATACCATGCGATCCAGTCGAGGATCTCCACCGGGCAGGTGGGTTCGGCTTGGTGGTTCATGGCCGCTGTCCTCGCGTGTGAGGCTTCGCATTCCCCTGCGCAGGCGCGCGCGTGCGCGCGCGACCCGCGTCTTCACGGTTCCCTCGGGCACGCCGAGCCGCTCCGCGATCTCCTCGTAGGGAAGCCCCTCGAGCACGGCGAGCTCGATCGCCTCGCGTTGATCGGCCGGGAGCCGCTCGAGCGCCTGCCGCGCCAGACGCAGCTCCTGGCGCGCGGCGAGACGCTCTCCCGCGTCGCTCTCGTCCGCCACCCGGTGGAGCGCCTCGGCGTGCATCGGCACCACTGACGCGCGCTTGTGTCGAGAGCGGTCGCGGTGGGCGCCGGCGCACTTGAAGTGCGCGATGCCGAAGATCCAGGTCGAGAGGCGCGAGGCGCCCTGATAGTGGTGTGCGCTCCTCCAGACTTCGAAGAAGACGTCGGCGACCACCTCCTCGGCGAGACCTTCGTCGTGCAGGCGGCGCTGGGCGAAGTAGAAGACGCGGGCGCGGTAGCGCTGGAACAGAGCCCGCAGCGCGCCGCTGTCGCGGACGCGGATGCCGGCCAGCAGGTCCTCGTCGGAAAGACGCGTGCTCACCGAACGCCCCGGGTGCTCCATCTCCGCCACCGGATGGGTCGCCGCGACCCGCGCGGGAGTTCCCGCTCCCGCATCCTACCGGAAGGACGCGAGGCCCCTCAGGGGATGCCGGGCGGCTTCACGGGCACCGAAGGCTGCTCGACGAGGGACGGCGAGCGCGCACTCGACGGCGTCGGCACCGTGTTGCCGCAGCTGCTCCCGGCCTCCACGCAGGCCCCCGGGCCCGGGAACCTGGGGGTGTCGGGAAGCGGGTTCGTCTGGCCGGGCGCGCCGCCGCTCGCCACGTCGACGGGATCGAAGCGGCCGCGCACGGGCGCGAGTGCTCCGTTGCATGTGACCCCCTGACAGGCCGCGCGAGCGGGGACCTCCGCGCACGCCGCCGGGGCCGCAACCTGCCACGTCCGGGCCCCGGCATCCGGGGTCGCCGCGAACGACGCAATGGCCAGCGCCACCGCGGCCGCCGATCGACGTTTCGCGCTCATTCCACCTCCGCTCTCAGTCACCGAGAGCTGCGGTCAGATACACGCCCACGATCTGACGGTCGTACTCGAAGACCTGTGCGTTCGAGTGGTTCCGCTCGTAGCGCCAGGCGATCGCGGCGGTGATGCCCTTCGCGATCGGCCGCTCGAGGCGCACGCCCGCGCCGTAGAAGCGCTCGAGCTTGTCGCGATCGTGGAGGCCGTACTCGGTGTTGAAGAAGGGCTCCGGCGGATCGGGGAAGGTCGACGGATGACTGTAGGGGCGATACGTGAAGACGCCCGCCAGGTCGATCGTGAAGCGATACGGGAGCGGGACCAGGACGTCGCCGAGGACGGAGTGCGCGTCGTAGGAGTACTCCGTTCCGCGCGACGCGAAGTGCTCGTACTCGTAGCCGACGCGCAGCAGCGAGTCGAACGGCAGCTTCAGGCTGTGATGCAGGTCGAGCACGGCGCCGTTGCCGTCGCGGTTGCGCGCGCTGCGCTCGTCGAGCCCCGGCGGTCCGCAGAATGAGATCGGCGCGGGGTAGCCGCAGGGGTTTCCCACCCCGTTCCGGCCTGGCTGTACGTCGTCGCTCTGGACGAAGTAGTCGTCGCGGTGGAAGCGCGCGGCGAGCTCGGTGAACCCGTAGCGGTCCCAGGCATGCATCAGCGAGAGGCTGCCGCGATAGGTCCACAGGAACGGCTCGCCGTCGACCCAGGCGTAGCCGGAATCGAGCATCAGCCGCGCCGTGGTGGCGTCGTCGAGCCGGCGATCGAGCCAGGCGGCGACGGTCGGGTAGTTGGAGTCGTACTGCGTCACGTGGACGTAGGCGGAGCCGCTATACGCCGCGAGCGCGCCGCCCGACCAGGCACCGCTGCGGAAGAGCTCCGCGCCCGCCTCCATCGACCAGACGCCGCGCTCGTCGCGCTTGCTCGAGATGTCGGAGGGCAGCGGAGCGCCACTCGCCTGCAGCACCGCGTTGCTGTCGTACTCGAAGCCGATCTGGAGCCTGGCCCAGCGGCGGAGCCGCTCGGAGGCGAGCCGGGCGCGCAGCCGCTCCGCTGCGTCCGACCAGGGTGTTCCGGGCCACTCGGCGAGCACCCGGTCGATGTCCGCCTGGGCCCGATCGGGCTCGCGCGCCGACACCCATGCCACCGCCGCGTAGTACGACGCCACGGGCTCGACGAGCGGTGCATCCAGCGAGCGCGCTCTCTCGAGCGCGGCCGCGGCATCGGCGGCGTCGCCGCGCTCGAGCAGCAGGAGCCCGCGGTAGAGCTGGAGCTCGGCGGAGTCGTTGCCGAGGCGCTGCTCCGCGGCGTCGAGCTCCTGGCCTGCCGCTGCGAAGTCTCCCTCGTGGTAGAGAGCGATGGCGAGCCGGAGGTGGATGTCGCCGCTCTCGGGGTCGAGCTGCTCCGCCTGGCGCAGCGTGGCCGCCGCCCGCTCGTACTGGCGAAGCTGCACCTCGCAGCGGGCGGCGTCGAGGAGCAGGGTGGCGTCGCCGGCTCCCTCGGCGCGAAGGGCATCGAAGAGCTCGAGCGCCGGGGCACAGCGCCCCTCGCGCTCGAGGCGCTCCGCCTGCTCGCGGCGCGGGTCGGCAGTCGGCTGGGCCGTCGACGCGAGCGGCGCGAGCGCCACGGCCAGGCTCAGGAAGAGCGCCCGCAGTCGCCGCCCGCCAAGGCCCGTCTGCAGCCTCCGATCGCCACGAGGCCGAGCGCCAGCGCGGTTGCAGTGCCCGGCTCCGGCACCGGAAGCACGAGGTCGCTCAGTCCGAAGCGCGGCAGCAGGTAGGCTCCCTGCCCTGCGTCGTAGTCGAGCCTGCCGGCGACGACGTAGCGAACCGTGACGTCGAAGGATTGACCTACCCCCAGGGCCGGCAGCGAGATCGCCCCGAACAGATAGTCGGTCCCCCCGTACGAGTAATCCAGGATCGAGAGCAGGTCGCCATCGAGCCCGATCGGCATGCCGGGGTACTGGTTGGCCGGGTCCGCCTGGACGAACACCAGATAGCTGGCGGGCAGCGGCGTGGTGCCGTTGTTGCGCACGGTCCAGGTGGAGTCGGCGATCACCGGGTCGGTGAGGCTCGGCGTGTGACCGGCGGCCTGCGGATTGGAGTAGACGGTGGCGAGGTGCTGGTCGACGCCGACCGTCGGGAGGGGCGTGAGCGACTGGCTCCCCGCGCTGAGCCAGGTGTCGAGCGGGCTCGCGACGCCCGCCACCGACAGGCCGGCGCTGGCGAGCTCGCTCGCCGTGAACCCGAATCGGCTCGGGCCGTTGAAGTAGAGCGGGTCGATGGTCGCAAGCGAGATGGCGCGACCGTCTCCGGCGACGAGCGCACCGGCGAGCGCGAGCCCGACGATGGCGAGCCGCCGCACCGTCTTCCCCTGGGGTGAGCGCAATGAGACACCTCTCCATGGATAGGTGGCGCGAATCGGGGCGGGGTAGCAGGGGAGGGGCCAGCGGCGACGCCGCGGGCCACACCAGCCAGCGGCGCGGGAGCGCCCCGGGAGAGAGCTCGGGGCGCTCCGTCACCGCCGCTGGACGAGGCCTGCCAGACGCGACGCAGTCTGGACGACCTCTGGATCCGCCTCCGCGCCGCTGCGTCGCCAGCGCTGTTGCGGCTGGGCGATGGGTCGCTCCGGGAGCGGGAGGGGTTCCCGCTGGATCAGCGGGGCTTGCGGTCGAGCGCGGCGCGCACGTGCCCGACCAGCTCGTCGGGGCGGAAGGGCTTCGCGAGGAGGAGGACGTCGGGAGGTGCCCCCGCGAGGACCGCTCCCTCCGGATGGCCGGTCATGAAGATCGCCGGGAGCTCGGGCTCGAGGTCGCGCATTGCGCGGAGCGCCTCGACGCCCCCGAGGCGAGGCATCGAGAGGTCGAGGAGGGCGAGGTCGATCGCGCCTCCGCGCTCGGCGAGCCGCGCCACCGCCTCGGCGCCGTCGCACGCCTCGACGACCGAGTAGCCGCGCAGCTCGAGCGCGACCCGCAGGAGGCGCCGCAGCGCAGGCTCGTCGTCGGCGAGCAGGACGACCTCGTTGCCGGCAGGCTTTGCCACCCGTTCCGTCCGCGCGGCGCCGGGCGCCGCCCATGGCCCTCGGTTAGGTTCGGCCGCCGTGAAGGCCGTCTTGATCGATCGGCCGGGGGACGAGAGCGCGATGCGCATCGGCGAGGCGCCCGAGCCGCCGCTCGGTGCCGGCGCGCTGCGCATCCGGGTCGCCGCCACCGCGGTGAACCGCGCCGACCTCCTCCAGCGACAGGGCCTCTACCCACCGCCGCCGGGCGCCTCGAGCATCCTCGGCCTCGAGTGCGCCGGCGAGGTGATCGAGGTCGCGCCGGGCGTGACGGGCTGGCGGGTCGGCGAGCGAGCGATGGCGCTGCTCGCCGGCGGCGGCTACGCGGAGCAGGCGGTGGTCGACGCCGGCTCCGCGATGCGCGTGCCCGCCTCGCTCTCGCTCGAGGAGGCAGCCGCCGTCCCCGAGGTCTTCCTCACGGCATTCCTGAACCTCTTCGAGCTGGGCGGCCTGCCGAAGGGGGGCAGCGCCCTCGTCCACGGCGGCGGGAGCGGCGTGGGGACCGCGGCGATCCAGCTCGTGAAGGCGGCGGGCGGCCGCGTGATCGTCACGGCCGGCTCGGACGAGAAGTGCGCCCGCTGTCGCGAGCTCGGGGCCGACGTCGCAGTGAACTACCGGACCGAGTCCTTCGCCGAGCGGGCGCGCGAGGCGACCGGCGGGCGCGGCGTCGACGTCGTGCTCGACTCGATCGGCGCTCCCTACCTGGCGGCGAATCTCGAGTCCCTCGCCGTGGGCGGTCGCCTGGTGCTGATCGGGCTGATGGGGGGGGCCAAGGTCGAGATCAACCTGGCCGTGCTGCTCGGCAAGCGGCTCTCGGCGATCGGGTCGACGCTGCGCGCGCGGCCGGTCGCCGAGAAGGCGGCGATCACCGACGCCTTCTGGCGGCGCTTCGGCGCCGACCTCGCCGCGCGCCGCATCCACCCGATCCTGGATCGCGTGCTGCCGCTCGAGGCGGTTGCCGACGCCCATCGCGCCGTCAAGGCGAGCGAGCACTTCGGGAAGATCGTCCTTCGGGTCTGCTAGCTTCCGCAACCCTCGATCAGGAGCCCATCGCGATGGCGCGTGAGCGCACTCTCTCGATCATCAAGCCCGACGCCGTGGCGCGCGGAGCCGTCGGCGCGATCCTCGCGACCTTCGAGGACGCGGGGCTGCGCCCGGTGGCGCTGAAGATGCTGCATCTCACCGAGCCGCAGGCGCGCGGCTTCTACGCCGTGCACAAGGAGCGACCGTTCTACTCCTCGCTCGTCAAGTTCATGACCTCGGGGCCCGTGGTCGTGAGCGTGCTCGAGGGCGAGAACGCGATCGCGCGCAATCGAGAGCTGATGGGCGACACCAACTCGGCGAAGGCGGCGCCGGGGACGATCCGCGCCCGCTTCGGCGCCGACATCGAGCGCAACGCGGTGCACGGCTCCGACGCGCCGGCGACGGCGCGGATCGAGATCGCCTACTTCTTCAACGCGACCGAGATCCAGGCACCCGTCGAGGCGCTGCCCGGCTGAGTCCGGCGCCGCAGGCGCGAACGGCGGAGCAGCGACTGGAGTATCGGCCAGCACTCGCGGAGCGAGTGCGCGCAGCGAGGCGAAGTCTGCGGAGCCGAGCGAAGGTCACCAGCTAGGCGTAGGCGCGTGCGAGCAGGAGCAGGATGAAGAAGTAGCCCAGCGTGAGCCAGAGCTGATGGCTGCGGATGGCGCGCGTCACGAGTCCCCCCGACGAATCCCAGACGTTCATTCGGCCGCCGTCTCCCCTCTCTTGAGCACGCGGCGCGGCCAGACTAGCCGTCCGCAATCGTTCGTCCATCTCTCGCGCGCGATGCGCACCTCATCGACCCGAAAAGCGGGGTGCACGTCGCTCGCGGGCAGCGAGCAATCCCTCCGCCAAGTCGGCGGTCTCGTAGCAGAGCGCCTGCTGCTCGGCCTCGAAGTCGAGCTGCTCGTCGAGCGAGGCGTCGAGTGCGAGGCCGAGTGCGCGCTTCGCGCCGCGCACGGCAACGGGTGCGCAGCGGGCGATCTCGTCGGCCCACGCCAGCGCCTGCGGGACGACGTCGTCGCGCTCGGCGACGCGGTTCACCATGCCGATCCGCTCGGCCTCGGCGCCGTCGACGAGTCGACCGGTCAGCAGCAGATCGCACGCATGCGCGGGCCCGACGAGCCGCGGCAGCGTCCAGGAGCTGCCCATGCCGGGATGGATGCCGAGCCGCACGAAGTTCGCGCCGAGCCTTGTGTCGCGCGCGGCCACGCGCAGGTCGCAGGCCAGCGCCACCGCCAGCCCGGCGCCGATGGCGGGGCCCTGGATCGCCGCGATCGACGGGCACGGGAGCTCGCGCACCGAGAGGAAGAGGCGGTAGAAGTCGCGCATGAAGGCGCGGCTGTGCGCGCGGCCGGCCGGTCCGGGCTCCTCGCGGCCCGCCCGCGAGCGCTCCTCGATCATGTCGAGGTCGCCCCCCGCCGAGAACGCGGATCCGGCGCCGGTGAGCACGGCCGCCCGCACGCTCGCGTCGGCCGCGAGGCCCGCCACGGCGGAGGCGAGGGCGTGACCCATTGCCTCCGTCATGGCGTTGCGGCGCTCGGGATCGTCGAACACGAGCAGGGCCACGGCCCCGCGTCGCTCGACGCGCACGAGCTCGGGCACCGGCGAGCCCCCGCGCGCCCCACTCAATCGGCGGAGCGGCGCAGGAAGGCGGGCAGCTCCCGGTCTCCCTCCTCGGTGCGTCCCTGCTTCTTGCGCAGGAATGCGGGCACGTCGAACTCGTCCGCGAAGGGCGACTCGAAGCGCTCGGCGCGAGCCTCCGCCGACTCCTCCTCGACGTAGGCCACCGTCTCGACCGGCGGCTCGACCTCGGCGCTCGCGGAGACCTGCGCCGGCGCGCGGCTCCCCTCCGACTCGCGGCGCAGCGGCCGCACGTTGCCGATCTCGCCGCGGTCGTCGCGCCCGCGGCCGATCCGCCCGTCGTCGAGCCCGGTCGCGATCACGGTGACGCGCATCTCGCCGCTCGCGATCTCGTCGTCGATCACCGCGCCGAAGATGATGTTGGCCTCCTCGTGCGAGGAGTCCTGGATCAGCTTCGCGGCCTCCTCCACCTCGTGCAGCGTCATGTCGGCGCCGCCGGTGAAGTTGATCAGCACGCCGCGCGCGCCCTGCATCGAGAGATCCTCGAGCAGCGGATTCGAGATCGCGGAGCGCGCGGCCTCGACCGCTCGCGCCTCACCGCGGGCGACGCCGGTCCCCATCAGCGCCATCCCCATCTCGTTCATGATGGTGCGAACGTCGTTGAAGTCGAGGTTGATCAGACCGTGGCCCGTGATCAGGTCCGAGATGCCCCGCACCGCGCCGAGCAGGACGTCGTCCGCGAGCCGGAAGGCGTCCTTCATCTTGGCGTTCTTGCCCGCCACGGCGAGCAGCCGCTGGTTCGGGATCGTGATCAGCGTGTCGACCACGCGATGCAGCTCGTCGAGCCCGCGCTCGGCGTGGCGCTGCCGCACGCGGCCCTCGAACTGGAACGGCTTGGTGACGACCGCCACGGTGAGCGCGCCGATCTCGCGAGCGACCTCGGCGATCACCGGCGCCGCGCCCGTGCCCGTGCCGCCGCCCAGGCCGGCGGTCACGAAGACCATGTCGGCGCCGATCAGCAGCTCGCGCAGGCGGTCGCGGGCCTCGAGCGCCGCGTCCCGGCCCTTGTCCGGGTTCGCGCCGCAGCCGAGGCCCCGGGTCACCTCGTTTCCGAGCTGCACGCGGGTCGGCGCCAGGCTGTGTTGGAGCGCCTGCGCGTCGGTGTTGGCGGCGATGAACTCCACCCCGCCCAGGTCGGCGGCGATCATCGTGTTGAGCGCGTTGCCGCCGCCTCCCCCCACGCCGATCACCTTGATCACCGCGGCGAGCCGCGTGTCGCTCTCGAAGTCGAGGAGCTCGTCCGATCCGTCGGACGGCCCGATCTCCAGCAGGTCCACGCCCTCGAGCTTCGTGGCCTCCAGCTCGCCGGCCGGCCTCCTCTCTCCGCTCGTCCCCAGCTCTCGGTCGCTCTTCCGGCCGGAGACGGACGTCTCCGGATCCCGCGGCTCGCGGTTGCTCGGCGCCATTCCTCACCCCCCTCTGGTCGTCGGCGCTATGTCGACGCGCATTCTACACGAAATGCCCAAAAAGACAGTGGCTTGCCCCTCCGATTTGCGAGCGGCGGGCCTACTCGAACTCCCCGTAGAACCACTCCCGCATGCGCTGCCGGACGCGTCGGAAGATCGACTCGTCGCGGATGCGGAAGCGGCTGCCGGCGGCGCCGTGGCCCTGGTGGGCGCCGTAGAGGACGAGCCCCACCCCGGTCGCGTACATGGGGTCGCGTACCACGTCCGAGAGGCCGCCGACGTGGGCCGGGTGGCCGACCCGCACCGGTGTCTCGAACACCTCCTCGGCGAGCTCGGCGATGCCGGCCAGCGCGGCGCAGCCGCCCGAGAGCACGACCCCGGACGGAATGCGCTCGTCGAGGCGGGCCTTCACCAGCTCCTGCCGCGCCAGCGACAGGATCTCTTCGACGCGCGGCTCGATGATCTCGCACAGGAGCTTGCGCGACACCTCGCGCGGGCGGCGCCCGCCGACGCTCGGGACGGTCAGGATGTCGTCGCTGCCGAGCAGGCGCGCCGACGCCACCCCGAACTTCTTCTTGGTCCGCTCGGCGTCCTCGAAGGGCGTCCGCAGGCCGACCGCGATGTCGTTCGAGATGTGGTTGCCCCCGAGCGCGAGCACCGAGGTGTGCGTGATCGAGCCGTCGGCGAAGACGGCGAGGTCGGTCGTGCCGCCGCCGATGTCGATCAGGCACACGCCGAGGTCCCGCTCGTCGCGCGACAGCACCGCCTCCGCCGAGGCGAGCGGCTCGAGCACGATGTCCATCACGTTGAGGCCCGCCTTGTTCGCGCACTTCACGATGTTCTGGGCGCTGGTCACGGCGGCGGTCACGATGTGGATCTTGGCCTCGAGCCGGACACCGCTCATCCCGAGCGGCTCGCGGATCCCGTCCTGGTCGTCGATCACGAACTCCTGCGGGATCACGTGGATCACCTCGCGATCCATTGGGATCGCGACCGCCTTGGCGGCGTCGATCACGCGGCGGATGTCGCCCTCCGAGACCTCGCGGTCCTTCACCGCGACGATGCCGTGCGAGTTGAAGCCCCGGATGTGGCCGCCCGCGATCCCCGCATACACCGAGGAGATCTCGCAGTCGCCCATCAGCTCCGCTTCCTCGACCGCATGCTTGATCGAGTCGACGGTCGCGTCGATGTCGACCACCACGCCCTTGCGCAGGCCGCGCGAAGGATGCGTGCCGATGCCGACGACCTCGACGCCGTTCTCGGTCTGCTCCGCCACCACGGCGCAGATCTTGGTGGTCCCGATGTCGAGACCGACGATGAGCTCCTCGTTGCCAGCCATCTCTCACCCCCCGATGAGCGAGGCCCCCGGCCTAGCCGGGCCGGCCTCCGGTTGACGGTGCCCGGTCCGCGCCGGGCACCTCCTCGCTCCGCCCGGTCTCGGGCGGAGGCGGTCTCAAGACCACCTGGTCGTCGAAGCGCAGGTCGAGCTCGGCGGCGCGGCGGCTGTCCGGCACCTCCCCGAGCACGCGGCGCAGGCGTGCGAGCTTGGCGGCGGGATCGCCCTCGCCGAGCACCACGCGCGGCGCGAGCCCGGCGACGTGCAGCGCCGGGAGCGCGCTCGGATCGCCGCCCTCGAGCTCGATCTCGACCCGCTCGAAGCCGGCCGCCGAGACCGCCCGCGCGAGTGCGATGCCGCTCGCGAGGCGCGGCTCGACGCGGTCGCGCGTAACGTGGCGGGGCAGCCGGAGCCTCGGCAGCGCCTCGAACCCGTCGGCCGGGACGTCGAACGGAGTGCCGCTCTCGTCGACCAGCACGGGCTGTGCATCCGGCTCGACGAGCACCGCCGCCGGCCGGCGCTCCGCGATGCGCACGACCACCGTCGTGGGCGACACGCGCGCAGCGTGGGCCTCGGCGATCCAGGGATGGGCGGTCAGTCGCTGCGCCAGCACCTCGGGTGCGGCGTCGCCCCAGCTCGCGCCCGGCGCGAGCCCCGCCGCGCGCGCCACCTCGTCGGGATCCAGGCGCTCGGCGCCCTCGATCGCGAGCTGTCGCACCGCGAACAGGTCGGGTCGCCGAGCCGCACCGCGCTCGACGAGCGGGCTCGCGAGCCCGACGCCGGCGGCGAACGCGGCGAACGCAGCGATCGGGGTCGCGCGCCGCACGAACGCCAGCCTGCGCGCCTCGGCGCCCTGCCGGCGGCGGATGCGCTCGCGCACGCGCTCGAGCGCCGCGCGCCGCTCCGCCCAGGTCGGGCGCAGGTCGTCGGGCGACCGGCGCGGCGCTCGCCGGAAGAGCCTCATCGAGCCGCCCTCCCGAGGATGCGGACCTCGGCCTCCAGCTCGATGCCGCTCCGCTCGCGCACGGCCGCCTGCGCGCGGCCCATCAGCGCGATCACGTCGGCGGCCGTCGCGCCGCTGCGGTTCACGATGAAGTTGGCGTGCACGGACGAGATCTCGGCGCCGCCGGCACGCGCGCCCTTGAGGCCGGCCAGCTCGATGAGCCGCCCCGCATGCTCGCCCGGCGGGTTCTTCCAGACCGAGCCGAACGACGGCTGATCGATCGGCTGCGTCGCGCGCCGGTGGGCCAGATGGCGGTCGACCTCGGCGCGCACGGCACCCGACTCCGCGGCGCGCAGCGCGAGGCGCGCGCCGAGCACGACCGCACCCGCCGGCAGACCGGCGGCGCACCGGTAGCCGAAGCCGAGCGCGTCGCGCCCCAGCCGCTGGCGGCCGGCCGGCGCTGCGATCTCGATTTCGACCACTGCGTCGCCGATCTCGCGCCCCGGAACGCCCGCATTCATCGCGATCCAGCCGCCTGCGCTGCCGGGGATGCCCGCGGCGAACTCGAGCCCCGCGAGCCCGCGCGCGACGCAGAGGCGCGTCAGCTGGGAGTGGGAGACGCCCGCCTCGGCGGAGACCTCGGTCGCGTCGGCGACGAGCCGACGCAGGCGGTGCGTGCGCAGCACCAGGCCCTCGACCCCGCCGTCGAGCACGAGGGTGTTGAAGCCGCCGCCCAGTACGGCGAGCGGGATCGCGTGGTCGGCGCAGAGCTCTACGCAGAGCGCGATCTCGGCCGCGCTCTCGGGTGCGGCGAGCGCGTCGGCGGGGCCGCCCACGCCGAGCGAGGTGTGTCGCGCGAGCGGCGCGTCGAAGCGCACGCGCGTCCCGAGCGCCTGCTCGAGCACGCGGCGTGCGGGCGCCGCGATCATCCGCGCGCTCCGGCGAGCGCGGCCAGGAGCCGCGGCCCGAGGCTCGATACGTTGCCGGCGCCGAGCGTGATCACCAGATCGCCCGGCTCGAGCTCGGGCGGGAGCTCGGCGGCGATGGCGTCGAGGTCCGCCGTGAAGCGGACGTCGCGCTGGCCGTGGGCACGGATGGCGTCGGCGAGCGCGCGGCCATCGACGCCGGGCAGCTTGTCCTCGCCCGCGGCGTAGATCTCGGTCACCCAGAGCCGGTCGGCGAGGTGGAACGCGGTCGCGAAGTCGTCGAAGAGCAGCTGCGTGCGCGAGAAGCGGTGGGGCTGGAAGACGACCACGATGCGGCCCGCGTGGAGCTCGCGCGCGGCCGCGAGGGTGGCGCGGATCTCGGCGGGGTGGTGGCCGTAGTCGTCGACCACGCGCACACCGGCGACCTCGCCCTTCAGCTCGAAGCGGCGCTCGATCCCGGGGAAGCGGGCGAGCGCGTCGGCCGCCACCGCGAAGGGCACGTCGAGCTCGAGCGCGACGGCGAGCGTGGCCAGGGCGTTGCGCACGTTGTGCGCGCCTGCGAGCGCGACCCGTGCGGTCCCGAGCGGCTCGCCGCGCCGCCGCACCGCGAAGCGCATCCCGCCCTGGTCCAGCGCCGGATCGACCGCCACGAGATCGGCCTGCGGCGAGAGCCCGTAGGTCATCGTGCGGCGCGTCGCGCGCGGCAGGATCGCCTGCACGCCGGGGTGGTCGAGGCACAGCACGCTGAGCCCCCAGAACGGCACCCGGTTGGCGAAGGCGGCGAAGGCGTCGTAGAGCGCCTCGAGCGAGCCGTAGTGGTCGAGGTGCTCGGGGTCGATGTTGGTGACGACCGCGATCACCGGCGTGAGCCGCAGGAAGGAGCCGTCGCTCTCGTCCGCCTCGGCCACCAGCAGCGAGCCGCGTCCGAGCCTTGCACCCGTCCTTATGACCTCGCTCGCGGCCGGACGGCCGCTCGCCAACACGGGTGCCGGGGGCTGGTTGCCGGACGGCTCGTCCGGAGTCATCACGCGCCCGCCGATCACCGCGGTCGGATCCTGGCCCGCGGCGTGCAGCACGTGCGCGATGAGCGAGGTCGTGGTGGTCTTGCCATGGCTGCCGCCGACCGCGACGCCGTCCTTGAGGCGCATCAGCTCGGCGAGCATCTCAGCGCGCGGGATCACCGGGATCTTGCGCCGCTCGGCCTCGACCAGCTCCGGGTTGGTGGGCCGCACCGCGGACGAGTAGACCACCACGTCGGCGTCGCCGACCTGCTCCGGCGCGTGGCCGATCGCGACCGGCACGCCCAGCGCGCGCAGCCGCGCCACGGTCGGGCCGTCGCGCAGGTCGGAGCCCGTGACGCGGTAGCCCTGGCCCACCAGCAGCTCGGCGATGCCGCACATGCCGATGCCGCCGATGCCGACGAAGTGGATTCGCTGGATGCGGCGGAACATCATCCGGCGACCTCCGCGGCGAGCGGTCGCACCAGCGCGCGACACGCCGCCACGACGCGCTGCGCGGCGTCCGGCCGGGCGAGCGCGCGCGCTCGCCGTCCCATCTCGAGGAGGGCCTCGGGCCGCTCGAGCAGCGCGGCCAGCTCGGCCACCAGCACCTTGCCGCCGAAGCCGGCGGGGTCGAGCACGCGCGCCGCGCCCGCCGCCTCGCGAGTCCTCGCGTTGGCGCGCTGGTGGTCGTCGGCCGCATAGGGATAGGGCACGAGAAGTGCGGGCAGCCCCGCGAGCGCGAGCTCGGCCACGGTGAGCGCGCCGGCCCGACACACGGCGAGGTCGGCCCAGCGATAGCGGCGGGGGAGGTCCGGCTCGAAGTCGACGACCTCCGCCCGGAAGCCCGCGCGCGCATACGCGTCGGCGACGCGGTCGCGGTCGGCGGCGCCCGTCTGGTGGAACACGTCGAAGCGAGCGGGGTCGAGGTCCGGCAGCGCCTCGATCATCGCGTCGTTGAGCTGGCGCGCACCCTGGCTCGCGCCCACCACGAGCAGGCGGAAGGGCGGGGCGGGGAGGCGCCGGTCGGCCGCGCCCTCGAAGGCCTCGAGGAGGCTCCGGCGCAGCGGGGCGCCCACGGTCTCGATGCGTCCCCCGGCGCCCGCGCGCTCGAAGGCCGGCTCCGCGGCCGCGAAGGCGGTGAAGACGCGGCGCGCGAAGCGCGCCATCCAGCGGTTGGCGCGTCCGGGCACCGCGTTGGGCTCGACGAGGGCAAGCGGAACCCCGAGCGCGACGGCGGCGACCGCCGCCGGCGCGGCCGCGTAGCCGCCGACGGACACGACGACCTCGATGCGGCGGCGTCGCAGCAGGGTGAAGGCCGCGGCGCCGGCGCGCGCGAGCGCGACCAGCGCGGCGAGGCGCGCCGCGGGACCGCGACCCGCGAGCGGCAGCGCCGGGAGACGCGCCAGCTCGAACCCCGCGGCCGGGACGAGCCGCGTCTCGAGGCCGCGCTCGGAGCCGATGAAGAGAACGGGCTCGCCGATGCGGACGATCTCCTCCCCGAGCGCGAGGGCGGGCGTCACGTGCCCGCCCGTGCCTCCACCGGCGATGACCCAGCGGACCGGCGCGCCTCCCTCGGCCATCGGACCCAGAGGGCCCTGCGCTTCGCGCGTTGCGCCGAAGGCGTTCACGGCCGCGGGCCTCCGGGCTGCGACTCCGCCTCGCGTCGGCCCACGCCGAGCAGCACGCCCACGGCGACGAAGGAGACCAGGAGCGACGTGCGGCCGTACGAGACGAAGGGCAGCGTCAGCCCGGTCGGCGGCACCAGGCCGGTCACCACCGCCGCATTCAGCACCGCGGGCACGGCCACGAAGCTCGTCATGCTGAAGGCGAGCAGGAAGGCGAAGCGGCTGTGCGCGCGGCCCGCGATGCGGAAGCCGCCGATCACCAGCGCGGCGAAGGCGCCGAGCACGACCGCGACCCCGATCAGCCCGAGCTCCTCGGCGATCACCGACAGCACGAAGTCGGTGTGCGCCTCGGGCAGGTAGTAGAGCTTCTGCCGCCCGTCGCCGAGGCCCACGCCCAGGAGACCTCCGCGCGCGAAGGCGACGAAGGACTGCACGAGCTGGAAGCCCTCGCGGTTCGCGCGCTCCCAGGGATCCAGGAAGGCGAGGATGCGGTGCGCGACGTAGGGCCGGATCGCCACGGCGGTCACGAGCGCCGCGCCGATCGCGGCGCCGGGAATCGCGAAGAGGCGCAGCGGCGTGCCGGCCGCGAAGAGCTGCAGCGCGACCAGGAGCAGCAGCAGCGCCGCACCCTTGGTGTCGGGCTCGAGGAAGAGGAGGGCGGCGGGCACGGCGGCAAGCGCCATCACCGTGCCGCTCCCGCGCAGCCAGCGGCCGCGCCGCGCCGCGCCGTCGCGGCTCGAGAGGGCGGCCGAGGTCGCGAGCAGCGTCGCGAACTTCGCCACCTCACCGGGCTGCAGCACCGTGCCGACACCCGGGAGCGCCAGCCAGCGCTGCGCCCCGTTCACCCGCGAGCCCACCGCGAGCGTGACGCCGAGCAGCACGACCGCGAGCAGCCAGAGCGGCCGGGCCGCGCGGTACCAGAACGAGAGCGGGAGCTGCATCGCCGCGAAGGCGAGTGCCAGCCCGAGCAATACCCCGGCGAGCTGGCGCTGGAAGTGCGGCGGGATCCAGGCGCCGAGCGCGAGCGGCGCCGTCGTGCTGTACACCATGACGAGGCCCATCGCGGCGAGCACCGCGGTGGCCGCGATCACGCCGCCGTGCGGCGGCGGTCGCAGGCGCGTCGCCGGCGTCGCGCTCGTCACGGCCTCTCCTCGCGCGCCGCGGCCCAGGCGCGCACGGCCGCGCGGAAGCGCTCGCCGCGGTCCTCGTAGTCGCGGAACTGGTCGAAGCTCGCGCAGGCGGGCGACAGCAAAACGGTGTCGCCGGCGCGCGCGAGCTCGCCGGCCACCGCGACGGCCTCCTCGAGGTCGCGCGCGCGCCGCGTCGGGATGCGCGCGGCCAGGGCGCTCTCGATCTCCCCCGCTGCCTCGCCGATCAGCACCGCGGCGCGGGCGCGGCGGACCGCCACGTCGGCCAGCGGCGCGAGCTCGACCCGCTTGCTGCGCCCGCCGGCGATCCAGATCCCGCGGCCCGAGAGCGCTTCGAGCGCGAGGATCGCCGCCGACGGATTGGTCGCCTTCGAGTCGTTGACCCAGCGGACCCCGGCGCTCTCTGCCACCAGCTCGCGTCGGTGGGGCGGTGGCTCGAAGCCGACCAGCCCCTCGGCGGCCTTGGCGACGTCCGCGCCGAGCGCGCGCACCGCGAGAAGCGCGGCGAGCACGTCGTCGACGGGCGGCGCCGCGTCGCCCTGCGCGGCATCGAGCGCCAACCGCACCGTCTCGTCTCCGTCGCGCAGCACCGCCGCTCCGGCGTCGGCCCACGCCCCGCGCGCGACCGGTCCGCGCGTGCGGAAGAGCCAGCAGCGGCCGCGGGTCCGCTCAGCGATGGCGCGGGCGGTCGGGTCGTCGCCGCTCCCGATCGCGACGTCGTCGTCCGCCTGGCGCGCGACGATACGCGCCTTGGCGGCGGCGTATGCCTCGAAGCTCCCGTGGCGGTCCAGGTGGTCGGGGGTCACGTTCAGGATCACGGCGACCCGCGGGCGGAACGCGTCGACGGCCTCGAGCTGGAACGACGAGACCTCGAGCACCGCGACGTCGAGAGGCCGGCCGACCAGCTCGAGCGCCGGCCGCCCGATGTTGCCGGCGGCCTCGGCCCGCAGGCCGGCCGCGCACAGCAGCCGGCGGGTGAGCTCCGTCGTCGTGGTCTTGCCGTTGGTGCCGGTGATCGCGACCAGCGGGACCGAGAGCGCGCGGAAGGCGAGCTCGACGTCGCCGAGCGCGCGGCGCGCATCCGCCCAGCGCGCGGGCGGCACGCCCGGGCTCGGCACGACCAGGTCGAACTCGCGCGGGTCCGGGAATGCGCGGCCGATCGCCAGCTCGACCCCGCGCAGCGCCTCGAGCCCCGTGAGCTGCTCGAGCGGGCGCTCGTCGGCCGCGACCACGCGCGCACCGCGGGCGGCGGCGAAGGCGGCCGCGCTGCGCCCCGAGCGCCCGAGCCCGAGCACCAACACGCGCCGTCCGTCGAGTTCCACGTCCATAGCCCGAATCCTCAGCGCAACTTCAGCGACGAAAGCGCAACCAGTCCGAGAATCGCGGAGATGATCCAGAAGCGCACCACGATCTTCTGCTCGGGCCAGCCCATCTTCTCGAAGTGGTGGTGGATCGGAGCCATCAGGAAGACGCGCTTTCCGGTCAGCCGGAACCACGTCACCTGGATCATCACCGAGAGCGTCTCGACGACGAAGATGCCGCCCACCACCGCGAGCAGGATCTCCTGGCGGATCAGCACCGCGATGGTGCCGAGGGCGCCGCCGAGCGCGAGCGAGCCGACGTCGCCCATGAAGAGCTGGGCCGGATAGGTGTTGAACCAGAGGAAGCCGAGCCCGCCGCCGACCAGCGCGCCGCAGAAGATCGGGAGCTGGTCGCTCCCCGGCACGAACTTGATGGCGAGGTACTCGGCGATCTTGGCGTGGCCCGCCGAGTACGAGAGCAGCAGGAAGGTGCCGGCCGTGATCATGACCGGCCCGATGGCCAGGCCGTCGAGGCCGTCGGTCAGGTTCACGCCGTTGCTGGTGCCCACGATGATGATCACCGCGAGCGGCACGTAGAGCATCCCGAGGTGCGGCGTGAAGTCCTTGAAGAATGGGACCGCCAGCTCCTTGTCGAAGCTCGGGTCGAAGTAGATCGCGAGCGCGACGGCGCACGCGATCGCGATCTGCGCCGCGATCTTGGTGCGCGCCGAGAGGCCGGCCTCGTTCCGCCGCTGTGTCACCTTCCGGTAGTCGTCGAGGAACCCGAGCACCCCGTAGCCGACGGTCACGCCGACCACGATCCAGACCAGCCGGTTGGTGAGGTTCGACCACAGCAGCACCGACACGAGCAGCGAGAGCAGGATCAGCAGGCCGCCCATGGTCGGGGTTCCGGCTTTGCCCTGGTGTGCGGGCCCGATCTCGCGGATCGGCTGGCCCGCGCGCAGGTTCGCGAGCGCGCGGATCAGCGACGGCCCGACCAGGAACGAGAGGAAGAGCGCCGTCAGCGCCGCCGCGGCGGTGCGGAAGGTGACGTAGCGCACGACGTTCAGCCCACCGAACCGCGACGACAGCGGGAAGAGCAGGTGGTAGAGCATCTAGTGCGCCTCGTCGGCGCCCAGCGGCGCTCCCTCGGCCGCCGCCAGCGCCTGGACGATGCGCTCCATGCGCATCGCGCGCGACCCTTTGACCAGCACGCGGTCGCTGCCGCGCAGCACGGCGCGGATGCGTGCGGTGATCTCGTCGGCGTCGAGGCTCGAGATGGCGCGCGCGCGGTCCATGCCGCCCTCGAGCGCGCCCGCGACGACCTCGCCGGCGTGCTCGCCGAGCGCGAAGACGAAGTCGAGCCCGAGCTCGGCGGCGAGGCGGCCCGCCGCGCGATGCGCGTCGGGCGCGGTCGCGCCGAGCTCTCCCATGTCGCCGATGACGGCCAGCGCGCGGCGCCCGCCCTTCAGCTCGGCCAGGCTGCGCAGCGCCACCTCCATCGACTGCGGATTCGCGTTGTAGCTGTCGTTCAGCACGATCACGTCGCGCGGCAGGGCGAGTGGCTCGAGACGGCCGGCCGGCGGGCGATAGCTCGCGAGGCCGGCAGCGATCTGGTCGAGCGGCGCGCCGGCGGCCAGCGCCGCCGCCGCCGCCGCCAGCGCGTTCACGACCGGGATGCGTCCGACGCCGGCCACCCGGACTGCGGCGCGGCCGGCCGGGGTCGCCAGCTCGAAGGCGACGCCACCGGCGCCGAGCGGTGTCACGCCCTCGGCGCGCAGATCGGCGCCCGGCGCGCTCCCGAAGCGCAGCGCCCGGGCTCGGGTGCGGCCGAGCTGGGCCAGCACGAGGGGGTCGTCGGCGTTGGCGACGGCCACACCGTCCGGGCCGAGCGCCTCGAAGAGCGCGCCCTTCTCGCGCGCGATCCCCTCCCGGCTGCCCAGGTTCTCGATGTGCGCGGTGCCGACGTTGGTGACGACCGCCACGGTGGGCGCGGCGATCGCGGCCAGCGGCGCGATCTCCCCGGGATGGTTCATGCCGATCTCGACCACCGCCGCGCGATGCTCGGGGCCGAGCCGCAGCAGCGTGAGCGGAAGCCCGAACTGGTTGTTGAGGTTGCCCTCGGTCTTGAGACACGGCGCGCCGGCGGACAGGATCGCGGCGCACATCTCCTTGGTGGTGGTCTTGCCGTTGCTCCCCGTCACCGCCACCAGCGGGCCCCGGAATCCCCGGCGATGGCCCGCGGCGAGCGCGCCGAGCGCCCGCGTCGTGTCGTCGACCGCGATCGCGGCGGCGCCTCCGAGCGCGGCGGGGAGGGCGGCGTCACGCTCGACCAGCAGCGCGGCGGCGCCGGCGGCGATCGCATCGGCGAGGAAGGCGTGGGCGTCGTGACGCGGGCCGCGGATCGCGACGAAGAGCTCGCCCGGCCCGACGCGGCGCGAGTCGATGCCGACGCCGCGGCAGGCGCCGCCCGCGTCGCCGGCCACGAGGGTTCCGCCCGTCCAGCGGACCACGTCGGCGACGGCGATGCGCGGCGCCATCGGCGCACCCCTCACGGTCATCGGCGCGGCATCCTCGGCCTCATCGAGCCTGCCCCCGCCGCTCGAGCGCGCGGCGCGCCTCGTGCCGATCGTCGAACGGGAAGCGCTCGCGGCCGACGATCTGGTAGTCCTCGTGGCCCTTGCCGGCGATCACGACGGTGTCCTCGGGCCGCGCGATCCCGACGGCGAGCGCGATCGCCTCGCGGCGGTCCACCACGATCGCATAGGATCCTGCGTCGGCGTCGAGGCCGTCCGGCTCGACGCGCCGCAGCCGGTCCAGCCCGACCACGACGTCTCCGAGGATGCGCTGCGGATCCTCCGTGCGCGGGTTGTCGCTCGTCGCGATGGCGCGGTCGCTCCAGCGCGCGACGGCCTCGGCCATCGGTGCGCGCTTGGTGCGGTCGCGGTCGCCGCCGCAGCCGAATACGGTGATGAGCCGCCCGCGCGCCAGCGGCCGCACCGTGCGCAGCAGCTTGTCGACGGCATCGGGGGTGTGGGCGTAGTCGACGAGGACGGTGGGCGCGTCGGGGCGTCCGGAGTCGACGCGCTCGACCCGCCCCGGCACCTGCGGCGTGCGCGCCGCGCCGCGCGCGATCGCCGCCGGGTCGATCCCGAGCGCGACGGCGCAGCCCACCGCCACCAGCAGGTTCTCGACGTTGAAGTCGCCGAGCAGCGGGAGATCGACCTCGAGCGGTCCGCCCGGCAGCCGCAGCCGAAGCCGGGTGCCGGAGAGCGCGACGACGGCCTCGTCGATGCTGGCATCGACGCCGGGGCCGCTCTTGCGCGCGACGCCCAGGGTTCGCGCACCCGCCCGGCGCGCCGCGGCGACGAAGTGCTCGGCGCTCGGGTCGTCGAGGTTGACCACGGCGGCCGCGTCCGGCCGGAGCTCGCGGAACAGGCGCAGCTTGGCGTCTCGGTAGGCCTCCATGGTCTGGTGGAAGTCGAGGTGGTCCTGGGTCAGGTTGGTGACCGCCGCCACCGCGAAGCGGCAGCCGTCGGTGCGGCCGATCGAGAGCCCGTGCGAGGAGACCTCCATCGCGACGGCATCGACGCCCCGGTTGCGCATCGCGCGCAGCACGCGCTGCAGCTCCAGGCTCTCCGGCGTGGTGTTGATCGACCGGAGCCGCTCGTCCGCGAAGCGCACCTCGACGGTCCCGATTACGCCGGGGCGCCGGCCGGCGCTTGCGAGCATCGACTCGAGCAGGTACGTGGTGCTGGTCTTGCCGTTCGTCCCGGTGACGCCGATCAGCGTCAGCTCCTCCGAAGGATGGCCGAAGAAGCGCGCGGCGAGCGGCGCGAGCGCGCGCCGCGAGTCGCGCACGACCACCGCCGGGTGATCGCCGAGCGCGAGCTCGGGCGGCAGCGACTCGACCACCACGGCGGCGGCGCCGAGCGCCAGCGCCTCACCGAGGTGGGCGTGGCCGTCGGCTTGCGCACCGCGCAGCGCGACGAAGAGGTCGCCGGGCGCCACGGCGCGCGAGTCGATGGCGAGGCCTCGGATCGGCACCTCGACGGAGCCCGTCACCGAGACCGGCGACTGCTCCGGCGGCAGCGCGGCGAGGAGCTCGGCGAGGCGCATCAGCCCTCGCCTCCTGCGTGGGGCGGCGGAGCCTTCTCCCGCGTCAGCCCGCTGGATCGGTCCCGCGTCAGCCCGCTGGATCGGTCGGGCGTCAGCCCGCTGGATCGGTCGGGCCGGAAGCGCACGCGCAGCCGCTCGCGCCCGGCCGTGAGGACGCTGCCCGGCTCCGGATCCTGCGCCACGGCGCGGCCCTGTCCCTGCAGGTCCAGCTCGAGCGCCGTGCCCTGCGCGCGCTGCACCACCTCCGAGACGGTGAGGCCGCGCAGATCGGGCACCAGCACGCGATCGCCCTGGAGCGCGAGCGAGCGGGCGGGATCGCTCGCGGCGGCGACCCGCGTCGCCGCTTCCGCGGGCGGCGTGACGATGGGCTCGGTCGGGATGCCGAGACGGGTCAGATGGCTGGCTGCGACGCGCGCGAACACCGGCGCCGCGACCGCGCCGCCGGTGTGGATCTTGGCGCTCGGCTCGTCGATCCCGACCACGATGGCCACGCGGGGCGCGTCGGCGGGCGCGAGCCCGACGAACCACGCGAGGTAGCGCTGGCTCGAGTAGTGCCCGCTCGCGTCGAGCTTCTGGGCGGTGCCGGTCTTGCCGGCGACGCGCACGCCCTGGAGCTGCGCGCGATGGCCGGTGCCGCCTTCCCCGACCACGACCCCCTCGAGCATGCGGCGCAGCTCGGCCGCCGTCGCGGCGGAGATCGCGCGCCGGCTCGCGCCGTTCGCTTCGGGCGCCCACTCACCGCCCGGGCGCCGCCGCGCGCGCACGAGGTGCGGCGGAACCCAGACGCCGTCGTTGCCGATCGCGGCCACCCCGGCGAGAAGCTGGATCGGCGTCACCGACACGCCCTGCCCGAAGGCGGCGGTCGCCGCGTCGACCGGGCGCCACGCCTTCCACGGCCGCAAGAGGCCGCTCGACTCGTCCGGGAAGCCGGAGCCCGTCGGCGCGCCGAAGCCGAATCGGCGCAGCGTCTCGTAGTGCAGCCGCGCGCCGACCCGCTGCTCGATCATGGCGGCGCCGACGTTGCTCGACACGCGCAGGATGCCCGCCACGTCGAGCTCCGGGTGCGGGTGCGGGTCCTTGATGAGCTTGCCCGGTACGCGGAGCCCGCCGCGCAGGTCGAAGACCTGGTTGGGGCGCACCGCGTGCGCCTCGAGCGCGGCCGCGATCACGAAGGTCTTGAAGGTCGAGCCGGGCTCCGCGGCGTCGGTGAAGACACGCGAGCGCGTATCGGCGTAGCGCACCGATCGGAAGTTGTTCGGGTCGAACGCGGGCCGCTCGGCGAGGGCCAGCACCTCGCCAGTTCGCGGGTCGAGCGAGACCACGAAGCCGCCGCGCGCCCCGGCCGCATCGATCCCCTCGGCGAGCGCCTGCTCCGCGTCCGCCTGCAGCGTCACGTCGAGCGTGAGCGCCACGTCGCCGCCCGCCGTCGCGTTGGGATCGAGCCCGGGCCCGACCAGCAGCCGGCCGCGCGCGTCGCGCTCGACCGACACGCGGGTCGCCTGTCCGCGCAGCCACGCGTCCTCCTGCTGCTCGAGACCGCGCACGCCCTCGCCGTCCACGTTGGCGAATCCGACCAGGCTCGCCGCGAGGGCGCCGTGCGGGTAGGCGCGCTTGGGCTCGTCGACGATGCCGACGCCGGGGAGCTCGAGGCTCCGCACCCGCTCCGCCCGAGCGTCGTCCACCCAGCGCTGCACGAACGCGAAGGAGCGACCCTGCGCGAGCCGGGCCTGCACCGCGGCCGGATCGAGCCCGAGCGCGGCGGCCAGGCGGCTCGCGGTCCCGGGCGCATCCTGCACCGCCTTCGGCACGACATACACGGAAGGGACATCGAGCGTGAGCGCGACCTCGGCGCCGTCGCGGTCGAAGATGCGGCCGCGCTCCGGCGCGAGGACGAGCGAGGTCAAGAGCTGGCTCTCGCCGCGCCGCTCACCGCGCTCACCGGTGAGGGCGAGCTGTGCGGCGCGCAGCGTGAGCCCCGCCAGCGCCGCCAGCAGCACGGCGGTCGCGACCCGCAGCCGCACGCGAAGCGGTCGCAGGTCGGGGGCGCGGATCAAGGGGCGCCCGCCGCGTCGCCCAGCGCGATCAGGTGCTCGGCGCGGCCGAGGCCGAGCTCGCGGCCGAGCTCGGCGAGGCGGAGCGGGTGGCGCAGGCGCCGCACGTCCACCCGGAGACGGGCCTGCTGCTCGAGCAGCGCCTGCTCGGCGCGCACCGCGTCCGCGAGCCGGTAGCGCTGTCGGATCGAGTCGACGCGGAGCACGACGAGCAGCAGCGCCGCGCACACCGCCCCCGCCAGCACCACCGCGATCTGCCGCGAGCGGGGCCGGCGCTCGCCCGGACGCGGGTCGGGCTGCGAGAGGTCGCGCCCCGCGGTGAGCGGAACGCCCCGGCTGCGGCGCCGTCCCGCCAGCCATCCACGGCGCGGTCGGCGCGGGGGCTCACCCGCGCGCATCGGGGCTCGTCCTGCCTGCCGCCGTTCCGAGCGCTGCATCACGCTGCCTCCAGGCGCTCGGCGGCGCGAAGCCGCGCCGAGCGCGCTCTCGGGTTCTCGTCCACCTCGCGCGCGGTCGCCGTCACGGGCCGCGCCGTCAGGACGCGCAGGCGCGCGCGCCGGCCGCACGTGCACACCGGCTGCCGGGGCGGGCAGACACAACCTCGCGCCTCGCCGCGCAGGTGCTGCTTCACGATGCGGTCCTCGAGCGAGTGATAGGAGATCACGACCAACCGTCCGCCAGGGACGAGGCCTTCCACCGCAGCCGCGAGGCCCTGGGAAAGCGCGGCCAGCTCGTCGTTGACGGCGATGCGGAGGGCCTGGAACACGAGCGTCGCAGGATGATGACGCCGCCCGCCGCCGACGCGAGCCCCCTCGATCACGTCGAGCAGGTCGCGCACGGTGCGGAGCGGGGCGCGACGGCGGGCCTCGTCGACGGCGCGCGCGAGACGGCGGGCGCCGGGCAGCTCGCCGTACTCGCGGAACCAGGTGGCGAGCTGCTCCGTCGATGCCTCGGCCAGCAGCGCCGCGGCCGTGGTCGGCTGCCGGCGATCCATCCGCATGTCGAGGGACGTCACGTCCGCCGTCTCCCCGGAGAATCGAAAGCCCCGCTCGGGCTCGTCGAGCTGCCGAGACGAGACGCCCAGGTCGAGCAACACCGCATCGACCCCGGCCACCCCGACTTCCGGGAGCACGCGCCCCAGCTCGCGGAACGACGCGCGTTCCAGGCGGACCCGATCGCCGAAGGGACGCAGTCGCCCCGCAGCCTCTGCCAGGGCCTCCTCGTCGACGTCGAGACCGATCAGGGTTCCTGTGGGAGCGATCCGCTGGAGAATCGCTTCGGCGTGGCCGCCGCCGCCTACCGTGCCGTCCACCACCCGGCAGCCGGGTCGGAGGGCGAGCCATTCGAGGCTCTCTTCGAGAAGAGCCGGCCGGTGATAGCCGAAGCCGGCCACGCTCGGATTCTCCAGCTGTCCCGTGGCGGCCTCCACCGCCACAAGAAAAAGGGGTGTCCCGGAGCCCCGGCGGAGGGAACGGCTCGCACCCCCCTTTGCTCACCGCCCCCTGCATGCGGGGCTCCGGGAACACCCCCTCTCAATCGGAGGCCGTCCGGCCTCCGATCCCCCCACCTTCGAACCTGCTACCTCTCACCCAAGCTTCGAGACCTCCGTGGAGATCTCGCGGAACTGTGCCTGCGTCCGATGGAGCTCCTGCTCGGCGCGCGCCGGCTCCCAGAGCTCGATCCGCTTGCCGGCGCCGAGGATCATCACCTCCTTCTCGAGCCTCGCGTGCTCGCGGAGGAACGGCGGGATCAGCATGCGGCCCTGCGCGTCCGGCGGGGACTCGACGCAGCTCGAGATCAGGAAGCGCTGGATCGAGTGGCCGTCGATGCGGAGCGGATCGAGCTCGGTGATGCGCTTCTCGACCAGGTCCCACTGCTCGGCGGGATAGAGCGCCAGGCAGTCGGGTAAGATCGAGAGGATCGGCGGGCGATCGCTGTGTCGCTGGATCTCCATCCGGAACCCCGCAGGAATGCTTACCCGGCCCTTCGAATCGATCGTGTGGAGGAATCGACCGCGGAACATCGGGGGCCTCGACCAACGTGGCGTGCCAGTCCGCTCGCCGTGGGATCGGGCTCCTCGCCCCGGTGGATCGATGGGTGGAACCAGCGTCCCGACCCGTCCGATTCACCACTCTCTCCCACTTCCTCCCACCGCGATCCTTCTAGCTCCACTGAATCCCAGAAGCAAGAAAAAAGTTATGCAACCCACCGATTTCTCGCATTTTTCCAGACGAGACGGCGACACGCACAAGATGTTGGGGTCGGTCTGGAGTGAGCTACGAGATATTGGAGCGGGTGGTGCAGGTCACGGCGCGCCCAGCCCCGCATACCGATTTCGGTGTATGGCACAGACCTGGCCCACGACGTGGGCCAGCGCGCTCCCCGGAACCAGCTCGGGCGCGGGCGCGAGCGCGCGCAGTGAGGGCTCGAGCAGGACGTCGAGCACGGCCGCCGTCCCCTCGCGCAGCCCGCTCGCCGCATAGCCGCCTTCGAGCACGAAGGCCGCGCGGCCGCCGCAGAGATCGTCGGCGAGGGCGCGCACGATGCGGGTCATCTCCGCGAAGCCCGCGCCGGTGACCCGCATCGAGGCCAACGGATCGTCGCGGTGCGCGTCGAAGCCGCACGACACGAGGATCAGCTCCGGACGGAAGCCCTGCGCGACGGGCGCCAGCAGGCGATGCAGCACGCCACAGTACTCGAGATCTCCGCAGCCCGGCGGCAGGGGGACGTTCACGGTGGCGCCCAGACCGCGGCCGCGGCCCGCCTCGACGAAGTCGCCGGTGCCCGGATAGAACGGGAACTGGTGCGCCGAGAAGTAGAGGATGTCGGGATCGTCCTCGAACAGATGCTGCGTGCCGTTGCCGTGGTGCACGTCCCAGTCGAGGATCAGCACCCGTCCGACTCCGTCGCGGCGCAGTGCCTCGGCGGCGACGGCGACGTTGTTGACGAGGCAGAACCCCATCGCGCGCGCGGCCTCTGCGTGATGGCCGGGCGGCCGCACCGCGGCGAGCGCCGCGTGCGAGCGGCCGCTGGCGACGCTGCGGGCGCACTCGACCGCGGCGCCCGCCGCCAGGCGCGCGACCTCGTAGCTGGCGTCCGAGACGTACGTGTCCGGATCGAGGCGCGCCGGGGCGGCGCGCGCCGCCGCCTCGACCGCGCGCACGTGGGCGAGCGGATGCACGGCGGCGAGCTCCTCGTCGCTCGCAGCGCGAGCCGGCAGCGAGGCGAGGCGATCGCGGCGGGGCGCGATCGCCTCCGCCACCGCGAGGAGCCGGTCGGGACGCTCGGGATGACCGCTCGGAGGGCGGTGCTCGCGGTAGCGAGCGTCGTCCACCACCGCGACGGTGCGCGTGACGCCCATCGGCGCGCATGGTATCTGAGGGATCGCGGCGCCGCCGAGCTGCGACGCGCAGCGGAGGAGTCGGCGTGAGCACGCCCGCCACGGTGGCGATCACCGGCCTGCGCACCTTCCTCGGGCAGCGCCTGGCCGAACGCCTCACGGCGCGCGCGCGCGGCCTGCGCGTGCTCGGCATCGACCTCCGGCGCCCCTACCGGCTCGAGCGGCGCATCCCCTTCGAGCGGGTCGACCTGACCGATCCGGCCGCCAACGTCCGGCTGGCGGAGATCTTCGAGCGCGAGCGCGTCGACGCCGTCCTCCACGCGGCCTTCCGGCGCGATCCGTCGCCCGATGTCGAGGGGGACCACGAGCTCGAGACGATCGGCACGCTGCACCTCCTGCACGCCTGCTCGGCGGCCAAGGTGCCGCGGCTCGTGGTGGCCTCGAGCGCGATGCTCTACGGGCCGAGGCCGGACAATCCCAACTTCCTCTCGGAGACGCACCCGCTGCGCGGGCACCCCGACGCGCACTGCGTGCGCAACCGTGTCGAGGTCGAGGCGCTCGTGGAGGAGTGGAGCCGCCGCCGGCCCGACGCCGAGGTCACCGTGCTGCGGCCCGCGTGGATCATGGGACCCAGCTACTGGGACCACGTGGTGCGCCACTTCGAGGGTGCGCTGGTGGGAACGCTGCTCGGCTACGACCCCCTGCTCGCGTTCGTGCACGAGGACGACTGCCTCGACGCCTTCGAGCAGGCGGTGCTCGATCGACACCCTGGTGTGTACAACGTGGTGGCGCCGGGCGCGCTGCCGCTCTCGACGCTGCTCCGGCTCGCCGGCAAGCGCAGCCTCCCGATGCCGCCGAGCCTCCTGTACCGCATGCGCGAACTGGCCTCGCGCGCGCAGTCGGGGGATCCTCCGGCGGGCTTCTACGACTACCTGCGCTACCTCTGGGTCGCGGACGGAGAGCGCGGTTGGAACGCCTTCGGCGAGCCGGTGTACACCACGCGCGAGGCGTGGATCTCGTTCGTGTCCGCGCGGCGCATGCGCCGCTACCGCTGAGGAGCCATGGCCGAGCCCCCCGTTCCTCCCGATGCCGAAGGAGACCACGAGCCCGCGGACGAGCCCTCCGGCGGCGAGCTCGCGCTGCTGCGAGGCGCCCTCGACGGACTGCGCGCCGAGCTGCGCGCGCGGCTTCCCTCCGGCCCCGACGGCAGCTTCGACTGGATGGCGCTCTACGAGTCGCTGCGCCGCCGTTTCGCGAGCGCCGGCATGCGCGGCCTCCCCGCCGAGGTGGACGACTTCGGGATGGACGCGGGCGCGCTCGAGCGGGTGCGGCCCTGGCTCGAGACGCTCTACACGCGATGGTGGCGCGTGGAGGTCAACGGCATCGAGGCGGTGCCGCGCGGCGCGCCGAGCCTGCTCGTCGCCAATCACTCCGGTCTGCTGCCCTGGGACGGGCTGATGATCTGCCACGCGCTGGCGCGCCACGACCCCGTGGCCCCGCGCGCGCGCTTCCTGATTGCCGACTGGCTGCTCGCACTCCCCTTCGCGCAATCCGTGCTGACACGCATCGGCGGGGTGCGCGCCTGTCGCGAGAACGCGGAGCGCCTGCTGCGCACCGGGCGCTCGGTGGTCGCGTTCCCGGAAGGCGCCAAGGGAGCCACCAAGGTGTTCCGCCAGCGCTACCGGGTCCAGCGCTTCGGGCGCGGCGGGGTGGTGCGCACCGCGATCGCCGCACGCGCACCGCTGGTGCCGGTGGCGGTCGTCGGCGCCGAGGAGGTGCACCCGGTGCTGTTCAAGGTGGAGACGGCCGCGCGCGCCGTGGGTCTCCCGTTCGTGCCGGTGACGCCGACCTTCCCGGCGCTGGGTCCGCTCGGCCTGCTGCCGCTGCCCTCGAAGTGGTGGATCGGCTTCGGCGCTCCGATCGCGACCGGCGATCTCGATCTCGACGCCGCCGACGACGAGATCCTGGTGTGGCGGCTGACCGAGCAGCTGCGCTCCGCGGTGCAGGAGATGGTGGACGCGGGCCTGCGCCGGCGCGCGTCGATCTGGGGTTAGGCCCGCCTCGCTAGCGCCGATCGAGCGCGGCGTCGTGGTCCGCGTCGTCGTCATCCTCGGCGGCGTCGGCGTCGACGCTCGGATGGGGATCGCGCGGCACGAGGGGAGGCTGCGGGCGGGAGCCTGCCGTCGGGCCCGGCCGCCGCTTCGCGTCGAGCAGCTCGCTCACCCGATCGATGCGCTGCGCGAGCTCGTCGAGATCCGAGCGCCGCGGGAGATCGAGGGCGCGCAGCACGCGCTCGACGGCGCGCTGGATCAGGCGGTCGAGGTCCGGCGTCGCGAAGGCGATCCACTCGGGCCGGCGCGAGCCGCTCCCGTCGCGCCCGACGATCAGCTTGCGGACGTTGCGCTGGAGCTCCTCGAGTCCCTCCGACGCGTCGCCGACGCCGCGCTTCAGCGCGCTGTAGAGCGCGTCGCCGCTGCGCTGGATCAGGTCCGTCAGCACGGTCCCCGGCACGCGCCGGGTCGAGCGCTCGGTGTCGACCAGGATCTGCGAGAGCGTGACCGAGGTGATGTCCTCGCCCGTCTCGTTGTCGAGAACGCGCACCTGCTCGCCCGCCTCGATCAGCTCGGCGATCCCCTTGAGCGTGATGTAGCGACTCGTGCTGGTGTTGTAGAGCTTGCGGTTGGCGTAGCGCTTGATCAGCACGGCGTCGGGCGGCGCTTGCGACGAAACGTCCACGGCGCGACGGGTCCTCGGGTCGAAGGGCCGCGCAACCTAACACACGGCTGTCGGCCGGTCAGCCCTGGGCTCCGTCAGCCGCGCTGGACGGTCACGCGCTCGAGCCGCCGGGCGCCGACGGGATGCAGCCGCTCGCTCGGCTCCGACGGCGCGCGCGGCGAAGGCTCGGCGGCGGCGGGCGGTCGCGCGCTGCGACGGCTGCGCTCCGCGCGCGGGCGCAGTCCGACCTCCCACAGGATCTCGCGAACGCCGAGGAACGCTCGCAGCACCGCGCGCGCCTCCGGGTCGTCGCGGCTGCTCGCCTCCCAGCGCGCGATCTCGGCGTCGAGTGCGGCGGCGACGTCCTCCATCCAGCGCGCGCCCCCGGACTCGCGCGCGAGCGACTCGGCGCGCGCGAGCCAATCCGCCGCGCGCCGCAGGCCTGCCTGCGCCTCCGAGGGTACGCCCGTCGTCGCGAGGGAGGCCGCATCGAGCAGGCAGCGCAGCGCGGCCGCTGCCTCGGCGATCGCCTGCCGCCCGTGCTCGCGCGCGCGGCGGATCGCCTCCTCCGCCGTGGCCGGCGCGACGCGCTCGCGCCCGGATGCCGCCTTCCGCCCGCCGCTCGTCGTCATGTGTCCTCCCGCCCGGTTTCGAAGAGGCGATCGGCCACGCTCGCCAGGCCTTCGAGGTCGTGCACGTCGCCGGGCAGCTCGGCGACGCGGCGGACGAACCCTCCGCGCCGCCCGATTCGTACGGCCAGCTCGGCCGACGCCTCGTGGTCGGCGCGCACCCAGCCAGCGTAGCCATCGGCGGCCGCGAGCGCCGCGAGCGCCTCCGGCTCGGAGGCATCCGACCCGCCGAGGGCGGCCGCGAGCGCGGCGCGCGCCTCGTCCCGGCGCGCGGGTTCGGGGACGCATTCCGGTGTCGGCCCCGGGCCCGGCCACAGGTGCACACGATTCACCACCACGCCCGCCAGCGGCACGCCCGCCGAGTCGAGCCGCTCGAGCAGCGCGAGCGCGTGGCGGGTCGACTCGCGCGAGGGCCCCGCGGCGAGCACGAAGGCGGCGTCCGGCCCGGTGAGGCGTGCCTCGACGCGGCGCGCTCGCTCGCGGAATCCCTCCGACATCCCCTCGAAGGCGAGCAGGAACTCCGAGATGTCCTCGAGGAAGGCGACACCCGAGATCCGCTCGATCACGCGGAGGACCCGCTCGGCACCCCGCTGGAAGAGGCGCACGCCGAAGCGCCCTGCGGCGAAGGCCGGATGCAGCAGGACGTGGACCAGGCGGCTGTCCAGGAACTCGAGCAGCCGGCGCGGCGCGTCGAGGAAGTCGAGCGCGTGCTGCGACGGCGGCGTGTCGACGACGATCAGATCGAGGTCGTCGCGCTCCGACAGCTCGAACACCTTCTCCATCGCCGAGTACTCGGCGCTCCCCGCGAGCGCGTCCGAGACGTGCTGGTAGATGCGGTTGCCGAGGATCCGCTGGCGCGACGCCTCGGAGTCCGCGAAGCGCGTGACCAGGTCGTCGAAGGTGCGCTTCATGTCGAGCATCAGCGCCGCGAGGCTTCCTGCCTCCGGAACGCCGAGCGCGGCCAGCCGCTCGCGCGGCAGCGCGGTCGGCTGGTTGCCGAGCTCGCGGACCCCGAGCGCGTCCGCCAGCCGCCGCGCCGGGTCGATGGTGAGGACGGCCGTGCGGCGTCCGAGGCGCGCGCCCTGGAGCGCCAGGCTCGCGGCGAGCGTGGTCTTGCCGACCCCCCCAGTGCCGACGCAGACCAGGATGCGGCGCGAGCGGACGAGCGCCTCGAGCGCGAGGTCCGCGCTCACGATCCGTCCTCGAGCAGCGGAGCGGCCAGGCGCTCGAGGTCCGCGGCTCCGCGCACGCCGAGCGGCAGGCGCGGGAGCACCCGAGCCGGGAGGCCGGTCGACTCCGCGATCGCGCGGATCCAGCGACCATTCAATGCAGCCCTCGCGCCCAGGTGCTCGAGGCACGCCGCCAGGACGGAGGGCGGCGGCGCGCCGGGAATCTCGAGGTCGCGCGGCAGCCGCGCGAGCCGCGCGGCGAGATCCTCCGAGCCGGGCGGATAGGGCGGGGGCGTGACCGCGTTCACCACGACGCGGTCGAGTGCCACGCCGACCTGATCGCGCAGCCGGGTCACCAGCTCGGCGGTCTCGCGCGCAGGCAGCTCCTCGGCGAGCGCGACGGGCAGGAGCAGCGTGCGGGCCGGGTCGCGGATCAGCGCCTCCACCCAGCTGGCGTGCCGGCGCAGGGGCCCGGCGCGCACTGCCGACCCGACCACGCGCGGGACGTCGAGGAAGGTGAGGCCGTGGCCGGTCGCGGGCGCGTCGACCACGATCAGGTCGAAGCGCGGCGCGCCGCTCGGATCGCGGAGCGACTCGAGGTGCCAGATCTTCCCGAGCGTGATGAGCTCCCGCCATCCGGGCGAGGCGTCCATCAGCTGGCGGAACGCGCGGTTCGCGAGCACCCGCCGCACCACGCCGGCGAGCCCGATCTGCAGGCCGAGATACTCGCCGAGCGCGTCGTAGGGATCGATCCGCATCGCGGAGAAGCCCTTGCGCAGCTCGCGCCCCTCGTAGCCCGCACGCGGCGCATCCGGATCGAGGAGCGGGGCGACGTGCTCGTCCGGTCCGACCTCGGCGAGGAGGACCCGCTTGCCGGCCGCGGCCGCGGCCAGGCCGAGCGCAGCCGCGACCGTGGTCTTCCCGGTGCCGCCCTTGCCGGTCACGATGACGAGTCGGCGGTCGAGGAGAGGGGAGAGGGGCACCGGCCTCCCGGCTTGGCAGAGAGCGACCGAGGGGCTCAAGCGCCTCGTCGGCGCATCCGAAACGGTCGAGGGCGCGCGGAGTTGGCGAGGCTAACACGCAAGCTCGCGGGCGGCTCGCGAAGCCGCGAAGGAGGCGCCTTGATCGTCCGCTGCGCGAAGTGCGAGACGCGCTTCAAGCTCGACGACACGCGCCTGCCGGCGCGCGGAGCGCGGGTCCGCTGCTCGCGGTGCAAGAACGCCTTCTTCGTGACGCCTCCGCAGGCCAATCAGGCGGCCGTGGTCCAGGAGCTCGCCGAGGAGGTCACGCAGGGCCGGTCGCGCGCGCCCGAGCCGGCCTGGGATCTCGACAGTCCCGAGCGCACGCAGAGCCGCGCGCGTAGCGAGGGGGAGCGCAGAGCGCGAACGGACCGGAGCCTTACCGAGCGCGGTGCGGCGCTCTCCGCGCCGGAGGTCGAGGACGACAGCGACTGGACCTTCGAGGACCGCGTCCCCGGCTTGGCGGGCGACGCGTCCTCGCTCGACCTTCCCGACGGCGGAGCGGAAGGCGTACCGCTCGGCGAGGATCCCAACGAGAGCTCGTTCGCCGGGCTGGGCGAGCCCGAGAGCTGGGACCTGCTGGCGCAGACGCCTCCGTCCCCGACGCCGGCCCCCGCGCCCCCTCTCGCGACTCCGGCTCCCGCACGGCGCGCCGCGCAGCCGGATCCGCCCGCAGAGGTCGTGGCGCGCGAGGCCCCGGTCCCCAAGCCGGCGCCCGTGCAGGTCTCCACACCGGTCCTGCTCGAGTCGACACCGAAGTCGGTTACTTCCTGGCTGTCGCTGGCCGGTGTCGCCGCGCTGGGGATCGCCCTCCTCTGGGGGAGCGTGCACGCGTCGGCGCGCGCGGAGGCGGTGCAGCCGCTCGCCCCGCTCGCGGGCCTCGAGGTTGCCTCAGCGCGCGCGCGCCGGATCGAGAATGCGCAGGTCGGACCGATCCTGGTCGTGTCGGGCGAGCTCCGCAACCCGGGGCCCGGCGCGCGGTCGTTCGGCTCGCGCCTGGTGGTGACGCTGCTCGATGCCTCCGGCGCAGCGGTCGACGCGCCGGAGGCGGTGGCGGCCGCGCCGCTCGGCGAGGAGCGGCTGCGCGAGGACGATCCGAAGCGGCTCCGCGGCGACCAGGAGCGGGCGTCCGTCGAATGGGCAGCGCGCGAGCTTCCGGCGGGCGCGACGCTCGCCTTCGACGCCGTCTTCGAGAGCGTTCCGGCGGCGGCGCGCTTCGACCTGGCAGCGAAGCCAATCCCAGCGCCGCGAGCCAGCTCGCCGGCCGCGCTTACCGCGCCCGCCGCGGCGGCGCCGAGCGCTGCGATGCCGGCTGCCCCTGCGCCCTAGGCGGAGGGTCCGCGACCCGAGGCCTCGTCCTTCTTGGTGGGCGTGACGTCGATCTCGTCCTTGCCCGCGAGGGCGCTCTTGAAGTTCTTGATGGCCTTGCCGACGCCGGAGCCGATCTCGGGCAGCCGGCGGCCTCCGAACAGGACCAGGACGATCACGAGGATGACGAGGAGCTCGCTCGCTCCGAGACCGAACACGACGATGAGGGTGGCGCTCGGCTCGCGGGCGGTCAAGCGCGCCGGGCCGCCGCGTCGCCGGCGGAACGCGATCGCCCTCACTCCCCGGGGAGTCGTCCCCGTGCCCCTCCCCTAGACTGGGCGGCCATGTCGATCTTCAAGGCCTACGACGTTCGCGGCGTGGTCCCCGACGAGCTGCGCGCCGAGCACGCGTACGCGGTCGGGCGGGCCGTCGCGCGCTGGCTCGGCGCCGGGGAGCTCGCGGTCGGGCGCGACGCGCGCCCGAGCTCGCCGGAGCTCGAGGAGGCGCTCATCCGCGGGATCCACGACGAGGGGGCCGGCGTCGCCGCCCTCGGGCTCGTCTCGACGCCGATGCTCTACTTCGCGGTCGAGCAGCTCGGCGTGGCCGGCGGCGTCATGATCACCGCGTCCCACAATCCGGCGCGGTACAACGGCTTCAAGATCTGCCGCGAGCACGCGATCCCGGTGGGCGGCGACAGCGGGCTCGCCGACGTCGAGCGACTCGCGCGGGAGGCGCCGGGCTGGCCGCGACGCGCCGGGAACGCGCTCCGCCGCGTGGCGCTCGCGCCGGCGTACGTGCGCCACGTGCGCTCGGTCGGCGGACGCTGCCCGCGCCTGCGCGTCGCGATCGACTGCGGCAACGGCATGGCGGCCGTCGGCCTCGAGCCGCTGCTCGCCGAGCTGCCGCTCGAGGTCGAGCGCCTCTACTTCGAGCCGGACGGGACCTTCCCGAACCACGAGGCCGACCCGCTCAAGCGCGAGAATCTGGACGACGTGGTCGCCGCCGTGAAGCGCACTCGTGCCGATCTCGGGGTGGCGTTCGACGGGGACGCCGACCGGGCCATGTTCGTCGACGAGACCGGGGAACCGATCGGTGCGGACCTGGTGACCGCCCTCCTGGCGCGCGCGCAGCTCCGGCGACACGGCGGCGGCACGGTGCTGTACGACCTGCGCTCGAGCCGCGCCACCGCCGAGGCGATCCGCGAGGCGGGAGGAGTGCCGGAGATGTGCCGTGTCGGCCACGCGTTCATCAAGGCTCGCATGCGCGAGAGCGGCGCGCTCTTCGCCGGCGAGCTCTCCGGGCACTTCTACTTCCGCTTCAGCCCGACCCTCGTCCACGACGACGGCGTCGCCGCCTTCGCGGCGCTCCTCGACGTGCTCGCCGAGGAGGGCAAGCCGCTCTCCGAGCTGGTGCGCCCGCTCCGGCGCTACACCGCGAGCGGCGAGATCAACCGGCGCGTCGCCGACATCGCCGGCCTGCTCGCGGCGGTCGAGCGGGAGCACGCGGGCCGGGCGGAGATCTCGAAGCTCGACGGGCTGCTCGTGCGCTACCCGGAGTGGTGGTTCAACCTGCGCCCGTCGAACACCGAGCCGGTGGTGCGGCTGAACGTGGAGGCGGCGAGCGCCGGCGAGATGGCCGAGCGGCGCGACGCGCTGCTCCGCCGCATCGGCGAGCTCGGGGGCGGGTGAGCCTCCTCGTCAGCGTGCGGCGTCGATCCGGAGCGCTGCCGCGAGGAAGATCCACATCGCCTTGAGCGCGCGGCCGGGCAAGTCGGTGTGGCCGCTCTCGAACCACGCGATCTGCTTCGGCTCGGGCGCCGCCGCGTGGAGCGCCTCCGCCGAGGCGCGCGGAATCCGCTCGTCGCGGGTGGCATTGACGAAGAGCAGCGGGCGACCCGCGAAGCCGCTGATGGTGCGGGTCGCATCGAGCTCCCCCGGGCCGAGGCCGCCACCCGCGAGCGCGAGCGCCGCCGCGGAGAGCCTCGCGTCGGCCGGCGCGTAGAAGGCGCCCACGATGCCGCCGAGGCTGAAGCCGGCATACGCGACGCGATCCGCGTCGATCTCGGGTCGGGTGGCGAGGGCGTCGAGCGCGCGCCCGAGATCGCAGAGCGCCTGGCGTAGGAAGTCGCGCGCCAGCGCGCGCACCTGCGGGTCGAGCTCTCCGGGGCCGCGCGTCGAGGTCGAGCCGAGGAGCCGGGCGCTGAGCTTCGCGTTGGCGCGCTCTCCGTGCAGCGGGAAGTCGATCGACGCCACCGCGGCGCCTCCGCGCACCCAGGGCAGGCGGGCGGCATCGAGATAGTCGGACTCCTTCGACCCCCCGGCGCCGTGCTGGAGCAGCACCAGCGGGAGGGGCGAGCGCGCCCGGCTTGGCAGCAGCAGGACTCCGGGCACCCGATCGCCGCGGCTCGAGTACTCGAACCGCAGCGCGCGCACGTCGGGCGCGGGCGCCGCATCCAGCTCGCGCACCCAGAGCGCGAGCGGCTCGCCCGGGTCGGAGCCGAGCCTCGAGGAGAGCGAGCCGTCGACCGCCTGAGCATCCGCGCCCGTCACGGGCGCCAGTCTACCGCGCCAGCAGGAGCTTGCGCGCGCGGTACAGGTGCGACTTGACGGCGTCCTCGCTCTTGCGCATCAGCACCGCGATCTCCTGGATCGACCGGTTCTCGAGGTGATGCAGCGCGAAGAGCTGCCGTTGCTCCTCCGACAGGTCGGTCGCGACGGCGTCCTCGAGCCGCGCGAGGCGCTCGGTGTACTCGTACACCTCGAGCGGACCGGGCTCCTGGGCCACCGCGTGATTGCCGCTCTCGAGGTCGTCGTCGGCCAGCGGCAACATGTTCGGGACGCGCTTCTTGAAGCGGCCGGCGACGGTCCGGCGCGTCAGCCCGAACACCCACGCGCCGAACGGCGCCTCACCGCGGAACGAATCGATCGACGCGAACACGTTGACGAAGACCTCCTGGACGGTCTCCTCGGTGTCCGCGCGATTGCGTAAGCGGCGCGCCACGAAGTGATAGACGCGCGCGAAGTAGCGCTCGTACAGCTCGCTGAACGCGCCCTGGTTGCCGAGCCGAACTCGCTCGACCAGGACCTCGTCCGCTTCCGGGCAGGCAACTCCCAGCTCGGGGCTTGCCAGCGTCGTTGCAACCATGCCTTCCCCCTTCCCGGGTCCGCCTTCCGGTGCGCGAGCGCACCCCTCCGCAGCTTCCAGCCCCCCGCCCAGGTAGTGGCGGTTCACGCCCATCAGGTGTCAAAAAACGTCACCATGGACGAGAGTCGTCACTTCCGGGCCCCTCGGGGCGACGGGCGGGCCAAGAATGCGTGGAGAAGCGGGGTCGATCAGGGTCAGGTGCGGCTGCTCTCGCCCGGCCGCGGCTCGAAGTCCTGCTCCGAGAGGCCGCTGCGGAAGGTCGATGCGAGGCGGGGCGGCGCGGCCGGCGGCTCACCGGGGATCGGCCGGGGCGGCGCCTCGACCGCCTCGAGCGCCAGCTCGGTCCCGCGGCGGCCCGCGCGCCAGGCGTAGCGGACCATGCGGATGCCGTCCGGATCCGCCTCGCGGACGGCGATCCGGACCGCGCGCGGGAAGTCCGACGCGACGAGGAGCAGGAGCGGGCGCGCCTCCGGGCGCAGCACCAGGCCCGGTGCGATCTGCTGCCAGTCGGGCAGGCGCGCCTGCACCCAGGCGCGCTGGCCGAGACCTCGTGCGAGCAGCGCTCCATCGCCCGCCTCGGGCGCGAGGAGGCCCACGACCGCCCGTCCGTCGGGGAGGGCGGCCACCCAGTCGATCGGCTCGTCCTCCTCTCCGAGGACGCCCTCCGCGAGGAGCTGAAGCGACACGCCGAGCTGGCCGAGGCGCGACCGCAGCTCCCGCCGCAGCGCCGATCGCTCGGGCGTCGGCTCAGACAAGGGTCGCGCCGCGCTCCGCGACCGGACGGCCGGTGCCGCGCTCGGCGCCGACGGCCGGCTCGGGGCCGCCGCGCTCGCTGGCGTCGGCGAGGCAGAGGGAGGCGACGTCGGCGAGCGCCCGGGCCGCCGGCGAGGTGGGATGGACGAGCGCGATCGGGCGGCGCGTCACGATCGAGCGCGAGAGCTCGACGTCGTCGATCAGTACGCCGTAGCTCGCGAGCGGCCGCGCGAGCTCGCGCTCGACCCGCGCCGCGAGCTTCTCGAAGCTCGCCCGCGCCTCGGCGAGCGATCGCACGCCGAAGATCACGGCGCCGAGCCGCGCGCGAGGGTCCTGCGCCGCGACCGCCTCGAGCACGCCCCAGGTCTCGTCGGCCTCGCTCTCGTCGGGCCGGACCAGCGCGACGACCCAGCGAAGCAGCGCGCCCGCGTCGGCACCCTTGGCGAGCCACGGCGCCGGGACGGCCGCGAGCACCAGCGGCGGTGCGTCCAGGGACGCGGGCTGCAGCGAGGCGGCCTCGGCCGCTCGCGCGAGCGCCGACGGTTCGTCGCCGAACACCTCGATCACGTCGACGCCGAGAGGCTGGCGTCGGTCGCCCGGCCAGGGCGCGTTCGGGCCGGCGGCCGGCGTCACCAGCGCGGCCCGCGCTCCCTGCCGCGCCGCCTCGACCGCGAGGTTCCACAGCAGCGCCGCGCGCACCACGTCGCGACCGAGCAACGGGACCGAGAGCGCGGGCGCGGATTCGTCGATGCCGCCGCCCGCGCCGAGCTCGGGGATGAAGTAGTGCAGCACGTCTCCCAGCTCTCGCGGCACCCGCCTCGACCTCATCGCACCACGAGGAGCGAGTTCGGCGGTCCCACCTGCGTCGCCACCTGCTCCGGGTTTCGCGGATCCGCACGCCACTCGCCATCGACCACGTAGCGGTACTCGTAGGTGCCCGGTGCCAGGTGGAGCACCTTCCGCCACACCCGGGTGCTGCCCTCGCTCGCGGTCGTCGACTCGACCCCGCGGTCGGGCACCCAACCGTTGAAGTCGCCCGCGATCCGGACGTCCTCGGCGCGGGGGTCCCGGTACTCGACCACGACCTCGCGCAGCCCGGCGGCGGACGAAACCCCGAGCTCCGCGCGCCCCGCATCTCCCGCCGCGATCTCGGCCGCGAGCGCGGCGTAGTCGACGGCGCCGTTCGAGCGGCTGGCGGTGCTCCCGATCGGAAGCCCGCGGCGCGCCGCCTCGCGCAGCCGGACGCAGCCGCGGATCACGGTGTCGAAGCACAGGTCACCGAAGCGGCTGCGGATCTCGGCCAGCGTCTCGCGCGCGAAGCGCGTGCGCCCGTCGTAGAGCGTCGCCAGGACGCGCACCGAGGGCGTTCGGCCGACCCGCTCGCCCAGCAGCGCGATCGTCTCCATCACCTTGCTCACGCCGTGGAGGGCGAAGTGGCTGGTCTCGAGCGGGATGATCGCCTCCCCGGCGGCGCGCAGCGCGTTGAAGGTGAGCAGCCCGACGTTCGGCGGGCAGTCGATCAGCACGAAGTCGTAGTCTCCGTCGAGCGAGTCGAGCGCTCGCGACAGCCGCTCGGTGCGCGCCTCGGCCCGCTCCTGCGCCAGCTTCTGCTCCAGCGCCGAGAGCACGATGCCCGACGGCGCGACGTGGAGCCCCTCGGCCACGGGCACGATCACCTCCGCGAGCCGCTCGGCGCCGTCGTCCTCCGCGAGCACCTCGTACAGGTTCTCGTCGAGCTGCTCGGGATCGATGCCCAGGCCCAGGGTGGCGTGTGCCTGCGGATCGAGGTCGACCACCAGAACGCGGGCGCCATCGTTGGCGAGGCTGCCCGCCAGGTTCACGGCCGTGGTCGTCTTCCCGCAACCCCCCTTCTGGTTGACGATCGCGATGACCCGCGTGCTCATGTCGCCCCCCTTCCGGAGCCTCGGGACCGTGGCTCTGGACCTCCGTTCGATCAGTCGATGCGCGCATGCCCTCCGCCGTGCGCCGCGACCTCGCGTTTCGCACGGACCCGCTCGAAGTGGGGGCGCCGCGCCGGAACGGTCCGACGCAGCGAGGCGATGCTGGGGAGCCGGCGTCGTGAGGTGCCGGGAATTCGAGCGACCGACGCGATCCGGAGTCGGCCTTCGTTTCGGAAGCCGCTCCGTGCCGGCAGCCCCAGGACGGGATGGCGCACACGTGCGCAACTGGCGGACAGAAACACCCCCCAATACACGTCCGCAGCCAGCACGATAGGAGCGAGCGCGAATGGAAGTCAATCGAAAAAGTCAGATGGATGTTCGATTTCGCGGGCCTCCTCGCGGTCCGGGGGCGCTGAGGTAGCTTGAAACCATGAGCTCGCAGACGAGGCGCAGCGACTCGACGCCGGGGAGCGGACGGGACCGCCTCTACATCGAGCACGGCACCATCCGCCGGCCGTTCATGCGCGGCATCCTGGTGCACTCGCTGATGGCGCGCGGGCTCGCCTTCGAGGACGCCTTCGCCACCGCCAACGAGGTGCGCGAGCGGCTCCGCCCGCGCCGCCTGGTTCCGCTCGCCGAGCTCGGCGAGACGCTGAGCCAGATCCTGAGCGAGCGGCACCTTCTCGAGGACGCCAAGGCGGCGCCGGTCGGCCCGAGCATCCGGGTGGTCGGCCCCACGGGGTCAGCCCCGTTCTCCAAGGGCTTTCTCTCGCAGTCGCTGCTCGCCGCGGCGATCGAGCCGAACGACGCCTTCGACGTCGCGCGCGAGATCGAGGGGACGCTCGTGCTGCGCGGGCTCCGCGAGATCGACCGCCGCGAGCTGCGTCGCCTCGCCTACCAGACGCTCGAGCGCCGCTTCGGCGCGCGCACCGCCGAGCGCTACCTGGTCTGGCGACGCTACCAGCAGCCCGACCGCCCCGTGATCCTCCTGCTCGGCGGCGCGACCGGCTCGGGGAAGACCTCCCTCGCACTCGAGGTGGCGCGCCGCCTCGGCATCCACCACGTGCTCTCGACCGACGCGATCCGCCAGATCATGCGCATCATGCTCTCGCCCGAGCTGGTGCCCGCGATCCACGCGTCCTCGTACGACGCGCACCGCATGCTGGGGCGCGCGGCGCACGGCGAGGACCCGGTGATCGATGCCTTCCTCGACCAGGCCGAGATCGTCTCGGTCGGCGTCCGGGCGATGATCGACCGCGCCATCGCCGAGAACGCGAGCCTGATCCTCGACGGCGTCTCGATCGTCCCGGGCCTGCTCGATCTCTCGGTCTATCACGACACCGCCCACGTGATCTTCCTCGTGGTGGCCACGCTCGACGAGCAGGCGTTCCGAGCGCGCTTCACCTCGCGCGGCCGCGAGAGCCCGCGCGCGCCGCACCACTACCTCGAGAACTTCGAGGCGATCCAGAAGATCCAGGACCACTTCCTCGAGCTCGCCGACCGCTACGACATCCCGATCGTGGACAACGAGTCGATCGACGCCTCCGTGCTCTCGATCCTGAAGCATGTCGCCGAGACGCTGCGAAAGGTGGGAGGCTTCGATGCGAAGGCGCTGCTCTAGCAGCCGCCTGACGCTCCTCGCGCCGCTCGTCGCACTCGCGTGCTCGACCCTGACCGTTCCCGAGGAGAAGCAGCTCGGGGTCCAGTTCGAGCGCGAGGCGCGCCAGCACTACCGCTTCGTGAACGACCCGATCGTGGTGGGCTACGTGTCGAAGATCGGCAACGACGTGCTGCGCGTCGCCGGCCCGCAGCCCTTCGAGTTCCACTTCTACGTGGTCGACCAGCCGGAGATCAACGCCTTCGCGGGGCCCGCGGGCAGCATCTACGTCCACACCGGGACGATCCTGAAGGCGCGCAACGTGAGCGAGCTGGCGGGCGTCATCGCGCACGAGGTCGGTCATGTGGTGCGCCGCCACATCGCCCAGAACTACGGCAAGCAGCGCGCGGCGAGCATCGGGCAGGAGGCGCTGGTGGCCGCCGCCGGCATCGTCGGCGGCGGGGGCGCGGCGGCGGGTGCCAACATGCTGGGCGGGCTCGGCGCGATGGCCGTGGTCAACTCGTTCGGGCGCCAGGCCGAGCGCGAGGCCGACGACTTCGCCGTCGGTGTGCTGCCGCAGGCGGGCTACGATCCGAACGGCCTGCCCAGCTTCTTCGAGACCCTGATGGCGCAGGGGGGGTCGCAGATGCCCGAGTTCCTCTCGAGTCACCCGGCCACCGCCGAGCGCCTCCAGGCCACGCGCGCCGCGATCGCGAAGGAGGATTTGCCTCCCGGGCTCGAGGTCGACGACGACGGCCGGCTCGAGATCATCCAGGAGCGCATCCGACTGCTCACGGGCGGCGATCGCCCGCCCACCGCGCGCTGACCCTGATGCCGAAGCCTCCGCCTCCGATCCACACCGTGGCCGAGCTGCAGCGCGCGGGCCTGCGCACCCGCCCCGTGCGCGAGGAGCTGCGGGCGAACCTGCTGACCCGGCTGCGCGCCGGCGCGCCGCTCTTCGACGGCATCCTCGGCTACGAGGACAGCGTGGTGCCGGCGGTCGAGAACGCGCTCCTGTGCGGCCACGACCTGATCTTCCTCGGCGAGCGCGGCCAGGCCAAGACGCGCATGATCCGCCAGCTCGCCGGGCTCCTCGACGAGTGGATCCCGGTGGTCGAGGGCAGCGAGATCCACGACGACCCCTACGCCCCGATCTCGGCGTACGCGCGCTCGCTCGTGGCCGAGCGCGGACCCGAGACGCCGATCGCGTGGCTGCACCGCGACGACCGCTACGTCGAGAAGCTCGCCACGCCGGACGTCTCGATCGCCGATCTGATCGGCGACGTCGATCCGGTGAAGGTCGCGGCCGGCCGCTCGCTCGGGGACGAGCTCACCATCCACTTCGGGCTGCTGCCGCGCACGAACCGCGGGATCTTCTGCATCAACGAGCTCCCGGACCTCGCGGAGAAGGTGCAGGTCGGCCTCTTCAACGTGATGCAGGAGCGCGACGTCCAGGTGAAGGGCTACCGCGTGCGCCTGCCGCTCGACGTGCTGGTGGTCGCGAGCGCGAATCCCGAGGACTACACGAGCCGCGGCCGCATCATCACGCCGCTCAAGGACCGCTACGCCGCACAGGTCCGAACGCACTATCCGCCGACCCGCGAGCTGGAGCTGGCGGTGGTGCTGCAGGAGGTGAAGCTCCCGCCGGTCGAGGGCGTCGCCGTCCACGTGCCGCGCTTCCTGGCCGAGCTGATCGCGGAGCTCACGCTGCAGGCGCGCCAGAGCGCCGACGTCAATCAGACCTCGGGCGTCTCGGTGCGCATGTCGATCGCCAACTACGAGACGTTGGTCGCCAACGCCCTGCGCCGCGCGCTGCGGCTCGGCGAGGCCGAGGCCGTGCCGCGCATCTCCGATCTCGACGCCCTCTCGGTGTCGACGGCCGGCAAGCTCGAGCTCGAGTACGCGGGCCGCGAGCGCTCCGAGGCCGACGTCGTCGGCGGGCTCGTGCGCAGCGCCACCAAGCTCGTGTTCGAAGCGGCGGTGCCGCTCGAGGGGATGGCGGCGGTGCTCGAGGCCTTCGAGCAGGGCTGGCAGGTCGAGGTGTCATCGCAGATGTCGTCGGCCGAGTACCTGGTCGGGCTCGACCAGATTCCGGGCCTGCGCGCCGCCGCGGCAGCGCTGGCGGGCGGCGACTCGCCGCCGCGCCTGGCGTCGGCGATCGAGTTCGTGCTCGAGGGCCTCCACCTCGCCAACCGGCTCAACAAGTCGGCCGTCGAGGGACGCGCGCGCTATGCCCGCGCCTGACGCTACGCACGAGTGTCGCCGATGAGGAGCTGGCGCTACAGCCGCTGGGACGGCACCCAGGAGGCGTTCTCGCTCGACGCCGAGGGGGCCCTCGACGCACTCTCCGACTGGATGATGGAGGGCCTCGACCTCGCGTCCGCGCTCGAGTGGATGCGCCGCTCGGGCTTCGAGCTCGCCGGCCTCGACATGCGCGTCATGGGCCTCGACGAGCTCGAGAAGGAGCTGCGCAGCGAGATCCGCTCGCTCGAGCAGCGCTACCGCATGGACGAGGCGACCGCGGATCTGCGCCGGCGCCTCGAGCGGATCCTCGACCGCGAGGAGGCCGCCCAGCGCGCCCGACACGGCTACGAGTCGAGCCGCATGAACGAGTTCAAGGACCGCCGCCACCAGCCGGAGGGGCGGCTCTCCGACGCGATCGAGCGCTTCCGCGACTGGAGCTTCGAGGACGCCGAGGCGGGCGCGGGCTTCGCCGAGCTGCTGGGCGAGCTCGACCGGCTGCGCGCGCTCGAGCGCTTCCTCGCCGAGCGCGGGAGCCGCTTCCGCGGCCGCGAGCCGGCCGACTACGACACGGCGCAGCAGGTGCGCGAGCGGATGGAGGCGCTCGAGCGCCTGGCGCGCGATCTGGCCAGCGGGAACCTCGAGCCGATCGACCCCGAGCAGCTCGCTGAGCTGCTCTCGGAGAACGCGCTCCGATCGCTGGTGATCCTGCGCCGCCTCGAGCCCGAGCTGCGCCGCGCGGGCATGCTCCGCGACGGCAGCGGCGGGCCCGAGCTCACGCCGCGCGCGATCCGCCGCATCGGCGCGCAGGCGCTCGCCACGGTCTACGGCGCGCTGCGCAAGGGTCGCCCGGGCGCCCACGACACCGTCCGGGTGGGCGTGGGCCTCCCGCGTCCCGACGAGACCCGCCCGTGGCAGTTCGGCGACGCCTTCGACGTCGACGTCGTTCGATCCCTCTTGAACGCCGTGAAGCGCGGAGTCGCAGGCCCTGCGTCGCCTCCGCAGCAACCCGATCGCCTGGAGTATCGGCCAGCGCCCGCGGAGCGGGCGCGCGCAGCGAGCGCAGCGAGCGAAGTCAACAGACGCGCGACAGCTCAGCAACCGATTCTCTGGAACCTCGAGGACCTCGAGGTCCGCGAGATGGACTACCGCACGCAGGCCACCACCGTGCTGGCGCTCGACATGAGCTGGTCGATGTCGTGGGCCGGCCGCTTCCCGGCCGCCAAGCGCGTCGCCCTCGCGCTCGATCACCTGATCCGCACGCGCTATCCGCGCGACCACTTCTTCGTGGTCGGCTTCTCGACGCGCGCCCGCGAGCTGCAGATCCAGGAGCTGCCCGAGGCGGTCTGGGACATGGGCGAGCCCTTCACCAATCTGCAGGAGGCGCTCATGCTGGCCGAGCGGCTGATCGCCCGGCATCCGAGCCCGAGCGCGCAGGTGCTGGTCATCACCGACGGACAGCCCACGGCGTACTTCCGTGGCCGCGAGCTGCGCGTCGAGTGGCCGATGGGCTTCGGCGGGGTCTCGCCGCACGCCGCCGCCGAGACGCTGAAGCAGGTGCGCCGGATCACGCGGCGCGGCGTCACGATCAACACCTTCATGCTGGACGCCTCGCCCGAGCTGGTCGGCTTCGTGGAGCAGATGACGCGCATCAACAAGGGCCGGGCGCTCTACACGTCGCCGGGTCGGCTCGGCTCCTACGTGATGGTGGACTACCTGGCGCGGCGCCGGACGCTGCGCGGCTGATGGCGGGTCCGCTGCGCCGCGCGGGCGCGGACGCCGCGTGGGCCGCCCGCCGCGCGGCGGCGTACTTCGCGCTGGCCCGCCGCGCGCCCTTCTGGCTGCGGCTGCGGCTCGCGCCGCCGCTCGAGGAGACGCGCGGGGGCGCACGCCTGGTCGCGCGCGCGCGCACCCCGAGCCTGCTCGACGCGCTGCGCGCCCTCGACGCCGCCGCCCGCGACGTGCGGGTCGCGGGGGTGTTCGTGCGCCTGGCGGGCGCGCCCGGTGGGCTCTCCGCGGCGGCCTCGCTCCGGCGGGCGCTCGACGCCGTGCGCGCCGCCGGCAAGCCGGTCGCCGCCTACGGCGAGCGGCTGCAGCAGGCCGAGTACGTGATCGCGAGCGGTGCCTCGCGATTCTGGCTGCCCGAGGCCGGCTCGCTCGGGCTGGTCGGGCTGCGCAGCGAGGGCCTGTACCTGTCGCGGCTACTGGCGCGCATCGAAGTGCGCGCGGACGTCGTGCGCATCGGGACGCACAAGACGGCGGGCGAGACGCTCACGCGCGACAGCATGTCGCCCGAGTCGCGCGAGCAGATCGAGGGCTACCTCGACGACGCCTTCGGCGAGCTGGTGGCGGCGATCGCGGCGGGGCGCGGGCTCGAGCCCGACACGGTCCGCGCGCGCATCGATGCCGGCCCCTACGGCGCGGCGGCCGCGGTCGAGGCGGGTCTCGCCGACGGCTGCCTGTTCCCCGACGAGATCGACGGGGAGCTCGCCGCGCTGGCGCCCGACACGAAGGAGGCGTCGCCGCGGCCGGGCGAGCCGCGCGTCCGGCTCGTGGGTGCCGCCGCCTATGCCGCGCTGCACGCGGCGGATCCCGGCTGGAGGCCGCTGCACCGCGACCTCCCGCACGTCGCCTACGTCGTGGCGGGCGGCGCCATCCAGCTCCGCGCCGCGCTCGGCGGGATCTCGGTCGATTCGCTCGCCGCGCGGCTGCGTCGGCTCGCCTTCGCGCCGTCCGTGCGCGCGATCGTGCTCCGCATCACGAGCCCGGGCGGCGACGCGCTCGCCTCGGATCTCCTGTGGCGCGCGCTCGCGATCGCGCGCGGCGAGAAGCCGGTGGTCGCGTCGATGGGGGAGGTGGCCGCCTCGGGCGGCTATCTGGCCGCCGTCGCCGCCGACCACGTCGTCGCCGAGGCGAGCGCGCTCACGGGATCGATCGGCGTGATCGGCGGCAAGCTCGACCTGGGCGGGCTCTACGACCGGCTCGGCATCGGGCGCGACGCAGTCGAGCGCGGCCGGCGCGCCGGGCTGCTCACGGGATCGCGCGGCTTCACGCCCGACGAGCGCGCCGCCGTGCGCCGCGAGATGGAGGCGATGTACGACGTCTTCCTGCGCCGGGTCGAGGAGGGGCGCAAGCTCTCGCGGGAGGAGGTCGAGCGCGTCGCGCAGGGGCGCGTCTTCAGCGGGCGGCGCGCGGTGGCGCTCGGACTGATCGACGCGCTGGGCGGCCCGCTCGAGGCCATCCGCGAGGCGCGCTCGCGCGCCGGTCTCGCCGAGGGCGAGCGGGCGGTGCTCGACGTGCTGCCGCGCGCACGACCCCTGGATCGGCTGCGCGGGCTGCTCGTCGGCAGGGGCTAGCTGATGACCTTCGTTCGGCTCCGCAGACTCCGCCTCACTGCGCGGAGGCCGACTCCGGGTCGGCCTCCTTGCCGCCTGCGCTAGACCAGTCGCGTGTCGCGGCGGCTCAAGCTCGACATGCCCGGTCCCGACTGGCGCGTCGCGCTCGACGACGCGCGTGCCCGCGGCGTCGCGGCGCTCTTCGCGCCCGCGCTGGCCGCGCCGCTGCGGCTCGTGCTGGAGATCGGATTCGGGCGCGGCGAGTTCCTGACGGAGCTGGCGCGTGCGGCGCCGGAGGTGGCGCACCTCGGTGTCGAGATCTCGTGGAAGCGGGTGCTGCGGCTGGCGCGACGCCTCGCGCGCAGCGAGCTCTGCAACGTGCGGCTCCTGCACGCCCCCGGCGAGCAGGTGGTGGCCGAGCTGATCGAGCCGGCCTCGCTCGAGGCCGTCTGGATCAATTTCTCCGACCCGTGGCCGAAGCGCCGGCACGAGCGCCGTCGCCTGGTCCAACCGGCGCTCGTCGCCGCGCTCGCCGAGCGGCTCGCGCCGGCCGGGACGCTCCACGTAGCGACCGACGACCGCGCCTACGCCGAGCACATCGATGCGGTGCTCGCGGCCGAGCCGCGACTCGAGAACGCGTATGCGCCCGCGCCGTGGCTGCGAGAGGTCCCCGGCCGCATGCCGACCGCCTACGAGCTCGAGTGGCGCGCCGAAGGCCGGCCGCTGCACTTCTGGGCGTATCGCCGGCCGGCGCGTTGACCGGCGCGGACCCCTCCCGTAGGGTGCTCGTCAGATCCATGTCCGATCCCCGCCCCCAACTCAAGGACCACTCGATCGAGGCGCTGCGCGCGCGCTTCGCTGCCGAGGGTGTGCCGCCGTACCGGGCGGAGCAGGTGGCGGCGTGGCTCTACGCCCGCGGCGTCGAGGATCCGGAGGCGATGAGCGATCTGCCGGGAGAGCTCCGCGCCTGGCTGGCGTCGCGCTGGCGGCTGCGCGCCCTCGAGTGGGACGGCCTCGAGCGCTCGGCCGACGGCACCCGCAAGGGGCGGCTGCGCGCCGCGGACGGCGCCGTCGTCGAGTCGGTGCTGATCCCGGAGGGCGAGCGCACGACGCTCTGCATCTCGACCCAGGTGGGCTGCCCGCTCGCCTGCTCCTTCTGCGCCACGGGAGCCCTCGGCTTCAAGCGCAACCTCCGCGCTGCCGAGATCGTGGATCAGGTCTGCCGCATGCGCGAGGCGCTCGGGCCGGGGGAGCGGATCACCAACGTGGTGTACATGGGGATGGGCGAGCCGCTCTTGAACCTGCCCGCCGTGGTCGAATCGGCGCGCCTGCTGCTGCATCCGAAGGCCTTCGCGCTCGGCCCGCGCCGCGTCACGGTGTCGACGGCGGGCGTGGTGCCGAAGATCGGCCCGCTGCTCGACGCGCTGCCGGTCAATCTCGCGGTCTCGCTGCACGCGGCGACCGACGCGCTGCGGGACCGCCTGGTGCCGCTCAACCGCCGCTTCCCGCTGGCGGTGCTGCTCGGCGCGCTGCGCGCGCACGCGGCGATCACCCCGCGGCGACCGGTCTTCTTCGAGTACACGCTGATGGACGCGGTGAACGACGCGCCCGACGACGCGCGCCGCCTGGCGCGGCTGCTGCGCGGGCTCCCGTCGAAGCTGAACCTGATCCCGATGAACCCGCACGAGGACGCGGCCGAGCGGCCGTCGCCGCCCGAGGTGGTGGAGCGCTTCGCGGGCGAGCTCGCGCGCGCCGGCGTCACGGTCACCGTGCGGCGGCCGCGCGGCGCCGACATCGCCGCCGCGTGCGGACAGCTCGCGGCGCGCCAGCCGCCCGCCGCGCTCGCACCCGAGTCGCCATGCTCTACGCCGTAGGCGACATCCACGGCCAGCTCGAGAAGCTCGAGCACCTGCTCGAGACGCTGCCGCTGCGCCCCGACGACCGCTTCGTCTTCCTCGGCGACTACGTCGACCGCGGTCCCGACTCGCGCGGTGTCGTGGACCGCCTGATCCGGCTCGGTGTCCAACACCCGTGCGTCTTCCTGATGGGCAACCACGAGTCGATGTTCCTCGACTACATCGGCTGGAAGGGGGCGCCGTACTTCGCCAGCGACGTCTTCCTGCTGAACGGCGGCGGCGAGACGCTGCACTCCTACGAGGGCTTCGACCGCGAGCGCGCCGGCCCCGGCATGCGCCTGCCGCCCGACCACGAGATCTTCTTCAAGTCGCTGCGCCTGCACTACGTCGAGGGCGACTACCTGTTCGTGCACGCCGGCCTCGGACGGGCGCTCGCGAAGGCGACCGATCCCGGCTGGGCGCTGCGCCGCGCGCGGACGGAGGAGCTCCTGTGGGACCGCTCGACCGCGGACCTGCCGCACCAGCTCGGCATCACGATCGTCTACGGCCACACCCCGCGCCCCGACTTCCAGGTGCGCTGGAACCCGCCCTACAGCATCGGCATCGACACCGGTGCCGGCTACGGCGGACCGCTCACCGCGATCCGGCTCCCCGACGAGACGATCTTCCAGGCCTGATCGTCGCCGGAAGGCGACGGTCAGGCCCGCTCTCCGGCCCGGCCGATTGCTCTCCATCCCAACCGCCTCTCTCTGGCGTCGCGCGCCGGGTGTCTCGCCTGTAACAGCCCTTCTGCTGCGAGAGCAGGAAGGGCAGTTGGAGTGGAGAGGGGCGGTTGGGATGGAGTGGGCGGGGCTGATCGGCGCGCTGTGCTCGCATCGGTTCGACTCACTAATGTGTTGAATCCGGCGAAGTTGTTCTTGACTTCGTCCGTGCGTTCGTCGTATCATACGCACGAATGAGTAATGCGGTGCAGATCGAGCTTCGGCTGCATGGTCACGGCGGTCGTCGGGTCGGTGCCGGACGACGCCCCGGACCGAACCCGCGCGTGCGACACCTCTCGCGGGAGGGCGTGGCGGCGAGGCATCCCGCGCTCGTGACCGTCCGCGTCGTCCGTGGGCTGCCCTCGCTGCGGCGTCGCGGGGTCGTCCTCGCCTTCGAGCGGGCGCTCGCAGCGTTGCGCCGGCGACAGGGCTTCCGCGTTGTCCAGTACTCCCTGCATTCCAATCACGCCCACTTCGTGGTCGAGGCGGACGATGCCCGCGCCCTGGGGCGGGGCATGCAGGCGCTCGGCGTCCGCCTGGCGCGGCTCGTGAACCGGACGCTCGGGCACAGCGGACGGGTCCTCTCCGACCGCTACCACCTGCGCGTGCTGCGCACGCCGCGCGAGGTGCGGAATGCGCTGGCCTACGTGCTCCTGAACCTGCGAAAGCACGCGGCGGAGCGCGGGGGCGCCGCGCCCGTAGCGGTCGACCCGGCCTCGTCCGGCCGCTGGTTCTCGCACTGGGCGCGGGCCGCGGTGCCGGCCCGCGATCCGCCGGTGGTCTCGCCGGCCTCGAGCTGGCTCCTGCGCACGGGTTGGCAGCGCTGGGGGCGCATCGATCTCGCGGAGACGCCGGGAGGCTGAGCCCCGGAGTCCGCGTCAGCCGCGCCTGCTGCGGCTCGCGACGGCGATGCCCGCGATGCCGCTGAAGACGAGCACCAGCGTGCCGGGCTCGGGAACGGGGGCGTTCAGGTGATCCTGCGCGAAGCTCGCCGCGGCGCCTCCGTAGAATGTGCCGTTGAGCTCGCCAGCTACGAGATCGAGGTCTTCAATCGGGTAGAGTGCGCTGCCTCCGCCGAGCGCAGAGTTCACGATCGCAAGGAATCCCCGAACCGTCGTTCCGTTGAGTAGAGGCAGCGTCGACATGTCATGCAGCACCAGGTCACCGAAGAAGAGCGGAACGTTCCCGCTCAGGAAGCCCGCATCCGAGAAGTCCACGTTGAGTTTGAGCGCCGCTACGTCGCCCCCGAAAAATCCCGCCGAAGTCGATGTCGGATTCTGGAAGTCGCTGTCGAGCGATCCGAGCGCGCCAGCTGGAGGCAGGTAGGCCTGGAGATCATCGACGTTGGTGAATTGGATCGAGAAGCCCGCGACGCCAGGGATGCCAATCTCGAACACGCCGAAGGTGGACTGATAGACGGTGGCATAGTACGTGGCCAGCAGTGTGCTTGCGTCTGCGTCGAGGTCGCCCCAGGTAGTTTGGTTGTACGTGACCATGTCCCCATCGTGCCAGGTCGTCGCGCCCGACGGCAGGGCGAAGCCCAGGGTCAGCGCGAGAGTCAGCAGCAGAGAGCGGAGGGGGGAAGCAGGCATCGGCAACTCCTTGGCCGCTGCGGGCCAGGACTGCACGAATGCACCTTCCCAGGGGAGCGGGGCGCATTGGAGCACGCCCGGCGCATCGGTGTCAAGGGCGCTTTAGGCTGCCCTACGCGGAGCGGCGTACGCCTACACCGCGGTGCCCAGCAACTCTTCACCCCAACCGCCCTGACCGACGGCGGGCCTGGAGAGGGGCGCGAGCGGCTACGGCTCGCTCGCCGCCGGCTCCGCTGCGAGCTCGGGCGTCGCCCCGTCGCGCCCTCCCAGCAAGCGATGCATCCACGGGACGAGCATGCGAGCCAGGATCTCGTGCCCGGGTGCGGACAGATGCCCCGCCTCGTCCGACCACAGCGCGCTGCGCTCTTCGGCGGTCAGCTCGAGCAGCTCCGGGAGGGGGTCGAAGACGTGGCATCCGGTGGCCTCTCGAAGCTCGCGGAATCGCGCCTGGTAGGCGCTCGGATCGCTCCGCTCGGACAGGAAGAAGTAGTGCGGGATCAGGATCACGAGCACCGGCGCCCGGCTCTCGTGGACGAACGTCTCGAGGATCTTGCGAAGCAGGAGCCAGGCCGGATCCTCCGGTGAATCGTACTCCGGCACCGGGTCGAAGCGCTTGAGCCGCATCGCGGCGCTCTTGACCGCTCGTCGCAGCGGAGCGGTGAGCGGCGCGCGCTGGAGCGCCCCCTTGAGGTGGTCGACGAGCCGCTCCCCGACCCCGCTCGCGTAGGCGTGAGGCCGGAACTCCTCGGGCAGGGCCTCCTCCGTCCAGGCCTCCTTCGGGACGGGGACGTTGCGCAACACCAGCTCGTCGTTCTCGAGCTCGAAGTACGGCTTGGCGCGAAAGACGACCTCGCCGCTGGTGTCCTGCTGCTTGACGAGGCGGGTGGTGATGCGCCGGATGTTCTCGACGTACATCCCGACCACCACCAGATCGCGCTCGACCTCCGTCTGCTCCTGGAACAGCAGGAGCTGCTGGTCGGGGGCCTGGCCCGCCACGGCGTAGTTGTAGACCTCGAGACCGGGGACGGCCTTCTCGAGCCGATCGCTGTAGCGCCCGGCGTTGCCGACTCCCTCGCCCGCGGTCTGCGAGTCGCCGAACAGGAGGACCCGGAACGTGCCGGGCTGGCGCTGCGGGACGAACTCGCGCTCCGATCGGAAGCCCGCCGCGTTGGCGCGCACGAGGTAGCCGCCGCGCGGGCCGGCGACCCGCCACCGAGCCTCCGGCATGTAGGTGTAGCCGGCGCGCGGGTGGTACTTCATGAGCGACCTGGACATGCTCGACTACCTTCCGTAGAGCTTCGCCAGGCGCGCCCGTCGCTCGACGACGATCTCGTAGTGTTCGCGGGGCCAGTTGGCGTAGTAATCGGTCCCTTGCAGCGCTTCGGCGCCCTTCAGCACGGCGTCGAGGCTGTTGGCGACCACGATGAAGTAGGGCTTCCCGCCCGAGCCGGGGTATCGGCTCCTCGTGGTCTTCGCGATGCCCGTGTTGAGGAAGACGTTGTCTGGGATCATCTCCATGTTCAGCTCTTCGACGAACTCGCTGATCCCCCAGGCCCATTGCGTCCGCGGCGGGAAGGCCATGACCCGCGTGGTGAGCTTCGGGTTGTCGCGCATGCCCGCCGCTTGCTCGCGGATGAACTTGCGGACGTCCCCCGAGCCCCACACCGCCACGTCCACCGTCCCCGACATGACCGCCTTCAGCGCGTAGGGACAAGGTGCGAACTTGTCGTGGTAGAACTCGTTCGGGACCGTGACGAACTCGCGGATCCACGTCCACATGTCGCGATCGATCTCGTCGTGGAGTGCCATGTTGCTTTTCCGGAGATCGTCAGAACAGCGTGTAGCAGAGGACGTCGACGCTGCCGTCGGCCTCGGCTGCTTCTCGACCGAGCGCTTCGGCGATCGAGTGCAGGCGGCCCGCCATCGCCGCGGCGAGCTCCCTCTCGCCCTGGGCATGCCAGAACGCGACGAGGGCATCGATCAATCCCTTGGGCTCGCCGCCGCCCGGAAGCTCGAAGTCGGCGGGTGCCATCACGCGAACGTCGGGGGAGACGAAGTACGTGAGGGCGTCCGGCTCGCGCCGGAGCGGAAAGTACGGCTCCGCGCCGGACGCTCGCCGGGCTTCGGCACGCGGCGCCACCACCGCATCGAACAGCTCGCCACCCAGCTGGACGGACTCTTCCGACTCAATCGAGCTCATATTCTTCCTTCCACTTGTCGTCGCTGGGTCGCGACGGCTGCTCCCGCTTCCACAGCAGGTGATCCTCGAGAACGAGCAGGTCCATCTCCGTGCGCATGAAGCAGCGATACGCGTCGTCGGGAGAGCCGACGATCGGCTCTCCGCGCACGTTGAACGACGTGTTGATCAGGACCGGACAACCGGTCTTCTCGTAGAACGCGCTCAGGAGCCGGCGGAACTCGGGATTCGCGTCCTCCCCCACGGTCTGCACGCGCGCACTGTAGTCCACGTGGGTCACGGCGGGGACGTCGCTGCGAGGCTGGTTGAGGATCGCCAGCATGTCGTCCCCGTCACCGACGCGTCGCTGCATCGGCAGGCGTCTCTGCGACCGGACCGGGGCCACCAGGAGCATGTAGGGGCTGTCGCCCTCGAGCTCGAAGTATTCGGCGGCGTGCTCGGCCAGGACGGCCGGAGCGAAGGGGCGGAAGCTCTCGCGGTACTTGATCTTGAGGTTCATCCGGCTCTGCATCTCGGGCCGCCGCGGGTCGCCGAGGATCGAGCGGGCGCCCAGCGCGCGAGGCCCGAACTCCATGCGTCCGCTGAAGAACCCCACCGCCAGACCGTCCGCCAGAGCGCCTGCGACGATGCGCGCACGCTCGTCGGGATCGGCGATGCGGACGCTCGGCGCGTCCTGGCGCTCGACGAACGCAGCCACCTCGTGGCTCGAGAACGCCGGGCCGAGCAGGCTTCCCTTGAGCCCGTCCCGCTCGAAGCGGACACGGGGCGCGCCGAACAGCTGGTGCGAGACCAGCAGGGCCGCGCCGAGCGCACCGCCCGAGTCGCTGGCCGCCGGCTGCACGAAGAGGCCGTCGACGCCCGACTCGCGTCGCACGCGCCCGTTGGCCACGCAGTTGAGCGCGACGCCACCGGCCATCACGAGGTTCCTCGACCCCGCGAGCTTCGTCGCGTGGGCGGCCAGCTTCAGCACGATCTCCTCCGTCACCTGCTGGACGGAGGCGGCGATGTCCATCTCCCGCCGCGTGATCCTCGTCTCGGGATCGCGCGCGGGGCCCCCGAAGAGCTTCTCGAAGCGCGCGTTGATCATGAGCGGCGAGTCCAGGTAGCCGAAGGCGCTCATGTCGAGGCGGAACGAGCCATCGTCGAGGACGTGAACGAGCTCGTCCCGAATCAACGACGCGTAGCGGGGCTCTCCATACGGAGCGAGGCCCATCAGCTTGTACTCGCCCGAGTTCACCTTGAAGCCACAGTAGTAGGTGAACGCGCTGTAGAGCAGTCCCAGGGAGTGGGGATACTTGAGCTCCTCGAGCAGCTCGATATGGGATCCCCGCCCGACGCCCAGGGTGCAGGTGGCCCACTCGCCCACGCCGTCGATGGTCAGGATCGCCGCGTGCTCGAAGGGCGAGGGGTAGAAGCAGCTCGCCGCGTGAGCCATGTGGTGGTGAGTCACGAGGAGACGAGGCGTCGTCCCCAGCGCCATCTCCAGGTCCTGCGCCAGGCGGGCCTTCGTCCCCAGCAGCGTGCGACACGCCGACACGAATTGGCCGCGTCCGCCAGGCGCCGCGGTCAAGGCGTTCTTGACCATCCGATCGAGCGTCAGGAGCGGGCTGTCGTAGAAGACGACGGCATCCAGCTCGCTCGGATCGATGAACGCCTCGCCGAGGCAGTAGTTGATGGCGCGCTCGGGGAAGCGCGGATCGTGCTTCCGGCGCGAGAAGCGCTCCTCCTGGGCCGCCGCGAGGATTTCGCCCTCACGGACCAGCGCCGCCGCCGAGTCGTGGTAGTAGGCCGAGATGCCGAGGACGTATCCCATCGGGCCCCCATCCGCAGTCGCCTCGCGAATGCCGAGGCGAGCATCAGCAAAGTGTACGCAAGACCGACTCGGGCCGAGAGCGCCTCGGCTACGGAGTGGGTGCCGATGAGAGGCCTTCAGGATACCTGCCGGTTTCCTGCGCGGCCCGGAGGGGGTGCAGACGGTCGGGTATCGGCCTTGGAGAGGAAGGAGAGCTCCCCGCACGGGAGTCGTCGTGGGTAAGGGCTCCCACTCGAGCCGGCTAGCTCCCCGGAGCCGGGACCCGGAGCACCTGGCCGACGCGGATGCGCTGCTTGGGCGAGAGGTTGTTGGCGGCGGCGAGCTGGGCCAGGGGGATCCCGTGGCGTTTGGCGATCGAGGAGAGCGTCTCGCCGCGGCGGACCTTGTGGCTGCGGCTGGCGTGCGCCGTCGCCGTCGCCTTCTTCGCCTTCGCCGAGTGCGAGCCCTGCGCGGCCCACTGCGGGGAGGAGGCGCTCTGCGCGGCGACCCGCTCGCCCCCGCCGCTCTCCGGGATGCGGAGGCGCTGCCCGGCGTGCAGACGCCGGTCGGCCCTCAGGTGGTTGGCGCGGGCGAGCGCCGCCGGGTCGACCCCGAAGCGGCTCGCGACCTTCGCCAGCGTGTCGCCTCGCTGCACCTTGTAGTGTTGCTCCTGGCGCGGCTGCGCGAGGCGCTCGTTGGCCGGGATCGACGCCAGCACCAGGGCGGGTGCCGGCCGGCTGGCCACGCGCGGGAAGCGCACCGGATAGCCCTTCGGCACGAGCTGCTGCCCGCTCCAGACCGACTCGCGAAGCCCCAGGTTCAGGTCGCGCAGCAGATCGGTCTCGACGCCGAAGGCGCGCGCCAGGGAGCCCGCGCGGTAGTAGTAGTCGGTCGTCACCGTCTCGGTCTCGGGGGCCGGGTCGCGCTGCAGCCGGCCGAAGTAGCGCTCGGCGTGCCGGTCGACGTCGAGCGCCGCCAGGAACTCGCAGTAGAAGTTGCGCGAGGCGAAGCCGAAGCTGTTGCTCTCGTAGCGGTCGATGATGACGTCGATGTCGCGCGTGCCGAGCTGGCGCACCGCACGGGCGACCCCACCTGGACCGTGGTTCCAGCCGGTGAGCGCGAGCGGCCAGGTGCCGGTCATGTCGTAGCTCTCGCGCAGAAAGCTGGCGGCCGCCTCGCTCGATCGGAGAGGGTCCATGCGGTCGTCGGCGGCGCGGTCGATGCGCAGGAAGCGCCGCCCCGTCGACGGCATGAACTGCCAGAGGCCGGCGGCGCCGGCGTGCGAGCGGGCGAGCGGGTTGAAGGATGACTCGACGTGCGGCAGCGCCGCGAGCTCGGGCGGCAGCCCGCGCTCGCGGAACACGCGCTCGATGTGGTCCTCCCACTGCCCGGACCGAACGAGGCCCGCGCGGAACTTGTCGGCCTGGCCGCGCTGGAAGCGGATGTCGTCGGCGGCCTCGCGCAGCGTCCGCGACGAGACGCCGGGCGGGAAGAGCGCCAGCACGCGGCGCTCCTCGGGACCGAGCCCGGTGCGCGGTCCCGCGGCGAGGCGCAGCAGGATCTCGCGGTAGCGCCGCTTGGCGGCCTCGACCCGCTGCGAGGATTCGCGGTCGGGCGTGTCGCGCGGCCAGCGCAGCACCTCGTAGACGAGGTCGAGCGACTCGGAGTCGTGGATCAGCCCGCCCGAGCCCTCGACCTCGCTGTAGACCCGGGTCCAGAACTCGACGCGCGGCTCGATCGCTGCCGGGCGCGGGAAGAGCTTGTCGAGACGGGCGCGCTCCGCCGCCTCGGCCGCGGCGGCGATCTGCGCCGGGGTCGGAGCGGGCGGTGCGGCCGGCGCCGGTGCTGCGGGCGGCGATGCAGCGGCGCCCGCCGCCGCAGGCTTGTCGGCCGCGCTCCTCTTGGCCGTGGGGGCTCCGGCCCACGCGGGCGCGAGCGCGATGGCCGACCAGGCGGCCGCAGCCAGCGCGATGGCGAGACCTCTGCGCATCGGAACCCCTGGATCGGCCACGCGACAGGTTGCCCTGAGCCGCGAACGGCGCGCTCCTCGCAGTCGATCGCGTCCCGCGCACACTCCACGGTGGCGGGACCCACGACGGATCGGAACGACGGGATCGAACGGGGGGATCGGATCCGATGCCCGCGATCGCAGCATTCTAGAGAGGCGGACGCCGCTCCGGCAATGGCCGGTCAGCGGCGGCGACCCTTCTTGCGGTCCTTCCGCTGCTGCTTGCGCTTCTTCTTGGCGAGCTGGCGCTTGCGGGCGAGCGCGCTCGCGCTGATCCCGCGCCCGCCCGGCCCGCCGCCGAGGCCCGCGAGCAGCGCCGGATCGGCGCCTCCGGCTCCGGCGAGCCGGCCGAGCCCGGGCACGCGCGACAGCAGACCGCCGCCTCCGCCGCCGAGCGCGGCCATCACCTCGCGCATCTGCCCGAAGCGCTTGACCAGGTCCAGCACCTCGCTCTGCTGGCGGCCGCTCCCGCGCGCGATGCGCGAGGCGCGGCTGCGGTCGATCACGTCCGGCTCGCCGCGCTCGGCCGGCGTCATCGACTGGATCATCGCCTCGACCTTGCCGAGCTCGCGCTCGTCGACGTGCTCGGCCAGCTTCCCGAGGCCGGGCAGCTTCGCCATCACGTCCCGCAGCGGCCCCATCTTCCCGATGATCCGGAGCTGTGTCAGCAGGTCGTCCATCCCGAAGCGGCCGCGCAGGATGCGCGCCGCGTCCTCCTCCGCCTGCTTTGCGTCGGCGACCTGCTCGAAGTCCTCGACCAGACCGACGATGTCGCCCATGCCGAGGATGCGCGACGCGAGCCCCTCCGGGCGGAAGGTCTCGATCCGGTCGAGCGACTCCCCGGTGCCGAGGAACTTGATCGGGACGCCGGTCACGGCCTTCACGGCGAGCGCCGCGCCACCGCGCGCGTCGCCGTCGAGCTTGGTGAGCACGAGGCCGTCGATCGGCAGCCGCTCCGCGAACGCCTGCGCGACGTTCACGGCGTCGCGCCCCATCAGCGCGTCGCAGACCAGGAGGGCGTTGGCCGGCGCCGCCCGCTCGCGCAGCTCCGCGAGCTCGTTCATCAGCTCGTCGTCGATCGCGAGCCGGCCCGCCGTGTCGTAGACGATCGCGTCGAAGCCCTCGCGCCGGGCGCGCTCGGCCGCCGCCGCGCAGATCGCGGGCGCCGCCTCGCCGGCCGCGCCCGCGTGCACGGGCACCTCGATGCGAGCGCCGAGCTGCTGGAGCTGGAGCACGGCGGCGGGGCGCTGCACGTCGGCCGCGACCAGGAGCGGGCGGCGCTGCTGTCGCTGCAGGTGGCGGGCGAGCTTGGCCGCGACGGTGGTCTTCCCGACGCCCTGGAGGCCGAGCAGCATCACCGAGACGGCACCGCGCTTGTCGCGCGCCAGCCGGGTGTCGACCGGTCCCATCAGCTTCACCAGCTCGTCCTGCGCGATCGCGACGAAGTGCTGGCCCGGCGTGACGCGGAGCAGCTTCCCGGTCTTGTCGCGCACCTTGGTGCGCACCTTCTCGCCGAGCGCGCGCTCCCGCACGCGATCGAGGAAGCCGCGCACGACGCCGAGGTCGACGTCGGCCTCGAGCAGCGAGGCGCGCACCTCGCGCAGCGCTTCCGTCAGGTTCTCGTCGGAGATCTCGCGCACGCCCTGCAGGCGCTCGCGAGCGGCGCTGAAGCCGCGCGTCAGGGTCTCGAGCATGGCGGGCCGCAGGATAAGGAAGGGCTCGCCCCGTTGCCTTCCCATTATCCTCCGTGCTAGAGCCGTGGGCTCCCGGTGGCCGCCGCTGCCCTCCGATGCTCGGAGCGCAGGCGCCGCTGCGGGCGAGGGCAGCGATGGCGACCCCGGTCGAGGCGCAGATCACGGGCAACGTCTGGAAGATCGAGAAGGCGGTCGGGGAAGCGGTCGCGGAGGGCGAGGCGATCTTGATCCTCGAGTCGATGAAGATGGAGATCCCGGTCGAGGCCCCGTGCGCTGGGCGCATCGCCGAGATCCGCGTCCGCGAGGGCGACAGCATCGAAGAGGGCGCGGTGCTGGCGGTCATCGACGGCTAGGCACCCACCCGAGGGAGTGCTGCGCGTGGCGACCGCTCCCGACGCACGGACCCGCTCGGTCCCGATCCGCGTGCGCGCGCTGCGCGCGCGCGATCGGGAGGCCGCGCTCGGCCGGCTGCGGGCGAGCGCGCGCGACGATCTGTTCCTCATGGACCTGGTGCGGCAGATCGGCGCTCCGTCCACCGCCGACGTCGAGGCCGAGGTGCTCGCGGCGTGGCGCGGCGACCGATTGGCGGGGCTCGCGGCGCTTCGCCCGACCGTCGTGATCGAGTCCAGCCCGGACCCCGGCGCGCTCGAGGCGCTGCTCGGGCCGCTCTCCAACATCGGCACCGGGCTCGTGCGCAGCGCGGTGGATCGCGTCGATCCGCTCTGGGCGCGGCTCGCCCAGCGCGGCCGCCGGGCGCTGGTCGACCGCACCGAGGCGTCGCTCGTCCTCGAGGTCGGCGCGGAGCCGACGCCCGATGCGCGCGGCGGCGCCCGCGTGCGGCCCGCCGTGGCCTCCGACCTCGAGCCGCTCGTCGAGGCCGCGCGCGCGAGCCTGCGCGAGGAGGGGCGGCCGGACCCGTTCCTCGGCGATCCGCGCGGCTTCCGCCGCTGGGTCGGCGCGCGCCTCGCCCGTGCGCTCGTCGCCGAGAGGGAGGGACGCGTCGCCTGGGTCGGCTACGCAGACGTGCGACTGCGCGAGGGCTGGCTGCTGCAGGGCATCTACACCTGGCCCGACGCGCGGCGCCGGGGCCTGGCCGCGCAGGGCGTCCGCGCGCTCTGTCGCGCGGCCTTCCAGGCCGGCGCCGATCACGTCCAGCTCTCGGTGGTGGACGGCAACGAGCCGGCCCTCGCGCTCTACGCCAAGCTCGGCTTCCGCCCGCACGCGACGCTGCGCACGCTGCTCTTTGCCTGAGCGATCGCGCTCCTGGAGCGCGCGGAGAGCGTGCTCGCCGGCGCTTGAGCGCCGCGCGGCGAGCGGGTAGCCTGGCTTCCCTCGCGCTGGAAGGAGGCGATCCATGGGTCTTCTCGACGGCAAGGTGGCGATCGTGACGGGCTCGGGCGGCGGCATCGGGCGCGAGCACGCGCTCGCGCTGGCGGCGGCCGGAGCGGCCGTGGTGGTGAACGATCTCGGCGGCACCCGCGACGGCTCGGGCGCCGGCCATAGCATGGCCGATGCGGTGGTCGAGGAGATCCGCAAGGCGGGCGGCACCGCCGTCGCCAACTACGACAGCGTCTCCACCGTCGCGGGCGGGCAGGGCATCCTGAAGACCGCCGTCGACGCCTTCGGCCGCGTCGACGTGCTCGTGAACAACGCCGGCATCCTGCGCGACAAGACGCTCGCCAAGATGAGCGAGGCGGAGTGGGACTCCGTGATCGCCGTGCACCTGAAGGGCGCCTTCTGCGTGACGCAGCCGGTGTTCCAGCGGATGCGCGAGCAGGAGAGCGGCGGCTCGATCATCAACACCTCGTCGACCTCGGGCCTCGAGGGCAACTTCGGCCAGACCAATTACGGCGCCGCCAAGGCGGGCATCGCCGGGCTGACGCGCTGTCTCGCGCTCGAGGGCCAGAAGTTCGGCATCCGCGTGAACGCCATCGCGCCGGTGGCGCTGACCCGCATGACCGAGGACCTGCCGATGGCGAAGAACGAGGCCTTCAAGGAGCGCATGTCTCCGAAGCACGTCGCGCCGCTGATCGTCTTCCTGGCGAGCGACCTCTCGA
>DATJPY010000006.1:0-98613 GCA_035506135.1 Myxococcota bacterium | reverse complement strand
GACCTGCTCGAGGGCCAGGGCCTGGCGGAGCGGACCCTGCGCTTCCTGCCCGACGAGCACCGCGCGCGCCCGTTCCTCAAGCTCCCGTTCGTGTACGCCGCCTGTGACGCAGTGCCCCAGCCTGGGACGGTCGCGTTCCGCCCGTCGACTACGATCGCGGTGCTCGAGGACCTCGGCGGCTCGCTCGCGGCGCAGGGCTTCCAGAACGTGATCGTGTCGAACTTCCACGGCAGCCCGCGTCACTTCCTCTCGATCGAGACGGCGTGCGAGCGCGTCTCGAGGCGCCGTGGCATCCGCATGGTGTCGATCTTCTCGCTCATGCTCTCGCGCCTGAACGGCGGAGGCTCCGAGCTCGGCGAGGTGCTGGGTCACATTCCCGGCATCGACAAGGCCGATCTCGCCGGCGACACGCACGGTGGGCTGGTGGAGACGTCGCAGCTCCTGGCGCTGCACCCGGACTGGGTCGATCCCGACTACAAGGCGCTGCCGCGGCGCACCGTCGAGCTGTGGCTCGAGGAGCGCGGCAAGACCCCGCCGAAGGCGGTGCGCGGGAAGATCGCCGCGGTGGCCGACATGGTCGCCGCCTTCAAGGCCGGCATCGAGTACTTCGGCACCGAGACGTACGCCGGCGCGCCGGGCGGCGCCTCGGCGGAGATCGGCGAGGAGATCCTCGACACGCTGGCGCAGCACGCAGCCACGGCGCTGGCGGAGATCCTCGACGGGCGGCTGCCGCGCGAGGCGTGGCACTCGCCGCTCTGGAAGCTGCGCCACGTCTTCGTGAACCCGCTGGCGGTCCGCTTCCTGAACCGGGTCCTCCGGGTTCCGCGGACGGTGGGCTGAGGGAGGGCGCGAGGTGCCGTTCCGCTTCCGGGTGGCGGGCCACGTCGTCGAGGAGGAGTCGCGCAGCCCCCTCGCGGGCCTGCGCGTGCGCGCCTTCGACCGCGACGTCCTCTACGACGACGAGCTCGGCGAGGTCGCCACCGATGCCGCCGGCTGGTTCGAGATCGTGTTCACGGAGCCGCAGTTCAAGGACGTGATCGAGACGCGCCCCGACCTCTACCTGCGGATCTACGACGCCGCCGGCCGCCTCGTCCACACCACCGAGCGCGCCGTCCGGCGGGACGCACACGTCGAGGAGCGCTACGAGATCGCGATCCCGCGCGCGCGCCTCGGCGGCGCGGGGGCCTGATCCGCGCAGCTCGGCCCCGCGCGGCGGATCTATCTCGGGCCGGTGCCGCTGATCTATGATGGGGCGCCGCCAGCCGGAGGCTCGATGAGGATCCGAGACGCCGCGGTTGCCCTCGCGCTCGCATCGCTGGCTCCGTTCGCCGCGCGCGCGGGCGTGACGCCCGAGCTCCCCGGCACGGTCGCCACGCTGCCCGCTCCGAGCCCGCACTGGTTCTTCGTCGGCGACCTGCTGTACCGGCGCGCGGCGCTGGTCGATGCGGACAGCGGGCGCTTCCTCGGCATGCTCTCCTCGGGCCTCGGCGTGATCGCGCCCAGCGTCTCTCCCGACCGCGGCGAGATCTACCTGCCCGAGACCTACTACTCGCGCGGGAGCCGCGGCCAGCGCACCGACGTCGTGACGGTGTTCGACGCGTCGAAGCTGGCCCCGCTCGGCGAGATCGTGATCCCGCCCAAGCGCGCCGACGTGGTGTACGGCCCCGCCCTCTCGACGCTGCTCGACGACGGCCGCTTCCTCGCGGTCTTCAACCTGACGCCGGCGACGTCCGTCACCGTCGTCGACGTCGCCGAGCGGAAGGTGGCGGCCGAGATCGCGATCCCCGGATGCAGCCTGGTGTACGCCGTGGGCCCGCGGCGCTTCGCGAGCCTGTGCGGCGACGGCTCGCTGCTGCAGGTCACCCTCGACGACGGCGGGAAGGAGGCCTCGCGCGTCCGGAGCGACAAGTTCTTCAATCCCGTGGAGGATCCCATCACCGAGAAGGGCGTGCGGCAGGGCGCGCGCTGGTTCTTCGTCTCCTTCGAGGGGATCCTGCACACGATCGACTTCTCCGGCGACGCGCCGCGCTTCGAGAAGAGCTGGTCGCTGCTCGGCGAAGGGGACCGCACGGCCGGCTGGCGGGTCGGCGGCACGCAGCAGCTCGCGCTGCACCAGGCGACGGGCCGCCTGTACGCGCTGGTGCATCAGGGTGGCGGACCGGACACCCACAAGGAACCCGGCACCCAGGTCTGGGTCTACGACCTGTCGTCGCAGACCCGCGTGCAGCAGATCCCGGTCGCGAACCTGATCGGCGCCTTCGTGGTGCACCGCATCGGCATCTCGTCGGGGATCGCCGACTGGCTCCTGCAGCACCTGATCCCGAACGAGGGGGCCGACAGCATCCTGGTGACGCAGGACGCGGATCCGCGGCTGCTGATGGCGGCCCGCGAGGGCGGCACGCTCGCGGTGTACGACGCGCGCAGCGGCGCGTGGCTGCACTACATCGACGACGTCGGGCTGGCGCCGGGCGTCCTGCAGGCGCCGTGGCGTTGAGCATGCAGATCGACCCCGCCATCGCGCTCCTCCTGCGCGCGGGCGGCGCGGCGCTCTTCGCGTCGGCCGCGCTCCACAAGCTGCGCAGCTTCGCCTACTTCCGCGTCGCGCTCGCCGACTACCGGCTGGTTCCGTGGTGGGCGAGCGGCCTGGCGGCGCGCTCGGTGGTGGCGGCGGAGCTGGCCACGGCCGCGCTGCTCGCGTCGCCGCTCGCGCGCCCGCTCGGCTTCGCGGCGGCCGCCGGGCTGCTCACCGCGTACAGCCTCGCGATCGCCGTGAACCTGTTGCGCGGGCGGAGCCAGATCGACTGCGGCTGCTTCGGGCCGGCCCATCGCGCGCCGCTGGGCGTCTCCCTGCTGGCGCGCAATGCCGTGCTCGGGTCGCTCGCGCTGCTGGGCCTGGCTCCCATCGCGGAGCGACCGCTGGTCGCCCTCGACGCGCTCACGGCCGCGGGCGGCGTCGCATTGCTCGCGCTCGTGTACGCCTCGGCGAACCGGCTCCTCGAGAATGCGCCGCACCTGCGCGCGCTGCGGGGCGGGTCGTGACGGACGCGCTCGTCGTGTCGAACGTGCTGCTCTGGGTGGCGGTGATCGCGCTCGCGGCCGTGGTGCTCGCGCTGGTGCGGCAGATCGGCGTCCTGCACGAGCGCGTGGCGCCCGCCGGAGCGCTGATGACGGGCGGCGGTCCGCGGGTCGGCGAGCCGGCGCCGCGCTTCGTCGGCGAGGACCTGTTCGGGCGCACCGTCGAGCTCGGATCGGCGGACGACTCGGGCGCGAGCACGCTCCTGCTGTTCGTCTCGCCGGACTGCCCCGTCTGCAAGGCGCTCCTCCCGGTCGTCCGGTCGATCGCCGTGCAGGAGGGGCCGCGGCTCCGCGTGGTGCTGGCGAGCGACGGACCCCTCGAGGCGCAGCGCCGCTTCGCCGAGGAGCACGGCCTGCGCGCGTTTCCCTACCTGGTGTCGACCGAGCTCGGGCTGGCGCATCAGGTGGCGAAGCTGCCGCACGCGGTGCTGATCGACGCCTTGGGGATCGTCCGCGCGAAGGGACTCGTCAACACCCGCGAGCACCTGGAGAGCCTGTTCGAGGCGCAGGCGCGCGGGGTCGCATCGATCCAGGACTACGTCGCCGCGGGCCGCGAGCGTACGCTTCGAGGTGTCGGATGAGCTGGATCGATCGATGGACGGAGGGCTCGGCGCGCGACCTGGCCCGGCGCCTGTCGCGGCGCGGCTTCCTCGCCCGGCTCGGCGTCGCGCTGGCCGGCGGCGCCGCCCTTCCGCTGCTCCCGGTGTCGCGCCCGGCAGCGGCGCAGACGACGGCGCCGAACGACGGCATCGCGGGCGAGGCCGGCGACCCTGCGAGCTGCCAGTACTGGCGCCACTGCGCGATCGACGGCTTCCTCTGCAGCTGCTGCGGCGGCAGCCAGAGCGCGTGTCCGCCGGGCACGCAGATGGCGCCCATCACCTGGATCGGCACCTGCCGCAATCCGGCCGACGGCAAGCAGTACATCATCTCGTACAACGACTGCTGCGGGAAGGACTTCTGCGGGCGCTGCGTCTGCAGCCGCAACGAGGGCGATCGCCCGGCCTACTTCCCGCAGAAGAGCAACGACATCAACTGGTGCCTCGCGGCGGAGAGCACGGTCTACAACTGCTCGACGGCGATCGTGCTGGGCGTCGCCCTCGAGAGCTGAGCGTGGGATCCGGCGCGCGCGTCCTCGCGCTCGGGCTCGCGCTCGGCGCGGCGAGCGCGGCCGCGGCGCCGCCCGAGCAGGACTACGTCCTCCAATGCATGGGCTGCCACCGCGCCGACGGCAGTGGAGCGCCCGGGCGCGTCCCCTCCCTGGTCGGTCAGATGGGCCGCTTCCTGCGCGTGCCCGGCGGCCGCGCCTATCTGGTGCAGGTGCCCGGCGCGGCGCAGTCGACGCTCGACGACGCGGCCCTGGCCGCGCTGCTCGACTGGATGCTGTTGCGCTTCAGCGCGGCCGAGATCCCGCCGGAGTTCGCGCCGTATCGCGCCGACGAGGTCGCGCGCTACCGCGCCGAGCGACCCGTCGACATCGCGAAGCTGCGCGCGGAGCTGCTCGCGCGCATCGAGGCGTCGCGCTGAGCGCGCGGCGTGGTCTCCGGGCGCCGCGACCCGATCCGGCGTACCGTTGGGAGCGGCCGGCCGACCCGGTGGAGGTCCCGATGCCCCACTACGCCTACGACCGCCTCACCGCCCTCGACAACTCGTTCCTGATCCTCGAGAAGCCGAACGCCTACATGCACGTGGCGTCGACCCAGGTGTTCGAGGCGGGACCGCTGCGGCGGCCCGACGGCGGCATCGATGCGGACGCGATCAAGGCACTCGTGGGAGCGTCGCTCCCGCAGATCCCGCGCTACCGGCAGAAGCTCGCCTGGGTGCCGATCGAGGGCCGCGCCGTGTGGGTGGACGACGACCGCTTCAACCTCGACTACCACGTGCGCCACACCAGCCTGCCGCGGCCGGGGGGCGAGGCCGAGCTGAAGCGGCTGTCGGCCCGCGTGTGCGCGCAGCACCTCGACCGCGAGCGCCCGCTCTGGGAGATCTGGATCGTCGAGGGGCTCGAGAAGGACCGCTTCGCTCTGATCTCGAAGGTGCACCACTGCATGGTGGACGGCATCTCGGGCGTCGACCTGATGCGCGTCCTGATGAGCCTCTCGCCCGAGCAGAGCGCGCCCGAGGCGCCGCGCTTCATGCCGCGCCCTCCGCCCTCGGGCCTCGAGCTGCTGCGCCACGAGCTGCTGCGCCGCACGCGCCTCCCGCTCGCCGCGGTGCGCGACCTGCGCGGCTTCGCGAGCGAGGCGCGCGATACGCGTCGCGAGCTCTCGGTGCGGCTGCGCGCGGTGGCCGAGACGCTCGGCGCCACCCTGCGCTCGGCGTCGCACACGCCGCTGAACCGCCCGATCGGTCCGCATCGCCGCGTCGACTGGATGCCGATGGAGATCGCCGAGGTCAAGACCGTGCGCAAGGCGCTCGGCGGCTCGCTGAACGATGTGGTGCTGACGACCGTCACCGGCGCGGTGCGCCGCTTCCTCGAGCGGCGCGGCGTCTCGACCCGCGACCTCGACTTCCGCGTGATGGCGCCCGTCTCGGTGCGCTCCGCCGACGAGAGCGGCGCGCTCGGCAACCGCGTCTCGGCATGGGTGGTGCCGCTGCCGATCGACGAACCCGATCCGAGGCTCCAGCTCGAGCGGATCGCCGAGCGGACCGCAGAGCTCAAGGACTCGCGCTCCGCGGTCGGTGCCGAGGTGCTGACGCAGGTCGCCGAGTGGACGCCGTCGAACCTGCTGGCGCTCGGCGCGCGCAACGCGACGCGGCTCCTGCCCTTCAACCTGGTGGTGACCAACGTGCCGGGCCCGCAGGTGCCGATGTTCATGGCGGGCGCGCGCATGACCGAGGTCTACCCGCACGTGCCGCTGATGGACAACCTGGGGCTCGGCATCGCGCTGCTCTCCTATGCGGGCCGCATCTTCTGGGGCTTCAACGCCGACTACGACGTGGTGCCCGACCTCGACGAGTTCGTCGCCGGCACGCGCGAGTCCTTCGCCGCGCTGCTCGAGCTGGCGCGCCGCGCCGCCGGGCGCGGAAAGCCGCGGGCTCCGCTCGAATCGTGACGAACGCGCCGGTCCCGGAGGCCGAGCCGCGGGATCTCTCGTCGCGCGCCACGCTCGTGTACAAGCTCGTGCTCCCGTTCGCGGTGCTGCTCTGGTCGGGCGTGACCGCGATGGCGATACGCTCCAATCCCGAGGCGCGCGGGCTCGCCGTGCTGCTCGGAGCCGGCGGCCTCGGTATCGCGGTGCTGTGCGGCGTGGTGTTCGGGCGCATCCAGAGGGTGCGCCTGGTCGGCGACGCCCTCGATGTCGTCGGGCTGCGCCGCACGCTGCGCGTACCGCTCAGCGACGTCTCTCGCGTGTCGGGCACGCGGTTCTCGAATCCCGAGCGGATCTTCCTCGATCTGCGCGCTCCGGGTCCGCTCGGCGCGCGGATCGTGTTCATCCCGCCGCTGCGCTGGCTGCGCGGCTTCGCGCCGCATCCGCTCGTGGCCGAGCTCGCGGCCCGCGTCGACGCGGTCCGCGCCGCGGCGCCGCCGGCACCGATCGCTCCATCCCAGAGCGGCTTCTGGCGCCTCGGGCGCAACGCGGGCCTCCTCGTGCTCGCGCTCGCGGCGTTCGTCGCGATCGGGGAGTACGTGATGCGCTCGAGTCCGGCGTATCGCACCGCGCTCGCGCAGGCGCGTGCGAGCCGCGCGCTGGCGGACGCGATCGGCGAGCCGATGCGCGAGGGCTGGCTCGTCGACGGGAGCATCCGCACGCGCGGCGCCAACGGGACCGCGCGCTTCGAGTTCGACCTCGTGGGGCCGCGAGGGGCGGCGAAGGTGCACGCCGAGCTGCGAGAGGACGAGGGGGCGTGGACGATCGCGGTGCTCCGCGCGCGCGTGCCGGGACACGGCGAGGCGATCGACGTCGCGGCGCCGCCCTAGGCGACTGCGGCCGCGCCGCGGGTCGCGCGCCAGGCCTGCGCCAGCGAGGCGACGAGCAGCGCCGCGGCGAGCAGGAAGGGGGCGCCCGGGAGCTTCCAGTCGAAGCGCGGCCCGACGAAGGCGGCGAAGCTCGCCGTGAAGAGGCCCGGGCCGATCATGTGCGCGACGCCCTGGAGGCCCGCGATGGCGCCCTGCAGCCGTCCCTGCTCGGAGGGATCCATCCGCTGCGTGATCAGCGACTGTGCCGACGGTCCCGAGAGGCCCCAGAGCGACACGATCGGAAGGCCCGCAAAGAACATCCAGCCTTCCGACGCCATCCCGTAGATCGCGAAGCCGGTCGCGCCGCAGGCCAGTCCGAGCAGCAGGGTGCGGCGCTCGCCGAGGCGCGCCACCACGGCGCGCACGAGACCGGCTCCCACCAGCGCGCTCCCGATCCCGACGGCGGCCAGCGTCAGCCCGACGGTGCGGTCGTCCCAGTGGTATCGATAGTCGGTGTAGAGGACCCACATGCTGGGCTGCACCTCGTGCGCCACGGCGGCCAGGAAGATCACGGCGGCGAGGCCGAGCACCTGCGCGTGCTCGCGCAGGAGGGCGAGGGCGCCGACCGGGTTCGCGCGGCGCCAGTCGAAGGCGGCGCGCCGCTCGACGGGCAGCGACTCGGGCAGCACGAGGAGCCCGTAGCTGAAGTTCGCGAGGCTGAGCCCCGCGCAGACCCAGAAGGGCAGGCGCGCGCTCACGCTGCCGAGGAGTCCTCCCACCGCGGGCCCGATCACGAACCCGAGCCCGAAGGCGGCGGAGAGCAGGCCGTAGCCGGCGGCGCGTCGCTCGGGGGGCGTCACGTCGGCGATGTAGGCGCTCGGGATGCTGATGCTCGCCGAGCAGATGCCCGAGATCACGCGGCCTACGAAGAGCCAGCGGACCGTCGGCGCCACCGCCATGAAGACGTAGTCGAGCCCGAGGCCGAGGTTCGAGAGCAGCACGACCGGCCGCCGCCCGAAGCGGTCGGAGAGGGCGCCGAGCGCGGGCGCGAACAGGAACTGCATCGCCGCGAAGACGGTCCCGAACACGCCGAAGATCGCCGCTGCGCTCGCGCTGTCGCCGCCCTCGAAGCCGAGCACCAGCTTCGGCAGCACTGGCGCCGTGATTCCGAGCGCCAGCATGTCGAGCGCCACCGTGACGAAGATGAAGGCGAGGGCGGCCTTGCGCACCGATCTCCTCCGGAGCGGCGGATGCTAGTCCAGCGCGCGGTAGGCGACCGGGCAGGAGCGCTCGGCGCGCGCCACGGCGCCGAGCTGGCGCGCGCGCGGAGCCGCGGCGCGGAAGCGCGGCTCGAGCTCGTAGCGCTCGAGGAGCCGGCGCACCGAGATGCGGATCGCCGAGATCGCGAAGCGCTGCGCCGGACACGCGTGGCGTCCGTGCCCGAAGGTGCTGACCAGCTCGCGCGCGGGCAGCTCCACCGCCTTCGCGAGCCGCCTGCCCTCCCAGCGCGCCGGATCGAATCGGTCGAGGCCGGGCGCCGCGGTGGCATTGGTCACCGAGAGCATGGTCGCGATCAGGACGCCCGGTGCGAGCCGGTAGACCTGCTTCCCGTCGTCGAGCTCGAGCGGTCGCAGCACCTGTCGCAGCGTGAGCGAGCGCTGCGCCAGGCGGATCGACTCGTTGGCGCAGCGCTCGAGGTGCTCGTCGTCGCCGGCGCGCACGATCACGAGGTGCTCGGGGCGCTGCAGCAGGTCGACGAGCGTCCAGGCGAGCGCCGCGTACAGGTTCGACTGCGCGCCGAGGTGGATCAGCGCCACGTCGCGAGCGATCCCCTGCACGCGCTCGCCTTCGGCTCGCACCCGAGCCCGAGGGCCGCGCTCGCTTCGCTCGCGCTCCGCGCCGTCGACGTCGTCCCACGAGCGCGCGATCTGGTCGAGGAAGTCGCCGCGCGCGACGCCGTCGCGCTCGCGCGCGCGGAGGATCTCGGCGACGATCGCCTCGATGCCCGCGAGTGCCCGGCGCTCGCGCGCCTGCTGCGTGGCCCACGAGACGAACCGCCGCGCCGGCCGCACGAACGACTCCGACGGATCGAGGCGGTCGAGGAGCGGGATCAGGCGGTCGAGGTTCGCCGCACTCGCCGCCTCCTCGCCAGCCCAGCAGGCGAGCCCGAGGCGGTGACCGAGCCGGCGTGCCCACGCGAAGGTCTCGAAGCGTCCCGCGCTCCCCATCTCGTCGAGCTGCAGCGCGACGGCGCGCTCGAGCTGGTCGAGGTAGCCCTCCACCTCCTGGCGCCCGAAGAGATCGTGCGGCCGGTTGCGGCGGCCGACGACCAGCTCGCGCGGCGCCTTGCCGCGGAACACCAGGTTGAAGGTGGCGAGCCCGAAGCTCGCCTGGTGCTCGGGGAGGGCGTAGAGCCTCTGCACGCCCTGCGGCGAGAACACACAGAAGAGACGCCAGTCGAAGGCGTCGACCAGGAACGTGTCGCCGAGCGAACGGCGGGCCGCGGCGAAGAATGCCGTCGGGTTGCGCAGCAGCGCGAGGCCCGATCCGAGCCACGGCAGCGCCCCGGCCGCACGCGGCGGAGACGGGTCGACGGCCGGCAGCCGTGTCGTGCCCGGCAACTGCACCGGCCCAGGCTACCCGAGCTTGCGCCCGGCCCGCGACTCGCGCAGGCTCCCCGCATGACCACGAGCCGCCGCCTCCCGTCCTATACCCCGCGCCAGGAGCGCATCGCCAGCCCGCTGATCCGCGCCATGTCGGCCGCCAATACGTGGGTGTACCGACTCTCGGGCGGACGCGTCGGTGGGCGCTTCCTCCGCGGCGCGCCGGTGCTGCTGCTCACCACGATCGGGCGCAAGTCCGGCCGGCCGCGCACGGCACCGCTCCTGTACCTCGAGGACGGCGACGAGCTGGTGATCGTCGCCTCGAAGGGCGGCATGTCGCAGCACCCCGTCTGGTTTCTGAACCTCGAGGCGAACCCGGACGTCGAGGTCGAGCTCGGCAGCACGCGGCGGCGCATGCGCGCGCGCCGCGCCAGCGACGAGGAGAAGGCGAAACTCTGGCCGCGCCTGGTCGCCATGTACCGCGACTACGACGACTACCAGGCGCGCACCGATCGCAACATCCCCGTCGTGATCCTCGCGCCGCGCTGACCGATGCCGCGGGTCGAACGCGAGGGCGCGAGCCTCCACTACGAGGTCCACGGCGACGGGCCGGCGGTGGTGCTGGCGCACGGCGCCGGCGGCAACGCGCTCTCGTGGTGGCAGCAGGTGCCGATGCTCGCGCGCGAGCACCGCGTCGTCACCTTCGACCACCGCGGCTTCGGGCGCTCCCTCTGCCTGCCTGAGCGCGCGCACCCGAGCCACTTCGTCGCCGACCTCGAGGCGCTCCTCGCCGCGGCCGGGATCGAAGACGTCGCACTCGTGTGTCAGTCGATGGGCGGCTGGACGGGTCTCCCCTTCGCCCTGGCCCACCCCGAGCGCGTGCGCGCGCTCGTGCTGTGCGGCACGCCGGGCGGCTTCCTGACCGAGCGCCTCGCGCGCGAGCTGCCCTCGCTCGCCGAGCGCGTGCGCACCCGCGGCGTCGCGGAGATGGCGCTCGGCCCGCGCTTCCGCCGCGAGGAGCCGGAGCTCGCCTTCCTGTACCAGCAGCTCTCGGAGCTGAACCCGCCCGGCACCGCGGCCGCGACGGCCGGCCGGCTCTTCGAGGTGGTGGTGCGCGAGGAGGCGTTCGCGAAGTGGCGCACGCCGACCCTCGTCGTCGCGGGCGGCGACGACGCCTTCTTCTCGCCCGCCGTGATGGAGGATCTCGCGGCCCGCATCCCGGGTGCGCGCCTCCATCCGATGCCGGGCGTCGGGCACTCGACCTACTTCGAGGCGCCCGACGCGTTCGCGCGCGTGGTGCTGGACTTCCTGCGCGCCCATCCGGAGGTTGTTCGGAAGTGAGCTCGAGCCGCGACACCTGCCAGGAGCAGTCGGGGCGCGTGGCGCCCGTGATCGACCGCAACCGCTGCGAGGCCAAGGAGGATTGCGTGCGGGTCTGCCCGTACTCGGTCTTCGAGATCCGGCCGCTCGGACCGGCCGAGCGCTCCGCGCTCTCCCTGATCGGACGGCTCAAGGCCTGGGCGCACGGCAACCGCCAGGCCTTCGCGGTTCGCGCCGCGGACTGCCACGCCTGCCAGCTCTGCGTGGAGGCGTGCCCCGAGGACGCCATCCGGCTCGCCCCCTGGCGGCCGGCGGCGTGAGGGGACGCGGGGCGCGACTCTCCTGAAACGCCCTCGGCGCCGCCTGCGACGCCTCGTCGCGGCGATCGCGCTCGTCGCGGTGGCCGCGACGGCGCTGCCGGTGCTGGCGATGCGCGCGATCCATCCGGTGACGTCGGCCTTCATGCTCGAGCGCCGCTTCTTCGCGAGCGGAGAGCGGGCCTGCGAGGCGATCCGCTACCACTGGGTGCCGTGGCGCGAGATCTCGCCCGAGGCCGCGCTCGCGGTGATCGCGTCGGAGGACCAGCGCTTCGCCGAGCACGCCGGCTTCGACGTCGACGCGATCGAGAAGGCGCTGCGCGCGCGCTGGTCGGGCGGGCCGCGGCGGGGGGCGAGCACCATCTCGCAGCAGGTCGCCAAGAATCTCTTCCTGTGGCCGGGGCGCAGCTTCCTGCGCAAGGGGCTCGAGGCCTGGTTCACGGTGTGGATCGAGGCGCTCTGGCCGAAGCGGCGGATCCTCGAGGTGTATCTGAACGTCGCGCAGTTCGGGCGCTGCACCTTCGGCGTCGGCGCGGCGAGCGAGCTCTTCTTCCGGAAGCGTCCGGCCGAGCTCGACCTCGCCGAGGCCGCGCTGCTCGCCGCCGTGCTGCCGAACCCGGTGCGCCTGCGGGTCGACGCGCCCTCGCCGCAGGTGCGCGGGCGCGCGGCGTGGATCGAGAGGCAGGTCCGCCACCTCGGTGGCGCCGCCTTCCTGGCCGAGCTTGGATTCTGAGCGCGCGAGCGCGGGCGACGACCGGGTCGCGGCCGACCTGGGAGGGCCCGGCTGGTCGGTCGTGCCCGGCTTTCTCGACGGCGCTCGGGTGCGCGCTCTCGCCGAGGACTCGATCGCGCGGCGCGCGCGCGGTGGCTTCGCGCCGGCGCGGGTCGGCCGCGGTGCGGAGCGCGCCCATCGCCCGGGCGTGCGCGGCGACGAGCGCTGCTGGCTCGACGCCGCGTCGGCGTCGCCGGCCGAGGCGGATCTCCTCGGGCGGCTCGAGTCGCTCCGCCTGGCGCTCAACCGCTCGCTCTGGCTCGGCCTCTTCGAGCTCGAGGCGCAGCACACCGTGTATCCGCCCGGCGCGCGCTACGAACGGCACCGCGACGCCTTCCGCGACGGTGGACACCGCGTCGTGTCGGCCGTCGTGTACCTGAACCAGCGCTGGCGGCCCGAGGACGGGGGCGCGCTGCGGCTCTACGTCGATGGGGATCGAGCCGTCGAGGTTCCCCCGCTCGGCGGGACGCTGGTCGCCTTCCTGTCGGATCGCTTCGAGCACGAGGTGCTGCCCGCGAGACGCGAGCGGCTCTCGGTGGCGGCCTGGCTCCGGAGGCGTGCTCCGTGAGCGGCGCCGGGACGGGTGCGCCGGCGCTGCGCTTCGCGTCGAAGCGCGACGCCTGGCTCGGCGCGCTGCTCGGCCTCGTCACGCTGGCCCTCCTCGCCGTGATCGCGCTGCTCCTTCTGACGTCGCGGAGCCCCATCCAGGCGCTCGGCTCGCTCGCGCCGCTCCTCACGCTGGCCCTGGGGCTCTGGCTCCTGCGCACGACGGACTACGAGATCGCCGGCGATGGGCTCCGCGTGCGGTGCGGCTTGCTGCGCTTCCGGGTGCCGTTCGCCGCCATCGAGTCGGTGATCCCGAAGCGCGGTGTCGACGTGCAGATGGGCTGGTCGCTCGCCCTCTCGCTCGATCGCCTGCTCGTTCGGCGCTGCGGCGGGCTTCCGCTCGCGATCTCGCCCGAGCCCCGCGAGCTCTTCCTCGCCGAGCTCGCGGCGCGCTGTCCGCACCTCGTTCGCGAGGGGGACCGGTTGGTGCCACGCGGCGCCCCGTGAGCCGAGCCGACGGGGTATCCTCCGGCGGTCCGCCGAGGAGCCGCCGATGAGCCACCCCGCCGTGAGTCGTTCCGCCGTGGGCCAGCCCTCCGAATGGGTCGACCTCACCCGCTATCCGATCCTCGCGCCGGACGCGGGTCCCGGATCCGCGCTCGTGGAGCACTGTCGCGCCCAGCTCGCGGCGAGTGGTGCCTGTGAGCTCTCCGGCTTCCTGACCGCCGAGGCCACCGAGCGCATGACCGGGGAGTCCGAGGCGCTGATCCCGCTCGGGCACTTCGCCGACACGCCCGCCACCGTCTACATCGACCTGCCCGATCCCTCGCTGCCGGAGGGCCACCCGCGCCGCGTCATCGGACGCTCCGCGGTGTCGGCCGTCGCCTACGACCTGATCCCGCCGGCCCATGCCCTGCGTCGGCTCTACGAGTGGGCGCCGCTCACGGCGTTCGTGGCCGCCGCGCTCGGCAAGCCGCGCCTCCATCCCTACGCGGATCCCTTCGGCGCGCTCAACGTCGCGGTGATGAAGGACGGCGACGAGCTCTTCTGGCACTTCGACCAGACCGACTTCGTGGTCTCGATCGCACTCCGCAGCGCCGAGACCGGCGGCGATTTCGAGTACGCGCCGCTGATCCGGCGCCCCGGCGACGAGAACTACGCCGGCGTCCAGCGCGTGCTCGAGGGCGACCGCGCCCCGGTGCGCACGATCCCGATGACCCCGGGCACGCTGCTGCTCTTCGAGGGCCGTTGCTCGATGCACCGGGTGACGCCGATCCGCGGCGGCGTCGAGCGCCTGGTCGCGTTGCTCGCCTACGACACGAAGCCGGACACGGTGAGCTCTCCGCTCCTCCAGCAGGTGCGCTACGGGCGCCAGGCGCGCGCGTGAGCGAGGCCAGGGCCACGCGCGTCGAGGCCGACCGGCTCGGCTCGCTCGAGCTCCCGGCCGACGCGCTGGCCGGCATCCACAGCGAGCGCGCGCTGCGCCACCTCGGCTTCTCCGGCCGCCGGCTCGCCGACTATCCCGAGCTGGTGCGCGCGCTCGCCCTGGTGAAGCGGGCGGCCGCGCGCGCCAACCGCGCGGCCGGGCAGCTCGGCGCGCGCGAGGCGGACGCCATCGAGGCGGCCTGCCAGGCGCTCGCGGCCGGCGAGGCGGCCGAGGCGCTGGCCGTCGATCCGCTCGCGGGCGGCGGCGGCATCGCGGTCAACATGAACGCCAACGAGGTGATCGCAGGGCTGGCGCGGCGCGCGGGTGTGGTGCTCGACCCGAAGCGACACGTGAACGCGTCGCAGTCGACGGCCGACGTCTGTGCGACGGCGCAGCGGCTCGCCGTGATGGATCGCTGGGACGCGCTGGCGCCGGCGCTGGCCGCGCTGGTCTCGGCGTTGGGCGCGCAGGCCGAGGCGGGGCGCGCCGTGCCCACCATCGCGCGTACCTGCCTGCGCGACGGCCTGGCCACCACGCTCGGCACGCTCTTCGAAGGCCACGCCGAGGCCGTGGCGCGCCGCAGCGAGGCGCTCGGCCGCGGCGTCGACGCGCTCCGCGCGGTGAACCTCGGCGGTACCGTGATCGGGTCGGGCGAGGGTGCGCCGACCGCGTACCGCGAGCGCGTGATCGGCGAGCTCGCGGCGCTCTCGGGCCGCGCGCTCGCGCCGCGCGCGTCGCTCTACGACGCCGCCCAGAACGCCGACGATCTCGGCGCCGTGTCGGCCGAGCTGGCTGCGCTGGCGCGCGCGCTCGTCAAGCTCGGGTCCGATCTGCGGCTCCTGGCCTCGGGGCCGGCCACCGGCTTCGGCGAGATCGAGCTGCCGCCCGTGATCGAGGGCTCGTCGTTCTTCGCCGGCAAGAGCAACCCCGTGGTGCCCGAGACGCTCCTCCACTGCGCCTTCCAGGTGCTCGGCTGTGACCGCGCGGCGCAGGCGGCGCTCGAGCGCGCCGAGCTCCAGCTCAACGTGTTCGAGGCGGTCGTCGCGGTGAACGTGCTGGATGCGCTGGCGATGCTCGCGCGCGCCGTGCCCCACGCGGCGGCCTGCGTTCGCGGCCTGCACGCCGACGCCGAGCGCTGTCGATCGCACGCGGAGCACGCGCACGAGAGCGGGGCGTGATGGAGGCGCCGCGGCTCGAGTGGGCGCGCGCCTGGCTCGCGCAGCCCAAGCCGCTCCACCTGGGCGGCGGGCCGGCGGAATCGCAGGGCGGGTCGCCGATCCCGGTGCGGGATCCGGCGAAGGGCCGGACGCTGGGCGAGGTGCAGGGCTCCTCGCCGGCCGACGTCGACCGCGCCGTGGCGGCCGCGCGGCGGAGCTTCGAGTCGGGCGCGTGGCGCCGGCTGCCGCTGCGCGAGCGTGCGGTGCGGCTGCGACGCATCGGCGAGGCGGTGCGCGCCCATCGCGCCGAGCTCGCCACGCTGATCGCGCTCGAGAACGGCAAGCTCTACCGCGAGGCCTACGAGGACGACATGCCGGACACGGCGGACGTCTTCGACTACTACGCGGGCTGGGTCGACAAGCTCTACGGCGAGACGGCTCCCGTCGGCGAGGGCTTCCTCAACTACACGGTGCGCGAGCCGGTCGGCGTGTGCGGGCTGATCGTGCCGTGGAACTTCCCGCTCCTGCTCGCGGCCTGGAAGCTCGCGCCGGCGCTCGCGATGGGCAACAGCGCCGTGATCAAGCCGGCGCCGGAGACTCCCTACTCGCTGCTGCGCCTGCTCGAGATCGTCGAGGAGGCCGAGCTGCTGCCGCCGGGGGCCGTGAACCTGGTGCAGGGCGGGGCGGCGGCGGGCGAGGCGCTGACGTCGCATCCCGACGTCGACAAGGTCTCGTTCACCGGCAGCACCGCCACCGGGCGCCGCGTGCTGCACGGCGCAGCGGCGTCGAACCTGAAGACGGTGACGCTCGAGCTCGGAGGCAAGTCGCCGAACGTCGTGTTCGACGACGTCCCCGACCTCGAGTTCGCAATCGAGCGCTCGTTCTCGCTCGCCTTCTCGCAGAAGGGCGAGAAGTGCTCCGAGCCGAGCCGCTTCCTGATCCAGCGCGGCGTGTACGACCGTTTCGTGGAGGCTCTCGCGTCGCGCGCCGAGGCGGTCGTCTGCGGCGATCCCTTCGACCCGGCGAGCGGGCAGGGCGCGCAGTGCGGCGAGGCGCAGCTCGAGAAGATCCTCCGCTATCTCGACCTCGGAAAGCGCGAGGGCGCGCGGCTGCGCGCCGGCGGCGAGCGCGATCTGCGCGGCGGCAACGCCGCGGGGTGCTTCGTGCGGCCGACGATCTTCGAGGGCGTCGACCCGCGCTCCGCGCTGGTGCAGGAGGAGATCTTCGGTCCCGTCCTGGTGGTGATGCCGTTCGACGGCGAGGACGAGGCGGTGCGCCTCGCCAACGACACGCCCTACGGCCTCGCCGCTGGCATCTGGACCGCGGATCTGGCGCGCGCGCACCGCGTTGCGGCGCGCCTCGACGCGGGCATGGTCTTCGTGAACCGCTACGGCTGCTACGAGTTCTCGAGCCCATTCGGCGGCTTCAAGCAGAGCGGGTGGGGCAAGGAGATGGGCGTCCACTCGCTCGACGCCTACACGCGCTTGAAGTCGGTCTGGATCGCTCTCTAACGTCCTTCCTGGAGGTCCCATGCCCAAGCCGTTCCGATTCGGAGTGCAACTGTCGAGCCTGCCGCCCGGCGCGTGGGCGGAGCGCGCGCGCCGCATCGAGGCGCTCGGCTACTCGACGCTCTTCTGTCCCGACCACTTCTCGCCGCAGTGGGATCCGACCGCGCTGCTCGGGGCGGTGGCCGCCGTCACGACGCGGCTGCGCGTCGGCACGCTGGTGTATGGCATCGACTACCGCCATCCGGTGATCTACGCCAAGCAGGCCGCCACCCTGCACCTGCTCTCCGGCGGCCGCCACGAGTTCGGGATCGGCGCCGGCTGGATGGAGACCGACTACCAGCAGGCCGGCATGTCCTACGACCGGCCCGGCGTGCGCATCGAGCGGCTCGCCGAGGCGCTCGAGATCATCACCGGGATGTGGAAGGGCGACGGCTTCTCGTACCAGGGCCGCCACTACACGATCCGCGAGATCCCGCGCGCGGCCGAGCTGCCCGACGGCGCGCGGCCGCCGATCCTGATCGGCGGTGGCGGGCGGCGCCTGCTCTCGCTCGCCGGCCGCTACGCCGACATCGTGGGGATCAACCCGACGCTGGTCGAGGGCAAGGTGACGCCCGAGACGCCCGCCGACCTGGCGCCCGAGCGCGTGCGGGAGAAGGTCGAGTGGGTGCGCGCGGCCGCGCGCAAGGCCGGCCGCGATCCCGCCGCGATCGAGCTCAACTCGCTCGTCTTCGTGGTCGCCATCACCGACCAGCCGCAGGGGATCCGCGAGGCGCTGGCGCGCAACAGCGGGATGACGGCGGAGCAGGTGGCCGACTGCCCGCTCTTCCTGACCGGCTCTGCGAGCGAGATCCGCGAGCGCCTCGAGAAGCGCCGCGAGCAGACCGGCATCAGCTACGTGGTGATCCAGGGGCGGGACATGGACGCAGTCGAGCGCTTCGCCGCGGAGGTGGCGCAGCCGCTCGCGGGCCGCTGACGCGCGCGGTCAGAACGCTCCGAGCGGTCGGTGGAAGGTGTAGTCCACCTGGTCTTGCAGCGTGTGGATCCAGTCGCGCGTGGTGCACGTCGCGGCCGAGATCGGCAGCGTCGCCACGAAGAGCGCGCCGCCGCCGATCAGCGAGACGACCATCAGCGGCCGCACCAGGAGCACGTCGCCCACGAGCGCCGGGTAGCGCCAGCCGTCGGGCGGGAACCAGTCCACGCTGCTCTCGTGCGCCAGCGGATACACCGGGTACTCGTACGCCGGCGGGTTCGGGACCACGGCTCCCGGCGGCACCTGGGATGCCGTCGCTGCCGTCGGCTCGGACGAGGTGGCAGGCGCCGGCGATTCCGCGGCAGGCGGCGACTTCGGGGGAGCGGCGAGCGCGGGTCCGGCCGCCGCGAGCACCTGGGCGCCGATCACGAGCCGGGCCACGCCTCCCGCGAGCCTGCGCACGATTCGACCCTCCTGGCGCGACGCGCGCCAGTCTAGCCGATCCCCGTCGATTTCTTCGGCTTTCCCTTGCACCCAACCGATCGGTTGGGTACAAAGGAAGTCGACCAACCGATTGGTTGGTCGGGATGAGCGCCCGGCTTCCGAACCCATCACCTTCCGAACCCCCTTCCGAACCCTGTTGGAGAAACCACTCGTGGCCATGTTGGGCTCCGCCGCCATGCTCACCCGCGTCGTCCGGCGCGCCGTCTCGAACTCCGTCCGCGCGCGCTTCGGGCGGTTCCGCGACTGGCCGAACGATGCGCTCCTCCTGTCCGAGCCTCTCGCGCTGGCCGAGCAGCAGACCGACCGGCTGCGTCGCATCTACCACAACGCCGGTCGCGACCTGTGGGACGGCCCGGCCGTGTTCCGCGACGCGGTGACACGGCACGGCGGCATCCAGCTCTCGCCCGAGAAGCGCCGCGCGCTGGCGCATCCGATCGGCATGCTGATGTGGGGCGAGCTGGCCGCCTGGATCGTGGCCGCGGAGCTCGCCGAGCGGCTCGAGGATCCCGACGCGCGGCTGGCCGCGTCGAGCCAGGTGTTCGACGAGGCGCGACACTTCTACGTGCTGCGCGACTACCTCGCGCTGCTGCACGTGCCGGTGCCGAAGCTCGACCGCTACTTCGCGATCGGCGTGCGAAGGCTTCTCGCCACGCGCGACCTCACGGTGAAGCTCTTCGCGATGCAGCTCCTGGCCGAGGGCACCGCCATGGTGATCTTCCGCTTCCTCGCCGACGCGCAGATCGAGCCGGTGCTGACGGAGCTCCTGCCCTACATCGAGCGCGACGAGTCGCGGCACGTCGGGCTCGGCGTGCTCTACCTGCCGAAGCGACTCGCGGAGCTCCCGAAGAAGAAGCTGCTCAAGATCCGCGACGTCACCTACGGGATCGGCGACCTCTTCGGCGCCACGCAGATCCGCTACGCGCAGCACTACGCGGCCCTCGGCGCCGACCCGCGCGAGCTGATCCGAGGCGCGGACAAGATGCTCTACGAGCTCTCGCAGAAGATCGGACCGATCCCCGGCACCGACCTCGAGTTCTTCCCGACCAACCCGACGCAGTCGGCCACCTACGAGGACGCGCTCGACCTGGTGCTGCCGCGCCCGGGCACCGAGGGACGCCGGCTCGGGCGGCTGATGCGCGCGGCGATCGAGTACGGCGCGCGGGCGCTGCCGGTCTGAGCGGGGGCGGGGGGCGCATGACGGTCTCGCGACAGCGCATCCTCGGCGAGGCGCTCGAGCTGCTCGCCGAGCACGGCTACGAGGGGATGAGCCTGCAGCAGGTGGCCGACCGCGTCGGCCTCCACAAGAGCTCCCTCTTCCACCACTTCCGCTCGAAGGAGGAGCTGGCGCACGAGGTCTATCGCGGCCTGTCCGAGCGCCTGCTGAAGCGCCTCGATCCGCTGCTCTCCGAGGACCCGCCGCGCCTCGCGTCGATCCTCGACGCGCTCGACGCGAGCGTCGAGCACTTCGCCGCCGAGCCCGCCTCCGCACGGCTCCTGATGCGGCTCCTGGTCACCACGCGCGCCGCCGAGCCGAGCGCCGACCCCTTCGAGATGCGCCCCGGCGAGATCGATCCCGTCGACCGGGTGCTGATGCTGGTGGGGCAGTGGCTCGCGCGCGCGCGCGCCGCCGGGGTGATCCGCCACGTCCCGGTGCGCCATACGGTGCTGAACCTGATGGGGCTCGTGCTCTTCTATCCGGGCGTGCTCCACCACATCCCGGCGGCGGTCCTGCTGGACGACCCGCGCTCGCCCGCGATGCTGGCGGCGCGCAAGCGGGAGCTGCGCGAGCTCCTGCGCCGCGCGCTCGAGCCCGCGACCTCGGCGCTCTGAAGGGAATCAGGGCGACGGCGGCCCGCAGGACGCGATGCTCAGCGGACGCAGCAGGTTGAACACACCCGCGTAGTAGCGATCGGCCCCCACGCCATCCGCCGCCTGCAGGAAGACCTCGAACGCCTCGCGGGTCTCGGCGGCCGTGAGCTGGTAGACGCCCTCCGGCAGCACCGCGGCGGACGGGCTGCGGAAGACGAGCGTGAACTGCTCCGTGAGCCGCGAGGTAGGGCCGTCGTTCAGCGCGACGAGCTGCAGCCAGCCGGAGGCGGGCGCGAGGCCGAACCAGGTGCCGAGCAGCGCCGCGAACTTGTCGCGGCTCGGTCCGTCCACGCTCGGGCCCGACCCGCTGCCGATCACGAACGGACCTAGCATCGCTGCGACCAGCGCGGCGCCGCTCGTCTTCAGGAAGTCGCGTCGATCCATCGCTTGGGTCGCAACTATATCATCGAGATCGCGCAACGAGCTGCAAATTTCGTGGACGGCGCCATGCATCCGCCCCTATCCTGTGCGCCGCCGTGTCCGAGCAGTACCTCGGCGAGATCCGCATCGTGAGCTTCAACTACCCGCCGAAGGGCTGGGCATTCTGCAACGGCCAGATCCTGCCGATCAACCAGAACCAGGCGCTCTTCTCGCTGCTCGGCACCACGTACGGCGGAGACGGTCGGGTCAACTTCGCGCTCCCCAACCTGCAGGGGCGGATGCCGATCCACGTGAGCGCCTCGGACCTGCTCGGCACGCAGGGCGGAACGGAGGCGGTGACGCTCGGGATCACCGAGCTGCCGACGCACACGCACGTCGTCGTGGCGGACGCGGGGGTCGCCACCGCGACGAGCCCGGCGGGCAACCTGCTCGCGAAGAAGCCGCGCTTCGGTGCCGACGTGTACGCGGCGCCGGCCGATCTGACCGCGCTTGCTGGGGGGTCCGTCGGGACGGTGGGTGGGAGCCAGGCGCACTCGAACCTGCAGCCCTTCCTCGCGCTCAACTTCGTGATCGCGCTGCAGGGCATCTTTCCGAGCCGCAGCTGAGGCCACCCGATGGGAAGCCCCTACGTCGGCGAGATTCGGATCTTCGCGGGGAACTTCGCTCCCTCGGGCTGGTTCCTCTGCCAGGGGCAGCTGCTCCCGATCTCGGAATACGACGTGCTCTTCAACCTGATCGGCACGACCTACGGCGGCGACGGGGTGTCGACCTTCGCCCTCCCCGACCTGCAAGGCCGGGTACCGGTCCACGTCGGGCAGGGCCCGGGCTCCAGCTACCAGCTCGGCGAGTCCGGCGGCACCGAGGCGGTGACGCTCACCGCCGCCCAGATGCCGGCCCACGCCCACGCGCTCCAGGCCTCGCAGGACGCGGCGCAGGCGACGGCCGGACCGGACGGGAGCGTCCCGGCCGACGCGGGGGCGAACGCGATCTACGGGAGCGCGACACCGGGGGTCGGCCTCGACACGAGCGCGGTCGTCGCGAGTGAAGGGGGCCAGCCGCACGGCAACGTGGCGCCCTTCCTGTGCGTCAACTTCATCATCTCGGCGTTCGGGATCTACCCGACCCAGAGCTGAGGGGATCGCAGCGTGTCGGACCAGTTCGTGGCCGAGATCCGGCTGTTCGCGGGCAACTTCGCGCCCGTCGGCTGGGCGTTCTGCGACGGCCAGGTGCTGCCGATCGCGCAGAACACGGCGCTCTTCTCGCTGGTCGGGACGTACTACGGTGGGGATGGCAAGGCGAACTTCGCTCTGCCGGACCTTCGCGGGCGGGCTGCGATGCAGCAGGGCCAGGGGCCCGGGCTGACGCTGCGCGACCTCGGCGAGAGCGGAGGGTCGGCGACCGTCGCCCTGCTCGAGTCCGAGATGCCCCCGCACGCGCATCCGCTGCTCGCGAGCCCTTTGGCGACGACGGCCTCCCCGTCGCCGGCCGTGGCTCTCGCGCCGTCCGGTGCCGCGATCTACGGGCCGCTCACCGATCCGGTGGCGATGGCCGCGGAGACGCTCGCCGAGGCGGGCGGCGGGCAGCCGCACGAGAACCGCCAGCCCTACCTGGTGCTGAGCTTCATCATCGCGCTCCAGGGCATCTTCCCGCCGCGGAGCTAGCCGCCGTGGAGCGCTCCACGGTGACCCTCCGCGCCGCGCGCGCCGACGACGCCGACTTCCTCTACTGCCTGTACGCGAGCACCCGCGCGGACGAGCTCGCGGGCCTCGGCTGGACCGACGCGGAGCGCGAGGCCTTCCTGCGCATGCAGTTCGAGGCGCAGCAGCGCCACTACCGGGCGCACTTCCCGGCGGCTCGCTTCGACGTGATCGAGCTCGCGGGCACGCCGATCGGCCGCCTCACGGTGGAGCGCAGCGCGGACGCGATCCACGTGATCGACATCGCGCTCCTCCCGGAGAGCAGGGGCCAGCAGATCGGGGGAGGGCTCCTGCGCGAGATCCAGGACGAGGCGGCCGCGAGCGGGCAGACGGTGCGGATCCGCGTCGAGCGACGCAATCCCGCATCGAGGCTGTACCAGCGGCTCGGCTTCACCCCGGTCCGCGACGAGGGGATCCACCTGCTCCTGGAGTGGGCTCAGGCGAAGACGGCCTCGTAACGCACGCCTTCCGCGTCGGCGCCGATCGGCACCAGGAAGATCTCGAGGCTGCCGAGCGAGGCGCACTCGAGCCGGTAGATGCGCTGCGGCAGGACGAGATCCGACGGGCCGCGGAACAGCAGCGCGAAGGGCTCCCGGCGCCCGTCCGCAGCGGCGCGGCCCCCGACCGGGCTCGCCGCCACGAGCTCGAGCTCGAGCGTCGCGCCGCCGTTCGCGAGCCGGAACCGCTGGTTCAGGCAGCCTGCGAAGTCGCCCGCGCTGGCGACGGCGAGATCAAGCACGCCGCGCGCCGCGCCGGCCGCGCGCGAGGACGGCGGCGACGGCGACCGCCGACGCGGATCCCGCGCCCGGCTCCGGGAGCATCAGCGAGAGCGTGACGTCGCCGACGTCGACTGCGTTCGGCACGCTGCCGATGGTGAGGTCGTCGACGAACAGCGTGACGGAGCTCGGGGTGAAGGTGACCTCCGAGCCGAGCGACACCCCGCTCACGTTGTCGAGCTGGACGTCCACGTCCACGATGCCGGTGTTGGGACCGAAGTAGAGGCCCGAGAAGACGTAGCGGGTGCCGGCGGGGAAGCCGGTGCCGTGGTTGGCGTTGCCCTCTTCGAGGGAGACGGTGATCGCAGAGTCGCCGATGTCGACTGACTCGTTCGGGAGCAGCACGCCCCCGATCTGCGAGCCGTCGCCGGGCGTGATCTCGGGACCGGCGACGACCACGACGCCCTGGCTCAGGTCCAGCGCGCCGGCGTCGGTCAGGGCGACGGAGATGCTCTCGCCGACCAGCGACGCGCGGCTCGCGGCCGGAAGCAGGAGCGGCACGAGGATCGCGATCGCGCCCAACCCCGCCCGGCGATGCGAGCGACCGTCCAACCGACCCATCTCCCCCCCGGCGTTCCGTGCGGCGCGCCGAGTCTACACGGAGCGCAGCGGCGCCTGCCAGCGGCGCGCGCGAAATTTCCGGCTCAGCGCTCTGCGAGCCCCTCGAGCGCGTAGGTGGCGACGGGCTCGGCGATGCCGCGCACGGTGCGCGCCGGCATCGCGCGCAGGCGGAAGCGCGGGTCGAGCGCGCCGCGAACGCTCTCGGTCAGGAGGACGTCGACGCCGAGGTCGCGCGTCAGGTCCTGCACGCGCGCGGCGAGGTTCACGGTGCGGCCGACCGCCGTCCACTGCTGGAGCTCGCTGCTTCCCACCAGGCCGGCCACCACGATGCCGCGGTGCACGCCGATGCCGAGCGACAGCGCGGCCTGCTGCTCACCTCCCAGCTCCTCATTGTATGCCTCGAGCTCCAGGCGCATGGCGAGCGCGGCGCGCGCCGCGTCGTCGCTCTGCCACGGGTTGTGGTCGAAGGCGCCGAAGAGCGCGAGGATCCCGTCGCCGATCAGCAGCGCGACGTGGCCCCGGTGCTCGGCGATCACGCGCTGCATGCGCGCGTGGTATCCATTCAGCATCCGCACCAGCGCGCCCGGCTCGGTGTGCTCCGAGAGCCGGGTGAAGCCGACCAGGTCGGCGAAGAGGACGGTGACCTCGCGCCGGTCGGCGCGCGGCTCGTCACCCGCGGCCAGATTCTCGACGACATCGCGCGGCGCGAAGCGCTGGAACGCGTGCTGGAGGCGCTCCAGCTTGTCGCGCGCGTCCTCGAATCGCTCGCGCAGCCGCGCGAATCGCCGCGCCGCGCCGGCGCGCTGCCACAGGGCGGCCGCCGCGCCGAGCGTCGCCAGCGCGGCGATCCACGCCCAGCTCATCGCGCGAGCCCGAGTCCGGGAGCCTCCGGCTCCGCCATCGCGAGCAGCCGGCAGACGGCGTTCGCGAGCGCGGACACGCCGACGAACTCGACGAAGGGCGCGACGCCGACGCCCTCGAGCAGCGCGCGCGAGCGGCGCTGGATCTGCGCCGGGCGGTAGCGGATCGTGTCGCGCGCCAGCGGGAGCAGCGCGGCCTCGGTGGCGTCGAGGTCCGGCGAGGCGAGATGGGCCAGGATCGCGTCCTGCTCCGCGGGCGCGAGGCCTTCGGCGGCGAGCAGGCGTCCGGCCTCCGCCTCCGAAGCCGGGCAGGCGAGGCCGCGCGCCACGACCGCGAACACGAGCGCCTTCGTGCGCCGCGGGAGCACGGGCGAGGCGAAGGCCTCGTCGAGCAGTCGCCGCAGCGCCGCGGCGGCGGGGAGGCCGTCGAACGCGGCGACGAGGCCGGCGTAGGGTCCCTCGCGCGCGGCGGCGGAGAGCGGTCCCTGCGCGCTGCGGCGATGCGCGCGCCGGAGCTGGCGCCGGGCCAGCGGCGCGATCAGCGTGAAGAGGACGCGCGCCCACCAGCGATCGGGGAGCGCCTCGACGTCCTGCGGCGGGATCGCCGGCAGCGTCGAGAGGCGGTTGTAGTAGACCATCGACGCGGCGCAGAAGGCGATCTCGCGGATCAGAGGCTCGCTCCAGCCCGCGCGGCGCAGCGCCTCGAGGTCCCGTGCCGACGCGAGCGGCTGCCCGCGCGAGAAGCGGCGCACGAACTCGAGCGCGGCGCGGTCCTTCTCGTCGATCTCGGCGGCGAAGAGGCCCTCCTCGAGCGCGCGGATCTGCCGCTCCGGAAAGCCCTGCACGCGCAGCACGACGCGCTGCATTGCGAAGCAGAAGCGGCAGGAGTTGTCCTGGCTGACCACGAGCCCGATCAGGTCCGAGAGCCGGCGATCGAGGTGCGCGTAGCGCCCGATCGAGGCCAGCGAGCGGACGACCCAGGGGCACGCGGTCAGGTAGGGTGCGGAGCGCGGGACGCCGCCGAGCTCGCGCTGCAGGTAGGCGGCGAGCTCCGGATCCGGAGCCGGCTCCAGGAGGCAGCTCTCCCACTCGACGTCGGCAAGGTGCGTCACCCCGCCATCATACGCGAGCGCCGCGGATCAGCGCTTGCGGTGGCTCGCGGAGAGGATCCGCTTGCGCAGCCGCAAGCTCTTCGGTGTCACCTCGAGCAGCTCGTCCTCGGCGATCCAGCCGAGCGCGGTCTCGATGGTGAGCTGGCGCGGCGGGACCAGCACGATGTTCTCGTCCTTGTTGGCCGCGCGGATGTTGGTGAGCTTCTTGGCGCGGGCGACGTGCACGTTCATGTCGTTGGCGCGCCGGTTCTCGCCGACGATCTGACCCTCGTAGCAGGGCACCCCGGGCCCGACGAAGAGGTCGGCGCGCTCCTGGATCTTGAAGATCGCGTACGCCGTGGTCTCGCCGGCCTCGGTGGCGACGAGGGCGCCGACCGCGCGGGTCGGGAGGTCACCGCTCCACGGCTCGTAGCCGCGCACCGTGCGGTGCAGCACGCCCTCGCCGCGCGTGTCCGAGAGGAACTCGCTGCGGTAGCCGAAGAGCCCGCGGCTCGGCACCACGTACTGCAGCACCGTCGTCCCCGAGCGCTGCTCCATCGAGAGCAGCCGCCCGCGGCGGCCGGCCAGCTTCTCGATCACCATGCCGGCGCTCGTATCGGGCACCTCGGCGACCACGTCCTCGACCGGCTCGCAGCGCTGGCCATCCACCTCGCGCGCGATGATCTCCGGGCGCGAGACCGAGAACTCGTAGCCGTCGCGCCGCATGGTCTCGATCAGGACGCCGATCTGCAGCTCGCCGCGCCCCGCCACCTCGAAGACGTCGGGGCTGTCGGTCTCCTCGATCCGGATCGAGACGTTGCCGAGCGCCTCCCGCCGCAGCCGCTCGCCGATCTGCCGGCTGGTGACGAAGCGCCCTTCGCGGCCGGCGAACGGCGAGTTGTTCACCGAGAAGCGCACGCGCACGGTGGGCGGGTCGACCGCCACCCGCGGCAGCGCCTCGGGCGCCGCCGGGTCGCACACCGTGTCGCCGATCTCGATCGAGTCGACGCCGGCGATCATGACGAGGTCGCCCGCCAGCGCCTCGTCGATCTCGCGGCGCTCGAGCCCATACGCGCCGAAGAGCTTGGTGACGCGGAAGCCCTGCGGCGGGCCGTCGGCGGGGAGGCGCACCACGTTGGCCCCGCGCCGCAGGCGGCCGCGCGCCACGCGCCCGATCACGATGCGGCCGAGGAAGTCGTCGCGGTCGAGCGTCATCGCCTGGAACTGGAGCGGGCCTTCGAGGTCGACCGAGGGCGGCGGCGCCAGCTCGAGGATCGCCTCGAGCAGCGGGCGCAGGTCGACGCGCTTCGCGCCGATCTCGCGCGCCGCCGCGCCCTCCTTGGCGGATGCGTACACGATCGGGAAGTCGAGCTGCGCGTCGTTGGCGCCGAGGTCCACCAGCAGATCGAAGACCTCGTCGACGACCGCCTCCGCGCGCTGCTCCGGCCGGTCGATCTTGTTCACCACCAGGATCGGGCGCAGGCCGTGCGCGAGCGCCTTGCGCAGCACGAAGCGCGTCTGCGGCATCACGCCCTCGACCGCGTCGACCAGGAGCAGCACGGCGTCGACCATGCCGAGCACCCGCTCCACCTCGCCGCCGAAGTCGGCGTGCCCGGGCGTGTCGACCAGGTGGATGTGCACGCCCTCGAAGCGGATCGCGGTGTTCTTGGCGTGGATGGTGATGCCGCGCTCGCGCTCGAGGTCCTCGCGGTCCATCACGCGCTCGGCGGTCGCCTGGCGCGCCGGCAGCGCGCCCGTCTGGCGCAGGAGCCCGTCGAGCAGCGTCGTCTTGCCGTGATCGACGTGCGCGATGATGGCGAGGTTCCGGACGTCTTTCCGCGGAGCCGGCTGACTCATGAGGCCTCTGCGTTCATGCGGGCGCGCAGGCTAGCAGACGCCCGGTATGGCGTCGCTCCTTCGGCGCGGCGACACTCTGCCGCAAAGGCGGGTCGCGCCATGTGCGGACTGGTCGGAGGTCTCCTCGGACACTCGCTCGATTCGAAGCGCCTCGACCGCGCCCTCGAGACGCTCCACCACCGCGGCCCCGACGCGGTCGGCCGGTGGGTCGCTCCCGACGGTCGGTGGTTCCTGGGACATACGCGCCTCTCGATCATCGGTCTCGACAATGGGGCACAGCCGATCTCGGACCCCAGCGGCGACGTACAGCTCGTCGTGAACGGCGAGTTCTACGGCTACAAGGCCATCCGCGAGCGCCTGCGCGACGAAGGCTGCACCTTCGAGACGGAGTCGGACAGCGAGATCGCCCTGCACCTCTACCTGCGCGAGGGAATGAGCCTCGGGCGCCACCTGCGCGGCGAGTTCGCGGCGCTGATCGCGGACCGCCGCAACCGAGCGATGCTGGCGATCCGCGACCGCTTCGGCATCAAGCCTCTCTTCTACGCCGTGCACGAAGGCGACGTCTTCTTCGCGTCCGAGGTGAAGGCGCTGCTGGCGCTCGGGGTTCCGGCGCGTTGGGACCGCGAGGCGGTGTTCCAGGAGATCTTCTTCTTCCGGCCGCACTCGCGCTCCCTGTTCGCGGGGATCCACACCGTACCGCCAGGGCACTATGCGATCGCGCAGGAAGGGAAGGTCGACCTCTACCCCTACTGGGACTGGGAGTTCCCCACGGCCGCCGCGCTCGCAGCGGACGAGCGATCGGACGACGAGGTGGTCGCCGGATTCCGTGCCGTCCTCGACGATGCCGTGCGCGAGCGGCTGATCGCCGACGTCGAGGTCGCCGCGTATCTGAGCGGCGGGATCGACTCCTGCGCGGTCCTCGGCCTCGCCCAGCGGCACATGGATCGGCCGATCCGCGCATTCACGATCGGATTCGACGACGCCGCCTATGACGAGTCCTCGCTAGCCCGCTCGCAGGCGGAGCGATCGGGCGCGAGCTTCGTTCCCGTGCCGGTCACGGCGCGCGATCTGGCCGACGCCTACAGCGACGCCGTCTGGCACGCCGAGACCTGCTTCATCAACGGGCACGGCGTCGCCAAGTTCCTGCTCTCCCGCGCGGTTCGCGACGCCGGCATCAAGGTCGTGTTCACCGGAGAGGGGTCGGACGAGGTGCTGGGCGGCTACGCGCCGTTCCGCCGCGACGTCCTGCTCTACAACAGCGAGCGGCAGGACCCGGCCACGGTCCAGCGCCTGCTCGCCGAGCTGCGCGCGGCCAACCAGGCCGTCCCGGGGCTCGTGGCGACCGAGGCCTCGCCCGCTCCGGAGCTCGACACCGTCGAGCGCCGGCTCGGCTGGATCCCGTCCTGGATCCTGGCCTTCTCGCAGAGGGGCCAGAGCGTGGCCGCGTGCTTCGGCCGCGAGATGCTCGCGAGCGTCGAGGGCATGAATCCCTACGACCTCGGGTTGAGCCGCCTCCCCGTCGAGGAGCGCCTCGCGGGGCGTGATCCCCTGAACCAGGCACTCTACCTCTGGGCCAGGATCCACCTCCCCAACTTCATACTCACCTTCCTCTCCGACCGCATGGAGATGGCGCACTCGATCGAGGGACGCGTTCCCTTCCTCGACCACCACGTCGCCGAGTTCGCAGCGGGCATCCCCATCCACATGAAGATCCAGGGCATGCGCGAGAAGCACGTGCTGCGCGAGGCCTGTCGCGACGTCCTGATCGAGCCGGTCTACGACCGCCAGAAGCACCCGTTCACGACGCCTCCCGCGAAGCTCGGCGCGGACGACCCGATGCTGGAGCTGTTCGGCGACATCTTCGCCTCGTCGCTGCTCGACGCGCAGCCGCTCTTCGACGCCGAGACGGTCCGGCGAATGTTTCGGAGCCTCGGCGAGAGGACTCCGGCGGAGCGGATGGATCTCGACGGCGCGATGCACCGGATCCTCAGCCTGACGCTGATGCACCAGCGCTTCGGGATGTCGAGCTGAAGGGGAAGAGCTAGCGCCCGAGCTGCTCCGCGAAGTGCGCGCGGGTCTGCTCCGCGAGCTCCTTGGCCGACAGGTGCGCGAAGGAGTCGGCGGGGATCGGGTCGAGCACGCGCACCCGGATCGGGTGCTGGCCCTGCAGCACGAAGCCGCGCTTCGGCAGCGCGTTGCTCGTGCCCTCGATCACGATCGGGAGGATCGGCTTCTGCGTGCGCAGCGCCAGCTCGAAGGCGCCGGGCTTGAAGGCCTGCAGCGCACCGTCCCGCGAGCGCGTGCCTTCCGGGAACATCAGGATCGAGGAGCCGGCGCGCAGCGTGCGCTCGCAGTCGGCCATCATCTGGACCACGCTGTCGCGGTCGCCGCGGCGCAGCTCGATGTAGCGGTTCAACCGCATGTTCCAGCCGATGAACGGGATCCGGAAGTTCTCGATCTTCGACACCCACTTGTAGTGCCGGAACAGGCGGAACAGGACCAGGATGTCGAGCAGCGAGAGATGATTGGCGACCATGACGTAGGTCTCACCGCGGTCGATCTTCTCGCGCCCGCTGATCGAGACCGGCCACAGCGGATTCGTCCAGGTGTAGAGCGAGGCCCAGAAGCAGGTGAACTGGTGCAGCAGCACCTTGCGGCGGTCGAAGGGCAGCGTCACGGCCCAGACGACGACCGCGACCGGGAAGAGCGCGATCGAGCTGCCGGTGAGGAAGGCCCAGAAGGCGGTCGAGTAGAGGCGTCGGGCCATGCGCGAAATCTAACCCGCGGGCCGCCCGCGCGGAACCGCGGGCGGCGGCGGGGGCCCCGAGTGCGAGCTGCTGACCTTCGTTCGGCTCCGCAGACTCCGCCTCACTGCCAGCTCGATGAGCTGCGCTCGGCTTCGCCTCGCTGCGCGCTCCGCTTGCGGGCCGACTCTCGAGTCGGCCGCCTAGCCGGACGGCGTGAAGCCGCGCCAGTCGATGCCCTCGACCCGGGCGAAGCGGCGCGCCATCACGCGCAGCGCCTCGGGATTGTCGTCGACCAGCACGAAGCGCCGGCCGAGCTCGAGACAGGCGGCGCCCGTGGTGCCGCTGCCGGCGAAGGCGTCGAGCACGAGATCGCCCGGGCGTGACGAGGCGGTCACGATGCGCCGCGCCACGCGCAGCGGCTTCTGCGTCGGGTAGCCGGTGCGCTCGGCGCCGGAGGTCGGGACGATCGTGCTCCACCACGAGTCGGTGGGCAGCTTGCCGCGCGCCGCCTTCGCGGGTCCGACCAGACCCGGCGCGAGGTACGGGATGCGGTCCACGGAGGACGCATCGAAGTGGTAGCGCTCCCGGTCCTTCACGTAGACCAGGATGTCGTCGTGCTTCGGCGCCCAGCGCCGCCGCGTGCGGCCGCCGAAGTCGTAGCTCCAGATCACCTCGTTGAGGAAGCCCTCGCGCCCGAAGATCGCGTCGAGCAGGACCTTCACGTAGTGGACCTCCCGGCAGTCGAGGTGCACGTAGAGCGTTCCGTGCGGCGCGAGGATGCGGTGCACCTCGACCAGCCGCGGCTCCAGGAAGGCCAGGTAGTCGTCGAAGAGGTCGGCGAAGGACAGCGTGCCGAGCGGGATCGAGCGATAGCGCCGGCCCCCGAAGCCGGTGCGGTCGCCGGCGCCGGCCTCCACCCGCCGCGTGCGCAGGCGGGTGCGCGACTGTCGCTTTCCCGTGTTGAACGGAGGATCCAGGTAGACGAGGTCGACCGAGTCCGACGCCGTCGCGCGCAGCACGTCGAGGTTGTCGGCCAGATGGATCGCGCCGCGCGCCGCACGCGCCTTCACGGACGCCGACTATAGGCGCTGCGCCAGCCCAGGGCCTCGACGATGGCGTGGTAGATGTAGCTCTGCTCCTGCACGCCGTGGAAGAGCTCGGCGCCCGCGCCGCCCGCGTAGATCGGGACGTCCTCGCCGCCGTGCGTGTCGGCGCGTGCGGGCACCGTCGCCTCCTGCAGGTAGGCGGGGCTCGTCGTGTCGACGCGCCGCAGGTCCGGGCGTCCCTTGTGGATCCCGGTGTATCCGGTCGGGACGTGCGGGTAGTGCTTCGACCCCTCGGGCTGCTCGGGCGACGCGCCGGTGTAGCCCGGCCCGTTGGCGTACGAGAGCGTGGTGAAGGGACGCCCGGTGGCGTCGAGCATCGGCTGCTTGGCGCGCTCGCCGCGCTCGTCGACGGAGACCACCAGGCCCAGGATGTCGTTGCCGCGCGCCGGGTAGCCGGAGATGGTGAGGACGTGGCTGTGGTCGGCGGTGACGACGATCAGCGTGTCCGTCGCGTCGGTGAGCCGCAGCGCCATGCGCACCGCGTTCGAGAACTCGATGGTCTCGCCGAGCGCCCGGTAGGCGTTGCCCAGGTGATGGGCCTGGTCGATGCGCCCGCCCTCGACCATGAGCACGAAGCCGCGCGGGTTGCGGTCGAGCACGTCGATCGCGCGCGCCGTCATCTCGGAGAGCGACGGCTCGTCGGGCGCCTCCTGCGCGCGGTCGGCCTCGAAGGCCATGTGCGAGGGATCGAACAGGCCGAGCAGGCGGTCGACGTGTCCGGTCTCGAGGGCGACGAGCTGCGAGCGGTTCCAGAGGTACGCGCCGTCCGGATGGCGGGCCTGCCACTCGGCGACGAGGTTGCGGCCGTCGGCGCGCACGCCCTTCGTGTCGGGGCGTGCCGGATCGCTCTCGGTGTTGGGGAGGAACTCGCCGCGCCCGCCGCCGAGCGCGACGTCGATCGAATCGGTCTCGACGAGCTGGCGCGCGATGTCCGGAAAGCCGGCCGCCCGTGCGGCCTCGGGGAGCTGCGTGTCGTCCTCCCAGTCCCGGTGCGCGGCGTGCGCGTAGCACGCGGCGGGCGTCGCATGGGTCACGCGCGTGGTGGTGACGACGCCCGTCGCGAGGCCGCGCTCGTGCGCCTCCTCGAAGAGCGTGCGGGCGCGGCTGTGCTCGACCGAGGTCCAGTCGCCCGGCACCGCGTTCGCGTCGAGGCCGATCACGTCCGCCTTGGTCTTCGCGCCGGTCGTCATCGCCGTCATCGTGGCGGCCGATTCGGAGACCTGGAGGTTCACGCTGTAGGTCTTCGAGAGCGCGACGTAGGGGAGATCCTCGAATGAGAGCCGGTTCTCCTCGCCGCTCTCGCCGCGGAGCTGCCCTTCGCGGATGCGCGCCGCGGTGACGGTCGAGATGCCCATGCCGTCGCCGATGAAGAGGATCACGTTCTTGGCGTGCGTCCCGGGCGGCACCAGCGCGCGGGCGCGAGCAACCGCCGCCTGCGGATCGGCGGCGTCGTCTCGGCTCTCGGGATGGCGCGCGCAGGCGGCGAAGAGGAGCAGCGCGGCGAGCGGGACCGCGACCAGCGGACGGGCACTCGACATGGGGCGCCAAGGATAACGTGCGCGCAGTCCGCGCCGTCGCCTCCGGCCGCGCGGCCTCGCGCATCGGCTAGCTTGTGCCCCGATGCCGCTCCTAGGTATCGCGGGGTGGACGGCCCTCGCCGCGGCGATCGGCTTCGCGGTCTGGATCGCGCGGCTCGAGCCGCCCGCCGACAAGGGACTCACCCGGCCGCTCGCGGTGCGCACCACCCCGTTCGAGCAGCGCGACCTGCACGTCGGCGCGCTCCGCATCCGCTACATCGACGAAGGCCCGCAGGAGCCCCCGCAGGACGGCCACGCGGCGCCGGTCGTGGTGCTGATCCCCGGCCATACGTCGCGCATCGAGGAGTACGACGGGCTGGTGCCGGTGCTCGCCCGCCGCCACCGCGTCCTCGTGCTCGACTTCCCGGGCAGCGGCTACGCGGACAAGCCGGATCGCGAGTACTCGCTCGCGCTCTACGAGGACACGGTGGTGGGGATGCTCGACGCGCTCGGCGTCGGGCGCGCGGATCTCGCGGGCGGGAGCCTCGGCGGCAACCTCGTGCTGCGGCTCGGGCACCGCTTCCCCGAGCGCTTCGATCGCCTCGCGCCGTGGGCTCCCGGGAGCGCCTGGGTCGCGAGCCCGCGCATCGGGCACGTGCTGCGCGCGATCCGGGGCTACCCGCTGTTCTGGCCGATCGTCTGGATCCAGTCGCGGTACTGGTACCGGCCCGACTGGCCGGGTCGCTCGGCGGCGCTGGCCGACACCTTCACCTACTACCGCGAGGTGATGGGCCCCGGCTTCATCCGCATGTACTTCGAGATGGCCGCCGACCAGGTCGAACGAAGCCTGTTCGACCTCGCGCCCGCGATCCAGCAGCCGGTCTGGCTCGGCTGGGGGGACCAGGACAATGGCGCCAACATGGGCGCCGGCGTGGCCCGCCTGTCGAAGCTCCTGCCGCACTGCGAGCTCCGGGTGTTCCCGGGCGCCCGGCACTCGCTCGCGGCCGAGATTCCGGACGAGCTCGCGGCCGCGCTCGAGGAATTTCTGAGCAGGGCGCATAGCGCCTGGCCCTCCGGATCATGAAGCCGGGCCGTCTCGGAATTGCCCGGTCAAGCTGCGCCTCCGCGAGGCCGATGATCCCCGCGTAGAAGAAGCCGGGGAGAGTGGGGCGTGCAGACCGTCGGCGGGCTCGTCACCGGGCTCATCTGCGTCCTCAGCGTCGTGATCGGCGTGCGCCTGCTGCGGCTCGGCGCGCGCAGCAAGGGACCCGAGCGATGGCTCGGCGTGTACTTCCTGGCCGCCTCGCTGTTCGGGACCGTCTTCAGCTGCATCCTCTACATGGGCTGGACGGACCCCTCGCTCGCCGTGCCGGCGGTCTGGCGCGCGCCGCTCCAGGCGATGCACATCGCCGCGAACGGAACGGGGCTCTTCGGCATCTGGATGTTCACCTGGCGGACGTTCCGCCCCGACTCGGCCATGGCGCGCGCTGCGGTCGTCGCAGTCGGCGCGACGCTGCTCGGCACCTTCGCCGCGATCGGGATCGGCGACCACTTCACCCCGCACGTCCTCCCCGGCCCCAGCTACTGGATCAGCTTCGCGGCGCGGGTCTCGGGCGTCGTCTGGATGAGCATCGAGTCGTTCCGCTACGGCGCGCTGCTGCGCCGGCGGCTGCGCCTCGGGCTCGCGGAGCCGCTGGTCGCCAACCGCTTCCTGCTCTGGGGCGCATGGGCCGCCGCCGTGGTGCTGCTCAACCTGAGCGACCCGCTGGCCCGCGTCTGGTACTGCGCCGTCGCGGGGACGACGACCGAGCTGGTGCCGGAGCTGGCGCACCAGATCATCGTCGTGGTCGTGGCCCTGACCTCCGCCCTCGGCATCGTGGCGGCGGGCTGCCTGTTCCTCACCTTCTTCCCGACCGCCGCCTACCGCCGTTGGGTGCTCTCGCGCCAGCCGACCCCCTCCGGCTGAGGGCTGCACGCGGCGGCCCCAGGCTGTGCGAGACTCGCCGCGCAGGTGACGCGGCGCGCCGGCGCATGGCTGATCGTTCCCTTCCTCGGCTTCGTCAGCCTCGGGCTGCCCGATGGGATGCTCGGCGTGGCGTGGCCCTCGATGCGCGCCTCGTTCGTGCTCCCGATCGACGCGCTCGGCGCGCTCCTCCTCGCCTGGACGGCCGGCTTCGTCGTCGCGAGCTTCGGGATCGGGCGGCTCCTCGCGCGCGCGAGAGTGCCGACGCTGCTGACGCTGGCGTTCCTCGCGCTCGGGACGGCGCTGCTCGGCTACTCGGTGGCGCCATCGTGGGCCGTGATGATCGCGCTCGCATCGCTGGGAGGCCTCGGCGCCGGCGTGATCGACGCGGCCCTGAACATCCACGTCGCCTCGCAGCACGGCGCGCGGACGCTCAACTGGCTGCACGCGTGCTGGGGCCTCGGCGCCGCGAGCGGGCCGCTCCTCCTCTCCCGCCTCCTCGCCGCGGGACATGCGTGGCCAGCCGGCTATCGAGCCGTCGGCGCGTGGCAGCTCGTCCCGGCCGCCGGCTTCGCCGCGATGCGGTGGCTCGGGCCGCGAGCGGGCGACACGCCCGAGCCCGGGGCGACGCCACCGGCGCGGCTCTTCCGCACGCTCGGGCTCGCACCCGCGTGGCTCGGGATCGCCGCGTTCTTCCTCTACAACGGACTCGAGGCGTCGGCCGGCGCCTGGAGCTACAGCCTCTTCACCCAGGCGCGCGGCGTCTCGGCCCGCAGCGCGGGTGCCTGGGTGAGCGGCTACTGGGCCTCGCTCACGCTCGGGCGGGTTCTCTTTGGATGGATCGCCGGCCGCACTGCGGTGGAGACGCTGCTCCGGCCGTGCATCGTGGGAATGGCAATCGGCGCCGGGCTCCTCGCCTTCGGCGCGAGCGGCGCGCTGGGCGGCGCGGGCCTCGCGCTCCTCGGGCTCTGCTGCGGTCCGATCTACCCGTCGCTGATCGCCACGACCCGGCTGCGCGTCGGCGCTGCGCACGCGGCCAACGCCGTCGGCTTCCAGGTCGCCGCCGCCGCGCTCGGGCAGTCGATCATCCCCGCGGTGCTCGGCGTGCTCGCGGCGCGCGTCGGGCTCGAGGTGATCGGTCCCGCCCTGCTCGCCGCCGCGCTCGCCCTGCTGGCGGCGCACGAGCGCCTTGCCGCACGGACCGCCTAGGTCTCGCCCGAGCGCACGGCGGCACCGTCCATCCGAGCGCAGCAAGGCGGGCCGATATCCCCGCGCTCGTCCGAACGGTGAGCCGCCCTCAAGTGGGCGCGCCGGATCGGCCGATACCGAGCTGCGTCGCTGCGCGCGGAGGGCGCCGGATGTCGGCCGTGAAGGGAACCGCGATCGAGTCCGTCGTCGCGGACCTGAACCGCCTGCTCCAGGAGGGCCGGATCTCGCGCGACGAGCTCGAGGCGCGGCTCGAGGCCGCCGACCTCGAGGTGCTCGACCAGAAGATCGTCCCTGCGCTCTGGTATCCGATCGGGACCTACGGTCGCTTCGTGGAGCTGCTCTTCGAGCGCGACGGCGGGCGCCGCACCGAGTACCTGGTCGAGCGCGGCCGCCGCGCGGCCGAGCGCATCCGCGCGACCGGCCTGTACGCGCAGCTCTCCGCCGAGCGTGACAGCTGGGGTGATCGCATCGGGAAGATCCTGGTGAGCCTCGGTCCGGCGATGTTCAAGGACAGCGCCTGGAGCTTCGAGGTGCTGGCCGCGAAGCCGCTGCGCTGGCGCATCGAGATGCGCGTGCCCGCCTCGTTCCCGGACCTCTGCCGCCACTCGACCCAGGGCTTCATCGACTACCTGACGGCGCTCCACTCCGGCAACACGACCGTCACCAGCGAGCGCAGCTCGCCGACCCTGATCGTCTTCCGCGGCGAGCCCGCCTTTTGACTTCGCTCGCTGCGCTCGCTGCGCGCGATCGCTTCGCGATCGCTGGCCGATGATCCAGGCGATCGTTTTGCGTCCGAGGTGGCGCGAATCGGCCTGCGGCCGATCAGGTTGCTGAGCTGCAGCACGTCCTGATCGACTTCGCTCGCCTGCGGCTCGCTGCGCGCGCCCGCTTTGCGGGCGCTTGCGGGACGATCCAGGCGATCGGATGGCCTCGGAGGAGACGGGGTCAGCCGAAGACGAGGTTCCGGGTGTGCGAGGCGATCATGCGGTTCTCGTCGGTAGGGAGGACCCAGGCCGACGCCGCGGCGCCCGGGGTCGAGATGCGGGGGCCGCCCGCCGCGTTCGCGGCCGCGTCGAGCGCGACGCCGAGCCAGGCGGCGCCGCGGCAGACGCGCTCGCGGATCACCGGCGCGTTCTCGCCGATGCCGCCGGTGAAGACGAGCCCCTCGATCCCGCCGAGCGCTGCCGCCATCGATCCCAGCTCGCGTCCGATGCGGTAGACGAAGAGATCGACCGCCTCGCGCGCGCGCGGGTCGTCGCTCGCGAGCAGCTCGCGCATGTCGCTCGACACGCCCGAGACGCCGAGCAGGCCGGACTCCTGGTAGAGCAGCCGCTCGAGGTCCTCGACCTCCATGCCGTGCTGGCGCATCAGGTAGAGCAGGACGCCGGGATCGAGCGCGCCCGGGCGCGTGCCCATCACGAGGCCGTCGAGCGTGGTGAGGCCCATCGTCGTCGCGACGCTGCGGCCGGCCCGCATCGCGCACAGGCTCGCGCCGTTGCCGAGGTGCGCGACGACGACGCGCGCGCCCGCAAGCTCGGAGGGAAGGGCGGAGGCGATGTACTCGTACGAGAGCCCGTGGAAGCCGTAGCGGTGCACGCCCTCGTCGGCGAGCGCGCGCGGCAAGGCGAAGCGCTGCGCGAGCGCTGGCTGCGCGCGATGGAAGGCCGTGTCGAAGCAGGCGACCTGCGGCATGTCGGGGGCGAGCTCGCCGACGGTGCGGATCGCCGCCAGCGGCTGGGGCTGGTGCAGCGGCGCGAGCGGCACCAGGCGCTCGAGCTCCGCGACGACGGCGGCGTCGATGCGGACGGGGCGGTCGTAGCGCGAGCCGCCGTGGACCACGCGGTGCCCGACGGCCACCACGCGCGCCTGCGCCGGCGGCGCGCGGAGGAGCTCGCCGAGCGGCCCGGCGCCGGTGCCGTCTGTCTGGCCGTGGTGGAAGGCCTCGGCCGATCCGGCTCCGGCGGGATGGAGCGAGAACTTGAGGTTCGAGGAGCCCGCGTTCAGCACCAGGATCGCGTCGCGCATGGCTAGCTCCCAGGCGCCTCCGGCAGCGCGAAGGCGATCACGCTGTCGCCGAGTGGTGTACCCAGGGTTCCGTGGCCGCCGGCGGAGATCACGACGAACTGGCGGCCGCCGCGGCGCAGCCGGTAGGTGATCGGCGTCGCCTGGCCGCCCGCCGGCAGGTGCCAGCGCCACAGCTCGGCGCCGGTCTCGACGTCGAAGGCGCGCAGGTAGCCGTCCATCGCGGCGCCGACGAACACCAGCCCGCTCGCCGTCGCCATCGGCCCGCCCATGCTCGGCAGGCCGAACGGCAGCCAGAAGGGCCACGGCGCCTGGCCGCGCGTGGTGCCGAGCGGCACCTCCCAGCGCGTCGCGCCGGAGTCGAGGTCGACGGCGAGGAGCGTGCCCCACGGCGGCGGCGTGCACGGCAGCGGCAGGGGGGAGCTCGGGGCCGTCAGCACCTCCTGGCGCTCGGCGTAGGGCGTGCCGGCCTGCGGGAACAGGATCGCGAACGGAGGCCTCGACGTCTCGCCCTCGGCCTGCGCGCGCGGCACGACGGTCTGCACGTTGGCGACTCGATTCAGTGTCGTCACCAGCAGGTGTCGCCCCGGGTCGTAAGCCGGGCTCCCCCAGTTGACGCCGCCCGCGACGCCGGGGTACTGGATCGAGCCCTCGAGGCTCGGCGGCGTGAAGACGCCCTGCGAGCGCAGCGAGGCGATGCGCGCGCGGCAGGCCGCGCGGTCCCAGGGCAGGAGCCCCCACGCGTCGTCCGGCGTGAGCGTCTCGGGGTGGAGCGGGGGCGGATGCGTCGGGAAGGGCTGCGTCGGTGCGTAGTGCTCGCCCGGCACGTCGCCGGACGGGACCGGCCGCTCCTCGACCGGCCAGAGCGGCTCGCCGCTCGCGCGGTCCAGCACGAAGACGTGTCCCATCTTGGTGGCCTGCACCACGGCCGGGCGCGGCGCGCCGTCCCGCTCGACGTCGATCAGCATTGGCTGCGACGACACGTCGTAGTCCCAGAGATCGTGGTGCACGGTCTGGAACGCCCAGCGGAGCGCCCCGGTCGCGCCCTCCAGCGCGACCACCGAGCTCGAGAAGTGGTCGAGCGCGCCGCGCTGCCCGCCGTAGAAGTCGGGGCCGGCGTTGCCTGTCGGCACGAAGAGCAGGTCGCGCGCGGGGTCGGCCGAGAAGATCGACCACGCGTTCGGCGTGCCGCGGTGGTACGTGGGCGCGCCGTCGGGCCCGCGCGGGAGCTCGAGCGTGCCGGGCGCCACGGGATCCCAGGCCCAGCGCAGCCGCCCGCTGCGCGCGTCGAAGCCGCGCACCACGCCGCCCGGGTGGTCGGCGCGCCGCCCGTCCGCCACGAGCGCTCCGACGGCGACGACGTCGCCGATCACGGTGGGCGGCGACGTGACGCCGTACTCGCCCGGCCCGACGTCACCGAGGCCCGCGCGCAGGTCGACGGCGCCCGCGTCGCCGAAGTCGGCGCAGGGCTTCCCGGTGTCGGCGTCGATGGCGAGGAGCCGCGCGTCGAGCGTGCCGAGGAAGAGCCGGCGCCGACACGTCCTGCTGTCACGCCCGGGATCGGTCCAGGCGGCGATCCCGCGGCAGGTGAAGTTCCAGATCCCGGGGTCGCGCAGCTTCGGATCGAAGACCCAGCGCTGCGCGCCGGTCTCGGCGTCGAGCGCGAAGACGCGGTCCTTGACCGAGCACACGTAGAGCGTATCGTCGATCAGGATCGGCGTGTCCTCGAAGGCGCTCTTGCCGTGCGCCTCGCTTCCGTCGACGACGTCGCCGGTGTGGAAGGTCCAGGCGACCTCGAGCCGGTCCACGTTCTCGCGGGTGATCTGCGCGAGCGGCGAGAAGCGGCTCCCGCCCGCGTCGCCCCCGTAGATCGGCCAACCCGCCGTGGGGCCGTCGAGCGCCCCCGACGTCGCACCGGGATCTGGCTCGGGCACCGCGCGTCCCTGCACCAGCTCCTGCCACGCCGACTCGTACCCCGGATCCACGCGCAGCGGCCGCATGCCGAACTGGCGGATGATCGCGAGATGCACGTCGCCGAGGTCGCTGCCCTCCCGCGACGGCACGAACACGGCCGCGCGCGGCGCGAGCAGCGAGGCCAGCGCGAGCGGAAGCCGGGTCTCGCGAACCGCCGCGGACGGCGCGCCCGATGCGCTCCGCGCGCGCTCCTCCTCGACCGCCTGCGTCCACGACGCGAGCGGCCGTCCGGGCCCCGGGCGCGGCCACGGGAGCAGGAACGCGAGCCCGATCGCAGCGACGGCGCTCGGATGCAGCCATGCGGTCGGCATGCGGCGCGCGGCGAGCGCCTCCGCGATCCGATCGAGCGCGAAGCCGACGCCGAGTGCGCTGAGCAGCGACCCGGGGAAGAGATAGCGCCAGGTGCGGAAGTGCGGGCTCGAGAAGGTGAGCGCGACCGCGAGCGTCGCGGTGCACGCGGCGAGCGCGGCGACGAGGACCCTGCGCGCAGGCGAGCCGCGAGGGCCGCTGCGCAGCACGACTGCGAGTCCCCAGGCGCCGAGGATCGCGACGGGGAGCGTGTGCAGGTCGCTCTTCCATCCCAGCCGGACGCTCTCGCCGTCGCTCCGCAGGCCGGCCAGCTCCGCGGCGTAGTAGCGAAGGCTCGCAGCGGCACCCCAGGACCCGGTGCGCATGAGATCGATCCGCGGGTGGAAGTGCCAGAAGGCGTAGCCGCTCACGAGCGGTGAGCCGAACGCGTGCGCCTGCCATGCCACCAGCGCGGCGATTGGAATCGAGGCAGCGAGGAGCGCGGCCGCGATCCAGGTCGCTCGAGGGAGCGCACCGCGCCTGCGCCACCAGCAGGCGGCGAGGGCCGGAACCCAGAGGAGATTCGTCAGGCGGAACGCGGCGAAGAGGCCGCACGCGAGCCCGAGGACGACCAGGCTCCAGCGCGCCGCCGCGCCGAGCTCGAGCGCGCGGCGCGCCGCGAGCAGCATCGCGATCAGGCAGAGCAGGGCGGGCACGTCGCTCATGACGACGTCCGCGTAGCATGCAAAGCCTGGCGAGAGCGCGAGCACCGCCGTCGCCGCGAGCGCGGCCCGCATCGACAGGCCGAGCGCGACGCCGAGCCGCCAGAACCCCGCGAGCGCGAGGACGCCGAGCGCCAACACCGTCCGGTGATAGCGGGTCGCGTCGGCGCCGTTCGCGAGCGCCTGCGGCAGCAATAGCACCGAGAACGACGGCGGGACGCGAGCGGGGAGGAAGGCGGGACCGATGCGCAGCACGGGGCCCTCGCCGCGCGCCATCCAGGTCGCCATCGAGGCGTACTCGACGGCGTCCGTGGGCGGCCAGAGCACGCGGCCCGCGCCGAGCGAGTCGAGGCGCGACGCGAGCACGAGCAGCACCGCGATCGCGAGCAGCGCAGGCGCGGCTCTCGTCCACAGGCGCAGCTCGCCGGGCCGGGCGGCGTCCACCGTCGGGCGTCAGCGCGTCGCGCCGCGCTCGGCGAGCGGGCCCGGCTCGGGCGCGGCGTAGGTCGGATCGAGCCGCACGACCCTCGGTACGCCGCCCTCGATCTGCCAGGTGGGCGCGTTCGAGTTCGAGGTCCACACGCGGCCCTGCGCGTCGAAGTCGATCTCGCGCGTGTAGGTGACGCGCGTCGGCAGGGGATACATCGTGAACTGCTCCGAGCGCGGGTCGAAGCGGATCAGCGAGTCGCTCTCGGTGCCGCAGATCCAGACGGTGTCGGTCTTGCGGTCGACGTGCAGCGCGTACGGGATCTCGCTGCCGCGTGGCCGGGTCGGAAGCTCCCAGGTCTGGAAGCCGCGGGTGGCAGGATCGAAGCGCGCCACGAGGGCGCCCGAGAAGGAGGGGATCCAGAGGCGGCCGCGCGAGTCGAAGCGGAGTCGGCGGGGGGCGGGGAAGGGCGTCTCGATCACCTCGACCGCGAAGCTCTCGGGGTCGATGCGGCCGATGCGGCGGTCGTTGAGCTGGCTGAACCAGACGCTGCCGTCGGGCGCGACGTCGATACCGTACGGAACCGGTGCGGTGAAGTCGCTGTCCGACGCGGCGCCTCGCAGGTCGACGTGACGGCCGAGCCAGAGCAGCGCCGGCAGCGTGCGCATCGCCACGTCCTGCCCGAGCGTGCGCGTCGGGAGCCGCAGCGTCCGGCTCTCGCCCGACGCCGGGTCGTACATGCCGACGTGGTTCGACGCCGCGATCGTGTACCAGATGCGCCCGCGCGCATCGAAGCGCAGCGTGTGCGGGTAGTAGCCTTCGGTGAGCGGGTGCAGCGTCCACTGCTCGGTCTTCGGATCGAAGCGCGCGAGCTGGTTGCCGAGCGCGAGCGTGATCCAGACCGCGCCGTCGGGCGCCGTCTGCAGCGAGTGCGGCCCGACGCGCGCGTTGGAGCCGGGCTCGAGCGGCGTCGCGGTCGCGAGCACGCCGCCGAGCGGCAGGTCGCCCTGCGGGATCGACCAGGCGCGCCGGTCGCCGCCGGGCGCGGCGGGGTCGAGGCGGTAGAGCTTGTCCTCGCTCATGTCGACCGAGTAGATGCGTCCGTCCGGGTGCACCATGACGTCGTGCTGCACCGAGGTGCGGCCGCCGAGCTCCCACTCGTCGATGCGCGCGCGGCGGACCTCGGCGGGCGGCGGCTCGGCGGTCTCGGGGAGCTGCGCCATCAGCGCGGGCACCGCCTGCCTCGGGTCGTAGGCGGCGTTGAAGAGCTCGGGGATCCGCTCTCGGAGATCGTGCGACACCATGCCGCCGAGGCGGCCCATCAGCCCGAGCACCCGGTGCCACTCCTCGGGGTCGCGCACCTGGCGCGTGGCTGCGGTCCCCTGCTGGTGGCAGTAGGTGCACTGGCGCACCAGCTCCTCGCGCTGCACCGGGTCGCCCACGCGATCGAGGACCATCGCGAACCAGCGGTTCGCGGGCAGCGACGCGGCGATCGCGGCCGGGTCGTCCTCGCGCTCGATCCGCAGCGCGAGCGGCTCGCCGTCGGCGACGCCCGTGCGCTGGAGGTCCCGGAAGCCGATCCGCCGCACGCGCAGCGAGAGCGGGCCCGGGTCGTCCGAGGCCGGCAGGCGGAAGCCGCCCGCCGCGTCGGAGAAGACGGTGATCGAGTGGGCGGGGTCGCCGCGGGACGCCGTGACCCAGGCGCCGGCGACGGGCGCGCCCCCGGCGTCCACGACCCTGCCTTCGAGGGCCGCCGCGGGCGGCCCGAGCCCGACGATCAGCAGGACCGGGAGGAGGCGGCCGCGCGGCATGCCGCGATCGTACCCCCGGCGGGCGATCCGCGGCTACAATGCGGGACCCCGAGCGGAAACGGAGAAGGAGACCGCCATGCCCCTCGATCCCAAGTCGGTCGGCACCACAGGCACCCCCAGCGAGCGCTCCTGGACCCAGCGCGACGCCATGCTCTACGCCCTCGGCGTTGGCTGCGGCGTCGGCGAGCTGCAGTTCGCCACCGAGAAGAACCAGCAGGTGCTCCCGACCTTCGCGGTGATCGTCGGCATGGGCGGGATCCCGTTCGACAAGATCGGCACCTTCGACTTCCGCCTGCTCGTGCACGGCGAGCAGGCCGTCGAGGTGTTCGGGCCGATCCCGCCGAACGGGAAGGTGCGCACCACCGGCAAGGTGGCCGCGATCTACGACAAGGGGAAGGCCGGCGTCGCGGTCTTCGAGTCCGAGTCGAAGGACGCCGAGACGGGCGCGCTTCGCTTCCGCAACCGCATGACCACGTTCATCCGCGGCGCGGGCGGCTTCGGCGGCGATCCCGGGCCGAAGAGCGACAAGGCTGAGATGCCGACGCGCAAGCCCGATCACGAGGTGACCTACCACACGCGCGAGGACCAGGCGCTGATCTACCGCCTCTCGGGCGACATGAACCCGCTGCACTCGGACCCCGACATCGCGAAGATCGCGGGCTTCCCGAAGCCGATCCTCCACGGCCTCTGCACCTACGGCTTCACCGGCCGCGCGCTGCTCTCCGCCCTCTGCAAGGACGACCCGGCGCGCTTCCGCTCGATGGAGGGCCGCTTCTCGAAGCCGGTGTTCCCGGGCCAGGCCGTGACGGTGAAGATGTGGGTCGACGGCCCGTCGGCGCTCTTCCAGACCGTGACCGAGGGCGGCGTCGTGATCGACCAGGGGCGCTTCGGCTTCTCGCCCTGAGGCGGTCCGCCGCGACGGGATGACGCAGCCAGCGGGCTGCGTTATCCAGAGCCCCTCGAACCCCCAGGACGGATCCATGGACGCCACCCGCCGCGCTCTGGCGCGCGAGGTCGCGCGCCGGCGCACCTTCGCCATCATCTCGCACCCCGACGCGGGCAAGACCACGCTCACCGAGAAGCTCCTGCTCTACGGCGGGGCCCTGCGCGAGGCGGGCGCCGTGCGCGCGCAGAAGGCCGCGCGCTACGCCACCAGCGACTGGCTCGCGATCGAGAAGCAGCGCGGCATCTCGGTGTCGTCGTCAGTGCTCTCGTTCGAGCACGCCGGCTGCCGCGTGAACCTGCTCGACACGCCCGGCCACCGCGACTTCAGCGAGGACACCTACCGCACGCTGGTGGCCGCTGACGCGGCGGTGATGCTGATCGACGCCGGGAAGGGCGTCGAGGCGCAGACGCGCAAGCTCTTCGAGGTCTGCCGGCTCCGTCGCATTCCCATCTTCACCTTCGTCAACAAGATGGACCGGCTCGGCCGCGAGCCGCTCGAGCTGCTGGCCGAGATCGAGGAGGTGCTCGGCATCGATGCCGTTCCGCTCTGCTGGCCGATCGGCGCCGGCGCCGAGTTCCGCGGCGTCTACGACCGCCTGGCCCGCTGCGCGGTCCTCTTCGCGGGCGGGCACCACGGCACGCTGCGCGTCGACGAGACGCGCATCGACGGCGCCCCGCGCGACCCGGCGGTCGCCGCCGCGCTCGGCGCCTTCGCTGCGCCCGTGGCCGATGCGCTCGACCTCCTCGACGGCGCGGGCGCGGCGTTCGATCCGGATCGCGTCGCGCGCGGGCTCCAGACGCCAATGTTCTTCGGCAGCGCGCTCACCAACTTCGGCGTACTCCCCTTCCTCGATCGCTTCCTCGAGCTGGCGCCGCCGCCCGGCCCGCGCACCTCGAGCGCCGGGCCCATCGATCCGGTCGCACACGACTTCTCGGGCTTCGTGTTCAAGATCCAGGCGAACATGGATCCCGACCACCGCGACCGAGTGGCCTTCCTGCGCGTCTGCTCGGGCCACTTCACGCGCGGCGAGAATGCGATCCACGTGCGCACGGGACAGACGATCCGGCTCGCGCGCTCGACGCTGCTCCAGGCCGCCGCGCGCGAGGAGATCGACGAGGCCTTCCCGGGCGACGTGGTGGGGCTCTTCGATCCGGGCCTCTTCCGGATCGGCGACACGCTCTCGGCGGAGGGCGGCTTCGCCTTCGACGGCATCCCGAGCTTCTCGCCCGAGCACTTCGCGCGGGTCGAGGTGGCGGAGGTGCTGAAGCGCAAGGCGCTCGCCAAGGGCCTCGAGCAGCTCGCGCAGGAGGGCTGCGTGCAGCTCTTCGGCGACCCCGGCGCCGGCAGCTCGGCGCCGATCGTGGGCGCCGTCGGCCCGCTGCAGTTCGAGGTGCTGCAGCACCGGCTGGCGACCGAGTACGGTGTCGCTCTCAAGCTGACGCCGCTCCCCTACGCGCTGGCGCGCTGGCCGCGGCGCGGCTTCGAGCCCGATGCATTCCGCTACTCGGACTCGGTGCGCATCGTCGAGGATCGCGACGGGCGGACGGTGCTGCTCTTCCGCACGCCGTGGAATCTCGAGATGACGCAGCAGAAGCACCCGGAGCTCGAGCTCGCCGAGACCGGCGACACCCCCGATCCCAGCGAGTAGACGCGAAGCCGTCCGCCCCGGAATTCAAGCTTGCCAGGTCGGGCGGAGGGAGGTTCCTCCGGCGCCCGAGCGACGTGCATTCTACTCGTGGACGTCGGGGCGGCGCGCTCGTGCTCACAAGGACCGAGCCGTCTACCCGTCGCTCGGCAATCCGCGGCTGCGGAAGCCTCCCGTCCGCCCGACTCGCAGGCTCTAGAGGGCGCGCTGGGAGGGAATCCGGAGGCGCGGCTTTCCGGCAGCCGGGCGACCGCGCGCTTCGCTCTCGCACGTCGGATATCGAGTCGCCGAGAGTGGAATGGACGGCTGCCGGGCGCCGGAGGATCCCTCCCCGCGCCCTCCTGGCAAGGACACTCCGCCCGACCTGGCGAACGACAACCGGCGCCGCTCCGGTCGTGAGTCGGTGGATTGAGGGGTTGGGCTAGAGTCGCGCTGAGGAGAATCCCCCATGAAGATCGGCATCGGCTCGCAGGTCGTCGGGAACCCCAACGCCACGCTCGACGACCTCGTCGGCGAGGTGAAGGCTGCCGAGGCGGATGGCTTCGCGTTCTTCTCGCTGCCCAACATCTTCGGATTCGACGCGATCTCGGCGCTCACCGTGGCGGGCCGCGAGAGCAAGCGCATCGAGCTCGCGACCGGCGTCACCCCGACGCCACCGCGCCATCCCTTCGCGATCGCGCAGCAGGCGCTGACGGCGCAGGCCGCCTGCCGCGGGCGCTTCGTGCTCGGCATCGGGCTCTCGCACAAGATCGTGATCGAGAACATGCTCGGCCTCTCGTACGCGCACCCGGCCGAGCAGATGCGCGAGTACCTCGAGGTGCTGATGCCGGCCGTGCACGGGAAGCCCGTCAAGTTCGAGGGCAAGCACTACCGCGTGCAGGGACAGCTCCAGGTCGCGGGCGGGACGCCGGTGCCGGTCGTGGTCGCCGCGCTCGGTCCGAAGATGCTCGAGCTGACCGGCCGCCTCGCCGACGGCACGGCCACCTGGATGACGGGCGCGAAGACGCTCGGCGCGCACACGGTCCCCACCATCACGAAGGCGGCGCGCGCCGCGGGCCGTCCTGCGCCGCGCATCATCGCCGCGCTCCCGATCGCCCTCACGAGCGATCCGGCGAAGGCGCGCGAGGTCGCCAACAAGGTGTTCGCCATCTACGGCCAGCTCCCGAGCTATCGCGCGATGCTCGACCGCGAGGGCGCCGCGAGCCCGGGCGACGTCGGCATCACCGGCGACGAGGCGGCGCTGCGCGCCGGCCTCGCTCGCCTGCGCGACGCCGGCGTCACGCACTTCGCGGCGAGCCTCTATCCGGCGGATGCGAGCTCCGTCGAGCGCACGCGGGCGTTCCTGAAGGCGGAGCTGTAGGTCGGCGACTCAGCTGGTTGCAGATCTCGACGGTGGAGGCGCGCCGGCTTGGTGATCACGGTCTCGCCGGAAGACCAGCATCGTGCTCGCTTGGCTTGGCGCTCGTCTTCGCAGCCGGCCGGATCTGAAGGGACGGCGGAGCGGGCTGCGGCTCCGGCGGCTCTTGTCCTGTGGCGAGTTTGGCTTGCTCCCGAACCCAGTCCTTTTCTCTGGCAATCCAAGCCGCATACCCTTCCGGGTCGTACGGCTTCGGATGGCGCTCTTGGTAGCTCGGGCTCCGTTCCCATTCACCTGGGCGAGGTCTCTCTGGTCCGTAGCGTAGATAGACACGCGTCAGGTTCCTGGCTTCACCGCGCACGATCGGATCACCTTTGTCGTTCTCAAGCTCCAGCAGCGTCGGAAGCGCATCGAAGTCCCAGTGCGCACCATTCACTGCCAACGCCGCACGCTGAAGCTCTGGTGCGGGATCCATGAGGTACGGACGATATACTCGAAGAGACATGACCCGATCGATCGTCGAATTTGCGAAGACGCGCAGGTAAAGAGCTCGCTCGCTGGGAGATTTAGATTGGTCGGCAACGCCCTGCGCCGCCAAGATCGGAGCGTTCTTCCCGTTCACCCTAGCGAATACGCCCGCCCAGCCGATCTCGGCGGATTCACGACGCTGATCGCCGGGCTCGAACTCGTGGAGCTTCTCGCTCAGGAGCTGCAGTGACTCGGTCGACGTATTCTGGCTAAGTCCCATCAGAGCCCGCTCGTCGAGCGACCTATTGCCCCACGAGAACACCTCCCGTGCAAATCGAGCGCCCTCCGCTCCCATGCGCACGGCGGCCGTCGTAGACTCCTCTGCACTGTCTCCGCCGCTTCGTGCTGCTGCCTTTAGGGTCTCGAATGAGCCGGGATCACCCTTCGCGGCGAGTATATTGATCTGAGTAGAGGAAAGCGGATCTCCGCTCGCATTGGACATGCCTGAGAAGAGAAGGAGAGCTGCTGCCCAGCGCACCGTCGTCGACCCTCTCATGGCCTACCTCACGAACCGAGAGGATCCTCGAACGCCATCGTTCTGGGCGATCGAACGCGAGCCCGGCGAGCTCACCGCGAGTACGGCTCGTCGGGCTCGTAGAACTCGCCCGCGAGGTCGTCGAGCTTGCCCTGCAGGAAGGCGCGCGCGTCCTGGATCGCCTGATTGTAGACGGGTGCGCCGAGCTCCTTGGCGACGAACTCGAGGATCCGCTCGGCGGCGAGGCCGCCGAGCTCGATGTCGAGCTGCTCGGCGAAGAACTTGCGGATCGACCGGAGCATGCGGTCGCGGCGATCGCCGGTCAGGCGGATGCGCAGCGGGTGCGGCTCGCCGCTCGCGCGGCGCTCAGCCACGCCGGTGTACCAGGACGCGGCTTCCGCCGGCGAAGAAGATCTGCACCTTGCCGGGACCGGTGAGCCGCTCCACCACGCCGGGGCCGAAGGCGACGTGCTCGACGCGGTCGCCCGGGACGTAGCTGTCGGTCGCGACGTAGGGGCGCGGCGGGCGCGAGAGGTTCGGCTCGACCAGCGGGGTGCGTGCCGTGGGGCGGCGCGCGCCGGCGCCCGTCTCGCCCGTCCTGCGATGCGGGCGCGGCGCGGCTGTGGCGGCGCGCAGCTTGTGGCGCTTGCCGCACTCGCGGCACTCCACCTGCGCGATCCGACCGTCGGCCATCGCGATCACCACGTGCCAGCCCATGCCGCAGCGGCCGCACACGGCCTCGATGTCCGCGCCGACGCTCATGCGGCGCCCATCCTATCCCTCCGCGGCGCGGAGCGCCGCCGCCGGGCATGCGCTATCGAAGGGGCCGGCTGGTCCCCGGAGGAAGCATGTCTGAAGAGCCGCTGATCGCCGTCTTCGTCGACTTCGAGAACCTGGCGATCGGCGTGCGCGACCTGAAGGGAGGCGGAGGGCAGGGCTTCCGCATCGACCTCGTGCTGAAGCGCCTGCTCGAGAAGGGGCGCATCGTCTACAAGCGCGCCTACTGCGACTGGGGTCGCTATCGCGAGTCCGTGCGCGAGTTCCACGCCCAGGGGGTGGAGCTCGTCGACATCCCGCAGGGCAAGCTCTCCGGAAAGAACAGTGCCGACATCCGCATGGTCGTCGACGCGCTCGACCTCTGCTACGCCAAGTCCCATATCGACGTCTTCGCGCTCCTCTCGGGCGACAGCGACTTCTCGCCGCTGGTCTCGAAGCTCAAGGAGAACGAGAAGCGCGTGATCGGGCTCGGGGTGCGCAACTCCACCTCCGAGCTCCTGGTGGCGAGCTGCGACGAGTTCATCTTCTACGACGATCTGGTGAAGGCGCAGAGCGAGCGCGCGCCGCGCCGGAAGAGCCCCGAGAAGGCGGGCGGCGGCGACGTCGCGCTCGATCACCTGGTCGAGATCGTGCGCTCGCTCGAGAGCGACTACGATCCGCTCTGGGGCTCGATCGTGAAGCAGACGATGCGCCGGGTGCATCCCGGCTTCAACGAGGCGCAGCACGGCTACCGCGCCTTCTCCGACCTGCTCGAGGCGGCCGAGCAGAAGGGCCTGATCTCGCTCGAGTACGACGAGGACCGCGGCAACTACAAGATCCGGCTGGGCAAGGGTTGAGGCGCGCCGAGAAGGCGGAGCGCATCGCGAAGATCCTCGATCGGCTCTATCCGATGCCGGCGATTCCGCTCCGGCACGAGGATCCCTACACGCTGCTCGTCGCCGTCGTGCTCTCGGCGCAGTGTACCGACGCGCGCGTGAACGAGGTCGCCCCGCGGCTCTTCGCCGAGGCGCGCACGCCCGAGGCGATGGCCGGGCTCCCGGTCGCGTGCATCCGCAGCGTGATCCGACCGTGCGGGCTGGCGCCGCAGAAGGCGAAGGCGATCCGCGCCCTCTCGCGGAAGCTCGTCGCCGAGCACGGCGGCCGCGTCCCGTCCGACTTCGAGGCGCTCGAGGCGCTCCCCGGCGTCGGCCACAAGACCGCGGGCGTCGTGCGGCAGCAGGCCTTCGGGCTCCCGGCCTTCCCGGTCGACACGCACATCCACCGGCTCGCGGCGCGCTGGGGGCTCTCGAGCGGTCGCAACGTCGCGACGACGGAGCGCCACCTGATGCGCCTCTTCCCGGAGGCCGACTGGGGCCGCCGGCACCTCCAGATCATCTACTTCGGCCGACAGCACTGCCCCGCGCGCGGACACGACGCCGCCGCCTGCATGATCTGCTCGTGGGCCGCGTCCAAGTCCCGGGCGAGGGGCAAGAGGAGGAAGTCATGAAGGCGACGCAGCGGCTGCGCGACTCGGGCCAGAGCCTCTGGCTCGACAACATCACCCGCAAGCTCCTCGACAGCGGAACGCTCGCCCGCTACGTGCGCGAGCTCTCGATCACGGGGCTCACCTCGAACCCGACCATCTTCGACCACGCCATCTCGAAGAGCAGCGACTACGACGCCGGGATCCGCGAGAAGGTGAAGGCGGGGCGCTCGGGCGAGGCGCTCTTCTTCGAGCTCGCGATCGAGGACCTGGTGCGGGCGGCGGACCTCTTCCGCCCGATCCATGACGCCACCGACGGCGTCGACGGCTGGGTCTCGCTCGAGGTCTCGCCGCTCCTCGCCTACGACACGGCCAAGACCATCGCGCAGGCGAAGGAGCTCCACGCTCGCGCCGGGCGTCCCAATCTCTTCATCAAGATCCCCGGCACCCCCCAGGGGCTCCCCGCCATCGAGGAGGCGATCTTCGCCGGCGTCCCGATCAACGTGACGCTGCTCTTCTCGCGCGGGCACTACGTCGCCGCGGCCGACGCCTATCTGCGTGGGGTGGAGCGCCGCATCGCGGCCGGCCTCGATCCGAACGTGCGCTCGGTGGCGTCGATCTTCATCAGCCGCTGGGACAAGGCGGTCGGCGGGAAGGTGCCGAAGGAGCTGCACGACCGGCTCGGCATCGCGATCGCGCAGCGCAGCTACCGCTCCTACCGGAACGTGATGGACTCGAACCGCTTCCAGCGCCTCGCCAACGCCGGCGCGCGGCCGCAGCGGCTCCTCTTCGCGAGCACCGGCACCAAGGACCCGGAGGCGTCCGACGTCCTCTACGTGAAGTCGCTGGCCGCGCCGAATACCGTGAACACGATGCCCGAGGCGACGCTGCTCGCCTTTGCCGACCACGGCGAGGTGGGGCCGCCGCTCGCCACCGACGGCGGCGACGCCGACGAGGTGCTCGCCCGCTTCGCACGCGCCGGCGTCGACGCAGGCGCGCTCGCAGCGCAGCTCCAGACCGAGGGCGCCAAGGCCTTCGTCGACTCGTGGAACGAGCTGATGGCGAGCATCGAGGCCAAGTGCACCGCCCTGCGGAAGGCCGGCTAGGAGGCCTCGAGCACGGCGAGATACGCGCTCCGGATCGCCTCCGTGTGGCGCTCGTAGTCGCGCAGCAGCGCGTTGCGCGGGCTCGACTCGCGCGCGCCCGCGGCGTAGCCGAGCCGCCGCGCCAGCGCGTCGAGGTCGCCGTGCTCCGTGTCGAGGTCGGCGATCGAGCGGTTCTCGACGATGCGGAGCGCGCTCGAGAGCCGCTGCAGGAACTCCCAGCCCTCGGCGAGGTCGCGGGCGCGCGCGGGCGCCAGGAGCCCGAGCGCGTCGAGGCGCGCGATCTGCCGCTCGGTGCGGTCGACGTCGAGCAGCTCCGGGTGCTCCCGTCCGTGGCGGAGCTGCAGGTACTGGGTGGCGGTCTCGACGTCGAGGAGCCCGCCGCGCCCGCGCTTCAGGTCGCGGTGGCGCTGCGTCTCGCTCGCCAGCTCGGCCTCCATGCGACCCCGGATGCGATGGATCTCGGCGGCCGCGTCGGGCGGAAGGGGCTGCGACAGGATCTCGCGGCGCAGCCGCTCGAAGGCGGCGGCCGCCGCGGCGTCGCCCGCGACCGCGCGCGCGCGCAGCAGCGCCTGGCGCTCCCACGCCTGCGCGCCGTCCTCGTGATAGGCGCGCAGCGACGCGAGCGACGTGACGAGACTCCCCTGGTTGCCCGAAGGGCGTAGGCGGGAATCGATCTCGTAGCAGGTGCCCTGCGCGGTCGGCGTCTCGAGCACCGAGATCAGCCGCTGCGCGAGCTGCACGCAGTGCTCCTGCGCCTCGAGGCTCGGCGAGTCGTAGAGGAAGAGGAGGTCGAGGTCGCTCCCGTACGAGAGCTCGCGGCTCGCGAGCTTGCCCATGCCTACGACTACGAAGCACGCGTCGGCGTCGACCGCGGGCGCGGAGGCGCCGCGCCGCGCGAGCTCGCTGCGGGCGAGGGCGAGCGCGCCCTCGATGGCGACCTCGGCGATCTCGGTGAGCGCGCCCTCGGCCTCCGCGCGCGAGACCTTTCCACCGATGTCGAGCAGGCCGACGTTCACCACCTCGCGGTGGTGGAAGAGGCGGAGCGCGTCGAGCTCCTGCTCGTAGCCGCCGTCCGCCGCCTCCCCGGTGCGCAGCGCCGCCAGGTCGGCGCGCAGCGCGTCGCGCGAGAGCAGGAGCTGGCCCGGGTCGGCGAAGATCGGCTCGATGAGGCGCGGATAGCGCGCGAGATAGCCCGACAGGTGGCGCGAGGCCGCGAAGAGCGCGGCCAGCCGCGGCACCAGCTCCGGGCGATCCAGCAGGAGCTGGTAGTAGAAGCGGCGGCGGCCCAGCCCCTCGACGAAGCGGTCCAGGTTGTTGAGCGCGAGGCCTGGGTCTGCAGTCGCGTCGATGGCGGACGCGAAGCGCTCCGCGAGCGTGTCGAGGAGCGGCCGCATCCCGGGCTGCGCGAGCAGGGCGGGCTCGCGGCGCGCGAAGAGGTCGAGGATCGCGTGCGCGCCGCCCTCGACGCGCAACGACGCGACGGCGTCGAGCACCGCGCCACGCTCGCGCGCGAGCGCCGCCTCGAAGCGGGCCACCGCGTCGTCGCCCTCGAAGCCCATCGCGCGCGCCAGTCGCTGCCGCGCGGCCGGGCGCTGCGGCACCCGGTGCACCTGACCCTCGTTCTCCATCTGGAGCCGGTTCTCGACGCGGCGCAGGAAGCGGTAGGCGCCGAGCAGCGCGCGGGCGCTCTCGGCCGGCAGGAGCTTCACCTCGGCGAGGCGTGTGAGCGCGCGCTGCGTCGAGCGATCGCGGAGCTGCGGGATGCGCCCGCCGTGGAGGAGCTGTCGCGCCTGGGTCAGGAACTCGACGTCGCGGATGCCGCCGGGATCGAGCTTCACGTCGAAGCTCTCGGCGTCCCCGCCGCGCTCGCGCCCCACGCGCTCCTGGAGCGCGCGGATGCGGCGCACGCCGGCGTAGTCCATCGACGCCCGGTAGATCATCGGGTCGATGGCGCGCACTGCGCGCCACCCGAGCGCGAGGTCGCCGGCCACGGGGCGCGCCTTCATGAAGGCGACCCGCTCCCAGTGGTGGGCCGCGGTCTCGTAGTAGCCGGCGAGCACCTCGTCCGACACCACGGCAGGCCCGCGGTCGCCCTCCGGGCGCAGGTCGAGGTCGATGCGGTAGAGGAAGCGCTCCTCGGTCTCGGCGACGACCAGGCGCGCGAGCTCCTGCGAGACGCGGGTCCAGTAGTCGTCGGGCGTGAGCGCCTGCGGCCCCAGCGTCGCCTCGCCGACGGCCTCGAACACGTACACGAGGTCGACGTCGGACGAGTAGTTGAGCTCCTCGGCGCCGAGCTTTCCGAGCGCGAGCACGCAGAAGGCGGCCGGCCGCTCGCGGCCGTCCGCGCGGCGCCAGACGGGCGGCCCGAAGCGTCCCTCCGCGCGGGCGCGCGCTACGCGCAGCGCGCGGTCGAGGAGCAGCTCGGCCAGCGCGGAGAGCTCGAGCAGCGTCTCGCCGCTGCGCTCGAGCGGCACCAGGTCGTCGCTCGCGTCGCGCACGGTGATGCGCGCGAGCCATCGGTACTTGCACTCGCGCAGCACGCGCTCGGCCTCCGCGTCGGGCGCGGCCGCGAGCGCGGCGTCGAGCTCGGCCGCAGCCGCACGCGGGTCGAGCGGCTCGCGGAGGTCGTCCTCCAGGAGCGCCGGCAGCCATGCGGGGTGGTGCGACAAGAGCGGTGTGAAGAACGGCGCGACGCCGCAGAGCGCCGCGAGGGCGCGGGCGAGCCGATCCGGGTGCGCGGCGGCGGCTCGGTCGATGGCAGGGCCCGCCGACGCCGCGAGCAGCGCATCGGCCAGCCGCGCAGCGTGCTCGGGATCGGGGGCGCGGCGCAGCGCCGCCGCGACGGCGGCCTCGGCTGCGGCCGCGAGCGTCACCCGGGCCCGCCCTTGAAGACCAGCACGGCGAGCGGCGGCAGGGTGATCGAGATCGATTGGGCGTGGCCGTGCCAGGCGCGCGGCTCGGCGTCGACCCCGCCCAGGTTCCCCAGGCCGCTCCCGCCGTAGAGCGGGGCGTCGCTGTTCAGGATCTCGTGCCACCGGCCGCCGTATGGGACGCCGATGCGGAAGCGCTGCCGCGGCACCGGCGTGAAGTTGCAGGCGACGACCAGCACGTCGCGGGTCGAGGCCGCGCGGCGCAGGTAGCAGAGCGTGCTCTGCTCGTTGTCGTTGCAGTCGATCCAGGCGAACCCGGCCGGCTCGCAGTCGATCTCGTGGAGCGCGGGCTCGCCGCGCAGGGCCGTGTTGAGGTCGCGCACCCAGCGCTGCAGGCCGCGGTGCGGCGCGTGCTCGAGCAGGTGCCACTCGAGGCTCGCGTCGTGATTCCACTCGGACCACTGCCCGAGCTCTCCCCCCATGAAGAGGAGCTTCTTGCCGGGCTGCGTCCACATGTAGCCGTACAGCGCACGCAGGTTCGCGAACTTCTGCCAGTCGTCGCCCGGCATCTTGGCGAGCAGGGAGCCCTTGCCGTGCACCACCTCGTCGTGCGAGAGCGGCAGCACGAAGTTCTCGGTGAAGGCGTAGAGCATGCGGAAGGTGAGCTCGTTGTGGTGATGGCTGCGGTGCACCGGCGCGCGCGAGAAGTAGAGCAGCGTGTCGTGCATCCAGCCCATGTCCCACTTCCAGCCGAAGCCGAGACCGCCGAGCCAGGTCGGGCGCGACACCATCGGCCACGCCGTCGACTCCTCGGCCATGGTCTGGACGCCGGGCCGCGCGGCGTAGGCCTCCGCGTTGAAGCGGCGCAGGAAGCCGATCGCCTCGAGGTTCTCGCGCCCTCCATGCGTGTTGGGAATCCACTCCCCGGCTCGGCGCGAGTAGTCGAGGTAGAGCATCGAGGCGACGGCGTCGACGCGCAGCGCGTCGGCGTGATAGCGATCCAGCCAGTAGACGGCGCTCGAGAGCAGGAAGCTCCGCACCTCGTGCCGGCCGTAATTGAAGATGAAGCTGTTCCAGTCCGGGTGTAGCCCCTGGCGCGGGTCGCCGTGCTCGTAGAGGTGCGTGCCGTCGAAGAAGCCGAGCCCGTGCTCGTCGGTCGGGAAGTGCGAGGGAACCCAGTCCAGGATCACGCCGATGCCGCGCTGGTGCAGGTAGTCGATCAGGAACATCAGGTCCTGCGGGGTGCCGTAGCGCGAGGTCGGCGCGAAGTAGCCGGTCGTCTGATAGCCCCAGGATCCGTAGAACGGGTGCTCCATCACGGGCAGCAGCTCGACGTGCGTGAAGCCCTGCTCGTGGACGTACTCGGCGAGCTGCGGCGCGATCTCCCGGTAGCCGAGCGGGCGATCACCCTGCTCGGGGACGCGGCGCCACGAGCCTAGGTGCACCTCGTAGATCGACATCGGGGCGCCGACCCCCGCGCTCTGCGCGCGCGCCTCCATCCACGCCTCGTCGTCCCACTCGTAGTCGAGCGGCCAGACGATCGAGGCGGTGCGCGGCGGCGCCTCGGCCTGGAACGCGAACGGGTCGGCCTTGTCGACCTGGTAGCCGCCGACCCGCGACTCGACGTGGTACTTGTAGACCGCGCCCCGCCCGACCCCGGCGGCGAATCCCTCCCAGATGCCCGAGCTGCCGCGCGGAGCGAGCCGGTCGGCCCCGGCGCGCCAGCCGTTCCAGTCTCCGACGACCGACACCGAGGAGGCGTTGGGCGCCCACACCGCAAAGCGGGTCCCGGCGCGGCCGCCGACCGTGGCCGCGTGCGCCCCGAGCTTCTCGAAGAGGCGCAGGTGGCTGCCCTCGTTGAAGAGGTAGAGGTCCTGATCGCTGAGGGACGTCTCGCTCATGGGCTCACAGGTCCGTCGGATCGTGCAGCAGCGGCTCCGGCACGACGGCGCCCTCGCGGCGTGCGCGCCGCACCGCGGCGAGAAGCTGGAGCGCGCGGGGCAGGAAGGCGAGGCCGAGCATCAGGTTGATCAGCAGGAAGACGGAGTTGGTCGCGAGCGCGTAGGCGACCAGCCGGTCGTGCTCGCCGTAGGCCTCGAAGAGCGCCGCCCACGCGACCTCGCGCGTGCCGAAGTTCCCGAGCGTGGGCACGCTGAGCGCCATGTACAGCATCGGGATGCGCGCCATCAGGGCGATCCACGGGATCGCGATGCCGAAGGCGCGGGACGCGAATCCCTGCACCAGCACGTCGAAGATGGTGAGCCCGACGAAGCCGAGCACGAACGGCCGGATCTCGCGCAGCGAGAACTGGTCGAACCAGTCGCGCACCCCCTCGATCCAGCGGATCTTGTGCGAGCGCGAGAGCCGCACCGCGCCGGCGGCGACGATCACCAGCGTCCACATCACGCCGGCGGTGATCCAGACGCCGCGGTTCCCGGCCGGCCCGCCCGGCAGCAGCCACAGCGAGGTCGTCATCATGGCGAGCATCACGAAGAAGTGGCAGAGGGCGGGCAGCACCGCCGCCGACAGCACGGCCTCGATCTTCCCGCCCGAGAGCTGCGACAGGCCGAGGAAGAAGGCCGCGTCGGAGGCGGGGGCGGAGAGCGTGCGGATCAGCTCCGCGCCGCCGCGCACCGCGAAGACCGAGCGCAGCGGGACGTGCGCGACGAAGCGGCGCACCGCGAGCGCCTGGAACAGCGTCCACACCGCGAAGAAGCCGAGCCGGTCGGCCGCGACGAAGGCGACGTAGACCGGCACGTTGGCGGCCTGCAGCGCCTCGCGCAGGCGGTGCCAGTCGGTGGCCCACCCGAACACGTAGACCAGCAGCGCGAGCGAGATCGCCCACGGCAGGACCTGGCGCCAGCGCGATCCCGCGGATGCGGCCATGGCGCAGGATCATACCCGCGGGTCCGCGCTGCGCCGCAGGCAAGGAAGCCGACTCGAGAGTCGGCCTCCGCGCAGTGAGGCGGAGACCGCGGAGCCGAACGAAGGCACCGGCTAGGGAGCCTTTGGCGTCGACTCGGGCGCGGCGGGCGGCGGCGGAGACGGCAGAGATGGCGTCGACGGCGCCGGCACCGACGGCGAGGAGGTCGGATGTGGCGCCTGCGGTGTGTCGGGCGCCGCGGCGTCCAGCGGCGGCGGGCCCTGTGCGCTCGCGCTCGCGGCGTCCGACACGGACGGACTCGGAGTCGCAGCCTCTCGCAGCGGCTTTGGCGCGACGCGCGCCGCGAGCTGGCGAGCATCGCGCGCCCAGCTCGGATCGGGCTTGTGGGTCTCGGCCGCGTTCACCGCCGCCGTGGCCTGCGCGTGCGCGAGGTCGCGGTCACCCGCCCGCTCGTAGGCGAGCGCGAGGTGGTAGCGGACCTCGCCGGCGTCGACGCCCGGCGGCCAGCCGTCGAGCGCAGCGGTGAGCGGCGCGATCGCGTCGTGCGCCTTGCCCGACAGCAGCAGGGCGAGGCCGAGCGCGTCGGACGGATACGGATCCTGCGGGCGCGCGGCGTGGGCCTCCCGCGCGAGCGCCACCGCGCGCTCCAGCGAGCCCCCCTTGCCACCCGACGCCAGCGCCATCGAGAGGGCGACCCGCGACGCGGTCGGGACGGCGGGGTCGCGCAGCGCCTCCTCGAAGCGCTGCTGCGCGCGCGCGGCATCGCCCTTGTCCCGGTCGATCGTTCCGACAAGGATCTGCGTCGGGCCCGGGCCGAGCCCGAGCTCGAGCGCCCGCGCCGTGGCCTGCTCGCGGCTGCGCTTCGCGAGGAGCGCGTCGGCGAGCGGCGCGTAGGTCGCGACGTCGTCGGGGTCGAGCGCGATGGCGCGCGCGAAGCTCGCCTCCGCCTCCTCCGGGCGGCCGGCCGCGGCGAGGGCCGTGCCGCGGACGCGCGCGATGCCCGCGTCCTGCGGGTGGGCCGCGGCCGCGGCGTCGAGGCGCTCGATCGACTCGCCGAGGCGCTTGCCGCGCTCGTCCTGCGGCGCGGCGAGGTCGAGCGCGAGCGCGAGGTCGAGGACCGAGGCGTCGCCCGGAGCGGTGGCGAGCGCCTCCTCGAGGAGCGGGCGCGCGAGGTCGGTGCGGCCGGCGGCGAGCTCTCGCCGCGCGAGCGCGACGCGGATCGGCGTCGTGCGCTGGCGGGCGGGAATCACCTCGAGCGCGGAGATCGACGGCTGGACCTCGCCCTGCACGTCGTAGGCCTCGGCCAGGATCAGCCGCGCCTCGACCTCGTCGGTGCTCGCGCGCAGCACCGCGCGGGCATCCTCGACGGCGCCATGCGCGTCGCCGAGCGCGAGCCGCGCGCGTGCGCGGGCGCGCCGCGCACAGGTCGCGTGGGCGTCGACCGCGAGCGCGCGCTCGGTCGCGGTGCGCGCGCCGTCGGCGTCGCCCTGCTCGACGCGGAGCTCGGCGAGCAGGCACTGCGGGTGCGCCACATCGGGCTTCGCCTCGGCGGCGCGCTGCAGCAGCGCAGCCGCATCGTCGAGGTGCCCATCGTTCCAGGCCAGTCGGGCCTGGGCGGGGAGCGAGGTGGAGTCGTCGGCGGCGTGCGCCAGGATCTCTCGAGCCTCCTGGGTGCGCGGGCCGACGCCGTCGCGATGGTCGAGCGCGAGCAGGAGCTCCGCCCGCCGGAGCGCCGCCTCGCGGCTGCGCGGCTGCGCGTCGTGCGCCTTGTCCGCGGCGGCCAGGGCGCCGGCGAGGTCGGTCTTGTCCTCGCGCAGGGCCGAGATCGACAGGTAGGTGCGCGTGGCGCCCGACTCGGCCGGGTCGAAGCCGGGCTGCGCCGGCGGTGGCTTCGACCCCAGCACGGAGCAGGCGGTGAGCGCGAGCAGGCAGAGCCCGGTCGCGGCACGGCTCATCGACATCCATCACCCCCCAGGTCCCGGCATGGTATCGGCAAGTCGCCGCCGCGACCGCAGCGCCGCCTACTCGTCGGCCGGCGCGTCGGAGCGGAGTCGCTTGACCCGCGACCGGCGCCGCTTGGCGGTGAGCCTCCGCTCCGCGGAGCCGCGCGATGGCCGCGTCGGCCGCCGCCGCCGCGGCTCCCGCAGCGCCGCCTCGACGATCGACTCCATGCGGTCGAGCGCAGCGTCGAGGTTGCGGGCGCGCTGGCGGTGCTCGTCGCACGTCACCTGGAGCCTCCCGTCGCCATCGAGGCGCGCCGCGAGCCGCTCGCACAGGCGCGCGGTGCGGAGCGGACCGAGCACGGGCCCCAGGCGGGCGAGGTCGAGGCGCAGGTCGACCTTGGTCTCGACCTTGTTGACGTGCTGCCCGCCCGCGCCGCCAGAGCGCGCGAAGCGCTGCGAGAGGAGCTGCCGCGGCACCACCAGGCCGCGGCCGACGCGCAGGTCCCGGAGGCCGGTCATCGGCGGCGAATCTAGGGGATTCGCGAGGGGCGTGAATCCCCGGGCCGGGGGCCGAGTCCGTCGGCATCCCCGGAGGAGTGGACTGGTATGCTCGAGGCCATGCGATCCCCCCGCGCCCGCGCCGCGGCCGCCGCCGCGGCCGTCCTCCTGCTCGCCGCGGCGCGCTGCGACCTCGGCATCCCCGGCGTGCCGCCGGGGGAGGGGCAGGGCGCCACGGGCTTCCGGCTGTCCGCCCTGCACGCCGCGCCCGACCCGGACGCCGGCGGGCGCATCCTCGATGCCTCCGGCCGCGAGGTGATCCTCCGCGGTGTCAACGTGAACGCCTTCGTCGACTACTGGCAGCTCTCGCCCTCACGCTTCACCACGTATCCCTTCACCGAGTCCGACGCCGATCTGATGCAGTCGATGGGCTGGAACACGGTGCGGCTCCTGATCTCCTGGTCGCGCGTCGAGCCGCAGCCGGGCGTGTACGACGAGTCCTACCTCGACGAGGTCGAGCAGGCCGTCGAGGTGCTCGAGAGCCGCGGCCTCTACGCGATCATCGACCTGCACCAGGACGCCTGGGGCCCGACGCTCGTCGCGCCGCCGGGCACGAACTGCGCCGGCCACGGTGTGCCGGCCTTCGGCTGGGACGGCGCGCCGGGCTGGGCGACGCAGGACGGTGGCAGGCTGCGCTGCGCTCCAGGCGGGACCCGCGAGTTCAGCCCGGCCGTGATGGCGGCGTTCCAGGCCTTCTGGAACGATGCGCCCGGGCCCGACGGGGTCGGGATCCGCACCCACTACGCGCGGATGCTCGGCCACGTCGCGGCGCGCTTCGCGCCCCACGACTCCGTCGCCGGCTACGACCTGATGAACGAGCCCAACGCCTTCTATCTCATCCCGGGGCAGCTCGACGCGCTCTCCGCCCTCTACGCCGATGCAGTCGTGCAGATCCGCGCGGGCGAGGCCTCGGTCGGCGCGCCCGCGCGCCTGGTCTTCTTCGAGCCCGGCATCACGTGGTCCGACACCGGGCAGGGAGCGCCTCCCGACTTCGCGCACGACGATCAGGTCGTGTACGCGCCGCACATCTACCAGGGCGGGCTGAACTCGCTGCCGCTCGACGCGAGCGTCTTCCAGCAGGCGCGCGACGAGGCGGCCGGCTACGGAGGGGCGCCGGTCGTTTCCGGCGAGTGGGGCGGTGATCCCGGTCGCGCCGCCGACCCGTCCGACGACTACTTCGAGCTGCACCAGGCGCTGCAGGAGCAGTTCCGCTTCGGCGCCACGCTCTGGACCTGGCGCGAGGCCTGCGGCGATCCGCACAAGGCGGCGGACTGGGTGGCGGGGCGCATCCCGAGCGTGTGGGGCTTCTTCGACGTCGACTGCGCCACCAACACCATCGCGGGCATGCGCGAGCCGCTCGCCGCCGCGATGACCCGCGGCCTCCTGCGCGCGGCTCCCGGACCGCTCGCGACGGTGTCGTTCGATCCGGCGACGGGGGTGCTCGCCGCGAGCGGGGAGGCGCCGGCCCAGACTTCGTTCGTCGCATTCCTGCCTGCGGGCGGCGACACGCCCTGGCTCGAGGGCGACGGCGTCGCGCTCTACACCTGGAAGCCGGCGCCCGGCGGCGGCCTCTACGTGTACGGCTTCGCGCAGCCGGGAGCGTGGTCCTTCACCCTTCGCCACCGCTAGCTCCCCAGCTTCGCGATCGTGCGTACCAGCAGCTTCACGACCTTCTCGACGTTTTCCGCGAAGATGGTGGAGATCTGCTCCCAGCTGACGGGCTCCTCGTCCTCCTTCCAGCAGTCGTAGTCGGTCGACATCGCCACCGCGGCGTACGGAATGCCCGCCTCGTTCGCGAGCGCGCACTCGGGCGCCGTCGACATGTTGATCACGTCCGCGCCCCAGGCGCGGAACATGCGCGACTCAGCGCGCGTGGAGAAGCGCGGCCCCTCGATCGTGACCACGGTGCCCCGCTCGTGATGGGCGAGCCGGAGCTCGCGGGCGGAGTCGATCAGCCGCGCGCGCAGCTCGCGGGAGAACGGATCCGCCATCGGCGTGTGGACCGGCTTCCCGGCCTCGAAGCGCTCGCAGAAGGTCGTCGGGCGGAAGCGCGTGAAATCGATGAACTGGTCGAGGATCACGAGCTCGCCGCGCCCGATCTCCGCGCGCAGGCTGCCGACCGCCGTGGTCGCCAGCACGTGCGTGCAGCCGGCGGCGACCAGCGCCCGCAGGTTGGCGCGGCTGTTGACCTGCGTCGGCGGGACGGTGTGCTGGCGGCCGTGGCGCGCCAGCAGCACGCACTCGATTCCTTCGATGACGCCGCGACGCAGCGGCGAGCTCGGGGCGCCCCACGGCGTCGCGACCTGCTCGTCGGCAGCAGCCCGCAGGATCTGCGGGTCGTCGAGCCCGGAGCCGCCGATGATGCCGACCCGCGCCATCACTCGAAGTCGCGCTCGAGCACGGTCTTGCGGCCGTCGGCGCGCGCCTTCTCGATGGCGCGCTCGCAGAGGGCGCGCACGGCATCGGAGAGGGGCTCGACGACGCGGTCCGAGGTGTTGAAGCCGGAGCGCGCGCGCACGTAGCTCTTGAGCTTCGAGATGACGATGAGGACGTCGCGGGGGAGCTGCTGAGCTGGGGCGCGTCCTGATGAGCTTCGCTCGGCTTCGCCTCGCTGCGCGGATGGTTGCTGAGCTGTGGCACGTCCTTGTGAACTTCGCTCGGCTTCGCCTCGCTGCGCGCTGCCTTCGGCAGCTTGCGGGGATGCTCTGGGCGAGCGGTTTGCCTCGGGGGCGACGCGGGTGGAGGTTTCCTGCTGCTCGCGCTCCCACTCTTCGCGGGTCGGGGCGCGGCGCTCGAGGGCCCAGGACTCGCGGTGGTTGACTACCGAGAGATGGGCGTCCCAGCACGAGACCGAGCAGAAGAAGAGCCCCGTGCGCGGGCGGTTGCAGGTCGACACATTGCACACCCAGTATGGGGCGCGGAAAGCCAGCGGCGTCTTGCAGCTGCTGCAGCGTCGCCACGCGGTGGTCTCGGCAGGCATCGGGCTCCTTCTCAGTCGAGCAGGGCGAGCAGATCTTCGCGCGACGGCCCCGCCGCCGCCGCTCCGCCGAGCGCCGCGTCGGCGAGTCCGCGCTTGCTCTGCTGGAGATCGAGCACCCGCTCCTCGACCGTGTCGGCCGCCACGAGACGGTAGACCATCACGGGCCGCGTCTGGCCGATGCGGTGGGCGCGGTCTGCCGCCTGCGCCTCGACGGCAGGGTTCCACCACGGGTCGAGCAGGAAGACGTGGTCCGCCGCGGTGAGGTTGAGCCCGCTTCCGCCCGCCCCGAGCGACAGCAGGAAGACCTGTGGCCCGCCCTCGTCCTGGAAGCGGGCGACCACCTCTCCGCGATCTCGCGTCGCGCCGTCGAGGCGCAGCCAGTCGATCCCGGCCCTGCGCAGCGCCGGCTCGACCCGGTCGAGCAGACTCGTCCACTGCGAGAACACGAGCGCCTTGTGGCCCTCGGCGCACACCGTCTCGAGCTCCTCGAGGAGGAGCGCGAGCTTCGACGAGCCCTCGGCCCGCTGTCCGGGCACGAGCCCGCTGTGACACGCGGCCTGGCGCAGGCGCAGCAGCGCCTCGAGCACCTCGAGCGGGCTCGCACCCGCCGCCAGCCGCGCCGCGACGTCGCGGCGCGCCGCCGCGCGCACACCGTCATAGACGGCGCGCTCCGCGGCGTCGAGCTCGCAGCGCAGCACCACCTCGGTGCGGGGCGGGAGCTCGGGCGCGACCTCGCGCTTCAGGCGCCGCAGCACGAAGGGCCGGATGCGGCGGCGCAGCGCCTCCGCGGCGCCGGGCTCGCCGGCCGCGATCGGGCCCGCCCAGCGCGACGCGAAGCGAGCGCGCGTCCCGAGCAGGCCCGGATTCGCGAAGTGGAGCAGGCTCCAGAGCTCGTCGAGCCGATTCTCGACGGGCGTGCCCGTGAGCGCGACCCGCCACGCACCGCGGAGCGTGTGCGCCGCGCGACCCACCTGGCTGTCGGGGTTCTTGATTGCCTGCGCCTCGTCGAGCACGACCGCGTCCCAGTCGACGGCTCCGAGCCGATCGGCGTCGAGGCGTAGGATCGCGTAGCTGGTGAGGGTGACGTCCGCGGTGGCGTCGAGGCGGCGCGCGGGTCCGTGATAGAGCGCGGCGCGGAGCCCCGGCCGGAAGCGCTCGATCTCGTCGGCCCAGTTGCGCAGCACGCTGGTCGGGCACACGACGAGGGTGCCGGCCGCGCCGCGGCCGGCCGGATCGTCCGAAGCGCTCCGCACGCTGCAGAGCACCTGGAGCGTCTTGCCGAGGCCCATGTCGTCCGCGAGCAGCGCGCCGAGACCGAGCTCGCGGAGGCAGACCAGCCAGTCGACGCCGGTGCGCTGATAGGGCCGCAGCGCGGCGCGGAGATCCGCGGGCAGCCGCGCGGGGGCGACGCCGCCGAAGCCCTCGACCAGCGCGCGCAGCGGCGCCATCTCGACCGGCGGCGGCGCACCGAGCGACTCGCAGAGCCGCGCGAGGTCCGGCATCGCCCAGCGCGGGAGGGCGCCGCGCGCGTCGCGCGCCTCGAGCAGCGCCGCGGCCTCGCGCCCGCAGCGGGCGAGCCAGTCCGCCGGAAGCGGCGCGAGCCCACCGCCCTCGACCGACACGAGCGTGCGTCCCTCGGCGAAGGCGCGCAGCACGGCGTCGGCGCCCGCACGCACGCGCCCGTCCTGCGACTCGAACCAGAGATCGACGCGGTCCGGCGACGCGGAGAGCCGCGGCTCGAGGGGCTCCACCCGATGGAGGCGGCGATGGGCGTCGCCGCGGATCTCGACGTCCGCCACCGCCGAGATCCGCGCTGCGAGCGCGAGCGCCTCCTCGTCGCGCACCCTCAGCTCCGCGCCGACGGGAAGCGCGAGCTCCGCCTGGATGCGGCGCGCCAGCGCCCGCTCCGCCGCCTCGTCGCGGATCGGCACCGGACCGCCGAGGGCGATCAGGTGTCCCGACTCGACGCGGGCGGCGGGCGGGTCGCCGTAGACCACGTCGGCGCGCACGGCGAGCGCGTCGCCCTCGCGCCGGGTCTCGACGCGGATGCGCGGCGGCTCCGGGCGCAGCGCGCGCGGCAGGCGCTGCGTGTGCACCTCGAGCGGGATCCGCTTGGCGAGATCGGGGAGCACCTCGCCCACCAGCTCTGCGACCTGGTCCGCGTGGAAGACGCGGCCGCGCGCACCCGGACCGAGCTCCGCGAGCTCGCGCCCGGTGAGCCGGCTCTCGCGCAGCGGGCGCAGCACGTCGCCGCAGAGCGCCACGCCGTCGCCGATCGTCTCCGTCACGCTCGGGTCGAGCGCCGCGTAGAGCCGGAAGCCGCCGTCTTGATCGACCAGGTGCGCCGACGCGCCTACCGGCTCGGTCGAGACCGTGATCGGAGCGCCGTCGAGGTGGACGTCGTCGCAGCCGGCGAGCCGCGGCAGCAGGCGATGCAGCGCGGCGCGCGAGAGCGGGCCCGGGAGCGGAGAGTCGAGATCGGCGTCGATCGCGAGGTCGCGCTCGGACGCGAGCACGCGCACGGGCGCGCCGGCCGGGTCCCGCGGCGGTGGCACCCGCCCGGCGACCAGCGCGCGCAGGCCGACCTCGAGACGTGTCACGGCCGCGCCGCTCACGACCTGGCGCTCGAGCGCGAGGCCGGAGGCGGTGCGCGCCAGCGCGTAGCGCAGGCGGCCGTCCGCCGCGGCGTCGGCCGCCGGCAGCGCCCGACGCTCCTGCTCTGCGCGAGTCCATGCGATCACCGCAGCCGCCACGTGCTCGCACGGGTCGTCGGGCCCGGGGCAGTCGCACTCCCACGTCGTGGCCTCGGGATGGAGCACGACGTGGCGCGCGACCGGCCCTCCCGTCACCAGGAGCGCCCGCTCGCCGCCCTCGCCGCGCAGCGCGCTCACCGCCCCCGCGCGCGCCAGCTCGACTCCGCGCGACCACACGCGCCGCTCGCACGCCTCGCGCACCGCCTCGAAGAGCGCCCGCATCGAGGCGCGGAAGGTACCCGCGCCGGAGCGGAGTGCTCGCCGCGCAGCGCGGTGTCCTACGCTCGCTCGGATGAAGCTTCGCGCCCGGCTTCCCGGGGCGGGCGGCTGCTCGCCGGAGGAGAGCCTCGACCGCTTCCTCTCGTGGATCGCGGACTCGGGGCTCACCCCCTATCGCGCGCAGGAGGAGGCGCTGCTCGAGCTCTGGGCGGGCCGCCACGTGGTGCTCTCGACGCCCACCGGCTCGGGCAAGTCGCTGGTGGCGCTGGGGCTGCACTGGAAGGCGCTCTGCGAGGGGAGCCGCTCGTTCTACACCGCGCCGATCAAGGCGCTCGCCAGCGAGAAGTTCTTCGCGCTGTGCGACGAGCTGGGGCCCGCGAACGTCGGCATGCTGACGGGTGATGCCAGCATCAACGGGGCGGCGCCAGTGATCTGCTGCACGGCCGAGGTGCTGTCCAACATGGCGCTGCGCCGCGGTGAGGCGGCCGACGCGCCGTACGTGGTGATGGACGAGTTCCACTACTACGCCGATCCCGAGCGCGGCGTCGCCTGGCAGATCCCGCTGCTGGCGCTGCCGCGGACCGCGTTCCTCCTGATGTCGGCCACGCTCGGCAACACGGCGCCGATCGAGGAGAAGCTCGAGCGGCAGACCGGGCGTCCGGTCGCGCACGTGCACTCCGACGAGCGGCCAGTGCCCCTCGACTTCGAGTGGCGCGAGACGCCGCTGCACGAGACGGTGGAGGATCTGCTGGCGCAGGGCCGCGCGCCGATCTACGTGGTCCACTTCACCCAGCGCGAGGCCGCGGAGCAGGCGCAGGCGCTGACCAGCGCGCAGGTCGCGACCCGCGAGCAGCGCCAGGCGATCGCCGAGGCGATCGCGGGTGTGCGCTTCGACTCGCCCTACGGCAAGGACGTGCAGCGCATCGTGCGCCACGGCATCGGCCTCCATCACGCGGGCCTCCTGCCGCGCTACCGGCTGCTGGTCGAGCAGCTCGCGCAGCGCGGCCTCCTGCGCGTCGTCTGCGGCACCGACACCCTCGGCGTCGGCGTCAACATCCCGATCCGCAGCGTGCTGTTCTCCGGCCTCGCCAAGTTCGACGGCGAGAAGGTCGGCATCCTCGCGGTGCGCGACTTCAAGCAGATCGCGGGCCGCGCGGGGCGCAAGGGCTTCGACGCGCGCGGCTCGGTGGTGTGTCAGGCGCCCGAGCACGTGATCGAGAACAAACGCCTCGAGGCGAAGAGCGCCGCCGGGCGCAAGCGCCTGGTGAAGAAGAAGCCCCCGCCCGGCTTCGTACCCTGGAGCCGCGACACGTTCGAGCGGCTGGTCGCGAGCCCGCCCGAGATGCTCGTGTCGCGCTTCCGCGTGACGCACGGGATGTCGATCAGCCTGCTGCAGCGGGGCCAGGAGGAGGGCGTGCGGGGCAGCGGCCATCGGCTGCTGGTCGATCTCGTCGATCGCTGCCACGAGGACCCGAGGCGCAAGCGCTCGCTCCGCCGCGACGCCGCGCGGATCTTCCGCTCGCTGCGCCGCGCCGGCCTGGTGCAGCGCGTGTTCGACGTCGACGCGGGCCGGGCCGGCTCGATGATTCGGGCGGGCTCCGCGATCCGGGTCGCGCCCGACCTGCAGCGCGAGTTCTCGCTCCACCAGACCCTCGCGCTGTATCTGGTCGACGCGGTCGCGGTGCTCGACCGCGACGCGCCCGAGTACGCGCTCGACGTGATCTCGATGGTCGAGGCGATCCTCGAGGATCCGCGCCAGATCCTGCAGCGGCAGGTGGATCGGGCGAAGGAGGAGCTGCTGGCGAAGCTCAAGGCGGAGGGCGTCGAGTACGAGGAGCGGGTGGCGCGACTGCGGGAGGTGACGCACCCGCAGCCGAACGCGGAGTTCCTCTTCGCCACGTTCCGCATCTTCGCCGAGAAGCACCCCTGGCTGGCCGACGAGTCGATCCGGCCCAAGTCGGTGACGCGCGAGATGTGGGAGGGGTACGAGGACTTCGACCACTACGTGCGCCGCTACGGGATCCAGCGCAGCGAGGGGCTGCTGCTCCGCTACCTCTCCCAATTCCACAACACGCTCGCGCAGTCGGTGCCCGAGGCGGCGCGCAGCGACGAGCTCGAGGACGCCATCGCCTTCTTCCGCGCCATGCTGGCGCGCGTCGACTCGAGCCTGGTCGAGGAGTGGGAGGAGCGGCGGGCGCCGACGGCCGCGGCGGCGCCCGCTCCGCCGCAGCCCTACGACCTCGCGCGCCACCCGCGCGCGCTCGCCGCGCGCGTGCGCGCCGAGCTGCACCAGCTCGGGCGCGCGCTGGCGGCGGGGGACTGGGAGGGGGCGGCCGGCTGCATTCGCCGGGATGCCGACGACGACTGGGACGCGGCCCGCTTCGAGGCCGCGCTCGCGCCGTTCCTGGCCGAGCATGGACGGGTGGTGTTCGAGCCGCGCGCGCGCGCCGCGGACAAGACGCTGATCAAGCCCGTCGGCCCGCGTCGCTTCGACGTGCACCAGGTGCTCTGCGATCCGGCGGGCGACGACGTGTGGCAGATCGAGGGCACGGTGGACCTCGCCGCCGAGCGCTCGCCGGCGGGGCCGCTGGTTCGGATGCGGCGGATCGGTACGTGACGCACGGCCGCGCGCCGACCGCTGCACACCACGGCGCCATCGCTCGACAAACCGGGAGCGGCGTGCGAGGCTGCCGGCCGTGAGCGAGGCGGCCGTCGCTGCGACCGCGAGCCCCTTCTGGAAGCGCGCCACGGCCGTCGCCCTGGTCATGGTGGTGCTCGCGCTCGTGGGCGTGGCTCTCGCCACGGCGAAGCCGCTCCTCGCGCGAAACTACTGGGTGTCGCTCGTTCCCGTCTACGGTCTGCTCTGCGCCTTCACCGCGTGGCGGCGCTCCCAGCAGGGCGGGGAGCGGCTCGCGGTGGTGCGCCAGATCCTGCACTGGCTGGGGATCGCGGGCGCGGTCGCGCTCGACTTCTACGTCCGGGGCACCGGCATCGAGTCCCAGGTCTCGACGGGGCTCGATGCGCTGATGCTCCTCGCGCTCGGCTGCTTCCTGGCCGGCGTCCATCTCGAGTGGAGCTTCGTCGGCGTCGGCCTGCTCCTGACGCTCACGCTCCTGGTCGTCGCCAAGGCGCAGCAGTACCTGTGGCTGCTCCTCCTGCTCGGCGTGCTCGCGCTCGCAGGCTTCGCGGCCTCGCGCTGGATGCGCGCCCGCGGCCCCGCGCCGGGAAGCGGCGCGGCGTAGCGCCGCGCTACTTCGTCGGGGCGGGTCGCTTCGGCGGCCGATCGAAGCTCGCGTCGAGCAGCGCCTGGTTGCGGCCGTAGAGCTGCTGGCCGCCGGCGACGTAGAGCACCTCGCCGGTGATGTAGCTGGCCGCCGGCGAGGCGAGGAAGACCACGGCGTTCGCCGCCTCGTGCGGCTCGCCGAAGCGGCCGAGCGGGATGCCGTCCATTCCGGTGAGCTGCTCGAGATCGTACGTCGCGTCGAAGCCCGCGGTCCGGAAGGGACCCGGCGCGACGCAGTTGAGGCGCACCTTCGCGCCCCACTCGTAGGCGAGCGTGCGCGTCAGCTCGAGCACGCCCGCGCGCGCCGCCGCGGTGTGTGCCAGCCCCGGGAAGCCGCGGCCCACTACCGCGATCACGTTCACGATGCTGCCGCCGCGGCCCTCGAGCATCCGGTTGCCGAAGATCTGGGTCATGTTCCAGGTGCCGGTCAGATTGAGGTCGATCACGGCGTGCCAGCCCTTGGGGCGGATCGCGCGCGCCGGCGACGGGAACTGGCCGCCCGCGTTGTTCACCAGCACGTCCACCTGCCCGTAGAGCGCGGCGGCGCGCTCGGCCAGCGCCTCGACCGCCTCGCGCTCGCGGATGTTGCACGCCGCCACCTCGACGCGTCTTCCGGTCGACGCGCGGATCTCGGCCGCCGCAGCCTCGAGGCGCTCGAGCTGGCGCGCGGCGAGCAGCAGGTCGGCGCCGGACTCGGCGAGCGCCTGCGCGATGACGCGCCCGAGCCCGGTGCCACCGCCCGTCACCAGCGCGACCTGCCCGGCCATCAGGTCCGGGGCGAACACGCGGCGCGGAGCGGAGTCATCCACCGGGAAGCGATACGTAGATTGGCGACGACCAGGCGCGCTCCTCGGCGGGTGCGAGGCAGTCGTCGGTCGCTGGGGTGCGATAGTCGCCGTAGCACGGGTTCGCCTTGATGCAGCGACCCTCCGCGTCGAAGGTGCAGCGCAGCCCGCCCGCGTTGATCACCGGCGTCGGCTCCTGGATCGCGCGCACGTAGTAGAGGGCGTCGCGGTGCCCGGCGACGAAGTCCGGATCCTCGAACTCGACCACGCAGCCGTTGCGGTCGTAGGGGCAGGGGATGCTGCGCCACGGATCCTCGATCAGTGGGCGCATCGGCTCGTCGGGCTGGATGCGCGGGCGGATGCGCACCACCTCGATGCGGGTGATCACGTGGCGCTCGTCGCTCGGGTTGTAGCACTCGCCGCGGCACAGTCGCGCCAGCCGCTCGGGCGAGAGCCCCTGCGTCGAGACCTCCGGGCAGCCGGGCTTCTGGGCGAAGGAGCCCGCGGCACGCACCCGGAAGCGAGGGTTGTCGCCGATGCGGGCCTCGCTGCCCATCGGCAGCGAGCCCTGCGGGCCGTTCAGCAGGTCGAACCACAAGAGGATGCGCTCGCCACTCGTGGCATACACCTCGCGGTGCTGGAGGGCGTCCCAGATCGCGTCGCGCGAGCGGCCGGCCGCGTGCGCCGCGACGAGCCCGCCGGTCAGGAAGAAGGACGCCTGGCGCTCGAAGTCGAGGGCCTGGAAGGCGGCGATCTTTCGCGTCTTCGGGTCGAAGGGCATCGACTCCGGCGTCGGCGCCTCGTCGCTCTGCGGCTGGAGGCGCTTGCGCCACTCTGCGTCGATCGCGCCGCGCGTCTCGGTGTTCGGGATCCGCCCGAACTCCTTGTATCCCGTTCCGGGGCGCGCGCTGTGGTTGTCGCTGGAGCCGATGAACCCGAAGTGGAAGCGCATCGGGTCGCCCTGGACGTCGAAGTTGCTGAGCGCCAGCGTGTACTGCACGGAGCTGCGCGGCCGGTAGTTGAACGCGGGCAGGAAGCAGTCGGGGCAGATCCCGCAGTTGCCCCAGTCCGCGACCTCCGTGCCGGTCACCGTGAAGCGACCCTGCACGCCGGCATCGAGGTAGTTGGTGCGCGCCTCCGTCACGCGCTTCTCGCACTCCGGGGAGCTCGGATCGTCGCAGCGCTTGCGGATGATCTCGCCCGCCCGCCAGCAGCAGGGCTCGTAGCCGTCCTGCGGCGCCGGACAGATCGCGTTGCCGGCCGTGTCGTGGTCGATGTCGCGCCACTCTCGGTACTCCTCCGAGTTCCCGTGGCCCGAGTAGACCTCGATCAGCTTCTGCCTCGAGGGATCGTGCTGCGCCGGCGTGAGCTGCTTGTCCCAAGACGAGCCGGGCGGCGTGTAGAGACCCCACGTGGTGCCGTGCGGGATCACGAGCGCCGGGAAGCCCCACTGGTCGAGCTTCTGGAACAGCACCTCGGGCGTCGCCGCGCTCTCCATGCAGCCCTCGGGCAGCTCGCGGGTGTTGATGCCGTCGGGACACCGGGGCGTGTCGAGGAGCTCGGCCTGGAACTCCATCAGGTTCCAGTAGATCTGCCGGTTGGGCCAGTCGAGCAGCGGCAGGAACAGCCGCTGCCGCAGAGGCACTCCCTGCCGCATCGCGGCCGCGGCGAAGGCGGCGGCGTTGATCGGGCGCCGCGGCACACGATCCTCTTCGGTGTCGCGAAGAATCACGTTCTTGTGGCCGAAGTGGTCCTTCGGGGTCTGGCCGATCTGCGTCCACTCCCAGCCGAGGAAGGTCACCAGGTCGGGGTTGGCCGGATCGCCGGCGAGCGCGTTGCACTGTCGCACCGTGTCCTTGGTCTCGCGCCAGCGCGCCGGAGTGATCGCCTCGGCGTGGTCCGTGATGCTCCAGAAGTCGAGGGCCGAGCAGTAGCGCGCGTAGTCGCAGGCGTCCGCGATCGGGTGCACGCCCTCGCCCTGCAGGATCGGGAGGCCCATCATGAAGGCGTCGGCCGAGTAGGTGGTGTGGACGTGCAGGTCGCCGAACAGGATCTGCTCGGCCGGGGCCGGCGCCGCGCCCTTCTCGGCGAGCGCCTGCGCCGCAGTCGCCTCCGCGCGCTCGCGCGACTCGATCACCGCCTTCGGGACCGCCTTGCCTTCGATGGTGCCCGGCCCTTCGTGCTTGCCGCAGGCGGCGAGTGTCGCCACCGCGAGCGCGGCAAGGGTCGCGGCGGTGAGAGACCTCTCCATGCGCACCCCTCCTCGCGGCCATGCTAGCCGCGATGGGGGAGGGGTGGGGTAGAAATCGGCGACGCGCTGCGTCGCCGGGCGAAGATCGTCTCGCCGCGGCGGGTCTCGCGGCGCGCCGGCGGGCGCCCGTCGGCGGGGCTGGCCGTACCGCCCCCGCCCCCTAGCCTAGTCGTCGCGGGCCGTCGTGAGTTTCGTCGGGCAGCGGGAGGCCGTGAGTCGCATGGAGGCGTCCGATCGGGAGCCGTGGCGCGCGCGTCGCACGGGGCCTCCCTGGCCGATGCTCGTCGCCTTGGCGGCGACGCTGGCGCTCCTCCTCCTCCACGCGTGCGTCTACGCCTTCCTCTGCGACGACGCATTCATCTCGTTCCGCTACGCGCGGAACCTCGCCGCGGGACACGGGCTCGTGTTCAACCCCGGCTTCGAGCGCGTCGAGGGCTACACGAACTTCCTCTGGGTCCTGGTGCTGGCCGCCGTGGCGCGGCTCACCGGGATCGCCCCCGACCTGGCCGCCACCCCGCTCCTGCTCGCCGCGACGGTCGGGCTCTGGGCGCTCGTCGCGACCCGCGCCTGGCGCTCGCGCCGCCCGGACGACGTGGCATGGCCCGCGCTCGTGCCGCCGCTCCTGCTCGCCGCCACTCGCAGCGTCGCGGTGTGGTCGTCGAGCGGCCTCGAGACGCGCCTGTTCGAGCTCCTGGTGGTCGGTGCCACGCTGCGCCTCCTCACCGAGATCGAGGCGGCCGAGGCGAAGCGCCGGGCCACGCCGATCGCGGCCGCGCTCTTCGCTCTCGCGTCGCTGACCCGGCCCGACGGCCTGCTCGTCGCGGCGAGCGCGCTCGGCGTCGCGGCCGTGGTGCTCGCGCGGCGGCGGGCGCTCGCGCCCGCGTGGCTCGCCGCCCAGGCCGCCGGCTTCCTGCCCCTCGTCCTCGGGCACCTGCTCTGGCGCCACGCCTACTACGGAGCCTGGCTCCCGAACACGTACTTCGCGAAGGTCGGCGGTGAGGCCTGGTGGAGCATGGGCGGCGACTACCTGGCGAGCGCGGCGCTCGAGTACTCCGCTTGGCTCTGGGTCCCGCTGCTGGTGCTCGGTGTGCACCGCCACGCGCGCCTCGGGAGCCTCCGCGTCCCGCTGCTCTTCGCGGCGGTCGTCGCACCGCACGCGATCTACGTCGCCTCGGTGGGCGGCGACCACTTCGAGTATCGCCCGCTCGATCTCTACTTCCCGTTCGCGTTCCTGCTGATCGGCGACGGCGTCTTCGAGCTCGCGCGCGCCCGGCGCGGCCGCTGGCTGGCGCCCGCCGCGGTGGCGGCCCTGCTGGCGGGCCTCGTGGCCATCCCGTGGCGCTCGCACGTGGAGGCGCCCGACCGCTACATGACCGGCTTCCCCGGCCTCGCGACCGGCGATCCCGCGCGCTCCGCGTTCCTCGATCCCGCGCGCAATCCGCTCTACCGCTGGCCGGGCCTGCGCACGCTGGCGGAGCTGCACCGCACGCTCCTCCGGCGCACCACCTTCCACTTCGTGGGCATCCGTCAGGAGGAGCACCGACACTTCCTGGAGACGGTGGCACCCGAGGGCCGGCGCCTCGGAGCGCTCCGCGCCGAGGGCGTGCTGCCGGAGGACGCCTTCTTCGCGATCAGCTGCGTGGGTGCGATCCCGTACTTCTCGGACCTGCGCACGCTCGATCGCTTCGGCCTGACCGATGCGGCGGTGGCGCGCGGCCCGACGGCCGGCCACCGCTTCCTGGCGCACGACAAGCACGCGACTCCCGAGTACGCGAGGGAGGCGGGGGCGGACTTCTGGGCGTTCGACGAGGTGCACTCGCTCTGGGCGCTCTCCGACGAGCTCCTGCCGCGCTACCTCGCGCTCGCGCGCGCCGGCGCCGCCGACTTCTGGGTCGCCGACGTCGGCGGCGGCGAGATCCTGTTCGGCTCGCTGCTCCAGGGTCCCGACGAGGCGGCGCGGCGCTTCCCGCGCCTCCACTTCGTGAATCTGCGCGACCCGGCTGCGTACGACGACCTGATGCAGCGGATCAGCGCGGTGCGCTCCGAGCCGGCTCGCGGCTCCCAGACGTCGGCGGTGGATCCGCAGGGCAGGTGACGCGCCGCAAGAGGAACTCGTCCGGATGCGCACACAGGTGCGCCGTGAGTGCTTGCGTCTCGACCAGGTAGCGGCTCCTCACGCAGAGCCCGCCGGGCAGCCGCACGAACACGAGGGGTGCGTTGTCCGGGTCCTCGTCGCAGGGCGAGTCGCACGGGCAGACCTCCGGGTGGTCGAACTGGAGATTCACGCCGCGCTCGCGCAGGTAGTCGATCGGCGCGCGCTTGGCGTGGCCGCGGTAGGTGATCCGCTCGGCCGGGAGATGCGCGACGAAGTGGTCGCCGAGCCCCCACTGGTCGATCGTCACGAGGTGCGAGTAGTAGGGGATCGTGCCGGCGAGCGTCGTCGCGATGATCGTGTCGGGCGGGAGCGCGTCCCTCAGCCGCGCCCCGAGGATGCCGCCGAGGACTGCGTAGCCGTTCATCTCGTCCATCGACTGCATTCCGCGCGCCTTGTCGAGCACGGGGCGGGTGGTGGAGAGGGCCGCCGCCACACCTGCGAGCGCGAGCGCCGCGAGCCAGCCGCGTGGCTCACGGCGCGCGAGCTGCTGGAGCCCGACTGCCGCAGCGCAGACCGCGAGCGGATAGACCTCGAAGGCGAAGCGGTAGTACATGAAGTCGCCGCCGATCTTGGCGACGTAGGTCGCGAAGAGGAGCAGCGAGAGCAGGCAGAAGAGGACGAGCTCCCGCTGCGCGCTGCGCCACCCGAGCACGAGCCCGAGCCCGGCGAGGGCTTCGAGGATCCACACCTGCGGCGAGTTGGCGGCGAAGGCGCGCAGATAGGCGAAGCCCACCGCCCAGCTCCACAGGTCGGCCGCCTTCGCGTAGTAGGTATTGGGAAGCAGGTCGCCGTAGTAGCTCACGGCCCAGAGCCGGTGCGCGAGGACGCCGAGCGCCGCCGGTCCCATCCGCAAGGCGAGCGTCCCCGCGCAGCGGGTGAGCCTCTCGCCTCGGAGCCACGTCTCGAGCAGCGTCGCGCCCGCCGACGCTGCGACCACGAGCGCGGCGTCGGGACGGATCAGGCACGCGAGCAGCGGGAGCAGGCTCGCGGTGGCTCGACCCGCGGCGCTCCGAGGCGGCCACGCGTGGTGGAGCAGGCCGATCCCGAGCAGGCAGGCCGCGAGGAAGGACGTCTCCATCCCGGTTCCCGCCATCGCGGCGAGCCCGTAGGGCAGCACGAGCGCCGCGAGCAGCGGAGCGGGCGCGAGGCTGCGCCAGCTCTCGTCCCGCGCGCCGAAGAGCACGTAGGCGCCGCAGGCCGCGATCACCGCCAGATAGGCGATCACGCCGAGGGCGCGCGTGGCGTGGAAGGGATCGATGCCGCCGGCGAGAGCCGCGGCCGACGCGATCACCCAGGCGAAGTTGGTGTAGCCCTCGACGCGCTCACCCGGGTTGAAGACGAGCCCATGTCCGGCCACCAGGTTCGCGGCGTAGCGATACGAGATGAAGGCGTCGTCGAAGACGACGGCGTTCCGCTGCCACGCCAGCGCGCCGCCGGCGACGGCGGCGGCGAGCACCGCGAGCCGGACCGTCAGCAGCCGTCGACGGGTTGCCGCGGTGCCGCCGCCGCGAATCACCGGCTCAGTCGGTGATCCGCGCCGAGCGCTTGCCGAAGATCGGGGTCTCCTCCTCGATCACCTTCTTGAACGAGGGGCGTCCGTGCATGCGGTCGAGGAACGCGCGCAGCCGAGGCCAGCGCTTGCGCGCGGGCGCCACGCCGGCGTGTCGCAGGTTCACGTGCACGCTCGCGACCGAGATGTCGGCGAGCGTGAGCTGGTTGCCGACGAAGAACTCGCGATCGCCGAGCTCCTTCTCGAGGTAGTCCCAGAAGGCGGGCAGCTCCTCGTCCACCACCTTCTTCGCCGCCGCCTCGTCGGCGGGATCGGCCTCGGCCTTGCCTCCGAAGAGCGGCTTCAGCACCAACGCGAAGAAGACCTTCGGCCCCGCCACGGGCGTGAAGCCGCCGTCCATGAACTCCTCGAACCAGAGGGCGCGCGCGTGGTCGTACGGGTCCGAGGGGAGCAGCGCCGGCGTGGGGAAGCGCTTCTCCAGATAGGCGCAGATCACGGAGGAGTCCGCGAGCGTGCGATCGCCGTCCTTGAAGGCGGGGATGCGGCCCAGCGGGCTCACCGCGCGCCAGCCCTCGGGCGGCGAGAACGGATTCACCTGATCGAGCCGGTAGTCGAGACCCTTCTCGGCCAGTGCGACGCGGACCTTGCGGACGAAGGGGGACACGTTGCCCCCGAGGACGACGAGAGACATGCAGGGCTTCCTTTCGTTGGGCGCGGCGGGAGCCTAGCGCGGCCCTCCGCGCGCGCGCCGCCGGGTCGAGTATGCTGCGCGGATGGCGGACCCGGCGCTCGAGGCGGTGGCGAAGGCGGCGCTCGACGAGGTCCGCGACGGCGCGCGCCTCGGGCTCGGATCAGGGCGCGCCGCATCGCTCTTCATCACCCGCCTCGGCGAGCGGGTCCGCCAGGGCCTGCGCGTGTCGGGAGTGCCGACCTCCGAGGCCTCGGCGCGGCTCGCCCGCGCGGCGGGCATCGCGCTCGCCGACCTCGACGAGGGTCCGCCGCTCGACCTCACCGTCGACGGGGCCGACGAGGTGGCGCCCGGGCTCGATCTGGTGAAGGGGTGGGGCGGCGCGCTGGTGCGCGAGCGGATCGTGGCGGCCGCGTCGCTCCGCCAGGTGATCGTGGTCGGCAGCGAGAAGCTCGTCACCGGGCTCGGTGCGCGCGGCCGCATCCCGATCGAGGTGATCCCCTTCGCGCTCGCGCCGGTGAGGCGCTGCGTGCGCGAGCTCGGCCTCTCGATGTCGCTGCGGCGCGATGCCGACGGCGCTGCCGCCTACCGGACGGACAACGGCAACGAGATCCTCGACCTCACGCCCGCCGCGCCGCTCGACCCGGGTGCGGCGCGAGCGCTCGACGCGGCGCTGCTCTCGATTCCGGGCGTCGTCGACACGGGGCTCTTCCTCGGGACCGCGGAGAGCGTGCTCGTCGGCCACGCCGACGGCCGCGTCGAGACGCTTCGGCGCGTTGCGCATCACTGACGGTGTCATGACGCCACCATCGCTGCGCGCGCCGCTGCTTCGCGTAGGCCGGCGGCAGATCGCCGGAGGCGAGGTCGCAGCGCGCACGCTGTCATCTCCAGGTGCTCCTCCTGCCGTGCGTGTCATCACCTTGTCGCGTCGGATCTTCGACGATGCGGATGGGGAAGGTCGCCCCGCGAGCCGCAGCGGTAGCCGTGGCCGTGCGGGCAACCGGGGGAGGGGGACATGCCGCATCGCAACGCGATCCTCCGGGCGGCGCTCGCCGCTCCGCTGCTGCTCTCCGTCGGCGGACTCGCTGCCGCGGATCCCGCCCGCGATCCGGGCGTGCGCGCCGGGGCGTCGGGCGCCGGCGATCCGCTGCCGGGCCTCACGCCGGCGCAGCTCGCCGCCTTCGAGGCCGGCAAGGCCGAGTTCACCGAGCCCGAGACGCTCGCCGAAGGACTCGGGCCGCGCTTCAACCTCGACAGCTGCGGCGGCTGCCACGTGCAGCCGGCCCTCGGCGGCACGAGCCCGCCGGTGAATCCGCAGGTCGACGTGGCCACCGCCTTCGGCGCGCACAACGCGGTCCCCGCCTTCGTGACCCTCGACGGGCCCGTCCGCGAGGCGCGCTTCAAGTACAACCCCGACGGCAGCCGCGACGGCGGGGTCCATGACCTCTTCGTGGTGTCATCGCGCTCCGACGGCAGCGGCGACGCGAGCCGCTGCGCCATCGCGCAGGAGGACTTCGCCGCCGCGGCGCGCGCCGGGAACGTCATCTTCCGCATTCCCACCCCGACCTTCGGCGCCGGCTTGATCGAGCAGATCCCGGATGCCCTCATCGTCCGGAACGGGCAGCTCGCCTCCCGCCGCAAGGCGGCGCTCGGCATCCGCGGTCGCCCGCACCGCATCCGACTCGACTCGGGCACGACGAACGTCAACGGCAACGACGGCACCGTCGCGCGCTTCGGCTGGAAGGCGCAGAACAAGTCGCTGCTGCTCTTCTCGGGCGAGGCCTACAACGTCGAGATGGGGATCAGCAACGAGCTGTTCCAGACCGAGCGCGACGAGACCGCGAGCTGTCAGCTCGCGCCGACGCCGAACGACGTCACCAACCTCGACGGCGCCACGCCGGCCGACATGCTGAGCGGGATCGAGAAGTTCGCCGCGTTCATGAGGTTCCTCGCGCCTCCGGTGCCCTCGCCGGATACGCCGGGAGGGACCGCCTCGATCGAGAGCGGCCGCACGCTCTTCCGCACCGTCGGCTGCGCCGACTGCCACACGCCGATGCTCGCGACCGGCAACGCGTCCGTCGAGGCGCTGCGCAACCAGCCCGTCCCTCTCTACTCCGACCTGCTGCTCCACGGGATGGGGCCCGGGCTGGCCGACGACATCGTGCAGGCGCAGGCGGGACCCGACGAGTTTCGCACGGCGCCGCTCTGGGGCGTCGGCCAGCGGATCTTCTTCCTGCACGACGGGCGGACGACCGACCTGCTCGCGGCGATCACCGCCCACGCCAGCGCGGCGGACGGTCGCTTCGCCGCGTCGGAGGCCAACCGCGTGGTCGACGCCTTCGAGATGCTGAGCGAGCCGCAGAAGCAGGACGTGCTCGACTTCCTCCGCTCGCTCTAACGGAGGTCTCGGGCCGCGACGCGCCGCTCGCGCACCGCGCCTGCGACACGATCCACGCGAACTCCGCGCGCAGCGCGCCGTGCTCGGCGTCGCCGGGAGCGAGCTGTGCCTCCGCGCCTCCTACGCGCCGGCGGCGGTGCGATCCAGCGCGAGCCGGACCTCGACCGCTCCATCCTCGCGCGAGAAGCGGCTCTGGAAGCCGAGGGCGTGGGCGAGGTCGAGCATCGCCCGATTGTCGGGCAGGACCTGGCCCACGAGGGTGCGGAGGCCGCGCGCGCGGCAGTAGCGGATCATCTTCGCGAGCAGCGCGTGTCCGAGTCCCTTTCCCTTCAGGTCCGTGCGCACCTGGATCGCGAACTCGGCCTCCGTTCCGCCCGGGGTCGCCACGGCGTTCACCACGCCGAGCGTCTGCGGCGCGCCATCCGGTCCCTCGGCGGTCGCGATGAAGGCCATCTCGCGGTCGTAGTCGATCTGCGTGTAGCGGGCGAGCTGGGAGTGCGGCATCGCGCGCACGAGGTTGAAGAATCGGAAGCGCAGATCCTCGGGCGAGAGGCGCGTGAAGAAGGCGAGGTACGAGGGCTCGTCCTCCGGGCGGATCGGGCGGAGCCGGACGCTGCGCCCGTCGCGCAGCGACACCGTCTCCTCGAGCTCGCGCGGGTAGGGGCGGATCGCCAGCCGGTCGGCGCGGTCCGCGCGCTGGATCCGGATGCGTGCGTCGAGCGCGAGCACTCCGCTGGCGTCGGCCACGAGCGGATTCACGTCGAGCTCGACGACCTCGGGCAGGTCGACCGCGATCTGCGCCACTTTCACCAGCGCGAGCTCGAGAGCGTCGCGATCGATCGGCGGGACGCCGCGGAAGCCCCCGAGCAGCCGGGCGACGCGCGTGCGTCCGACCAGCTCGCGCGCCAGATTCAGGTTGAGGGGCGGGAGCGCGATGGCGCGGTCGCCGATCTGCTCGATCGCGAGCCCTCCCTGCCCGAACAGCACGACGGGCCCGAAGATCGCGTCGCAGCCGATGCCGACGAAGAGCTCTATCGCCGCGGGGCGGCGCGCCATCGGCTGCACCGTGAAGCCGGCGAGGCGCGCCTGCGGCGCGGTCGATCGCAGCCTCTCCACCATGGCACGCGCAGCGTCGAGGACGGCGGCGGTGCTCGGGAGATCGAGCGACACGCCGCCGACGTCGGACTTGTGGACCACGTCGGGCGAGAGGATCTTGAGAGCGACGGGGAAGCCGATCTCCGCGGCCCCCCGGGCGGCCGCCTCCGCATCGCCCGCGATCCGCGTCGGCACCACCGGGACGCCGTACGCCGAGAGGATCGCCTTCGATTCGGCCTCCGAGAGTCGATCGGCTCCCGCCGCCAGGGCGGCCTCGATCACGCGGCCCGCCTCCTCGGTCCGGGGCGCGAACTCGACGGGGAGCGACGGCGGTACCTCGCGCAGCAGCGCCTGTCCGACGCGGTGGGCCAGCAGATGCGCAAAGCCCGCGACCGCATCCTCGGGCGTGTCGTAGGTGGCGATGCCCGCCTCGCGGAGGATCCGCTGTGCTTGTTCGCCGCCCTCGCGACCGAGCCAGCTCGCGAACACGTCCGGCCGCGACTCGTGCTTCCGGACGACTTCTGCGACCGCGAGCGCGGCCTCCTCGCTCGACGCGATCGCGGTCGGCGCATGCAGCACCAGCACCGCGTCGACACCGGGATCCCCGAGCACCGTGCCGAGCGCGCTCGCATAGCGCTCACCGGGGGCATCGCCGATCAGGTCGACCGGGTTCCCGCCCGACCAGCTCGGCGGGAGCACGGCGTCGAGACGCCGGATCGTGTCGGGCGCCAGATCCGCGAGCCGGCCGCCGCGCGCGACCAGGCCGTCGGTCGCCATCACCGCCAGGCCGCCGCCGTTGCTCACGATGGCGACGCGATCGCCCGAGAGCCGCCGCGATCGCACCAGGGTCTCGGCCGCATCGAAGAGCTCGTCGATTCGTTCGACCCGGAGCAGCCCCGCGCGCCGCAGCGCGGCGTCGCAGACGTCGTCGGCGCCCGCCAGCGCTCCGCTGTGCGAGAAGGCCGCCCGAGCAGCCTCCTCGCGGCGCCCGGCCTTCAGGACCACCACGGGCTTGTTGCGCGACGCCGCGCGCGCCGCCGACAGGAACTTGCGGGCCGGGAGCGTCGATGCGCGACCGGCGCGAGCGGTCTCGGGCCGAACCAGGATCGACTCCAGGTAGAGCAGGATGGCGCGCACCTTCGGGTCGGCGCCGAGCCAGTCGAGCAGGTCGGCGACGTCGACGTCGGCGCTGTCGCCGAGCGACACGAAATGCGAGAAGCCCACCGCGCTCGCGCGCGCCCAGTCGAGTGCCGCGGTACAGACGGCGCCGGACTGCGAGACGAACGCGACGTGCCCCGGCTCGGCGCCGGTATGCGCGAAGCTCGCGTTGAGTCCGATCCCGGGCACCAGGAGCCCCAGGCTGTTGGGCCCGAGCACGCGGAGACCGCTGCGCTCCGCCTCCTCCATGGCGCGCGCGGCGAGCGACGCGCCGGCCTCGTCCTTCGCGTGCGAGAGCCCGGCGGTCAGCACCGCGGCGGCGCGCGTACCGACCGCTCCGAGCGACCGCAGCAGCTCCGAGACCGTCGCCGGAGGCGTGCAGACGATGGCCAGGTCGGGAGGGATGGGCAGGCTCGCAACGCTCGGGTAGGCGAGCACGCCCGCCACGGCGGTGTGTTTGGGGTTGACCGGCATCACCGGCCCTTCGAAGCCCCCGCGCAGGATGTTGCGCATCACCACGGCGCCGACGCTGCGCGGCCGGTTCGTCGCGCCGATGACCGCCACGCTCCGGGGGTTCAACAGGGCTTCGAAGTTGCGTACGCTCACGCGGCCCAAGGTAGCGAGGCCCGGCGCGCGAGCGCCTCGACGGGAGGGTCGTTCGACCGGCGTTCTGGATGCTGCCGAAGAACCTTCGCACCCTCTTCGAGCGATCTTCGCCGGCGATCGAGGTCTCGCCTCTCGTGAACGAGGCGGCCGACCTCGATCCGAGCGAGGCGGTGCGGCGGTTCGCCACATCGACGGACGGGCTCGACGAAGAGGAGGCCGCCCGGCGCCTCGCGCAGTACGGCCCGAACGAGGTGGCGGCGGACGAGCGCCACGGGCGCGCAAGGCTGCTGGCGCGCGCTGCCTTGAACCCCCTGGTGCTCCTGCTCGCCGTGCTCGCGACCCTCTCCTTCGCGACCGGAGACGCGCGCGCGGCCTCCATGATGGTGCTGATGATCGCGATGGGCGTCGCGCTGCGCTTCGCGCAGGAGGCGCGCGCGAGCGACGCGGCCGCAAAGCTCCGCGCGATGATCCAGGTGCGCGCGACCGTGGTGCGCAGCGGTCGCGCGCGCGAGGTTCCGCTGCGCGAGCTCGTGCCGGGCGACGTGGTGCAGCTCTCCGCGGGCGACATGACGCCCGCCGACGTACGGCTGCTCTCCTGTCGCGACCTGCACCTGGTGCAGGCGACCCTGACCGGCGAGTCGCTGCCGGTCGAGAAGTCGCTGCGCCGCGACGCGGCGTGCGAGTCGCAGCCGCTCGACGCCGCGAACCTCTGCTTCCTCGGCACGAGCGTGGAGAGCGGCGTCGCGACTGCGCTCGTGGTCGCCACCGGCCCGCGCACCTACCTGGGCATCATGGCGGGATCGCTGACCCACGAGCGGGCCCCCACCAGCTTCGACCTCGGCGTCGGGCGCTTCACCTGGCTGATGATCCGCTTCATCGCCGTGATGGCGCCGCTGGTCTTCGTGATCAACGGCGTGACCAAGGGCGACTGGAAGGAGGCGTTCTTCTTCGCGCTGGCGGTCGCCGTCGGGCTCACGCCCGAGATGCTGCCGATGATCGTCTCGGTGTGCCTGTCGCGCGGCGCCATCTCGATGTCCGGCAAGAAGGTGATCGTGAAGCGGCTCGACTCGATCCAGAACCTGGGCGCCATGGACGTCCTGTGCACGGACAAGACGGGCACGCTCACACAGAACCAGGTCATCCTGGAGCGATACTGCGACGTGGACGGCCGCGAGGACGGCGGCGTGCTGGCGCTCGCCTACCTGAACAGCCACTTCCAGACGGGTCTCAAGAACCTGCTGGACCGCGCCGTGCTGCAGCGCTGGGCGCTGTACCACGAGCTCGCGATCCCGGAGCACGAGAAGATCGACGAGCTCCCGTTCGACTTCTCGCGGCGCATGATGTCGGTCGTGGTGCGGACGCCCGAGGGCGTCCATCGACTGATCTGCAAGGGCGCTCCGGAGGAAGTGTTCCGCGGGTGCGGCCGGTTCCGCCGCGATGGGGAGATCCTTCCGATCGAGCGATCGGTGGTCGACGGCCTGCGCGAGGCGTACCGGAGCCTGAGCGGAGACGGGTTCCGCGTGCTCGCGATCGCCTATCGCGACTTCGAGCCGCGCGCGGCCTACTCGAAGGACGACGAGTCGGATCTGATCCTCGCCGGCTACCTGGCCTTCCTGGATCCGCCGAAGGAGACGGCCGCCGCGGCGATCGAGGCGATGAGCCGCCGCGGCGTCGCCGTGAAGATCCTGACCGGCGACAACGAGCTGGTGAGCCGCAGGATCTGTCAGCAGGTCGGTGCGGCAGCCGACTGCGTCGTCCTCGGCGGCGAGATAGAGCACATGTCCGACGAGGAGCTCGGCCGGGTCGCCGAGAAGACGACGCTCTTCGCGCGCACCACGCCCGCGCACAAGGAGCGCATCATCGCGGCGCTCCGCGCGCGCGGCCACGTGGTCGGCTTCCTCGGCGACGGCATCAACGACTCCCCCGCGCTGCGGGCCTCGGACGTCGGCATCTCGGTCGACTCGGCCGTCGACATCGCGAAGGAGGCGGCGGACGTGATCCTGCTCGAGAAGAGCCTGCTCGTGCTGGCAGACGGCGTCGATGAGGGGCGCAAGGTCTTCTCGAACATCCTCAAGTACATCCGCATGGGGGCCAGCTCGAACTTCGGCAACATGTTCAGCGTGCTCGGCGCGAGCCTGTTCCTCCCGTTCCTGCCGATGGCGCCGATCCAGATCCTGACGAACAACCTGCTGTACGACTTCTCCCAGGTCCCGATCCCGACCGACCACGTCGACCCGGAGCAGCTCGTCGCGCCGCAGCCGTGGTCGATGAAGGCGATCACGCGCTTCATCCTGTTCGTCGGGCCGTGCAGCTCGATCTTCGACTACACGACCTACGCCATGATGCTCTACGTCTTCGACTGCTGGGATCCGAGCCGGGCGTCGCTGTTCCAGACCGGCTGGTTCGTGGAGTCGCTGCTCTCGCAGACGCTGATCATCCACGTGATCCGGACGAACCGCATCCCCTTCCTGCAGAGCCGCGCGAGCCCGGCGCTGATGGCGACGACGGCGTCGATCGTCCTCGTCGGCCTTTGGCTGCCCTTCTCGCCGATGGCTCCGGCGCTGCAGTTCTCACCGCTCCCCGCTCTGTATTGGCCGCTCGTGGCGGTGACCGTGCTCGCCTACATGGTGCTGACGCAGTGCGTGAAGCTCTGGCTGCTGCGGCGCCACTGGCTCTAGCGGCATATCTCGGCCGCGCGCGCGAGCCGCGCCGCTGCGATCGCGGCCTGCCCGACCGCGAGCCCGCCATCGCCGGGCGGAATGCGGCGGTGGCGGAGCGTGGTGAGCCCCGCGGCCGCTACGCCGGCGCTCACGCGTGCGAGCAGCAGGCGATTCTGGAAGCACCCTCCGGTGAGCGCCACCTCGGCGAGCCCGAGCCGGCGCGCCCAGCCGATCACCGCGCCCACGAGCCGGTCGGCGAGGCTCGCGTGGAAGGCGCTTGCCAGCGAGGCCGTGGAGGCGCCGGCCGCGCGCGCCTCTGCGATCGATCGCACGAGCGGCGCGACCGCGATGACCGCGGGCGCCTCGATCCGCGCGCTCTGCGGCGCGGGCGCCTCGTTCCGCTCTCCGAGCCCGTCGGCCGCCGCCTCGAGCGCCATCGGCGCTTCCCCCTCGTGGGACGCCACGTCGACCAGATCGAGCAGAGAGGCCAGCGCATCGAAGAGACGCCCGCACGACGAGGTCGGCCGGCTCGCGCCGCTTCGCGCGGCGGCGAGGAGCGCGCGCAGCGCGGTGGGCTCGCGGCGCGCATGCCACGGCAGGACGGGCGGTCCTTCGGGGAACGATCTCGCCAGCCAGACCGCTGCCATCCGCCAGGGCTCGCGGGCAGCCGCGTCGCCGCCCGGCAGCGGCACCGTCTCGAGGTGCGCGAGCCGTTCGAACCCGATCGCATCGACCCGCAGGAGCTCGCCGCCCCAGGCCGTGCCGTCCGGCCCGTAGCCAAGGCCGTCGAGCGCGAGCGCGAGCGCGGGCCCGGCACGGCCATTGTCGACCAGGCACGCCATGGCGTGCGCGTGATGGTGTTGCACGGCGAGCCGGTGCGACGCGAGCCGGCCTGCGATCTCGGTGCCCGCGTAGCCGGGGTGCGCGTCGTGGACCGCGACCGCCGCCGCGACGCCGGAGAGGCGACACAGATCCGAGACGCGCGCCTCGAGCGCGTCGGCGGCGTCGGCGTGCGCGAGGTCCCCGACGTGCTCGGCGAGCAGCAGCTCGTCGCCGACCGCCAGCGCCGGCGCGCATGCCAGGTCGCCGCCGACGGCGACGATCGGAGCGCGCGCGCGCAGTCCGGCCGGGAGGCGCAGCGCGAGCGGGGCCGTCGATCGCGAGAGGCGCAGCGGGATCGCGCCGCCGCACGCGCTGCGGAAGACCGGGTCGTCGCTCGGGCGCGCCACGGGTCGATCGTGCTCGACCCAGAGGTCGGCGATCTCGCGCAGCGCCTCGCGCGCCCGATCGACGCGATGCAGCGTCGGCTCGCCGCTGCGATTGGCCGAGGTCAGCACCAGCGCCCCGAAACGCGCCGGGTTCCGCTCCGGCCGCGCGCCGGGTCCGAACAGGAGGAGCCAGTGCAGCGGTGCGTAGGGCAGCATGAGCCCGAGGTCGCGGAGGCCCGGAGCGACGCCGTCGGCGACGCCGCGGAAGGCGGGATCGCGGCGGGGCGCGAGCACGATCGCGCGGGCGGGCCCGGCCAGAAGCGTCTCGTCCTCGCGCCGGAGCGATGCGATGCGCCGCGCCGCGGCGAGATCGGCCACCAGAACGGCGAACGGCTTCGCGGGTCGCGCCTTCCGCGCCCGCAGCCGCGTCACGGCGTCTCCGCGGCTCGCGTCGACGGCGAGGTGGAAGCCGCCGTAGCCGAGGAGCGCGACGATCCCGCCGGCGCGCAGGCACTCGGCCGCCTGCTCGACCGGATCGCCCGGGAGCTCGGCGCCGTCGCGGTCGCACGCCCGGAGCCTGGGGCCGCAGTCCGGGCATGCGAGGGTCTCGGCGTGATGGCGGCGGCCCGAGGGGTCTCCGTACTCGGCGCGACACGCGGCGCACGGCGCGAAGCCGTGCATCGAGGTGCGCTCCCGGTCCCACGGAAGCCCGAGCAGGAGCGAGGCGCGGGGGCCGCACTCGGCGCAGTGGGTAAAGGCGTAGCGGTGGCGCCGATCGCGCGGATCGAAGACCTCGCCGAGGCAGGCGGCGCAGACCGGAAGATCGGGGGGGATCCGAGCGCGCTCCCGGCGTCCACGCGGGTCGCTCGGCGCGATGCGGAAGCCGGGCTCGCCCTGTGGGCGCGCCTCGGTGCCCTCGATCGACTCGATGCGCGCGCAAGCGGGTGGCTCGGCGCGCAGCGCCGCGGAGAACCGCTCGATCGCGTCCGGCGAGCCCTCGAGCTCGATGTCGAGCCCTTCTCCGGTGTTGCACACGCTTCCCGCGAGGCCGAGAGAGCGCGCGCGCCGCGCGACCCACGGGCGCATGCCGACGCCCTGCACGACGCCCGTCAGCCGGAGCTCGCGGCGCACCGGCTCCATCAGCAGATGCGCGGCAGCGGCTCGCCGGCCGGGAGCAGCAGCAGGCGCCGGGTGCCGATGGATGTGCGGAGGACCACGCGCGGGCGGCCGCTCACCACGCGGCCGATGCGCGCCGCGCCGCGCCCGAGCGGGTGGCGGCGCATCACGTGGAGCAGGCGGTCGGCCTGCGGCTCCGGGGCGAAGGCGACGCAGCGACCCTCGCTCGCGAGGAAGAGCGGATCGAGGCCGAGCAGCTCGCAGACGGCGCGGACCGGCTCCTCCACGGGGATCGCCTCCTCGTCGAGCTCGATCGCGCAGCCGGCCCCCCTCGCGATCTCGTGCAGCGCCGCGCCGAGCCCGCCGCGGGTGGGATCGCGCAGGCAATGCAGATCCGGCGCGACCTCGAGCATCGACTCGACCAGTCCGGAGAGCAGGGCCGAGTCGCTGCGGATCGACGACTCGAACGCGAGCCCCTCGCGCGTCGAGAGCACCGCGGCGCCGTGCGCGCCGAGCGCGCCCGAGACCAGCACGGCGTCACCCGGCGCGACGCGGTCGGGCCGGAGGCAGCGTCCCTCCGGAACCAGACCCACGCCGGCGGTGTTCACGTAGACGCCGTCGCCCTTGCCGCGCTCCACGACCTTGGTGTCGCCGGTGGCGATCGGCACGCCGGCCGCGCGCGCCGCCGCCGCGAGCGAGCGGACGACGCGCTCGAGCGTCGCGAGCGCCAGACCCTCCTCGAGCACCAGCGCGCACGAGAGCGCCAGCGGTCGAGCGCCGCACATCGCGAGGTCGTTGAGCGTGCCGTGCACCGCGAGCGAGCCGATGTCGCCGCCCGGAAACTCGAGCGGGCGAACCACGAAGGTGTCGGTCGTGAAGGCGAGGCGCGAGCCGGGTAGCTCGAGCACGGCGCCATCGTGCCGCGGCGCGAGGGCGGCGTTCGCGAGATGCGGCCAGAGCCGTTCCTCGAACAAGCGCGCGCTCGCGCCGGCGCCCGCGCCGTGCGCGAGCGTCACGCACTCGCTGTCGCCCGGGACGGGGCAGCTGGGGCTCACCAGGCGGTCGAGGTCGAGCGGCTCGCTCATGCAGGATCTCCAGCGCGATGGTGGTAGTAGGCGGCGCAGGCGCCTTCCGACGACACCATCGGGGCTCCGAGCGGATGCTCCGGGGTGCAGCCGCGGCCGAACGCGGGACACGCCGGTGGACGCAGGACGCCGCGCAGGACGTCCCCCGCCCGACATGCGGCCGGCTCGCGCGGGGACTCGCCGGCCAGCTCCGGGAAGGCGCGCAGCGCGTCGAGCGCGGCGTAGCGAGGCCGGAGCGCCAATCCACCGCCCGGGACGACGCCGATCCCCCGCCACGGGCGGTCGACCACCTCGAAGACGTCCTCGAGCAGCGCCCGCGCGGAGGGGTTGCCTTCCGGTCGCACCGCGCGCCGGTACTGGATCTCGACGCGCGCCTCGCCCGCCTCGAGCTGCGCCACGGCCATCGCGATGCCCTCGAGGATGTCGACCGGCTCGAAGCCGGTCGCGACGATCGGCAGGCGGTGGCGCCGGACGAGCTGCTCGTACTCCCCGGTGCCCATCACGGTGCAGACGTGGCCCGCGGCGAGGAAGGCGTCGACCCGCGTCTCGGCCGCGCCGGCGATCGCGTCGAGCGCAGGCGGGACACGCACGTGCGAGCAGAGCAGGAGGAAGTTTCCCAGCGCGCGCGCGAGCGCCCAGCGGGCCGCTGCGGCGACCGCGGGCGCCGTCGTCTCGAAGCCGACTGCGAGGAACACCACGGACAGGTCGGGTCGCTCGGCGGCGAGCCGCACGGCGTCGAAGGGCGAGTACACCACGCGCACGTCTGCGCCGCGCGACCGGGCGCCGAGCAGGTCGCCGCGCGAGCCGGGCACGCGCAGCATGTCGCCGAAGCTGCAGACGACCGCGCCGCGCTCGGCCAGCGCCAACGCGCGGTCGAGCGTCTCGAGCGGTGTCACGCACACCGGACACCCCGGTCCGTGGAGCAGCGTCACTCGCTCCGCGACGAGATCGTCGAGGCCGTGGGCCAGGATCGAGTGCGTCTGCCCGCCGCACACCTCCATGATCGTCCAGGCGCGTGATGCGCTCCGCAGCACGCGGCCGGCAAGCGCGCGGCCGAGATGCGGATCGCGATACTCGTCGACGAGCCTCATGCGGAGCCTCCGCCCTGCGCGGCCTCGGCGAGCAGCCGCAACGCCTCGTCGGCCGCGCTCGCGTCGAGCTCCTGCAGCGCCACGCCTGCGTGGACGAGCACCCAGCTCCCGATCGCGACGTCCGGGAGCGTCTCGACGCAGACCCGCATCCGGACGCCGCCGAACGCGACTGCCGCGAGCCGGAGCCCTTCCTCTTCGTAGAGCTCGCAGACGCGCCCCGGAACGGCGAGGCACATGGCTAGGCCGACGCCTCTCCGTCCACCCAGCGCATCCAGGCGTCGAGCCCCGTACCGGAGCGCGCCGAGAGCAGGAGGGCGGGCAGGGACGCGCGCGCCCGTCGCGCGCCGCGGATGCAGCGCTCCACGTCGAAGTCGAGGTGCGGGAGCAGATCGATCTTGCTGATCACGAGGAGGTCGGCGCTCGCGAAGAGCGCCGGGTACTTCTCCGGCTTGTCGTCGCCTTCGGCGACGGACACCAGCGCGACCCGGCGGCGCTCGCCGCAGGGGAAGGGAGCCGGACACACCAGGTTGCCGACGTTCTCGATCCAGAGGCGCCGGGCTCCCTCGAGCGCGGCGGGCTCGAGGGCGTGCTCGACGAGGTGTGCGTCGAGATGACACAGCGAGCCGGTGGCGACCTGGACCGCTCGCGCACCGGCTGCCTCGACGCGTCTCGCGTCCAGATCGGTCGCGCAGTCGCCCTCGACCACCAGCTCGCACTGCGCGGCCGCGGGCCCGAGCCGCGCGAAGGTCGCCTCGAGCAGCGAGGTCTTCCCGGCGCCCGGTCCGCCGACGAGGCCGATGGCGTCGATCCCGCGCGCCGCGAGCCGCGCCGCCAGGCGCGCCGCGTGCTCGCGATTGTGCGCGAGCAGCGATCGCTCCACCGCGAGTCGCCGCGTCTCCTCGGCCGGGCCCGGCGGGCCGTGGTGCTCGCCGGGCTCGTCGCATCCGCAGATCCCGCACATCTCAGACCACCTCCAGCTCGCGCAGGACCAGGTCCCTCCCCGGCGTGCGCTCGATGCGGAGCACGGCGCCGTCGGCTCGCGTCCCAGCGGCGCAGATCGGGAACGCCGCGGCGAGCGCCTCCGGAGCCACCCCGGACAGCGCTCCCACCGCCAGGTGCACGGCGGCGATGCGCTCCGCTCCCGCTTCTGCGAGCGCGCGCTCCGCGGTCGCCAGCAGCGAAAGACACAGCTTCGCCTCGTGCATTCCTAGCCCTCCGCAGCCGTGAGCGAGGCCAGCAGCTCGACGACGATCCGCGCCGCGGCCTCGACGTCCGCGTCGCCTTCGCCCTCGATCGCCACCAGCTCGACGCGGGCAGGCGCCCGGCCGAGCGCCTCGGCGAGCGCGAGCGCGCGGGCCACCCCGAATCCGTGCGACGACGTCGTGGCGACGTCGGCCAGCTCCGCGGGAGCCACGCGCCGGGCGCCGCGCGCCGCGTGGTCCGAGCGCGCAGCGTCGACGACGATCGCCGCGTCTGCGCCGGCGAGGGCCTCGAGGAGATCGGGCAGCGGGCGCTCGCAGCGGACCAGAGCGACCGAGCGCGGCAGCGCGCGAGCTTCGAGCGCCGTCACCACGGCGAGCCCGGCCGCGTCGCCGCCGTGCCGAGTGCCGACACCGATCACGGTCACGCGCACCGAGGCGGCCTCCGCTCGACGGTGAGCGTCAGGAAGTGGGTCGCGCACGAGATGCACGGGTCGTAGTCCCGGATGGCGGCCTCGCACGCTCGGCGCGCGCGATCGTCCGACAGCCCGAGCACCGAAGGGGCGAGAGCGCGCAGGTCCTCCTCGATCTGGCCCTGGTTCTGCGACGTGGGCGGCACGATGCGCAGCCTCTGAACGATCCCCTCGGCGTCGGTCTCGACCGCGACGAAGAGGGTTCCGCGAGGCGCCTCGGTGGCCGCGCGGCCGACGGCCGCGCGCGGCGACACCGGCGGCGACGCGTCGCGCGGCGACGGAGGCTCGAAGCGGACGATCGCCTCGAGGGCGGCATCGATCGCCTGGACCACCTCGATTCCGCGCGCGAAAACGGAGGAGGCGGGGTCCGGCCGTTCGAAGCGGTGCGCGAGCTCCTCGCGCGCCGCGGCAGCCGCGGGCGAGAGGCGATCCGCGTTCAACGAGACGCGCGCGAGCGGTCCGACCAGATAGCGACCGCGCGCTCGAAGTCGGCAGCGCAGCGCCGTCGAGTGCTCGACCTGGGTCTCCTCGAAGACGTCCTCGAACGCGTCCGCCGCAACGTCGAGCCCCTGCGAGGAGACCACGCGCCCCTCGTTCATCGGGTACTCCTGCGGATGCCGGAGCGCGACGAGCTCGACGTCCTGCGGGCGGCTCGGGACCGGCAGCGAGGCGAACCAGCGGAGCAGTGCGAGCGCCTCGCCGCGCGCGCGGCGCAGGTCGTCGGCCAACGCCTGGAGCTCGGCGCCGGTCGGGAGCCGGTGGAAGCCGCCGATGCGGACACCGACGGGGTTCACCGAGCGCCCGCCGAGCAGGATCAGGATGCGGTTGCCGATCTTCCGCAGCGCGAGCGCGCGCTCGACCTCCGCGCGGTGGATGCGCGCGATCTCGATGCCGTCGTCGAGACCGAGGAAGTCGGGTGCGGCCAGGAAGGTCATGTGGAGCAGGTGGCTCTCGATCCATTCGCCGGCGTAGTAGAGGCGCCGCAGCGCGCGGACGCCCGGGTGCACCGGGACGCCCCAGGCCGACTCGAGCGCGTGCACCGCGCTCATCTGGTAGGCGACCGGGCAGATGCCGCAGATGCGCGCCATCAGATCGGGCAGCTCGTCGGCCCGGCGCCCGCGCGCGAAGGCCTCGAAGAAGCGCGGCGGCTCATAGATCTCGAGCCGCAGGTCGGTGACGCGCCCGCTCTCGACCACGAGGTGCAGGGCGCCTTCGCCCTCCACGCGCGCGATCGCGCCAACTCTGATGATCCGGCGGGCTGAGCGGGTGCCAGGAGGCTCAGCCATCCTCCGCCTCCAGCCGGTCGGCAAGGTCGCGGAACTCGCGGCGCCAGCCGTTGATGTGGCGCAGGCGGCGCACCGCGTCGGCGCGCGAGACGCCGGCTGCCTCGAAGCTGTGGACCAGCGATGCCGGGTTCGGATCCGCGGCGGGGCCGAAGCAGCCGTAGCAGTCGCGCCCGAGCGCCGGACAGATCGCGCCGCAGCCCGCTCGGGTCACGGGGCCGAGGCACGGGATCCCGCGCGCGACCGCGACGCACACGGTGCCGCGCCGCTTGCACTCGAGACACACGCTCGTGACCGGAAGATCCGGCTGCGCGCCGAACAGCGCGCGCACCAGCACTCGCAGAACCTGCTCCCGGCTGATCGGGCAGCCCTGGATCTCGTGGTCGACGCGCACGTGGTCCGAGATCGGAGTCGACGTCGCGAGCACGTCGATCCAGTCCGGACGCGGGTAGACGTTCGCCTTCCAGTCGGAGACCTCCGCGAGGTTGCGGAGCGCCTGGATCCCTCCGCTGGTGGCGCAGGCGCCGATCGCGATCAGCGTCCGCGCCTCGCCCCGGATGCCGTGGATGCGCTCCGCATCTTCCGCCGTGGTGATGCTGCCCTCGACGAGCACGACGTCCCAGGGGCCTCCGCCGACCCGGCTCGACGCCTCGAGGAAGCTCGCGATCTCGACGCGGTCGGCGAGCGCGAGCAACTCGTCCTCGAGATTCAGGAGCTGCAGCTGGCAGCCGTCGCACGAGGCGAACTTGAACACCGCGAGCGTGGGGCGCGCCATCGTCACAGCCCCCGCGTCGCGAAGAAGCGCGCGACGCGGCGATAGGGGAAGATCGGCCCGTCCTTGCACAGGAACTCGGGCCCGAGCTGGCACTGCCCGCAGAGGCCGACGGCGCAGTGCATGTTGCGCTCGAGCGACAGGAAGATGCGATCCTCGGACAGGCCGCGCCCGCGCAGGGTGCGGACCGCGTAGCGGAGCATCACCTCGGGGCCGCACAGGAAGGCGACGGTTCGCGAAGGCTCCAGCTCGATCTCGTCGAAGAGCTCCGTCACCACGCCGCTGCGGTCGCGCCAGGCGCGATCGGGCTGGTCGGCCGTCAGCAGCACCGTGGTGTCGGGCTCTCGCCGCCATGACTCGAAGCGCGCCCGGTGCACCAGGTCGGAGGCCTTCTTGACCCCGTGCAGGATCGTGAGGTGTCCGTAGCTCCGTCGGCGCCGGAACATGTAGTCGATGGCGCCGGTCACCGGGGCGCAGCCGAGCCCCCCGGTCACCACCACCACGTCCTTGAAGCGCGCCGCGTGCAGCGGCCAGCCGTTGCCGTACGGCCCGCGCAGCCCGAGCACGTCGCCGGTTCCGAGCCGGGCGATCACGCGGGTGGTGCGGCCGACGATGCGGATGGTGTGCTCGAGGTCCTCGTCGTCAGGGTCCGACGAGATCGAGATCGCCACCTCGCCGACGCCCGGTACGTACACCATGTTGAACTGGCCGGGCACGAAGTCGAAGCGGGCCCGGGCGGTCCGGTCGAGCGGCCGCAGCCGGTAGACGTGGATGTCTGCGCCGAACGAGCGCTTCTCGACGATCTCGGCGGGCTCGGGGACGAGCGCGGTGGCGGCGCTCACGTCGCGCCACCGTCCGCCTGCGGCGGTGCGTCGCCGGGCCCGGTCGCGCCGATCGCCGCCACCTCCTCGGTGAGGTCGATCCCGACCGGACACCAGGTGATGCAGCGGCCGCAGCCGACGCAGCCCGAGCGGTCGAACTGGTCGACCCAAGCGGCGAGCTTGTGGACCAGCCACTGGCGGTACCGATCGCCGATGCGGGGCCGGAAGTTGAAGCCGTGGATCTGCGAGTGCTCGAGGTCGAAGCAGGAGTCCCACTCCCGCACCCGCTCGGAGCGGCGCAGGTCCAGGCTCGGGTCGTCGCGGATGGAGTGGCAGAAGCAGGTCGGACACACCATGGTGCAGTTTCCGCACGAGAGGCAGCGCTGCGCCACCTCGTCCCAGCGCGGATGCTCGAGGTTGGCGTACAGGAGGTCACGGACCTGGTCGCGCGGCAGGCTGCGCGTCATGCCCGCTGCGCAGGCGTCGTAGCCCGAGCGCTCGCGTTCGAGCGCGGAATGGGGCGCCGGCGGGAGCGCGAGGCCGAGGATGAGCTCCCTTCCCGCAGGGCTCCCGGCGCGAACCACGAAGCCGGCCCCTTGGCCCCCCGCCGCCTCGAGCTCGGTGAGCGACACGTCGTAGTGTGTGCGCGGCTCGGGACCCGTATCCATCGACGCGCAGAAGCAGGTGGCGACGGAGCGCGTGCAGCCGACCGCGACCAGGAACAGGCCGGCGCGGCGGCGGCCGTACCAGGGATCCGGGAACGCGTCACCCAGGAAGACCCGGTCCTGCACCGCGAGGCCGGCGAGATCGCAGGCGCGCACGCCCAGCAGCGCGATGCGGCGGGCGGGCGGCTCGATCGGCTCGGCGCGGAAGCCGGAGCCGGGTCCAGCACCGTCTCCCATCTCGATCTGCAGGAGGCGCTCGCGCGGCGCGAAGACGTGGGGCTTGAGGCCGCCCGGCCCGTGCACCACGCCGAACACGCCGTCGCCGCCCCGGTGCTCGATGCGGTAGCGGCCCGGCGCCTGCTCGTCGCGCCAGCCGATCGGGAGATCCTCGACCCGCTCGATGCGATCGAACGCGACCGCCCCGTCCCGCACGACCGGTCCCTGCACCTCGTAGCCGCTCGCGGTCAATGCCTCGAGGAGGCGTCCGAGATCGCGCCGATCGAGCCAACGCGCATCGCGCCGCATCGTCTCGTCTGTGACGGATTGCACCACGTATGGCCCGCCGAGCACGGGCATGATGCCGTGCCTTTGACGGATCTGCACGCCGCGTGCCATGCTCGGTCCTACCCATGTATCGGTTCCTCGAGTACCGCGTTCGCGACGTCATGACGCGCGACGTCGTCGCGATCCAGCCCGAGACCTCGATCGCAGAGGTGGAGGCGTTGTTCGACCAGAAGGGCTTCGAGGCGCTGCCCGTGCTCGATGCCGCGGGGGCGCTGGTCGGGATCGTGAGCCGGCTCGACGTCCTGCGCGCGTTCCATTTCACGCCCGAGTCGATCGTGCCGCACTACGACGAGATCGCGCTCCGACCCGCGCGCAGCGTGATGACGCTCCAGCCGTTCGCCGTCGAGCCGGAGCTACCGCTCACCCGCCTCCTCGAGACGCTGGTGGCAACGAGGGTGAAGAGCCTGCCGGTCGTCGAGAAGGGCCGCCTCGTGGGGATGGTCGCGCGCGAGGACGTGATCCGCGCGCTGCGACACGCAGCGCAGCGCTGACGTGGCGCAGGTCGCTCCGCCACGACACGGCGTCGGTATGGAGCACGCGGTGCTCGACGCCGCGCACCGGTCGGATCGGCTCGAACTCCCGGCCGCTCCGGGCATGCAGGGCGGGGCCGGCATCCGACGGATCCCGGCCCGAGGCCTGGCGGAGGGCCAGTCGCTCGATCGCCGTCTCGGCGTCGCAGCGGGTCTCGAGGATCCACATCGGGACCTCGTACCGCGACGCGAGCTCGATCGCGGCGCGACGGTGGCGCTCGCGCGCGTACGTGGCGTCGAGGACCGCCACGCGGCCCGACTCCAGCACGGGTTCCGCGCGATCGAGCAGGGCGGCATACACGGCGTCCTTCTCGCCTTCGGCGTAGAGGCCCGCCGCAGCGCCGCCGCGGTCGGTCGGCTCGAGCCCGCGCAGCGCCTTGCGCACCCGGTCCGACGCGATGACGACGCCGCCGACGGCGTCGGCGAGCCGTCCGGCCACCGTGCTCTTGCCGGTCCCCACGACGCCTGCGACGACGACGAGCGCCCCACCTCGGCGCGGTCCGAGCAGGCGCAGCGCCAGCGCGAGGTGCCGGCGCGCGCTGTCGGCGGCCGCCTCGCGCTGGTCCGGGCCGATGCTCGGGTCGACGGCGGCCTGTGCGGCCACCAGGGCGCGGACCGCGGCCCGGTAGCTCGCGAACCAGTCGACCAGGCGATAGGCGTCGTAGTCGTCGCGCTCGCTCGCGTAGCTGCGAAGGAAGCGCTCCGCGAGGCGCGGCCGGCTCCGGTAGCGAAGGTCCATCGCGAGGAAGGCGATCTCGGCCGCTCCGTCGATCCGCCGCAGCGCGTCGTTGAACTCGATGCAGTCGATGAGCAGCGGCTCCGCGCGGCCCGGCTCGAACCAGACGTGCTGCAGGTGGACGTCGCCGTGGCCATCGACCGCACGCCCGGCGCGGCGGCGCGCCTCGATCGCGTCGCGGTGCTCGGTGGCGAAGGAATCGCTCCGGGCGCGCAGCCGCTCGACCGAGCTCCGCCGCAGCAATCCACCCGGCGCGGCGGCGAGGCGCTCGAGGGTGTCGCGTACCGGCGCGCATACCGCCTCGAGCCACGTCTCGGGCGGGAACGGGCTGGGCACGCCGAGCCCATGCTCTACGTGGAAGCGCGCGAGCCGACGCGCGACGGCGTCCAGGTGCGACGCGTGCAGGGCACCCCGCGCGAGGAGCGAGAGCGCATCGCGCCCCGCCGGCAGGCGCCGCATCACGACGACGTGCTCGAGCGCCTCTCGCTCGATCGACTCCCCGATCGCGCCGACGCCGTAGGCGTCCTTCATGGGCTCGATCGGTGCCACGCCGAGGTACACGTCCGGGGCCAGGCGCCGGTTCAGCCGCACCTCGCGCAGGCAGTCCGCGTTGCGCTCCGCGCGCCGGCGGAAGTCGAGGAAGCCGAGATCGACCGCCTTGCGGAGCTTGTAGACTCGATCGTGCGTCAGGAAGACGTGCGAGAGGTGGGTCTGGACCCACTCGATGCCGGCGGAGGCGGAGGCGTCCGAGGGATACGCGGACGGACGAGCGAGTGCCTCGGGCAGGTGCGCCGCGATCTCTTCGTGCGACATCTCACGCCGGATCGCGGTGCGCTTGCCGGAGCGCCGCGGTAGCCTCCGTCGCCCGCACGACGCAAGGGAAGCTTCGGTGTGCCGGCGTGCACGAGCCGCAGTGACTCGGCGCCCAGTGGAAAAGGAGCCCGCGATGCGCTCGATTCCGAAGGTCGTCGCGCTTGCCGCCGCGCTGCTCGGTGCGCAGCCCGTGCGCGCGGCGGAGCCCGCGGCGGAGTCGCCGCAGCAGGCGGGCGCGCGTCTCTACGCGCGCTACTGCGCGAGCTGTCACGGTGTCGACGGCCGCGGCGACGGGCCGCTCGCCATGGTGCTCACCACCAAGCCCTTCGATCTCACGCGGCTCGGCGAGAAGTACGGTCGACCGCTCCCGACGGACCGGATCGCCGACTTCATCGATGGCCGCAGCGACGTGAAGGCGCACGGCCCGCGCGACATGCCGGTCTGGGGAGAGCAGCTCTACCCGGGCGAGCCGGGGAAGTCGCCCCCGCCGAGCTCCCCGAGCGGCCAGCTGCGGGACATCGCGCGGCAGGGAACCATCGAGCTGATCATTGCCTACCTGCAGACGCTCCAGCCATCGCCGGAATCCCCTCCCGCGCGCTGACGCTGTCGGAGTCACGCCTTGACCGTGAGGATCGGGCAGGCGGCCGTGCGAAGCACGCGCTCCGCCACGCTGCCGAGCAGGACGTGCTTGAGGCCCGTGAGCCCACGCGTCCCCATCACGATCAGGTTGGCCTTCAGCGAGGCGGCCGCCGCCGTGATCGCGTCGGGCGCCGGACCGGTGGTGAAGTGCGTCACGCCGGCGACCCGCGCCGCCTGGACCCGCGCGAGCGCCTGATCGAGGCGCTCCTGCGCCGACTCCTGGATGCCGTCCCAGACCGATTGGGGAACCGCCACGCCGTACGCCATGGTCACCGCCGCCGGGAGCTCGTAGGCGTGCAGCAGATGGATCTCGCCCCCGCGCTCCCTCGCGAGCTCGATGGCGAGGTCGAGCGCGGCATCCGAGTGCTTGGAGAAGTCGAGAGGCACCAGGATCTTGCGGAAGCGCACCCCGCTCGCTCCGGAGGCCCTGCGCCGCAGAGCCGCCGCGCGCCGGGGGGTCTTCTTCGTCGCACGGGTCGAGCGCTTCGCCGGGCTCATGCATCCTCCTCGTCGTTGGCGTCGGCGCCGTGTGCGCCGAGCTCGCCCTGCCGCTCCCAGCGCCGATACAGGGTGCGGCGGTTGATTCCCAGGATGCGGGCGGCCCGTACCTTGTTGCCGCCGGTCTGCGCGAGAACCTGATCGATGTAGAGCTCCTGGAGCTGCGCCAGCGTGAGCTGCTGCTCCTTCGCGGTGCGCACGAGGTCTGTCGCGTCGGCCGCGCTCGGGGCGCCCGCGCCGGGAACCGGCAGGTCCTGCGGTCCGATCTCGCTCCGATCGCAGAGCGCGACCGCGCGCTCGATCACGTTCTCGAGCTCGCGCGCATTCCCCTCCCAGGTGCAGCGCTTCAGCTGCTCGATCGCGGCGGGTGTGAGCCGGCGAGGGCGGCTGCCCGCATGCTTGCGCAGGAAGGCCTCGGCCAGCAGCGGGATGTCGTCCGGACGCTCCCGCAGCGGCAGAATCTCGATCGGGATCACGTTGAGCCGGTAGAAGAGGTCGCGCCGGAAGCGGCCGGCCTCGATCTCGTCGCGCAGGGCGCGGTTCGTCGCGGCGACGATGCGCACGTCGATCTTCACCGACTGGTTGCCGCCGACGGGACGGATCTCGCGGTCCTGCAGCACGCGTAGCAGCTTGCCCTGCAGGCCCAGGCCCATGTCGCCGATCTCGTCGAGGAAGAGCGTACCCCCGTTCGCCTGCTCGAACAGGCCGCGCTTCGTGACGTGCGCGCCGGTGAAGGCGCCGCGCACGTGCCCGAACAGCTCGCTCTCGAGGAGGTTCTCGGGGATCGCTCCGCAGTTGATGGAGACGAAGGGCCCCTTGGCGCGGGGGCTGTGCCGGTGGATCTCCTTGGCGATGAGCTCCTTCCCGGTGCCAGTCTCGCCGGTGACGAGCACCGAGATGTCGGTAGGGGCGATCTTGTCGATGCGCTTGTACACGTCGCGCATGCCCTGGCAGGCGCCGATGAGGTCGCCATAGGTGTGCTGCTCGAGGCGGCTCTTCAGGTTCACGTTCTAGAGCTTGAGCTCGTTCATCAGCAACGCGTTCTGCTCCAACA
>DATJPY010000005.1:0-52651 GCA_035506135.1 Myxococcota bacterium | reverse complement strand
TCCACGTCGTGTTCCGGCAGACGATCGCGCCGAGCGACGACCCCACGCTCGAGTACGAGCTGCGCGCGGGTGCCGCAGACGGCGCGGCCTCGATCAGCAGCGCCGGGCTGCGCGACCGCGAGTTCGCCGAGCCGAAGCCCCACGGCGTCTTCCGCATCGCGGCGATCGGCGACTCGGTGACCTACGGAAGCGGCGGCCCGCGCGAGCTCGCCTGGCCCCAGCGGCTCGAGGGGCGCCTGGCCGAGCTCGCGCCCGCGCCCGCCCAAGCGGGCGCCGAGGCGCCCGTCGAGGTGCTGAACCTCGGCGTCCCCGGCTACAACGAGACGCAGGTCGTGCGGCACCTCGCGCTGCGCGGCATCCCGCTCGAGCCCGACGTCGTGGTCTATGGCTACGTGCTGAACGACCCGCAGTCCTTCAGCCTGGAGGCGGAGGCGCTGCGCGACATGCGTGCGGCGGCCGCCCGCGGCGAGCCGCCGGGCGCGGGCGCGCTCGCGCGCTGGCTCTCGGGCTCGCGCCTCTTCCTGCTCGCGCACACCCTCCTCACATCCAATGTCGCGGCATCGCGCGCCGTGGTGGCGACGCTTCCGGACGATCCCGCGTACGCGGCGGCAGGCGGTCCCGGTCGCGACGCCTACTTCCGCGCGCTCCACCGCGACGCCGAGGGCGCGCAGCGACTCGCCTCCGGCTTCGCCGAGCTCGCCGCCCTCGCCCGCGAGCATCAGCTCCGGGTGCTCGTCGCGATCTTCCCGCTCTTCGACGACACGGGACCGGACGAGGCCCTCGCCGACGTCCACACGCTGGTGGCCGACCGCGCACGGCAGGCGGGTCTCGACGTGGTCGACCTGCTCCCGGCGTATCGGATCGCCGCGCAGGGCTGGCGCCGCGATCTCCACATCGACTTCCTGCACCCGAGCCCGTTCGGCCAGCGCGTGGCGGCGGCCGCGATCCTCGACCATCTGTGCAGCGCCGGCGCGCTTCCGGCCGGCGTCGACTGCGCGCGCCGAATGCAGGGAGATTCGCTGGATGCGGCGCTCTCGCGCGCGTTGGTGGCGCCGCGGCCGGCCGGGGGGTGACTCTCCCCCGCCAACCGGGGGTGTGGCCGGTCAGGGGTAGCACCGGCCGCGGCGCACGGCCGGAGCTTCTCACCGCGCTGTGACAGGGACGGTCACGGCGCGAGCAGCTTCAGGATTTCGTCCTCGCTCCGCCGCGCGTCCTCGCGTCCGAGGGCGATCAGCTCCGCGGTGAAGCTGCGGTCAAAGAACAGATAGGAGAGCAGGTCGGCCTCCTGCTCGGGGACGCCTCGCAGCGCCAGCCGCGTCAGCAGTGTCGGGAGCACGCCGAGATCTCTCGCGCTCCGCCGGGCGCGGTAGGCGCGCGCGGCGATGCAGCCGATGTCGTCGCCCGGCCGGACCACGACCGTCTCGACGTGCCGATAGCCGACGCCGCGCTCCGCCCTCACTGCGACGTTGATCTTTTCGAGGAACTCGGAGCCGAACACCTGGCTCCCGCGCGCGAGGATGGCGTTCACCAGGCGCAGTCGGTGCAGCTCCACCTCGATCTGGTCGAGAGTGAGGGCGTCGAGCACCTTGCCCATCAGGAAGGCCGGCTGGGTGATGACCTGCTCGGGGAAGTCGGCCTCCTCGGCGTCGGGCGGCCGCACGTGCTTGAGCGCCACCACCAGGACGCGGTCGCAGCCGAGCCGCAGCGGTGGCGAGAGCGGCGTGTTCATGCGAAGGCCGCCGTCGACGTAGAACCGGTCGCGGATGCGCACTGCGGGAAACAGGAACGGGATCGCGGCCGAGGCGCGCACATGGGCCGGAGTGATCTCGGACACGATGGCGCGCGCGTTGGGATCGTAGGACCAGGGAGCGGGATCCGAGAGCGGGCCGTCGAGGAAGACCGTGTCGCGCCCCGAGCGCACCTCCGTGCACGAGACGCAGAGCGCGCGGCCGCGCGCGAGATTCGCGCGCAGGTGCTCCCACGGAATGCGGTCGTTCACGAGCTGCTCGAGCGGAGCGACGTCGAGGAGCCCGCCGATCAGCTCGGTGTGCGCGCCGCGCCGGTGCAGCCGCGTCACGCCGAGCGCGCGGAGCGGGACGCCGAGCAGATCGCCGACGCCGATGCGCACGACGTCGCCCACCCGCATCGCGCGCCAGGTATCCGCCAGTCGCCGCCCGCGCTGCGCCGGCGCGAGGTGCGCACTGGCGGCGACGTAGGCAGCGTGGATGGCGCCGACCGAGGTGCCGCTCACCACCTCGAACTCGAAGCCGGGCGGCAGCTTCGGCAGCACCTCCTCGAAGAGATGGCAGAGCACGCCCGCTTCGTAGGCGCCGCGGGCGCCGCCTCCCGAGAGCACGAGGCCGACGCGCATCCCGGGGCCCCCCGAGCTTCCGATGCCCTCCGCCAACCTGCTCGGGGCCTCCTCCAACGCTCTCGGCATCCGCTCGGGGGTGCTGAAGCGCCTGCCTCCGAGCCGAGCGGCGCGGAGCGGGCGACCCTAGCGCATCGAAGGGGGCCTGCATTTCGATCCCGAGCGCCCGCGGTTGCAGCGGCAGTTGCGGCCGCGGGCGGGCCGACACACCAAAGCGATCCAGCAGTGAGAATCCTGTCCAAAATCCCGCGGGTTCGGTCTACAATGCTCGCTTTCCATCGGAGGGGCAGCGATGCGCGAGCGGAAGCGGGCTTCGGGGGCACTCCTCGCCATTCTTCTCGCCATCGGGCTGGCCGTCGGGCTCTCGCTCGCGCCGGCCCGGCCCGCGCTCGCCGCGGTGCCCGAGGTCGAGCCCAACGGCACGCTCGCCACGGCCCAGCCGGTCGTCCCCGCCCAGACGCTCCTCACCACGGCCTTCCCGCCGCCGGGCAGCGGGGCTCTCGTGACGGGCTCGGTCGCGCCGGGCGACGTCGACTACTTCGCCTTCGACCTCGCCGCCGGGCAGCTCCTCACGGTGGCCGTCGTGACGGACGACGAGGGCGCGCTCGCGGACCCGGTCGTCGGGCTCTTCGACCCGACGGGCGCGCTGGTCGCGACCGACGACGACTCGGGCCCCGGCTTCCTCCCGGCGCTGCGGCTGGTCGTGCCGACGGCGGGCACGTGGAAGGTCGCCGTCTCGGGCTTCGGCGACGTCCACTTCGACGGCTCCATCCACAGCGAGACCTTCAGCTACCGGCTGGTCCTCTCGGCGGCCCCGCCGGCCTCGACCGAGCCGAGCCCGGACCACAATGGAAGCTTCGCCACCGCGGACGCCCTCCCGGTCGGCGGCGGCGCCTTCGACGCCGTGGCACCCGGCGGCGTCACGGTGGTGACCGGAAACATCACGCCCGGGGACGTCGACTACTGGAGCGTCCCGGTGCCGCCCGGCCGGACGCTGACCGCCGCCCTCTACGACGCGGACGGCGGCGCACTGGCCGACCCGGTGCTGCGCGTGCTTTCGTCCTCCGACACCGCGCTGCGCGACGACGACGACTCGGGACCCACCTTCCTCCCCGAGGTGGCGAGCCTCACGGCGCCGATCGGCTCGCCGACGCTGACGCTCGCCGTGAGCGGCTTTGGCGATGCGACCTTCGACGGCTCGCACGACGAGAGCTTCGGCTACCAGCTCGTCGTCGCGCTCGGTCCCTCGGGCGCGATGGTGTGCGACGTGAACGGCGATCACTACGTCGACAGCACCGACATCAACGCGATCTTCGCGGCGCGCGGGCAGCCGGCCAGCGGCTCGACCGATCCGCGCGACGCGGATCGCGACGGACAGATCACGGTTCTCGACGGCCGCGCCTGCACGCTTCAGTGCGGCAGCCCGAACTGCGCTCCGAAGCCCGCGGCCTCGTGCGGCCTCGTCGGTCTCGAGGCGCTCGCGCCGGTGCTCCTGCTCACCTGGCGCCGCCGGCGGTTGCGCGCGGCGAAGGGGGATACCCGATGAAGGCTCTCGTGCGGCTCTGCCTGCTGCTCCTCGGATCGACGCTGGTCCCCGTCGGCGCGCACGCGGTCTCGCTCTCGCTGGTTCCCGCGACCATCACCGCCAGCGGAGCCTTCAGCGTCGACCTGGTCGTCGCGGGCCTCGGCGGCTCGGGACCGCCCTCGCTCGGCGCCTTCGACGTCAAGATCGGCTTCGATTCGAGCTTCCTCGACTTCACCGGAGCGAGCTTCGGCGCGGTGCTCGGTGCGGTGCCGCTCGAGGCGATCGCGGGCACCACGACCGGGATCGGGCTGGTCGACGTCGCCGAGATCTCGCTCCTGGCTCCCGCCGCGCTCGACGCACTGCAGTCCGCCGACTCGTTCACGCTCGCGACGCTCTCCTTCGACGTGCTGCCGGGCCCGGTCACCTCGGGCACGCTCGGCTTCGGCGCCACGACGCTGAGCGACGCCTTCGGGACCGCGCTCGCGGTGACGAGCGCCACGGGTGCGACGGTGAGCATTTCGCCGGCCGTTCCCGAGCCGGCGGCCTTCGTGGTGTTCGCCGTGGGCTTCGCCATCGCGTCGCGCGCGCGGCGCGGCGCGCGCTAGGCCGATGCGCGCGGCTTCGCGGGTGCCCGCGGAGCGGAGCGCCGGGTCGCGGCGCGTCGCGGCCGACGTGCTGCTCGTCGCGGCCTCGGTGGCGCTCTATACCGCCGCGTATCCGCCGCTGTCGTGGTCGGTGCTCGCGTGGATCGCGCTGGTCCCGCTGCTGGTCGTCGCGGCGCGAGCCAGCGCGCTCGGCGCGCTCGGCTACGGCCTCGCCTGGGGCGTGGGGCTCGGGTTCGCGACCGCCGGCTGGATGCCGGGGATGATCGCGCGCTTCTTCGGCGTGGCGGCGGCGGCGTCCTGGGCGGCGTCGCTCGGCCTCGCAGTCGCACTCTACGGCGTCTGGACCGCGCTCTTCGCGGGATTCGTACGGCTCGCCGTGCAGCGGCGTGTGGCGCATCCGGCCGTGCTGGCGGCCGGCTTCGGCGCCATCGAGCTCGCGCGCGCCGGCGCACCCGTGCCGAATCCCTGGGTTCAGCTCGGCGCTTCGCAGATCGGATGGAGCGCGCTGGCGCAGAGCGCGGACCTCGCGGGTCCGTTCGGGATCAGCATGCTGATCGCGGCCGCCAATGCGTGCGCGGCCGGGCTCTTCGTCCCGGCGCTCCGGCCGCGGCGACCCCTTCGCTGCGCGGCCGGTGTCGCGCTGCTCCTCGGCGCGAGCCTGCTTTACGGAGCGTCGCGCCTCGGCCAGGACTTCACCGAGGGCCCCGAGGTCTCGGCGGCTCTCCTCCAGGACCAGGACCGTGGGCGCGCGAGCGACAGCATCGAGCAGCGGCTCGCGCTCACGGCACCCGCGCTCGCGCAGGATCCGCGGCTCGTGGTGTGGCCCGAGCTCGCGCTCCGCTCCTCGCTGCGCGACGACTCGGCCGCGAGCTCCCGACTGCTGGGCGCGGCCGGCGCCACGCACGCCGACTGGCTCGTGGGCGGGCCCGACCAGCAGGAGTGGGCGACCCGCATCGACCGCTTCAACTCCGTTTTCCTGGTGCGCGACGGACAGGTAGCAGGGCGCTACGACAAGGCGCGGCTGATGCCCTTCGCCGAGGAGAACCCGCTGCCGCGCTGGCTCTCGTCCTGGCGGCGGCCCTTCGCACCGGGCGATCCGCGCTACGCCTACCCGCTCCGCGCGGGCGATCTTCGCGTCGGCATCCTGCTCTGCTCCGAGATGATGGTCTCGGCGCGCGCGCGCGCGCTGGTCGCCCAGGGTGCCGAGCTGCTCGCGAATCCGGCCTACGACGAGTGGTTCGGCTCGCCGGGCGCCGTGCAGCAGCAGCTCGAGCTCGCGCAGCTCCGCGCCATCGAGAGCCGCCGCTTCGTCGTGCGCGCCGCCACCGGCGGCCGCTCCGCCGCCATCGATCCGCACGGGCGCGTCGTGGCCGCCCTGCCGCCCGGCGCCTCCGACGTGCTGCTGGCGCACGTGCGCGCCTCGCACGCGGTGAGTCCCTATCAGCGATGGGGCGACGCCGTGCCCTTCGCGGGCGGCGCCTTCGCCGCCCTTGCCCTCGCCTTCCCTCTCGCCGGCCTCCGGCGAACAGCACAGGAGACCTGACCATGTCGAATCGGAGACTTGTCGCAGTGCTCGGAGGTCTCGCGCTCCTCGCGGCTGCGACACCGGTCCGCGCCGGCTTCCCGGGAAGCAACACCGCCGGCGAGGTCCAGCGGAGCTCGCTTCGCTACGTCTGCGCCAATGCCACCGCGACGCAATGCCCGATCGATCCGCAGAGCGGCGACTTCACGCCGGCGACCAGCTGCCCGGCCGCCAACCCGACACCTCTCTGCGTGGCCGACTTCATTCCCAACGCCGAGATCCGCGCCCTGCTGACGATCGTCGCCGACGACCGGACCCCGGCAGCGACGGACTTCGGGGACGTGCGCGCGTTCGCGATGCTCGAGTTCAAGATCGGCGAGGACTCGTACGCGATCGCCGACGCGTTCAACCCGCAATCTGCGGTCGGCGAGTGGTTCAACGTCCCCACCGAGCGGGACATCTACAAGTTCGACTTCGCCGGAGGTGCACTGATGGAGGGGTCGCTGGCATCGCTCCGCCAGGAGATCCTCAAGATCGGCCGCGCGCGGCTCGGCATCCCGAGCACCGGCGTGATGCCCGTGATGCTCGAGGGACTGGTCGCGACGCCCAACACGGCGGGATCGGCCACGCCCGAGGGCACGCCGAAGCCGCAGGAGCTCGAGACCAACCAGTCCTGCGTCCCGTCCGACACCGACCCGTCGTGCACCGGCGTTCCGGCCGGGCAACCGCTGGCGTCGATCGCGCGCTACCGCGTGAGCATCCAGTTCGCCCGCTGCCTCGATGCTTCCGCGCCGAGCTGCCTGGACTGATCGAGGCCCGCTAGCCTGCCGGTCAGCGGACCGGCAGGCAGCGTAGGGCGACCTCGCGGAGCCTGGCGCGGCCCACGAGGTACGCGTGAAACGGCCCCGCGCGCTCGACGCCGCGCTCCTGGCGATCCTCGGACCGCTGTGGCTGCTGTGCGTCGGGCTGCACGTGCGGCAGGTGTGGCGCCACGGGTTCACCTGGATCCCGGTCTACGTCCAGCCGGGCGCCGGGGTGGACGCGCCCCCGACGCTCGCCGGGTTCTGGACCAACGCCGAGATTCCCCCCGGCCCACTCGCCCCGGGCGATCGGCTCCTCCGGGTCGGAGACTTCGATCTCAGCGGAGCGGGCCGGCTCGACTTCCTGGTCGCCGCGTCCGCGAGCACGGCCTCCGACCACCCGACCCTGGTCGCCGAGCGCGACGGCCGGCGCTTCGAGGAGCCGCTCCCGCTGCGGCCCGCGCGCTTCCCGTGGCGCACCGTGCCGGTCACGATCGGCTTCGGTGCGATGGGCCTGCTCGCGCTGTGGCGCGGCGGCGGCCGGCGCGGCGCGCGCACGTTCGGGCTCGGCGCCCTCGCCTACGGCTTCCACTGGTCGATCCTCTTCGGCGCCTCGCCGCCGGTCACACGTTTCGGCGTCGCCACCTTCCTCGGGGGCGCGCTCTTCTTCATGCCGCTCCTGCTGCGCGCGGCCCTCCTGGTCCCGGCGCGCCGCGCGCTCACCGGTCCTCTCGCGCGCTTCGGTCCCTGGATCTTCCTCCTCTTCGCACCTGCCGCGTCGAGCGCGCTCGTCGGCGCGCCGTGGTCCGGGAATCTCGGCTTCCGGCTGAGCCTCGCCCTGAACCTCGCCTTCCTCGTGGCGGTGGCCGGCGTCATTACGCGCAACTTCCGCGTGGCCGACGCGGCCGGTCGGCGGCAGCTCAAGTGGATGGTCTACGGGGTCGTGGTCGGAGCGCTGCCGGCGCTCGTCACGGCGGGCGTCGGCGCGCTGCGCCCGGACCTCTGGTGGACCTACGAGTTCGCCCTCGTCGCGACCGTCCTGATCCCCGTGTGCATGGCGATCGCGATCCTCCGCTACGGCCTCCTCGACATCGACCGCGTGATCAGCTCCACCGCGGCCTACACGCTGCTCTCGGTGCTCTTCCTCGCCGGGCTCCTCACGGTCGTGCCGAGCGCGTCGCGCCCCGTTGCCCGGGCCGCCGACCTCGATCCCCAGAGTGCGCAGGCCGTCCTCTCGGTCCTGCTCGCCGGCCTGATCGTGCCGGGCCAGCGCTGGCTGCGCCCGCGCATGGAGCGCATCTTCCTGCGCGAGCGCCTCGCGCTCGAGGCCGGGCTCTCGCACCTGCGCAACGAGCTCGGCGCGCTCGGCGACGTCGGCGCCCTCCTGGGTGCGACCGGCGCCCGGCTCGGCGAGCTCTTGCGCCTCGACCGCTGCGCGGTCTACGCGCGCGGCGAGGCGACCTTCGCGCCGCTCTATGCGCGCGGCGCCGGGCTCCCGCCCGCGCTCCCGGCGGACGGCGCGCTGCCCGGCCTGCTGGCCGAGGCGGACGCGCCGGTGGACGCCGCGCGCTGGCGGCGCTGGATCCACCGAGGCCTCCTGCGCGGGGTCGAGGCCGCCGCCGTCGAGAGCCTCGGCGCCAGCGTGCTCCTGCCGCTCCGGCGCGGCGAGCGCGTCGACGCGTTCGTGTGTCTCGGGGAGAAGGGCTCGGGGGACGTCTTCACCGGCGCCGACCTGGCGCTGCTCGACGCGCTGGCGGACCGGCTCTCGCTCGAGCTCCGGCGCTTCGACGAGGCGGCGCTGCGGCGGGCGGAGCGGGAGCGGCAGGAGGCGCTCGGCAGCTACGTGCCCGCGGCGGTCTCCGAGCAGATCGCGCGCGGCGCGACCCCCGAGCCCGGCGAGCGCGAGGTCTCGGTGCTCTTCGTCGACATCCGCGGCTACACGAGCTTCTCCGAGGGCCGGCGCGCGGACGAGATCTTCCGCACCGTGAACTCCTACACCCAAGAGGTGTCAGGAATCGTGCGGGCGCGCGGCGGCGCCGTGGTGGAGTTCCACGGCGACGGCCTGATGGCGGTCTTCGGCGCCCCGGAGGCGCTGCCGGGCAAGGAGGGCGCGGCGCTCGCCGCGGGCCTCGAGATGGTCGAGAAGGTGTCCGCGCTCGAGGTCGCGGGCGGAGCAGTCCGCCTCGAGGTCGGCGTCGGAATCGCGACCGGCTCCGCCTTCGTCGGAGACATCCAGGCCGTCGACCGCCGCATCTGGACGGTGATCGGCAACACCAGCAACCTGGCAGCGCGGCTCCAGGCGCTCTCGCGCGACCTCGGCGCGTCGGTGGTCGTCGATGCCACCACCTATGAGCGGGCGGGCGCCGAGCGGCGGCAGGGATTCCGCGGCTTCCCGGCGACGGAGGTGCGGGGCCGCAGCGAGCCCGTCGACGTGTTCGCGCTGCCGCGCGAGCCGAAGCTGGCCGACGCCGCCTAGACGAAGCCCTGCGCGGCCATCATCCCGCGCACCCGGACGTGGAAGTCGTAGGGGTAGACCAGCTCGAGAGCCGACGCCGTGTCGAGCACGCGCAGCGCCTCCGCGTCGAGCACCAGGTCCGCCGCGCCCAGGTTGTCCTCGAGCTGCTCGATCGTGCGGGCGCCGAAGATCGGCGAGCTCACCCCCGGCTGCTGGATCACCCAGGCGAGCGCCACCTGGCTCGGCGTCCTTCCGATGCGCTTCGCGACGCCGATCACGACCTCCGCGATCTCGAGGTTGCGGGCCGCCGCGAAGCGCTCGCGGTTGTTCGGGTCGACGGCCGCGCGCGAGCCCGACGGAGGCGCCGCGCCCTTGCGCATCTTGCCGGTGAGGAGACCGCCGCCGAGGGGGCTCCACGGGACGACGCCGATCCCCTCTTCACGGCACAGCGGCAGGTGCTCGCGCTCGATGTGCCGGCACACGAGCGAGTACTGGGGCTGGAGCGAGTCGTAGCGTGACGTGCCGAGCTCGCGCGCCAGCGCGTTCGCCTTCATCAGCTGCCAGGCCGAGTAGTTCGAGCAGCCGACGTAGCGGACCTTCCCGGCGCGCACGCAGTCGTCGAGCGCGCGCAGCGTCTCGTCGAGCGGCGTGGTCGGGTCGTAGGCGTGGACCTGATAGAGATCGATGAAGTCGGTGCCGAGCCGCCGCAGGCTCGCGTCGACGGCGTCGAGAACGTGGCGGCGCGAGAGGCCGAGGTCGTTGGGCCCGGAGCCCATCGGACCCGCGACCTTGGTGGCGAGCACGACCTGGTGCCGGCGGTCGCGCAGCGCGCGCCCGGTGATCTCCTCCGACACTCCGTTCGAGTAGACGTCGGCCGTATCGATGAAGTTACCACCCGCGTCGAGGAAGCGGTCGACGATCTTGCGCGAGGTGCCCTCGTCGCAGCCCCACTGCGCGTTGCCGAAGGTCATCGCGCCGAGGCACAGGTTCGAGACCTTGAGACCGGTCCGCCCGAGCTTGCGAAGCTTCATGAGCCCTCCTCGCTCCGCGGGAAGCTATCGCGGAAGTGGATGCGCCGCCGGACGCGACCCGCTAGCCGGCGTGCGAGTCGAGCACGCTCGCCAGATGGTTGACCTTGCCGCCGCGGCGCAGCCGCTCGAGCGCCTTCGCCTCGATCTGGCGCACCCGCTCGCGGGAGAGCCCGAGCCGCTCGCCGATCACCTGCAGCGTCTGCGCCGGCTCGTCGCCGAGGCCGAAGCGGTACTCGATGACGGTCCGCTCGCGCGGCTCCAGGTCGACGAGCACCTCGCGCATGATGCGCTCGACCGTGTCGCGGTCCAGCTCGTCGCCCGGATCGAGCAGCTCCTCGTCGGCCAGCGCATCGTCGAGCGTGAGCGACTCGCTCCCGGCCAGCGGCGCGTGGGTCGAGACGATCGGGGTCATGGTCGAGACCAGCCGGTCGACGTCCGCCGCCGAGAGGCCCAGCACCTCGGCGATGTCGGCGCGCCCCGGCTCGCGCGCGAGCCGGCCGCGCAGCGTCTTCTCGGCGCGCTTGTACTTGAGCTGCAGGTCGTAGACGTGCGAGGGGGCGCGCACCGTCCGCGAGTGCTTCTGCACCGCCCGGATCATCGCCTGATGGATCCACCACGCAGCGTAGGTCGAGAACTTGTGGCCGCGATGGTGGTCGAACTTCTCGACGGCGCGGATCAGCCCGAGGTTGCCCTCCTGGATCAGGTCGAGGAACGGGACGCCCATGCCGCGATACTGCTTGGCGAACTTCACCACCAGCTTCAGGTTGTGCTGCACGAAGCTTCGCTTGGTGGCTTCGTAGGCGGACAGATGGGTCCGCGCCGCGGCGATCCGCGCGCGCTGCTCGGCCGCGCCGCGGACGCGCGGCCCGGTGCCGCGGGCGTCGCGCGCGACTTCCCGGAAGGCGTCGACGATCCCCTCGAACGCGAGATCGGCGGCGCGCAGCGCCGGAGCAAGGCGCCGCTCGAGCGCCGCCTGCACGCGCGGCGTCCGCGCGCCGCGCTCGCGTCGCGCGAGCAGCCGCTCGACGGCGCCGAGCGCCCGGTCGATCTCGATCGAGAGGTCGCGCGGCCCCGCCTCGAGGTGATGCGCGCTCAACGCGCCAGTGACGTAACCCCCGGCCTTGCGCCGTCGCCAGCGGGCGACCAGCGCCTCGGCCACCGCCGGGATCTGGAACACCGCGTCGAGGAAGCGGTCGCGCTCCATCTCCAGCCGCTCGGCGAGCGCGTACTGCTGCGCGCGCGAGAGGATCGGCGTGCGCGAGATCGAGCGGATGTAGGAGACGAGGGCGTCGGGATTCGCGCTCGCCTCCTCGTCGTCCGCGCGCTCCGGGCCGCCCTCGTCGAGCGCCTCGTCGCGCCGATCCGCATCGGGCTCGTCGTTGTGGCTCATCGATTTCGCTCACTCTCCCAGCGGGCGTAGAAATATCGGGGCCTCATCGGATCCATCGGGCATCCGGCGGCGTACGTCTCGGTGAGGCGTGGGAACAGCCGAGACGGCGCATGCCTTCTCCTAGGACGGCGCGCTCTCCCCCGGCAGTCGTCATCTTGGGTGCCCTCGCCAATCCTGTCAATAGTGTGTTCACAAAATAACTAGACCCTCAGTCTCCGAGCGCCTCGACTCGGGTCCAGCGACGGCGTACGCTGGCGCAATCCCGCGTCCCGACAGGAGAGACCGATGACCCAGGCTTCCCGGGTGAACGCGCTGCGGCAGCTCGATCGCGAGCTCGAGACGATCCTCACCTCCTTCGACTCGAATTACGTCTGGAACTACGGCTCCGTGAAGGAGGGGTTGCACGATCTCTACGAGAAGGCGAAGCGGGATCAGTGGAACGGGACCACCCAGCTCGCCTGGAGCACCGACGTCGACCCCGAGGGCAACATCATCCCTCCCGCGATCAACCCGATCGCCGAGTACGGCCCGTACCAGAAGCTGAACGAGAAGGAACGAGCACACCTGCGCCACGCGCAGATCTCGCTGCAGCTCTCCCAGTTCCTGCACGGCGAGCAGGGTGCGCTGATCGTGGCCTCCCAGCTGGTCGGCGGCGTGCCGTGGATCGACGCCAAGTACTACGCCGGCACGCAGACGATGGATGAGGCGCGACACGTGGAGGTGTTCAGCCGCTACCTCCACGAGAAGCTCGAGTGGGAGTGGCCGATCAACAAGAGCCTGAAGGAGCTGCTCGACGCGACCCTCTGCGACAGCCGCTGGGACTTCAAGTACCTCGGGATGCAGATCATCATCGAGGGCCTGGCGATGGCGGCCTTCGGCAACCTGTACCAGCTCTGCCAGGAGCCGCTCCTCAAGGAGCTGCTCAAGTACGTGATGAAGGACGAGTCGCGGCACGTCGCGTTCGGCGTGCTCTCGCTGCGGGACTACTACCGGGACCTGCCGGCCGCCGAGATGCGCGACCGCGAGGACTTCATCGTCTACGCCTGCGAGCTGATGAGGAACCGGCTGATCGGCGACGAGTTGGCCGACGCGATGGGATGGAACCCCGACGAGGTGCGCGAGGTGTTCCTGAGCTCCGAGCCGTCGCAGATGTTCCGGAGGATGCTGTTCATGCGCATCGTGCCGAACCTGAAGAAGCTCGGCCTGCTCACGCAGCGGGTGCGCGAGGCCTTCGACCGGCTCGGCATCCTGCAGTTCGAGGACTTCGACGCCGAGGCGGTCGACCGCCAGCTCGGCTTCCTCTAGCGCGCGTCTCCGTCTAGTCGGCGCACTCGACGCAGCGCAGCGCGGTCGGCAGCGCGCGCAGGCGCTGTGGCGCGATCGCCTCGCCGCAGGCGATGCAGGTGCCGTAGGTACCGGCCTCGATGCGGCTCAGCGCAGCGCGGATCGCAGCGAGCTCCCGGCGGCCCGCGTCGTCGAGACCGGCGAGCACCTCCTCGTTCTCGCGCTGGGTCGCCTGCTCCTCGAAGTCGCGCTCCAGGGGATCGCTCTCGTGGCGCAGGTCCCCGGAGAGCCGGACGACGCGCTGCTGGAGCGCCGCGAGCCGTGCCAGCAGCTGCTGCCTCAGCTCCTCCTGCCCCGCCATCGACACCCTCCCGCCCGAACCCCGCGGTCGCCGGATTCTAGCGGGCGCGCCTGCCCGGGACTCCGGCGCGCTTCCCTTCAGCCGCTCCTCGAAGGGATCGAACCGAGGACCGGCACGAGGTGGCGGGCGACGTCGATCCGGGGCTCGTAGTGCTGGAAGAGCCCGCCGAGCGTGCCGAAGATGCGCGCCAGCATCACGAACTCGTCCGGGATGCGCACGACGGGATCGCCGTCCATCGACGCGAGCAGCTCGCGCGCCTGGGCTGCGACCTCGCGCCCGCCGAGCCAGACGTCCTTGCCGCCCGCCGTGGCGGCACGCCTCAGCGCGCCGAGCATCGCCTCCGCGAAGCGCAGGAGCGTGTCGGGGCGCCCGCTGCGGGTCGCGAAGCCGAGCGCGGCGAGGCGCTCCGCCACACGACCGTCGTCACCCGCGAGGCTCGCCTGCACGAGAGCGAGGTAGCCGTCGCGCAGCGGCGGCGCGAGCTCGCAGGTGCAGCCGAAGTCGAGCAGCACGAGCTCGCCGCCCCCCGTCACCAGCAGGTTTCCGGGATGCGGGTCGGCTTGGAACAGGCCCGCCTCCAGGATCTGCCGCACGTACGCCTCGAGCAGCAGGCCGAGCATCCGGTCGATCTTGGCGGCTGCGCCCTCGTCGCCGGCGTCCCGCTGCGCACGCCACGCATCGAGTGCCGCCGTGATGCGGCGCCCCTCGACGAGCTCGGCGGTGAGGACGCGGCCGCCGCAGAGCGCGGGGACGCGGCGCGGGACGCGGATCCCCGCGTGCGCTGCGAAGTGTCGGGCGAGGCGATCCATCGCGCGGCCCTCTGCCTCGAAGTCGAGCTCTTCCGAGACGCACGCACGCACCTGGCGCACGATCGTGTCGTAGTCGGCGTCGGGCAGCATCGAGCGCACGGCATCGACGAACTGCGCCAGGAGCTCGAGGTCAGTCTCGACCAGGACCGCGATGCCGGGCCGCTGCACCTTCACCGCCACGTCCTGGCCGTCGAGCGTCCGCGCGCGGTGCACCTGCGCAATGCTCGCCGCGGCGATCGGCTCGGGCTCGAACTCGGCGAAGCGCGCGGCCAGGGGCGCACCGAGATCGGCCTCGACGGCGGCGCGTACCGCCTCGAACGGGACCGGCGCGGCGGCGTCCTGAAGCGCCGAGAGCTCGGCGACCCACGCCGCGGGAAGGAGGTCGAGTCGCGCCGAGAGCATCTGGCCGACCTTCAGGAGGGCCCCGCCCTGGCGCAGGCTCGCGGCGCGGACGCGGCGCGCGTTCTCGCGGTGCAGCGCCTCGCGCTCCGCGCCGGCGGCGGCGTCATCGAGGAAGGCCGAGCGGAGCGCGTGGAGGCGATAGCTTCCCGCGACCCGGGCGAGCAGCCAGCCGGTGCCCGCGGCTCGCCCCGACCGCATGCGCCAGCGATCGAGCTCGCGACCGAGCGCCGCTCCGTCGCGCGCGAGCGCGTCCCAGTCGTCGGCGAGCATGCGCCAGGCTCCGGCAACCTGTCCGGCGAGGGCGCGCAGCTCCCAGGCCGTGCCCTCGACCGTCTCCGCCCAGCCCGCCGCGCGCACGCGGCGGTGTCCGGCCCGCGCCGTCGAGCCCGTCACGTCGCGGTGTCGTCCGGCGGCGCGTCGCGGAGCGCATCCCGGCAGCGCGGACAGAGCCACGGGCGCGCGCTCGAGGGATCCCCGGTGAGCCCCGCCCATGCCTCCGTACCGCCCGCAATCGCCTCGCCGCAGCGCGAGCACGTGACGGGGCGATTCGGGATCGCGTGGATCCAGCCGTCGATGGGGTCGAGCGCGGCGTCGGGCGCTCCCTCGGCATCGGCCGGCCCTTCGGAGTCGGCCGCGCCGCGCACCGCGTGCGCGACGCGCCGGGCGTCGCGCTGGACGCGCCGCGCCAGCTCGACCGAATCGGTGACGATCTCGTCGACGTTCGCGACCACGTCGTCGACGAGCTGCAGGGCGTCTTCGAGGATGTTCCGGATCAGGTGCGACACGGTGAGCCTCCTGCGGCGCGCCTCGCGCTTGAGCGTCGACTCGAGGCCGCGCGGCACGCGGGTCTGCACGAGGCGATCCTTGCGGTCCACGCCGCCTCCTGCGGTCGGGAGGACGGCGCATCGTACGTCGTATTACAAACGATGACAAGACCCCTCGCCCGGGGCTGTGGTAGCGTGGGCGTCGACTCGCGAGTCAGGAGGCCCGGCGATGCACGATCTGGTGATCCGCGGCGGCACCTTGGTGGACGGGACGGGGGCGCCCGGGCGCACCGGCGATCTGGCGATCGACGGCGATCGCATCACCGCGGCGGGCGGCCGCGCGGGCGCGGCGCGCCGCGAGATCGACGCGGCGGGGCTGCTGGTCGCCCCCGGCTGGGTCGACATCCACACCCACTACGACGGCCAGGTGACCTGGGATCCCTACCTGACGCCCTCCACCTGGCACGGCGTCACCACCGTCGTGATGGGCAACTGCGGCGTCGGATTCGCGCCCGCCCTTCCCGACCGGCACCAGTGGCTGATCGGGCTGATGGAAGGCGTCGAGGACATCCCCGGGACGGCGCTCGCCGAAGGCATCCGCTGGGAATGGGAGTCGTTTCCGGAGTATCTCGACGCAGTCGAGCGCATGCGGCGCGCCATCGACGTCGCCGCGCAGGTCCCCCACGGCGCCGTGCGCGCGTACGTGATGGGGGAGCGGGGCGCGCGGAACGAGAAGGCGAGCCCGGACGACATCGATGCGATGGCGCGCATCGTGCGCGAGGCGATCGCGGCAGGCGCGCTCGGGTTCTCGACCTCACGCACCCTGCTGCACCGCGCCATCGACGGAGAGCCGGTGCCCGGGACCTTCGCCGGCGAGGAGGAGCTGCTCGGGATCGGGCGCGCGCTCGGCGCGCGGGCGGTGTTCGAGCTGGCGAGCGACCTCGCGCCCGAGGGCAACGAGCTCGCCTGGATGGAGAAGGTCTCGAACGAGAGCGGCTGCCCCGTCACCTTTGCGTGTCTACAGAACGACTTCGACCCCGGGCAGTGGCGCCGGCTCCTGCGCGGGGCCGAGCAGGCGGCGGAGCGCGGCGCGCGCGTGGTTCCGCAGGTCGCGGCGCGGCCGACCGGCCTCCTGCTCGGGCTGTCGAGCACCTTTCATCCGCTCTCGGACCACCCGACCTACCGCAACGAGCTCGCTGCCCTGCCGCTCGACGAGCGCGTGCGCCGGATGCGCGACCCGGCGCTGCGCCGCCGCCTGCTGGCGGAGACGCCGGAGCACCTGGCTCCCATCGGCGGCTACATCGCGCAGAGCTTCCACAAGCTCTTCCCGCTCGGCGACCCGCCGGACTACGAGCCGGCGCCGGAGCAGAGCATCCGCGCGCGCGCGCAGCGCGAGGGCCGCGCCCCGCTCGAGGTGGCCTACGACCTTCTGCTCGAGCGCGAGGGCCGGGAGCTCCTCTACTTCCCCCTGCTCAACTACTCGGACGGCGACTTCGAGCCGATCCGCGAGATGCTGCTGCATCCGCAGGCGGTGCTCGGGCTCTCCGACGGCGGTGCGCACTGCGGCATCATCTGCGACGCCAGCATGCCGACCTTCATGCTCACCCACTGGGTGCGCGATCGACAGCGCGGCGAGCGCCTGCCGCTCGAGTGGGCGGTCCGGATGCAGACGCGGAACACCGCGCGCCTGTTCGGGCTGGACGATCGCGGCGTGCTGGCGCCGGGCTACAGGGCCGACGTCAACCTGATCGACTTCGAGGGCCTGCGGCTGACGCCGCCGGAGATGGTGTTCGACCTGCCCGCGAACGGCCGACGCCTGGTCCAGCGCGCGAGCGGCTATCGCGCCACCATCGCGCACGGCGAGGTGATCTACGAGGACGGCGAGCCGACGGGCGCCCTGCCCGGCCGGCTGATCCGCGGCCCGCAGAGCCTCGGAGCTGAGCCCGGCTAGGCGCTTCGGCTCAGCGGTCGTCGATCGGGATGTAGTGGAGCCCCGTCGGCCCCACGTAGCGGCCGCGCGGCCGGTAGATCCGGTTGTTCGAGTACTGCTCGAGCACGTGCGCGCACCAGCCCGCCACCCGGCTCGCCGCGAACACGGGCGTGAAGAGATCGATCGGGATCCCCATGCTGTAGTAGACGGTGGCCGAGTAGAAGTCGACGTTCGGGATCAGCCCCTTGCGGTCGTGCATGATCTCCTCGATCGCCGCGCTCATCTCGTAGAGCTCGGGCTGCCCGGTCTCGTAGCTGATCTCCCGGCTCATCCGCTTCAGGATCGCCGCGCGAGGGTCGCCCTCCTTGTAGACGCGATGGCCGAAGCCCATCACCTTGCGCTTGGCGTCGAGCGCGTCGTCGAGGTAGGCCTCGAGCTGCTTCGGCGAGCCGATCTCGAGCAGCATGCGCATCACCTGCTCGTTGGCGCCGCCGTGCAGCTCGCCCTTCAGCGTCCCGATCGCCGCCATGATGCTCGAGTACATGCCCGACAGCGTGCTCGAGGTCACCCGCGCCGAGAACGCCGACGCGTTCAGCTCGTGGTCAGCGTGAAGCACCAGGCAGGTGTCGAACTGGCGCACGCGCTTCGGCTCGGGCTCGGTGCCGTGCAGCATGTAGAGGAAGTTCCAGGCGAGCGAGCGCCCGGGCAGCGGCTGCAGCGGCCACTGGCCGTTGCGGACGCGATCGTAGGCCGCCACGATCGTGGCGAGGCGGGCCACCAGGCGCACCGCCTTGCGCAGGTTCGCCTCCCAGCTCATCACGTTCGCGTCCGGATCGTGCAGCGAGAGCCCGGCCACCACGGTGTGCAGGAAGTCCATCGGGTGGACGTCGGTCGGCAGGCCGTGGAACCAGCCGAAGGCCGCCGGCGGGAGCGGCATCGCCTGCTGCAGCTCGTCGACGAAGCGCTCCAGCTCGTCGCGCTTCGGCAGCCGCCCGAACCAGAGCAGGTAGACCACCTCTTCGAAGGTGGCGTTCGCGGCGAGCTCCTCGATGGTGTAGCCGCGATAGAGCAGCGTGGTGCCCGCGATCGCGCTGATGCCGGTGCTGCAGGCGACCACGCCCTCGAGCCCCCGGTCGAGAGCGCCCGCGTACTCCTGGGTCTCGCTCATTCTCGATGCCTCCGTCGGCGCGCGGCCGGATTCTAGCCCATGGCCTTCGTTCGGCTCCTTCGCCTCACGCCTTGCCGGCCTGCGCGCGCCCGCGCGACTGGATTCCGCGCCGGCGCTCGGCGACCGACTCGGGCCGCACGGCGGCCGCATGCTCGCGCGAGGCGGCGCGCTCGAGCGCGAGACCGGCTTCCAGCGTCGTCGCGAAGCCCTCGTCGTACACGCGCTTGATCCGGCGCAGCGTCTCGCGATCGCACGAGAGCATGTCGCGCGCGAGCTGTCGCGCCGCCGGGAGCAGCGCCTCCGGCGGCACCACGCGGTTCACGAGCCCCCAGGCGAGCGCCTGGGCCGCGTCGAGGAAGTTGCCCGTGAACGAGAGCTCCTTGGCGCGCCCGATGCCGATCCGCCGCGGCAGCTCCTGCGAGAGCCCCCACCCGGGCACGATGCCGACCCGCGCGTGCGTATCCGCGAAGCGCGCCTCGCTCGACGCGATCAGGAGGTCGCACGCCAGTGCGAGCTCGAAGCCGCCGGTGATCGCGAAGCCGTTGACGGCGCCCACGACCGGCACCGGACAGGCGCGCAGCGCCGCGATCATGTCGGCCTCGCCGAGCATCGCGGCGGGCGTGCCCTGCGACGTGCCGCCGTCGCTGCGCTCCGGCGCCGCCTCGCCACCGAGCTCCTTCAGGTCGAGCCCCGCGCAGAATGCGCGCCCGCGCCCGGTCAGGATGACGGCGCCGATCTCCGCGTCGCGCGCGATTGCGAGGAAGGTCTCTGCGAGCGCGCGCCGGAGCGCGAGCGAGAGCGCGTTCATCGCCTGCGGTCGATTCAGCGTCAGGGTGGCGATGCCGTCCTCGCGTTCGACCAGGAGAACGGGCTCGGTGCGCGCGGTCGCGCCGTCGGATCCGGCGGGCACAGCGGACATGGGACCTCCTCGCGGCGCCGCTATGATACGGCCGCCCCATGAGCCCCGCGCCCCGCTCCTCCCGACCCGAACCGGGCGTCGTCGCGCGCCGCGAGGAGCGAGTGCGCAACGACGCGTCGCTCGAGATCGTGCTGGTGCGGCACGGCGAGCCGGACTGGGCGCCCGGCGGCGGCGCGTCGGTCGCGGATGCGGATCTCACGCCCTTCGGGCGCGCGCAGGCCGAGGCGGTGGCCGAGGTCCTCGCAGGGCGCGGCATCGACGCCCTCTATGCGAGCCCGCTGGCGCGGGCGCAGCAGACCGCCGAGCCGATCGCGAAGCTCGCGGGGATCTCGCCCGTCACCCTCGACGACCTCGCCGAGATCCAGGTGCCGCTGGCGGGGATGTCGCAGACCGACGTCGACGCCTACTTCCGGCGGGCCTCGCAGCGCCCGCTGCGCGAGCACTGGGACGGCTGGCCGGGGGGCGAGTCGTTCCGCGACTTCCACCGCCGCGTGAACCGCGCGATGGCGGAGGTCCTGGCGCGTCACGGCGTGGAGCCGCTCCGCGAGGACGACCTCACCGTGTGGCGGCTTCCGCCGCAGCGGCACCGCATCGCCATCGTCGCACACGGCGGCACCAACGCGGTCGCGCTGACGCACCTGCTCGACGTCACCGAGGTGCCCTGGGAGTGGAGCCGGTTCGAGATGGAGCTCGCGGCCTACAGCGTGGCGCAGTCGCGCGCGGTCGGGGTCAGCGGCTTCGTGTGGGCGCTGCGAGCGTTCAACCAGGTCGACCACTTGCGTGCCCGTGGGCTGCGCGAAGGAGGGCCGTGATGTCGGATCGGGTCGTCGTGAGCGTGGTGGACGGCGTCGCCGACGTTCGGCTGAATCGTCCCGACAAGCTGAACGCGCTCGACGGCGCCATGTTCCAGGCGCTGGTCGAGACGGGAGTCGAGCTGGCGCGCGACCGCGGCCTGCGCGCCGCCGTGCTCTCGGGCGAGGGCCGCGCCTTCTGCGCCGGCCTCGACTTCGCGAGCTTTGCCGCCATGGATGCCTCCGAGGCAGAGCGATCGCCTGGATCATCGGCCAGCGTTCGCGGAGCGAACGCGCGCAGCGAGCGAAGTCAGCAGACAGCTCCCTCACTTCTCTCGCGCGAGGAGCCCGACAGCATCGTGAACTTCGCGCAGCGCGCGGCCTGGGTCTGGACCGAGCTGCCCGTCCCGGTGATCGCGGCGGTTCACGGCGTCGCCTACGGCGGCGGGCTCCAGATCGCGCTGGCGGCGGACCTCCGGCTGGTCGCGCCCGACGCCCGGCTCTCGGTGATGGAGATCAAGTGGGGCCTGGTGCCCGACATGAGCGGAACGCAGACGCTGCGCCGCCTGACACGCCTCGACGTCGCGAAGGAGCTCACCTACACCGGGCGCGTCGTCTCGGGAACCGAGGCCGTCGCGCTCGGGCTGGCGACGCGCGCGGTCGAGACCCCGCGCGAGGCCGCACTCGAGCTGGCGCGCGAGATCGCGGGCCGCTCGCCCGACGCCGTGCGCGCTGCCAAGCGGCTCCTCGACGCCTCCGGCGTGGTCGGCCTCGCCGAGGGGCTTCGCCTCGAGGAGGAGCTGCAGCGCTCGCTGATCGGCCGGCCCAATCAGATCGAGGCCGTGCGCGCCAACGTCGAGAAGCGCGCCCCGCGCTTCCGCGACCCAAGCTGAAGACTTCGCTCGCCTTCGGCTCGCTGCGCGCGATCGGCCTGCAGCCGATTGGGTTGCTGAGCTGCAGCACGTCCTTGTCGACTTCGCTCGCCTTCGGCTCGCTGCGCGCGATCGCTTCGCGATCGCTTGCGGGGTGATCCAGGCGATCGGGTTGCCTCGGAGGAGACGGCTCCTCTAGCTGGGATCGCGGGGCGCCTCCGGATCCCTGCCCAGACGGCCTCGGCCACGGCGTCGCCCGCCGCGCCGCCCGCGTCGCCGACGCCGCCCGCGCGGCGAGTGCTCGCCACCCTCGCCCGCGCTCCCGCCGGGCGCCGCAGATCCGGCCGCGAGCGCAACCTCGGGGCGCGCGTCGCCCGGCGCTGCGGCCCGCAGCGCCGCGCCGTCGGACGGACCTCGCTCGTGACGGGTCCGCATCCCGCCTCGCCGACCCCGGCCCCGCCGGCCGCTCCGGCCGCCGCGGCGCCGCGGCTGCTCGACCCGGACCAGCGGCTCGAAGAACGCGGCCGGCCGCGCGGGCCGGCCGCGACACACGTCGCACAGACCGCAGCGCTCGCCCTCGCTCTCGCCGAAGTAGTCGCGAAGGAAGAGCGCCCGGCAGCGGTCCGAGCCGGCGTACTCGGCGATCACGTCGAGGCGGCGCGCGTCCTGCGTGCGCAGCGTCTCGAACTGTCCGGCCAACGCGCGCGCATCCCGCTCGAGCGTCTCCTTCGGCCCGGGGATGCAGATCCGCGCGTCCTCGAAGGTGACCAGGCCCGCCTCCTCGAGCTTGGTGAGCAGTGCCGAGGCGATGCGCGGCCCGAGCTCTGCAGAGAGCGCGAGCGCCTCCAGCGACGGCTCGCGCTCCTCGTCCTTCCAGGCCGCCAGCGCCGCGGCGAGGCGATAGAGCTGGTCCGGCCGCACGCGGCTGCGCGCCAGCAGGGCCTCGTGGATCGATCGGTCCGCCGCCTCGTAGAGGAGGATGCAGTTCGCCTTGGCTCCGTCGCGCCCGCCGCGACCGGCCTCCTGCACGTACTGCTCGAGCGAGGCCGGAGCCTGGAAGTGCATCACGTAGCGGATGTCGCGCTTGTCGATGCCGAGCCCGAAGGCGCTGGTGGCCACCATCACGGTGCGCCGGCCGCTCTGCATGAAGCGCTCCTGCTCGCCCTCCCGCTCGCCAGCGGTCATGCCGCCGTGATAGCGGTGGGAGGCGATGCCGAATCGACGCAGCAGCGTGTAGATGACGTCGACCTCTCGCCGCGTCGCGCAGTACACGATGCCGGGGCGGTGGAGGCGCTTGGCGAGCCGCAGCAGCGCCCGCAGCCGCTCGTCGCCCTCGCACGGAAGCACCTCGAAGGCGAGGTTCGAGCGGTGCGGCGACGACGCCACGACGCTCGGCGCGCGCATGCCGAGCGAGCGCACGATGGCCTCGCGCACGCGCGGCGTCGCGGTCGCCGTGAGCGCCAGGACCGGCGGCGACCCGAGCTCGCGCAGGCGCGCGCCGAGCCGCTGGTAGGCCGGCCGGAAGTCGAAGCCCCACTCGGAGATGCAGTGCGCCTCGTCGACCGCGACGAGCCCGACGCCGGAGGTCTCGAGCGCACCGCGCAGCTCGGGGTTGGCGAGCGTCTCGGGCGTCGTCATCACGAGCAGCGAGCCGCCCTTCGCGATCGCGCCGAGCGCCGCGCGCCGCTTGGGACCGCGCACGGAGCCGTCGAGCCGGACCACCGGGACGCCGTGCGCCAGGAGCTTGCGGTGCTGGTCCTCGAGGAGCGCGAGCAGCGGCGAGACCACCACCACGGGGCGCGGGAGGATCATCGACGGCACCTGGTAGCAGGCCGACTTCCCGAACCCGGTGGGAAACACGAGCAGCACGTCGCGCCCCCCGAGCACGTCGGCGACGACCTGCCGCTGCTCCGGGTAGAGCTGCTCGATCCCGATGCGGCGCGCCGCGGCCGCGGTGGCGTCGGCCGGCTCTGCGGGCGCCGGACGAGCCGGCACGAGCGGCTCGTCGAGATCGGTCTCCAGGTCGAGCGGAGAGAGCGGCTCGTCGTCGTCGACAGGGAGGCGGGCGAGCAGGCTCTCGAGCGAAGCGTCGAGCTCACCCGTGCCGCGCTCGGAGCGCGTGCGCGTGCGCCCGCCTCGCGATCGCGCCTTCGAACCATCGCCTCCGGCGCGGGATCCTCCGCGCGACGCGGAACGGCGCGAACGGCGTCTCTCGGTCAACGTCGCCTCTCGAGCATCGTTCTCCTTCGCGATCCGAAGCGCGCGCCCAGCGCCGCCGCGGCGCGGACGGCCGCGCGCTGCGACGGCGGTCCGTGCGCCGCGAATCCTCGCGACACGCGCCGCGGTCGCCATGGAGCGCGGCGCGCCACGCCAGCGCGCCTTCTCCGGTCCACCGGGAGCCCGGACGGGAGCCAGAGCATCGAGCCAGGGCGCGCGCACGAGAGCGAGCCGCCCGGCCCGCCCGGCGTGGCTGCCATGTTGTTTAGGCGATGGCGGCGGCTTCCGCGAGCCCAATCGGACGCGAGGAGAAAGGGAGCGCTCAGCCTGCCGGATCGCTGCGGGCCTCCGTCTCCGGCTCGAGCTCGTAGCGCATGGCGAGCGCGATCCCCTCGCGATCGAAGGGTCCCGGGGCGCGCAGCGCCGCCCAGGTCCCCGGATCGGCGTAGTAGCCGAGCATCGCGAGAGACTTGAGACCCTGGAACAGGTCCCGCTTCACATCCCAGCGCGATCCCATGAGATTCTCGAGCACGGCATCCTGCTCCGGGGGGTCCAGGGCGGTGAACGGAAGCCACTTGGCCACGAGCGGGTGGACCCCGAACTCGAGCAGCCAGAGGCCCTGCTGCAGGGTCGCTCCCAGCTCCGGCAGCCTGGCCACCGCGGCATCGGCGGCAGCCGCGGGATCGACGCGCCGGGAGCGGGTCGCCTCGGCGCCGACCGGGCCGATGAGCCGCATGGCCGCCGCCTGGAAGGCGGCGTACGAGCGGATCGAGAGGACGCGGAGCTCGAGGCCCGCGGGCGGCGCGAGGGCGTCCGGGATCGCGCGGCCGCGACATCCGACGCTCGCGACGACAGCGGTCGCGGCGGCGAGCCGAAGGAATCCGCGGCGATCCATCGCGAGCAGCGCCTCCGCCACCGGGTCGCTCATGTGGCCGCGCCCTCGGCCACGCGCAGCGCGTTGGCCATGATCGTGACCTGCGGATTGACGCCCGTGTTGGTCGGCAGGCTCGAGGCGTCGCTGACCCAGAGCCCGGCGACGCCCCAGACGCGGCCGTCCTCGTCGCAGGTGCCACCCGCGCGCGACCCGGCCATCGCGGCGCCGCCGAACAGGTGCACCGCGTAGAGCAGCGAGAAGTCGCGCGGCGAGAGGTCGGCGGCGTCGAGACGGGCCAGCTCGCCGGGCGACCGCACGGGCGCGAGCCCGTTCACCGGGAGGTAGACCTCGAGCGCGCCGGCCTCCAGATACAGGCCCGCGACCTGGCGGATCGCGTCGCGAAGCCGCGCGAGATCCTCGGGCACGGGCGCGTACGCGATGCGCGGCCGCCCGTCGCGCCCGATCTCGGCGCGGCCCCGCGTGCGGTCGTGCAGCACCACGACGGCGCGCGCCAGGTGGGTCAGCGCCTGCATCGCGCGCTCGTGCTCGACGCCGAAGCCCGGCAGCGACGAGGCCGTGACGCTCGGCGACACCGTCACGTTCTCGATCATGTAGCCGGGGCCCCGGCGCCCGTTCACGTCGCTGAACTCGGTGACGGCGTAGGCCATGGTCGGCCCGAAGAAGCCGAGCACCGGCTCCGGGAAGCGCGCCGTCACGTACACGCTCGAGTGGAAGTGCAGTCCGCGGCCGGCGTCGAGCCCGCTGCGCAGCAGGAGCGCCGGCGTCTCGAGGACGCCCGCGGCCGCGATCACCCGCTGCGCCTCGACGCGAAGGCGGCCGGCCGCCGCGCCGGTCGCCGGATCGAGCCGCACGGCGTCGACCGCACGCGCGCGCCCCGCGGCGACCTCGATGCGCTCGGCGCGGGCGAGCGGGATCACCCGCGCGCCGGCCCGCTCGGCCTGCGGCAGCCACGTGAGCAGGGCCGACTGCTTCGCGCCGCTCGGGCAGCCGAGGTTGCAGAGCCCGAGGTTCACGCAGCCGCGCACGTTGCGCGGCATCGCCTCGCCGGCCCATCCGAGGCGCGCGGCCCCGAGCTCGAGGCGGTGCGCGTTGCGGTTCAGGTGGGCGCGATCGGTCGGCGTGGCGTTGATCTCGCGCCAGACGCGGTCGACGTGCGGTGCGAGCGCGGCGTCGGTCAGACCCGTGAGCCCGTGCTCGCCGCGCCAGCGCTCCAGGACGTCCGGCGGCGGTCGCCAGCAGAGCGCGTCGTTCACCACGGTGGAGCCGCCGACGCAGGCGCCGGCGTAGAGCTGCATCCCGCTGTCGCGGGCCGTGGCCGCCTTCATCAGCCGGGGCAGAAGCTTCGCCGCATCGCCGTCGAAGTCGCGGGTCTCGAGGCGCGCGCCCGCCTCGAGCACGATCACCTCGAGACCGGCAGCCGCGAGCCGAGCCGCCGCCGGCGCGCCGCCCGCCCCGGAGCCGATCACCACCGCGTCGGCTTTCAGGACCTCGTCCGTGGCGTCACTCCGCCCAGCGGAACCGCACGCCCTCCGCACCCGCGTCGGCCACCAGCGCGCCGAGCGCCAGCACGCGCTCGATCTCCTCGTCGACGAGGTCGCGGCCGACGCCCGTGGCGGCCGCCACCGAGGCTTTGAGCTCGGCGACCGCATCGCCCCGCATCGGCAGCAGGCCCTCGACCACCTCGTCGAGCAGCATCTTCCAGAGCAGCGACTGGCGGCGGCGGCGCAGATACATCTTCCGCTCGAAGCCCTCGAGCCGTCCCTGCTCGAAGAGCCAGTCCTGGTACTTCAGGTAGCGCTCCATGGTCTCGTCGTACTCGTCGGCGACCGCCTGGATCGCCGCCGTGTCGGCGCCGGCCGTCCGCGTCACGACGTGGTTGGCGTCGTAGCGGGTCCAGTCGCTGGTCAGGATGTCGAGCCCGTACTCGGTCGCCTTGTCGCGCACCTCGGTGCCCGGGAACGGCGCCAGGATGTGGAAGCCGTAGAGCGACCCGAACTCCTGGTGCAGCTCGTTGGCGAACTCGACCGTCTTGCGCAGCGTCTCGGCCGTCTCGCCCGGCAGCCCGATGATGAACGAGGCCAGCGCGCTGATGCCCACGCCCTGGGTCATCCGCATGGCCTCCTTCACCTTGGCCAGGTTCGAGCTCTTCTTCACCAGGTCGAGGACCTCCTGGTTGCCGCTCTCGACGCCGAAGCAGATCGCCTGGCAGCCGGCGCGCGCCATCGTCTCGACGATCTCGGGGGTGATGGTGTCGACGCGCGAGAAGGCGTTCCAGCGGATCCCCGTATCGCGGCGGATCAGCTCGCCGCACACGGCGAGGAAGTGCTTGCGATAGAGCGTGAAGAGATCGTCCTCGATCGTGATCTCCGTGAAGCCGAGCCGCGCCAGCTCTTCGATCTCGTCGACGCAGGCGGCCGGGTCGCGATAACGCACCTTGCGCCCCGTCCACTGCGGCGCCGAGCAGAAGATGCACTCGTAGGGACAGCCGCGGCTCGTCACGACGCTCGCGTGGCTGTCGAAGGCGAGATAGCGCGCGAGCGGCATCAGGTCGCGGGCCGGGTTCGGCAGCGTGTCGAGGTCATCGAGCAGCGGCCGCGGCGCGGTGCGCCAGACCTTGCCGGTGTCGCGATCGACGCCGGCCAGGCCGCGCACGTCGCGCACGTCCATTCGCCCCTCGAGCGCGCGGGCGAGCTCGACCATGGTGTGCTCGCCCTCGCCGATGCCGATGAAGTCGAGCGCAGGCAGATCGCGGAACGACCCCTCGATCTCGAACGAGACGTGCGGCCCGCCCATCGCGATGGGGACGCGCGGATCGCACTTGCGCACCACCTCCGCGATCTGGCTCGCGATGTGGTGGTTGAGCGTCACGGAGGTGATGCCCACCAGGTCGGGCTGCAGGCGCTGCATGCGGCGCTCGATCTTGTCCGGCGTCGTGCGCGCCAGCAGGAGGTCGAGGATCTCGACCTCGTGACCCTCGGCGCGGAGCGCCGCGGCCACGTAGGGGAGCGTGACGAGGAGCCTCGGGAATTCCTCGAACGGGTACGAGGGGTTGATCAAGAGGACGCGCACGGTCCCTCCGGGTTTGGAGCGCGCATTCTACTCGGAGGGCCGGCCGCCGTCAGCGCGCGGCGGCGGCGCGGGCCGCGGCCGCGAGCGCCTGCTGCTCCTCGGGGCTCGGCGCGGCGACGCCGGCGATCCAGGCGTGCAGCGAGCCCGCAGCCTCGCTGTGGACGCCAGCGACAGGCGCCGCATCGGTGAGGACGACGCCCGAGAGCGAGCTCAAGATCGTGGTCCCGCGCGCGGGAGCGGAGCCCGCGGAAGCGGAGCGAATCGCGTCCTTGACGGAGGCCGTGCCGTCGGCCGCCCCGGGCACCCAGTAGCGGCGGTGCCCGACCAGCTCGGAGTAGACGCCCGGGGGGGCCTCGGTCGTCGCGTACACCTCGACGCCGGTGGGCGTCGAGAAGACGAGGGCGGCCTGGGGGTGGAGGGGGGGTCGTTGAGCTCCGGCGAGTCCTGATGAACCTCGCTCGCCTTCGGCTCGCTGCCCGGTCGCGGGTTGCTGGGCTGTCGCGAGTCTGTTGACTTCGCTCGGCTCCGCGGACTGCGCCTCGCTGCGCGCGCCGCCCGGGGCGGCGCTTGCGGGATGCTCGGTGCGGTCGCTCTGCCCCGGAGGCGCCGGGGGGGCAGGCTGCGAGCTCGAGTCGGCGTGGGACTGGGCCATGCGGAGGTCGGCGGCGCGGCCTGCCGTGCCGACGCCGGTGCCGCGGCGGTCCCAGAGGAAGACCTGCGCCGCCTCGCGCTCACGGGTGAAGCCCTCTCCGAACCCGATCTCCACCCCGGTGGCGGCGTCCTTCGGATACGCGACGAAGGCGGCCAGGTACGGACGCGCGGAGTCCTCGGTCACCGCGCCCGAGGTGGCGAGGGCGCGCCTCAGCATCGCCGCCGGCACCACGGGCGTCGCCGCGGCATGGCTGCCGCCCGGCAGCTCGCGCGCGACGACATGGAACTGCGTCGTCACCGACTCGATCGCCTGCTTGAAGCGGTCGCGATCGGGGGTGGTGCCGAGGTACTGGTTCGCGTCCAGCACCTGGGTGGCGCGCGAGGCGTCGCGCGGGTCGACCTCCAGCTCCGCGATGTAGCTCGCGCCGCGCGTCACGGCGGCGATGAATCCGTCGCCGCAGACGCCGCGGAACGAATCGGGCTGCGAGGCCGCCATGCGGCGCGCGGCGTCGGTGAGCCGCGCTCCCTTCAGCGTGTCGGTCGCGATCGGCACCGACACGTAGACGCCCAGCACCAGGCGGCCTCCTGCCCGCGAGAGCGTCACCAGGGAGTACGAAGGCACCTCCCCCGCGCCGGGCTCGGTCGACTCCGACTCGACGCAGGTGCCGGGGTCCCCGCGCGGCCCGTTGCTCGCCGTGCTCCAAGCCGTCCCGAGCTCGATCGGCGATCGCCCGATCGGGATCAGGAAGCTGCTCTCCGCGGCGGCGGGCGCGGCGGCCCCCGTCGCCAGCGCGACCCAGATCGCGAGGCTGTGCCGGCCCGCCATCGTCCCCCCCCGTGGTCCCACCGTACCCCGTTTTGCGGCTCGCGGCGACGCGGGCGGGTGCAGCGCGCGCGCGGCTGCGGGAGACTCGCGGCCCGATGTGCGAGCCGGCGAGCCCCGCGAGCGCGGCGATCCGATCGGAGTACGACCGCCGCCTCGCGCTGCGGCGGGCGAGCCGCGCGGACGCGCAGCGCACTGCTGCGCGGCTGTCGAATGCGCGGCTCGCGGTCTTCGCGGCCGGCGTCGCGCTGGCCTGGCTCGCGTTCGGGTCGCACCGGATCAGCGGCCACTGGCTCTGGGCTCCCGTGCTCGCGTTCGCGGCGCTCGTGGTCTGGCACGATCGCGTGCTGCACCGCGAGACACAGGCGGCGCGCGCCGTGCGCTGGTACGAGGACGGCGTCGCGCGGCTCGAGGCGCGCTTCGCCGGGCGCGGATCCGCGGGCGAGCGCTTCCGCGATCCGCACCACCCGTACGCCGAGGACCTCGACCTCTTCGGGCGCGGCGGCCTCTTCGAGCTGCTCTGCCGCGCGCGCACCCCGGCCGGCGAGGAGACGCTCGCGGGCTGGCTGCTCGCACCCGCCGGGCCCGATGCCGTGCGCGAGCGCCAAGCCGCAGTCGCGGAGCTCGCGGCGCGCCACGACCTGCGCGAGGAGCTCGCGTGCCTCGCCGACGAGGTGGCGCCGGACCTGCACGGCGAGGCGCTCGCGCGCTGGGGAGAGGGCGCGCCGCCGCCACCTTCGCGCGCGCTGCGCGCCGCGGCGGCCGGACTCTCGGCTGCGTCCGCCGCGGCGTTCGGCGCCACCCTGCTCGGGGTGCCGATCATCCCCTGGCTCCTGGTGCTGGCCGCCGAGCTCCTGCTCGCCACGGCGGTGCACCACCGCGTGCGGCGCACGCTGCGCGCGATCGACGAGCCGGCGCGCAACCTCGAGCTGCTGGCGCGGCTGCTCGCGGTGATGGAGCGCGAGCGGTTCACGGCACCGCGCCTCGCCGCGCTGCAGGCCCGACTCGCGGAGGCGGGAGGCGCGCCTGGACGGCGCGCCTCGCGGGAGATCGCCCGCCTCCAGCGGCTGTCCCAGCTCGCCGACGCGCGCCGCAACCAGCTCTTCGCGCCGATCGGCGCGGCGCTCCTCTTCACCACGCAGGTGGCCTTCGCGATCGACGCCTGGCGCGCGCGCTGCGGGCCCGCGCTGCGCCGCTGGGTCACGGCGGTCGGCGAGCTCGAGGCGCTCGCGTCGCTCGGCACCCACGCCGCAGAGAATCCCGACGACGCCTTCCCCGAGATCTGCAGCGGTGCCCCGCGCTTCGAGGCACTGGCCGTGGGCCACCCGCTGCTCCCCGCGTCGCGCTGCGTACGCAACGACGTGTCGCTCGGAGAGCCGCGGCAACTGCTCGTGGTGAGCGGCTCCAACATGTCGGGCAAGAGCACGCTGCTGCGGACGCTCGGCACCCAGGCCGTGCTGGCGCAGGCGGGTGCGCCCGTGCGCGCCCGGCGGCTGCGGATGACGCCGCTCGCGGTCGGCGCCTCGATCCGCGTGCTCGACTCGCTGCAGGAAGGCGCCTCGCGCTTCTACGCCGAGATCCAGCGCCTCCGCCAGATCGTCGGCCTCGCCAGCGAAGCCGCGCCCGCGCTCTTCCTGCTCGACGAGATCCTGCACGGGACGAACTCGCACGATCGGCGCATCGGTGCCGAGGCCGTCGTGCGCAGCCTGATCCAGCGGGGCGCGATCGGGCTCGTCACGACGCACGACCTCGCGCTGGCGCAGATCGCCGAGGCCCTGGCTCCGGCGGCAGAGAACGTGCACTTCGAGGACGAGCTGGTCGACGGGCGCGTCCGCTTCGACTACCGCATGCATCCGGGCGCGGTCACGCGCAGCAACGCACTGGCCCTGATGCGCGCGGTCGGGCTCGAGGTCTAGCCGCAGATGCCACGCACGCGCGTCGCCCGGCCACTTCCTCCGAGAAGAGGGGAGGACGGCCTTGCGGCGCGGCTTCGACCACCTCCATGCCGAGATCTCGGTCGGCGTCGGCCGGCTGGTGCCCCGCTACGCGCTCTGGCTTCGCCTTCGCGAGCTCGGCATCGATCCCGAGGCGATGACGCGGGCGCAGGGAGTCGCCTTCTGTCGCGGGCATCTGGGTGCCTTCCTGCGCGCGCACGGAATGCAGCTCCCGCCGCGCGCCGCCCGCCGGGTGGAGCGCGCCGTGGGCCGGCTCGACCCCGCCCTCCCCTCGCCGTCCGAGTGGGCGGCGCGGCTCTGAAGGAACCGGCTTTCGTGTAGACGCGGTACCGTCGGAGGGCGTGAGACCCCGGTCCCCCTTCGCGGCCGCGCGGCTCGCCCTCGCGCTCGCGGCGAGCCTCACCGCCGCCGGCTGCGCGCCCGACCCCGCCGCGCTGTCGCGCGCGGGAGGCGTCTCGTTCGACCGGGTCGGGCTCTTCGAGGGCACTGCGCCGACGCCGCCGCCCGATGCGGAACGGGGCTGGCGCGAGGTGGAGCTCCCCGACGTCTGGTCACTGCCCCGCCGCATCCGAGCCACCGAGGGCTGGTACCGGGCCGACTTCGAAGCCCCGACGCGCTCCGAGGAGCCTTGGGCCGTGTCGGTGGTCGGCGCCTGGACCCGGCTCTCGCTCTCCGTCAACGATCGGCCCGTCGCGGAGTGGAACGCAGGCGACGTGGCCGGGACGGCCGGAGGTCCGGGCCTGCTCTATACCCGCATTCCCCGCGGCGCGCTGCGCGACGGCGCGAACCGGATCGCGGTCCACTTCAGCATCGCGCCGGCGTCGATCGGGTCCCTCAGCAACCTCGAGCTGGGACCCGCGCACCTCGTCGGACCCAACTACCGGCGCGAGGTGCTGATACACGCCACGCTGCCGTTGGTCTTCACGCTCTTCGGCCTCGCGAGTGGGGCGCTCGTGCTGGCGCTCTCGCGCTGGGATGCGAGCGGCGCAGCGCGCTGGTTCGCAGCGGGAACGCTCTTCTGGTCCGCGGGCGACCTCTCGCCGGCGCTCCGGCTCCCTGCGGGCGGCTGGGGCGACTGGGCCTTCGCGACGGTCGGACATGCCTTCGTGCCCTGCCTCGCGATCGGGTTCCACCGGGCGCTCGGCCTGCGCCGGCCCCGCCTCGAGCGCGTCTTCGCCGCGTCCGTCGCGATCGGCGCCGCCGCCCGGGCCCTGGTGGCGCCGGTGCTGGTGCCCTTCGTCGACAACCTCTGGTGGCTCCTCTACACGAGCATCGGCGCCTACCTCGTGCCGCTCGCGCTCGGCAACTGGCGGCGCAGCGAGCTCACGCCGGGATGGCTCGTGCTCGGCGCGACCTTGTTCGTGCTCGCTGCCGGCATTCACGACCTCGCGAGCCTGATCCACGGGGCCCCGCTCTTCGGCCTGGCGCTCTTCGGCGTCGCGCGGCCGCTGATCGGCCTCACCACCGCCGCGGTTCTGGTCTCGATGCTCGGGCGCGCGCTCGCCACCACCGAGCAGATCAACGTGGAGCTCGAGCGCCGGGTCGAGGAGAAGCGCAGCGAGCTCGCCGCGAGCTACGAGCGGGTCGCCGAGCTCGAGCGCGCGCGGACGCTCGCCGCCGAGCGCGAGCGCCTGATGCGCGACATGCACGACGGGACGGGCGGCCAGCTCGTGTCGGCGCTCGCGATGGTCGAGGCCGGCGGCTTCACGCGCGACGCCGTCGCCGAGGCGCTGCGCGACGCGCTGGCGGACCTGCGGCTCACGATCGATTCCCTCGACCCCGGGCAGCCCGATCTGGTGCCGCTGCTCGGCATGGCGCGCGCTCGGCTCGAGCCCCGGCTCGAGCCGAGCGGCATGCGCTTCGAGTGGGACGTGCGCGACGTGGCGCGGCCGGAGGGCTTCGGTCCGCAGGCGGCGCTCCAGGTGCTGCGCGTCTTCCAGGAGGCCGTCACCAACGCGATCCGACACACGAAGGCGACGACCCTCGTGGTGCGCACCGGCGAGGAGCGCGACGCCGCGGGCCGCGCCTGCGCGTTCGTCGAAGTCGCGGACGACGGCCAGGGCTTCGAGGTGGAGGGCACTGGCGGCTCGGCCCTGGGCGGCGGCCGCGGATTGCGCAACATGCGGCGCCGCGCGGCCGAGCTCGGCGGCGAGCTCCTCGTCGCGAGCGGAATGCAGGGAACGTCGGTGAAGCTGCGGATCCCGCTCTGAGCGCCGACGAACGCGGGTCCCGTGTGCCTCAGGACTCGTCCATCTTCACCAGGCCGGTCGCCAGCGCCTCGTAGACGGCCTCGCCCCGCGAGTGGACCTCGAGCTTGCCGTAGATCCGCCGCACGTAGGTCGCGACGGTGTGCGATGAGAGCTCCGTGAGCCGCGCGATCTCGGCGTAGCTGAACCCCTTGACGATGTAGGTGAGCACCTCGCGCTCGCGGGCCGAGAGCAGGTCCGGAGCGCCGCCCGCGGCGGAGGCCGGGGCCGCGAAGCGGCTCAGCAGATAGCGCGCCACGGGCGGGCTCATCGGGGATCCGCCGGCGAGCATCTCGAGGATCGAGCGGCCGACGTAGTCGGCCGAGCCGTCCTTCAGCAGATAGCCGAGGGCTCCCGCCTGGATCGCCTCGACCACGTGTCGCTCGTCGCCGAAGACGGTGATCACCATGCACTGCGTGGGCATCCCGCGCGCGCGCAGCAGGCGCAGGAGCTCGACGCCGCTTCCATCCGGCAGGTCGAGGTCCGTCAACAGCACCTCGGGCGCCTCGCGCTCGAGGTGCGCGCGCGCCGCCTCGACGCTGCCGAGGGCGGCGGCGACCCGCAGCTCGGGATGCGCGTCGATCGCACGCGTCAGCCGCACGCGGGTCGGCTCGTCATCCTCGACCAGCACGACGGCATGTCGCTTCATGCACGACCCCGGCGCGAGTGTAGGGCGCGGGACGCGAGGCCACGTCCCCGGATCTGGGGACGCGGGCGCCGGGGGCCGGCCCGGCGCCCCGCTCAGGGCTTGAGGCGCACCGGCGGGCCGTCCTCGAGGCGCTCCCGGATGATCTCGCGCCGCGCCTGGAGCTCGCGGTGGGTCAGCGACTCGACCTCCGCGGTGAGGCCGAGCGACGCCTTCATCCCCTCCAGGTCGAGCGACGCCCGCGCCGGGTCGAAGCCGATGTCGCGCAGGATGCGCTCGCCGTGCTTCTGGGCGAAGTAGCCGTAGATCTTCGCCACCTCGCCGAACAGGTTCACGTCCGGCGCGAAGCGCGCGATCGAGCCGTCGAAGAACAGCATGTCCTTCACGTACAGCATCAGGTGCTTCGGCAGCCGCGCCCCGTGCCGCAGCAGCGCCTTCAAGGCCTCCTGGATCTCGGCGACCAGCTCCTCGCTCGAGAGCTTGGTCGGGTCGCGCACCGGCTGATCGATCTTGAGCACGCGGATCAGCTCGTCGAGGTCGGCGTCGGGCGGCAGCGCGCCGAGATCGCGGAAGGCGGCGAGCTGCCCGCGCACGTCGTTCACCGCGCCCGTCATCATCATGCGCAGGAAGGCGAGCCGCTGCGGCTCCTCCATGCGGCCGGTCATGCCGTAGTCGAACAGCGCGACGCGCCCGTCGCGCATCACCGAGAGGTTACCGCCGTGCAGGTCGCCGTGGAAGACGCCGTAGATCATGGCGCCCTCCAGGAACGAGATCAGCAGCGATCGGATCACCTCGGCGGTATCGATGCCGACCGCGCGCATGCCCTCGATGTCGTCGTAGTGGAAGCCCTCGAGGCGCTCCATCACCAGGACGCGGCGCGTCACCAGCGCGGGGTGTGGGCGCGGCACGACCACCACCGTCTGCCCGGCATCGCGCAGCACGCGCGCGATGTCGAGCATGTTCGCCGCCTCGAGGCGGAAGTCGAGCTCCTCCGCGATCGTCTCGCCGAAGAGATCGACGAGGGCCGGCGGGTTGGCGAGCGCCGCGACCGGGATGCGCCCCACCAGCCACGGCGCGATCCAGGCCATCGCCGCGAGGTCTCGACGCACCAGCTCGGCGACCTGCGGGCGCTGCACCTTGACGACGACCTCGGTGCCGTCGCCGCGGAGCTCCGCCACGTGCACCTGTGCGATCGACGCGGAGGCGAGCGGCTCGCGCTCGAAGCGGGAGAAAACTGCGTCGAGCGGGCGCGCGAGATCCTCCTCGACCACGCGGCAGACGTGGTCGAAGGGCTCTGGCGGCACCCGGTCGCGGCACTGGCGGAACTCGGCGACAAGCTCCGGCGGGAACAGGCCCTGCCCCGACGAGACGATCTGTCCCAGCTTGATGTAGGAGGGGCCGAGGCGCTCGAACGCGCGCCGCAGCCGCCGCGAGAGGCCGGCGCGCGAGGCCTCTCCGCCGCGCCGGTACTCGCGCAGCCGCCAGCCGAGGAGCGCGCTGCCGACGGCGGTGCCCGCGGAGACGAAGCGCCCGAGTGGCGGGAAGCGGCGCGGGCGCACCCAGTCGGGCACCTCGGCCTGGACGGCCGCCCTCAGCGCGTCGACGCCCTTGCGCCAGGGAATCTGGCCGGGGTCCACACGCCAGGGGCCGGCTTCACTGAAGGCGCCCCACGAGAGATCGTCCGCGCTCATGGGGACCCAGGCTAACCGGCTCTCTGACTCGTCGCCTCCGAGGCTGTGGGATCGCCTGGAACCTTCCCGCAAGCGCCCGAAGGGCGCGCGCAGCGAGGCGAAGCCGAGCGAACTTCATCACTCAGGGCGTCCGCAGCCGGGAGGCGAGCCGATTCGCGCACGGGCGGCAGAGGCCGTGGCTCACCTCGGGCCGGCTCCGGCGCGGTCGCTCGATCGACGCGATCGGGAAGCGACACCAGGCACAGACGACCCGCTCTACCTGGAGGCGATGCCACTGCATTCGCGAAGCGGAGCCGGCCATGGTCCCTCTCATCGGCAGCCGGCGCTGCGGCGCTGAACGGAGGAGCAAGGTGCGTGCCGGTGCAGGACGCTCGCGGATGCGCGGGAGGCTGCTGACTGCCTCGAAAACAATCACGTCGGCGGTTACCGTGGCGCCGTGGAAGCGCTCGCGGAGCGCCGCATCGGATGCGTCACCGTGCTCTTCGGCGCACGCGGGGGGAAGTACCCGCAGGGCAACACCCTGCTCGTCGGCGGACGTGACGAGCGCGTCGCGATCGATCCGTCGCTCGGGCTCCTGCCGCGGCGGGACGCCCTGCCCCCGGTCGATCGCGTCCTCAACAGCCACTGTCACGAGGACCACATCGCGGGCAACCACCTCTTCCCGCGCGCACCCTGGCACCTGCACGAGGCCGATCTCCCGGGCATCCGCTCGCTCGACGGGCTGATGGCGATCTACGGCTACGCCGGTCCGATCGGGGCCGCGTTCCGCCGCGTCGTGGTCGACGAGTTCCACTTCGAGCCGCGTCTGGACGCGGTCCCCTTTCGAGACGGGGACGTCTTCGAGCTCGGCGGCGCGCGGATCCGCGTGATCCACGCACCCGGCCACACGCGCGGCCACTCCTTCTTCTGGATCGAGCCCGAGGGCGTGCTCTACCTGGGCGACGTCGACCTCTCGAGCTTCGGCCCCTACTACGGCGACGCGTGGTCCGATCTCGAGGACTTCGAGCGCACGCTGGCGCGGCTGCGCCCGCTGGCCCCGCGCCACTGGGCGACATTCCACCACGTCGGCGTGATCGACTCGCGCGAGGTCTTCCTCGAGCGGCTCGACCGCTTCGAGGCGGTGATCGCCGACCGCGAGCGTCGGCTGCTCGACTACCTCGGCGACACGCCGCACAGCCTCGCCGAGATCGCCCGCCATCGCTTCGTGTACCGGCCGCAGGACGAGGTCCCCTTCGCCGAGGCGGTCGAGGCGCGCAGCATGGCCCAGCACCTGGTGCGCCTCGGACGCGAGGGGCGGGTGCAGGAGGTGGAGCCGGGGCGCTTCCTCGCGGCTCACAAGGCGCGCGCGGGTCGCCGATGAGGGCCGAGGATGTTCGGCGCCATCATCCAGGCTGCGATCACCCTCCTGCTCGCCGCGGCGGTCGCCGCGTACGTGGCCCTGCGCCCCGTGCGCACCCCGCTGCGGATGCCGCTGCTGGCGCTCCTCGGCTCCCTGCTCGCGTGGTCGGCCGGCGTGATCTGGCGCTTCTCCGCCGCCAGCGACGAGGGTGCCTTCGCGGGGCTCGTGTTCTCGTGGATCGGCATCGCGACGCTGCCCCCGCTCTGGCTCCTGCTCGGCGCCCGCTACGCGCGCGTGCCCCTGCTCGAGGCTCGTCCCTCGATCGCGATCGCAGCGTTCGCTCCCTCGGTGCTCACCTTCCTGGCCGTCGCCACCAACCAGAGCCACCACCTCCTCTTCAGCAGCTTCACGCAGTTTCGCAGCGAGCGCGGTCCCCTCTTCTACGCCTACCTCGCCTGGGGCTATCCCTTCGTGCTGATCGGCGTCGCCTTCTTCCTGCTCGCCGCCCGCCGCATGATGACCCACGAGGCCTGGGGCCGCGGCGCGCTCACGGCGAGCGCAGCGATCCTGCCCACGCTCGCGAGCGCGCTCTACGTCTTCCACGTGCTGCCGTTCGCCTACGATCCGACGCCCGCGGTGCTCGGCGGCTCGCTCGCGATCCTCACGGTCTGCATCTTCCGATACCAGCTGCTCGATGCGCTGCCCCTCGCCTGGCGCGACGTGATCGACCACCTGCGCGACGGCGTGCTGATCGCCGACAAGAGCGGGGTCGTGCTCGACGCCAACCCGGCCGCGATGCGCATCCTGGCGCGCGGGCTTCCGGCGATCCGGGGCCGCCGCCTCGCCGAGCTGATCGCGGCGCCCGCCGCCGACGCGGCCGCGGGCGAGGCGATCGCCGCGGCCTTCGAGGCCCTGGCGCCCGACGCCACGCTGTCGCCCGCCGACGTCGTCACGCGCGACGATCGGCGGCTCGAGGTCACCGCGAAGTGCCTGCGCGATCCCGAGATCGGCACCATCGGGCGCTTCGCCGTGCTGCGCGACCGCACCGAGGAGCGGCGCTACGAGCGGCTGGTGCGGCAGAGCCAGAAGCTCGAGACGGTGGGCAGCCTGGCCGCGGGCATCGCGCACGAGGTGAACAACCCGCTCGCGTTCGTGAACGCCAACCTGAGCCACCTGGCGCGCCTCGCGGAGCGCTTGGCGGATCCGGCTCCGGAGCTGTCGGAGAACGAGCAGCTCGAGCTGGCGGAGCTGCCCCAGGTGATCGCCGAGTGCATCGACGGCATCGAGCGCATCGGCCGCATCGTCGATTCGATGCGCCGCTTCTCTCGCGTTCCGAGCGACGAGCTCGGGCCCGTCGACGTGAACGCCGTGGTGACGGCGGCCATCCGGCTCGCCGAGCTGCACCCGCATCGCGGCGTGGCGCTCGAGGCCTGGCTCGCCGAGGGCCTCCCGCCCGTGCGCGGCTCCGCCCAGCGCCTGACACAGGTCTTCGTGAACCTGCTGGTGAACGCCAAGCAGGCGCTCGCCGGCCGCGCACAGGGATGCATCACCGTGCGCACGCGCCGGCTCGTCGACGTCGTGGAGGTGATGGTGAGCGACGATGGCCCCGGCGTGCCGGAGGGCCTGCGCCACCGCATCTTCGATCCGTTCTTCACGACCAAGGGCCCGGACGAGGGCACCGGGCTCGGGCTCTCGATCGCGTTCGACATCGTGCGCGAGCACGGCGGCATGCTCGAGCTCCTGAGCGGCGCACAGGCGGGCGCCTGCTTCCTGGCGCAGCTCCCGGCGCACGTCGAGACCGACGCGCTCTCCGCCTCCGCCTGAGGCGCGGCGGAGCGCTGTGCGATCCTCGCCGCATGGATGGCGAGGTCGCGATCCGCACGACGCGACGGCGTGCCCTGGCCGACGAATGGGCGCTCGTGCTGGCGGCGGAGGGCCTGCATCCGAGCTTGGCCGGCACGCGCGGCGGCTTCTCGCTCTCGGTGCCGGAGGCGGAGGTCGAGCGGGCGACCGCGCTGCTCGACGCCTGGGACCGCGAGGGGCGCGAGAGCGCGGCCGCGGCAGCCGCGGCCGCGAGCCCCGATCCGACGCTCGACCCGCTCGCGGCGCGACACGCGATCGCGGTCGCGGCCGTGCTGGTGGCGTTCTTCCTCTGGACGGGACCCGCCGATCCCGCCGTCACCTGGTTCGCGCGCGGCACCGCCGAGGCCGCGCGCGTGGTCGGCGGCGAGCCGTGGCGCGCCGTCACCGCGCTGACCCTCCATGACGACGCGGCGCACGTGATGGGCAATGCGATCGCCGGGGCGCTCTTCCTCGCCGGCGTCTTCCGCGCGTTCGGGCTCGGCCTCGGCGGCGCGCTCGTGCTCGCCGCCGGCGCGGGCGGCAACCTCGCGAATGCGTGGATCCACCGCGGCGGGCCCCACCTCTCGATCGGCGCCTCGACGGCGGTCTTCGGGGCGCTCGGCCTGCTCGCCGGCCGCGCCCTCGTGCGCGGTCGCGCGCTCGGCGCGCGCGGCCGCCGCGCGTGGACGCCCGCCGCCGCCGCGCTCGCGCTGCTGGCGATGATCGGGACCGAGGGCGAGCACGTCGACCTCTGGGCGCACGCCTGCGGCCTTGCGATCGGCACCGCGCTCGGGATCACCGCCACGCGGCTCGGATGGAGCCGGGCGAGCCCCGTCCTGCAGGGGTCCGCCGGCGCCGCGGCGCTCTCGCTCCTCGCGGCGAGCTGGTCGCTCGCCCTGCGTTCCTGAGCCGATCGAGCGGCTCTGCGCGCGGCGAGAGCTAGCCTGCGCGCGGCAGCCGGGAGGAACGATCATGGTGCGACGAGGCAGGGCGCTGGCCGCCCTATGTGCATGTCTCGGGCTGGCCGCGCCGGCGGGCGCCTCGACCGAGCGCGACGAGACCCGCGCCGCGATGAAGCAGATCTTCGCGAGCATGAAGGTGCTGCTCCCGCTCAGCACCAACGAAGAGCGCTTCGCCTCGCCGCAGAACCGCGCCGCCGTGCTGGCCGCGCTCGAGTCGCTCGCGGAGCACGCGGACCAGGTCGCGCAGCACGCGCGCGAGGAGGATGCGGCGCGGCGCTACATCGGGAGCTCGTTGGCGACCGACGCGCGCGACGCGCTCGAGCGCTATCGAGAGGGCCGCACCGAGAGCGCCGCCTTTCTGGTGCAGCAGGCCACCGAGAACTGCATCGCCTGCCACACGCGGCTGCCGAGCCCGGGCGACTCGCCGCTCTCGCAGCACTTCGTCGACAAGAGCGCGCTGAACGCGATGCCGATGGCCGAGCGCGTCCGCCTCCTGGTGGCGACGCGCCAGTTCGACGAGGCGCTCGCCGCCTACGAGGCGCTCTTCGCCGATCCGCAGGTGAGCCCCGCCGAGATGGTGGTCCCGCTCACGGACTACCTGATCGTCGCGGTGCGCGTGAAGGGCGACTACCAGCGGCCCGTCCCCGTGCTCCAGCGCTTCGCCCGGCGCCCCGACGTCTGGCGCAGCCTGCGGCTCGATGTCGACGAGTGGGTGCAGGCGCTCCCGCAGCTCCAGCCTCTCGCCGATGCGCCTCCCGACCTCGCGACGGCGCGAAGGCTGATCGACGAGGCGCAGCACCTGGTCCCCTATCCCGCGGATCGCAGGGGGCTCGTCCACGACGTGGTGGCCTCGAGCATCCTGTACCGGCTGCTCGAGGCGAAGCCCACGTCGAAGCGCGATCAGGCGGAGGCCTACTACCTGCTCGGTGTGGCCGAGACGCAGCTCGGCGAGATGTACTGGGAGCCGCAGGCGGAGGTGTACCTCGAGACTGCGATCCGCATGGCACCTGACCAGCCGTTCGCGGAGCCCGCGTTCGCGCTGCTCGAAGAGCAGACCCTGCTCGCCTACACGGGCTCCTCCGGCGTCCACGCGCCGGCGTCGGTCACGAAGCATCTCGAGGAGCTCCGCGCGCTAGTCGACGCCGGAAAGGGCGTGCCGAAGTGATCGACGTCGAACGGGCGCGCCGCGCGATCGCCGGCTGGTGGGAGAGCTCGATCCTGCCGGCGCTCGCGGAGTACATCGCGATCCCGTGCAAGTCGCCGCACTTCGATCCGCACTGGGCGGCGAACGGGCACCTCGATCGCGCGGTGGCGCTGGCCGAGCGCTGGTGCCGCGCGCAGCCGATCGACGGGCTGCGCGTCGAGGTGGTGCGCCTGCCGGGACGAACGCCGGTCCTGTTCCTCGAGCTCGAGGGTCGCGGCGACGACGCCGTCCTCCTGTACGGGCACCTCGACAAGCAGCCCGAGATGGAGCCGTGGGCCGAAGGGCTCGGACCCTGGCGTCCGGTGCGGCGCGGGGATCGCCTCTACGGGCGCGGGGCCGCCGACGACGGCTATGCCGTCTTCGCCACGGTCGCCGCGCTGCGCAGCCTGCGAGAGCAGGACGTGCCGCACGCGCGCTGCACCGTCGTCATCGAGGCCTGCGAGGAGAGCAGCAGCTACGACCTGCCCTTCTACATCGACCACCTGCGCGCGCGCATCGGGAGCCCGAGCCTGGTGGTGTGCCTCGACTCGGGCTGCGGCAACTACGAGCAGCTCTGGTGCACCACCTCCCTGCGCGGGATCGCCGCCGGTCTGCTGCGCGTCGAGGTGCTCTCGCAGGGCGTGCACTCCGGCGACGCGAGCGGCGTCGTGCCGTCGAGCTTTCGCATCGCGCGGGCCCTGCTCTCGCGTCTCGAGGACGAACGGACCGGCGCGGTGCGGCCGCCCGCGTTCCACGCTCCGATCCCTCCTGAGCGCTCGGCGCAGGCCGAGGCCGCGGCGCGCGTGCTCGGGCCCGGGCACTGGAGCCGCTTTCCGTTCGTCGGTGGCGCCGTGCCGCTCGCCGGCACCGACACCGAGCGGGTGCTGAACCGCACCTGGCGTCCCTTCCTCGAGGTCACGGGTGCCGAGGGCCTTCCCGCGCCCGCGGGCGCCGGAAACGTGCTCCGCCCCGCCACGGCGCTCAAGCTCTCCCTGCGCCTGCCGCCGTCGATCGACGCCGCGGCCGCGACCCGGCGGATGGGTGAGCTCCTCGAGGCCGACCCTCCGCACGGCGCGCACGTCCACTTCGAGCCCGAGGATCCGGCAGCCGGCTGGGATGCGCCGGCGCTGGCCCCGTGGCTGTCGACCTCGCTCGAGCGCGCGTCGCGGAGCTGGTTCGGTCGCCAGGCGATGTTCATGGGCGAAGGCGGCACCATCCCCTTCATGGCGATGCTCGGGGCGCGCTTCCCGGCCGCTCAGTTCGCGATCACGGGCGTGCTGGGGCCGGGTGCCAACGCCCACGGACCCGACGAGTTCCTGCACGTGCCCACGGCCGAGCGCCTGACGGGCTGCGTCGCCCAGATCCTGGCGGACCACCACGCCCGCCCCCGCTGACGCCCGCGGCCGGTCAAGCTGCGCATCGGAGCCGCCGATGCGACCCGCTGAGGTGGGGTCCCCATGTCGGAGCGGGAGCTGGTCCTGATCCTCGGGCCCGAGGAGCGCACGCGCATCCTCGCCGGCCGCGTGCTGCTGATGAACTACCGCAGCACGCGGGCCGAGGACCTCGAGGGGGCCCTCCGCGCCCAGAACGCGACCCCGCTGTCGATCCGAACGGCGCTGATCTCGACCGACCATCGGCTGCCCGACGTGCGCCAGGCGCTCCGGGACCTGGCCGACGGCGCGCCGCGCGGAGGGATCCAGTGGATCGCGTACGGGCGGCGGCCAGAGCCGGACCAGGTCGCGGCGCTGCGCGAAGCCGGCGTGAGCCTCGCGCTCTTCGAGCCCTTCACCGACGAGGAGCTGCGCTTCGTGATCAACGAGGCGCACCACGTCGGGCGCGACGAGCCGCCGCGCATCGAGGAGCGCGTGCCCTCGAACCTGCGCGCGCGCGTCGTCACCAAGACGGGAGAGCGCGCGGCGCTCGTCTACAACATCTCGGCCGGCGGCGCCTATCTGGTGACGCCGCGGCCGGCGCTGCGCGGGGGGCCGGTCGAGGTCTTCCTCACGCTCCCCGGCGGCGAGACCGTTCTGCACGGGCGCGTGATGTGGAACAACGTGCCCGGCAACCTGCGGCGCCCGAACGCACCCGTCGGCATGGGCGTGCGCTTCGACGAGGTACCCCCGGACGCCCTCGCCGGGCTGCTCACGTACGTCGAGGAGCGCGCGCGCGCCTATCGGCTATGAGGCGCCGCGGAAGTTCGGCGCGCGCTTCTCGACGAAGGCCGCCACCGCCTCGCGGTGCTCGGGCGTCTTCCAGCACGCGCGCAGGAGAGCGGTCTCGGAGCGCTGCACGTCGGCCAGGTCGGTCGCGGAGCCGTTGCGCGAGAGCAGCTCCTTGATCATCCGCAGCTGCGGCCCCGGATTGGCGCCGATCTCGCGCGCCAGCTCGAGCGCCTGCGGCAGGAGCTGGTCGGCCGGCACGAGGCGATCCACCAGCCCCTTCTCGTAGGCCTCCGCCGCGCCGTACAGCCGGCCCGACAGACACATCTCGCTGGCGCGGCCGAATCCCATGCGCTGCACCAGGAAGTGCGTGCTGGCGAGCTCGGGAACGAGCCCCATCTTGATGAAGAACATGCCGAGGCGCGAGGTCTCGGAGGCGACGATCACGTCGAAGGGCAGGATCATCGTGAGGCCGATTCCGACCGCGGCGCCGTTCACGGCCGCCACGAGCGGCTTCGAGTGGCGCACCAGGCCCACCCAGTCGAGGCCGCGGGGCAGCCCGCCTTGACCCTCCGCGGTGTCACCCCCCGGATCGCGCCCCGCGAGGCGCTCGCTGAAGGTCGCCTCCATGTCGGCGCCCGCGCAGAAGCCGCGCCCGGCGCCCGTCAGGACGATGGCGCCGATCGACCGGTCGCCGTTGGCGGCCGCGATCGCGTGCGCCAGCTCTACGCTCATCGCCGGCGTCCACGCATTCAGCCGCTCGGGGCGCTGGAGCGTCACCAGGGACACACCGTCGCGCGACTCGACCCGGATCTGCTCGTAGTCCACGGCCGGCTCCTCTGCCGCGAAGCCTGCCTCAGGGCGGCGCGCGGCGCACCTCACCCGTCATCGGGACGAAGCGTACCGGCAGCACCCGCTCCACCTCGAAGCCCCGCGCGGTGCGGTGGTGCACCTCGAGCGCCTGCTCCCCGCCGCCGACGGGGATCACCAGGCGGCCGTCGGGTGCGAGCTGCTCGAGCAGCGCGGGCGGGACGCGCGGCGCGGCGGCCGTCACCAGGATCGCGTCGAACGGCGCCGCCTCCGGCCAGCCGCGGTAGCCGTCGCCCGTTCGCACGTGCACCGACCGATGGCCGAGCCGTTCGAGCACCGCGGCGGCGCGGCGCGCCAGCGGCGCCACGATCTCGATCGTGTAGACGGAGCCGGCGAGCTCCGCAAGCACCGCGGCCTGGTATCCCGATCCCGTGCCGACCTCCAGCACCCGCGCGCCGGGCCGCAGCGCCGCCAGCTCCGTCATCAGCGCGACCACGTACGGCTGGCTGATGGTCTGTCCGTGACCGATCGGGAGCGCGCGGTCCTCGTACGCGTGCGCGCGCTCACTGGCGGGCACGAACGCGTGGCGCGGCACCGCCCGCAGCGCCGCCAGCAGGCGCGGGTCGTCGATCCCACGCGCCTCGATCTGCTCCGACACCATTCGGAGTCGCTGCTCGGCGAAGGGATCCGATGCCGCGGCGCCCAGCGCGGCGGCGACGAGCGCGATCGCGGCGACCTCGCGCGCGGCCACCGGGGAAGGATACGCTGGGCCGCCGCCGGAGCGCTCGCTATTCTCGCCCCTCCGATGGAGCTCGACCACGTCCTGATCAAGGGTGCGCGCGAGCACAACCTGCGCGCGATCGACGTCCGCATCCCGAAGAAGAAGCTGGTGGTGCTCACCGGCGTCTCGGGATCGGGCAAGTCCTCGCTCGCCTTCGACACGCTCTACGCCGAGGGGCAGCGCCGCTACGTCGAGTCGCTGTCCGCCTACGCCCGCCAGTTCCTCGGGCAGATGGAGAAGCCGAAGTACGACACGATCCGCGGGCTCTCGCCCACCATCTCGATCGAGCAGAAGACGACGGGTACGAATCCGCGCTCGACCGTCGGCACCATCACCGAGATCTCCGACTACCTTCGGGTGCTGTTCGCGCGCGTCGGGATCCAGCACTGCCATCGCTGCGGCCGCGCGGTGCGCAGCCAGTCGGCGGAGCAGATCGCGAAGGAACTCGCGGCGCTGCCCGAAGGCACGCGCGTCCAGCTCCTCGCGCCGGTGCTGGTGAACCGCAAGGGCGAGCACCGCGAGCTGCTCGCCGAGCTGCGCCGCTCCGGATACGTTCGGCTGCGCGTCGACGGCGCGGTGGTCGCCGCGGAGGAGATCGAGGCGCTCGACAAGCGGCGCAAGCACGACGTCGAGGTGGTCGTCGACCGCCTCGTGATCGGTCCGACCGCGGGGCGCCGCCTGGTCGGCTCCGTCGAGCAGGCGCTGCGCGCCGGCGGCGGCTCGCTCATCGCCCAGCTCGACGCGGGCGATCGCGTCTTCTCCGAGAAGATGGCCTGCGCGCACTGCGGGCTCTCCTTCCCGGAGCCGACGCCGCAGGGCTTCTCCTTCAACAGCCCGCAGGGCATGTGCGTCGACTGCAACGGCCTCGGCTCCCGCGTCGAGATCGATCCCGAGCTGGTGATCCCGGACGACTCGCTCAGCATCGACCAGGGCGCCATCAAACCCTGGGGCAAGGAGATCTCGAAGAAGACGAGCTGGTCGGGGCTGCGCGCGCAGATCCTGCGCCAGCTCGGCATTCCCTTCGACGTTCCCGTCCGCGCCCTCTCGAAGGGCCAGCGCGCGGCGCTGCTGCACGGAACCGGCGATCGCGAGTACACCGTCCGGTGGAAGGGGACCGGAGGCGGCAAGGCCACGTTCACGATGAGCTGGGAAGGCGTGCTTCCGCGGCTCATGCGGCGCTTCCGCGACACGGGCTCGGAGCGCGCCAAGCGCTGGTACGCGCAGTTCCTGGCGGACACGGCGTGCTCGAGCTGCGACGGCTCTCGGCTGCGGCCCGAGAGCGCGGCGGTGCGGGTCGGCGGGCGCAGCATCGTCGAGCTGTCGCGGCTCACGATCGCGGACGCGCGTGCGTTCTTCGCGGGGCTCGCGCTCGAAGGCGCCGCAGCGCAGATCGCCGCCGAGCTGCGCAAGGAGATCCAGAGCCGCCTCGACTTCCTCGCCGCCGTCGGGCTCGCCTATCTCTCGCTCGATCGCGCGGGGCCGACGCTCTCGGGCGGCGAGGCGCAGCGCATCCGGCTGGCGAGCCAGGTCGGCTCCGAGCTGACCGGCGTGATCTACATCCTCGACGAGCCTTCGATCGGGCTCCACCAGCGCGACAACCGGCGCCTGCTCGACACGCTCCTGCACCTGCGCGACATCGGGAACACGGTGGTCGTCGTCGAGCACGACGAGGAGACCATCCGCAGCGCCGACCACGTGATCGACTTCGGTCCCGGCGCCGGCGTCCAGGGCGGGCACATCGTCCACGCCGGCACGCCCACGAGCCTGGCGCGCTCCAGGGACTCGCTGACCGGCGCCTACCTGGCGGGACGCGCCCGGATCGAGGTGCCGCGCGCGCGACGCCGGCCGGGCGGGTCCCTGAAGCTCCTCGGCGCGCGCGAAAACAACCTCCAGGACCTCGACGTCGAGCTGCCGCTCGGGGTGCTGGTGGCGGTGACGGGCGTCTCGGGTGCGGGCAAGTCGACGCTGGTGAACGACGTCCTGCATCCCGCGCTGGCGCGGCGGCTGCTCGGCTCGGGCCAGCGCGTCGGCCGCCACCGCGCGCTGCTCGGCGCCGAGCAGCTCGACAAGGCGATCCACATCGATCAGCGCCCGATCGGTCGCACGCCGCGCAGCAACCCCGCCACCTACATCAAGGTGTTCGACGAGATCCGCGGCCTCTTCGCGCAGCTCCCGGACGCGCGCGTCCACGGCTTCAAGCCGGGGCGCTTCTCGTTCAACGTGAAGGGCGGCCGCTGCGAGGCCTGCCAGGGCGACGGCGTCCGCAAGATCGAGATGCACTTCCTTCCGGACGTCTACGTGCGCTGCGAGGAGTGCCGCGGGCGCCGCTTCAACGAGGCGACGCTCGCTGTCCGCTATCGGGATCGGTCGATCGCGGACGTCCTCGACCTCACCGTGCGCGAGGCGCAGGAGCTCTTCGCCGCGCACCCGAAGCTGCGGGAGCCGCTCGAGCTGCTGGCCGACGTAGGGCTCGACTACGTGCAGCTCGGACAGCCCTCGCCAACGCTCTCGGGCGGCGAGGCGCAGCGCATCAAGCTCGCGCGCGAGCTGGCGCGGCGCGCCACCGGCCGCACCCTGTACGTGCTCGACGAGCCCACCACGGGCCTGCACTTCGACGACGTGAAGAAGCTGCTCGCGGTGCTGCAGCGCCTGGTCGACGCCGGCAACAGCGTGGTCGTGATCGAGCACAACCTCGACGTGATCAAGACCGCGGACTGGGTGATCGACCTCGGCCCCGAGGGCGGACCGGGCGGCGGCCGGATCGTGGCGCGGGGAACGCCCGAGCAGGTCGCCGCCGAGACGGACTCGTACACCGGACGTCATCTCGCGCCGCTGCTCGCGAAGCCGCGCAGGGCCTCCTAGGCCCGAGCCGAGCTACTTCCCGACCTCGCCGCGCCGCCGGCGCTCGACCTGGCGCATGCCGCGCTGCGCGTCGCGGTCGTCCGGCGCGAGGCGCAGCGCGACGGCGAAGTGGCGCTCCGCGTCGTCGAGATCGCCACCCGCGCAGGCGAGCTGACCCAGGATCGCGTGCGCGCGCACCGAGTCGCGGTCGCGTTCGAGAACGCGCTGCGCGCAGGCGGAGGCCTTGGCGCGCGCGAGCGCGCGCCTGTCGTCCTCGCGCTCGTTCAGGTATCCGGCCCAGGCCTCGAACATGCGGTACTCCGGCTCGTCGCCGACGAGTTCGCAGGCGCGCGCGAAGGCGCGCAGCGCGCCGGGAATCGCCGGCTGCTCCAGGAAGGCCAGGCCCTGGCGGAAGCTGCGCTCGGCCTCGAGGTGGAGGCTGCGCGGATCCGGAGGGGCTCCCTGCAACGGCCGTCCGGATCGCGCGAGCTGGCTCCGCAGCTGCGCGAGCGGAGATGCGCCGGCGAAGCTGGGCGGCGGGCGCGGCGCGGACGGGACACCGGCCGGCGCCGCCGGTGCGGGCCGGCGCGGCGGCGGGGCGACGGACGCGGCGCGCGGCTTCTGCGCGGGGGCGGCCCGCTCGCGCGGCGCATCGTTCCACGCGAAGGCTCGACAGATCGCGAGCGCGGCCAGGATCTGCGCCGTCGTGACGCGGTCGAGGGGGCTCGCAGCGCGGACGGCGTCGAGCGTCTGCTCGCCGCGGATCGCCTGCAGGATGCGCTGCTCGGCGCCGCTCAGCTCGAAGCGGTCGGCGACCTCGGCGGGCGGCATGCGAAGCTGCGGGCGTCGCGCGCCGTGCGGAGCGAGGAAGGGCTCGAGCCGCTCGCGGCCGAAGTGCGCGCGCAAACCCGCCAGCACCAGCGACTCGACCGGCACGCTCGGGAAGTCGGCCACGTCGGGCGACAGCGCGTCTCGCGGCTCGAAATGATGCGCGAAGCGCGGCCAGCGAAAGCAGCCCACGACTTTCTCGACGACCTGCGCCGAGAGCGCCGCGAAGACCTCGTCCTGCGTGAGCAGGCCGAGCTCGACCAGCACCTCGCCCATGCGGGTCGCCTCGTTCTCGATGAGCCGCTCGGTCATGCGCTCGATCACGCGCAGGTAGTCGGACTCGCCGATGGCGCCGTGCCGGAGAAGCATGCGCCCGAGCGTGTCCCGCAGCGCGCCGCCATCGGCGAAGCACGGCGCGCCGGCGCGCATCGCGATGCGGGTGCAGAGCCCGTCGGCCCGCACCTCGAGCACGCCCGTCTCCCCCGCCTCGTGCAGCGCGACCAGGAGCTCCGGGAACGTCGGCCCAGCCGGAAGCTCGGCGCGCGCGTCCCGCCACTGGAGCGCGTCGACCAGCGCGATCAGCAGCTTCGCCGCGGCGACCGGCTTCGCCAGCACGGCGTCGGGCGCGCGCTCCGCGGGCAGGATGCGAGCCAGCTCGGCGCCCTGTCCCGTCCCGTCGAGCACGAGCAACGCGGGCGCCGCGGGCCCCTCCTTCAGCGCGGCGGCCGCGGCGATCCAGTCGGCATCCGCGAGCGGCGTCGCGAGGGCGACGGCGTCGGCACCGCGCTCGCGGAGACGGCGAAGCGCGTCGAGGACGTCGGAGCAGTGGGCCACGTCGAGGCCGCGCGCGCGCAGCTCCTCGGCGAGGCGCGCGCCACCTGCGCGGTCGGGCTCCACCACCAGCAGCCGGATGCGATCGATGTCGGCCTCGGACATGGATGGCGGGCTCCCGATCCGCACGCGCGCGCGGTCGGATTCCTGATCGGCGGACGGGGGCCTGGGCCTGACTCCTGCCTGCGCCGCTCAAGCGCGCGGCGCGATCCAGCGATGCGAGCATGACGCGGAGCGCCCGACCCTCCGGTCGAAGGACGGCGCCAGCGGGGAGGCCCATGCGGATCGCCGTCGTCGCCGAGGGAAGTCGCGGCGACGTCCACCCGATGCTCGAGCTCGCGCGCCGTCTACGGGTGGCGGGCCACGCGGTCCGGCTCCTCGCCGCGCCGGACTTCGCAGACGACGCGGCGGCGTGCGGCCTTCCCTTCGTCGCAATCGGCAAGCCGCTCCGCGACCTCCTGGTCGCGCACGCCAGCAGGCTGACCCGCGGGACGTCCCGCGCCGCGGCCGAGGCGATCGGCACCCTGGGCGAGCGCATCGCGGCGCAGTTCGCCTGCCTTCCCGAGGCCACCGCGGACAGCGAGCTCATCCTCGGCGCCAGCCTCGCCTTCGCGGCTCCGAGCTGCGCCGAGCTGCACGGGATCCCCTATCGATACGTCGCCTACTGTCCGGCGCTCTTTCCCTCGGCGGAGCACCCTTCGTTCCTCGTGGCCTCGCAGGCGCTGCCGCGCTGGGTGAACCGCCTGAGCTGGAGGATCAGCGTCCCGCTGCTCGACGCCTGGCTGCGCCGCCTGCTGAACCGCCATCGACCCGCGCTGGGCCTCGCGCCCCTCGCGAACGCCTGGCAGCACATCACGACCGAGCGCCCGATCCTCGCCGCCGACCGCGAGCTGGCGCCGTTGCCCGGCGACCTCCCGGTGGCGGTGCGTCAGCTCCCCTGCCTGCACCCGGCGGACATCCAGCCGCTGCCTCCGAAGCTCGAGGCGTTCCTCGAGCAGGGGCCGACACCGGTCTACGTCGGCTTCGGCAGCATGCCCGACCCCGATCCGGCGGCGACCACGCGGCTGGTGCTCGAGGCGGCGGCCAGCGTCGGTGCGCGGCTCGTGATCGGCACCGGGTGGGCGGGGCTCGGCGACGTCCCGATGCCCGAGGGCGCCATCGCCGTCGGAACCGTCTCGCACCCCGCGCTCTTCGCGCGCGTCGCCGCCGTGGTCCACCACGGCGGGGCCGGCACCACCACGACCGCGGCCCGCGCCGGCGTGCCGCAGATCCTCGTCCCGCACTTCGGGGACCAGCACTACTGGGCGCGGCGGGTGGAGGTCCTGGGGCTCGGGCCCGGTCCGATCCATCGGCCGCGGCTCTCGCGCGATCCGCTCGCCGAGGCGCTCGACGCCGTGATCGGCAACGAGCTCCTGGCGGAGCGCGCCGCCGCGCTCGGCGAGCGACTGCGCGCCGAGGCGGCCCTGAGCGATCCGGTCGGCTTCGTGCTTTCAGACTGAATCCCCCTAGGGGCATTCTAATCACCTCAGCGAATCGCCTCTTCCTGTGAGCGCGATGCGCTCGCTTGGATGATCTATCCGGTGGAACAGCGTCTTTCCGGCCGGATCGACGATGAGACCGTCGATTTGCCCCCGGAAACGCCCTCTTCTATCCTGCGCCCACTCTGAGGAGATCCGCGCGATGTCCGCCAAGCTCCCGACGGGTGCCGAGAAGCTGGTGCAGTGCCTCGAGCGCGAGGGCGTCGAGTACATCTTCGGGCTGTCGGGCGGCGCCGCGATCCCCATCTTCGACGCGCTGGTCGACTCGCGCATCAAGCTGGTGCTGGTCCGCCACGAGCAGGGCGCGACCCACATGGCCGACGGCTTCGCCCGCGCCACCGGGCGCCCCGGCGTCGTCCTGGTGACGTCGGGTCCGGGCGCCACCAACACGGTGACGGGGCTCCTCACCGCGCTCATGGACTCGTCGCCGATCGTCGTGATCACCGGGCAGACCAACCAGGTGAATCTCGGCAAGGACGCCTTCCAGGAGGCCGACGTCACCGGCATCACCTATCCGGTGGTCAAGCACAGCTATCTGGTCCGCGACGTGCGCGACATCCCCCGCGTCCTGCGCGAGGCGTTCTACCTCGCGACCAGCGGGCGCCCGGGCCCCGTGCTCGTCGACGTGCCGAAGGACGTCAGCTCGGCGCCCTGCGACGCGCCCTTCGTCGAATCGGTCGACCTGCCCGGCTATCGCGTGCCCGGCCGCGGCGACGGCGCCGCGCTCGAGGTCGCCGCGCGCATGCTGCGCGAGGCCGAGCGCCCGCTGCTCTACGTCGGACACGGCGCCGTGATCTCCGGCGCGGGCAAGGCGGTGATGCAGCTCGCCGAGAGGCTGCGGGCGCCGATCGTGAACACGCTGCTCGGCAAGGGCGCCGCCGACGAGACGCACCCGCTCCACCTCGGCATGATGGGGATGCACGGCACGGCGTACGCCAACAAGGCCGTGATCCACTGCGACCTGATCATGGCGATCGGCGCCCGCTGGGACGACCGCGTGACCGGCAAGGTCGACGAGTTCTGCGCGCGCGCGCGGAAGATCCACATCGACATCGACCCCTCCGAGTTCAACAAGGTGATCCGCCCCGACCTGTGCATCGAGGGCGATGCGCGCCTGGTGCTCGAGGACCTGCTCCCGCTCGTCGAGCCGGGCGACACGACCGCGTGGCTCAAGCAGTGCGCCGCCTGGCGGCGCCAGTATCCGCTCAAGTATCCCAAGAAGGGCGGCCTGCGCGCCCAGCAGGTGCTGGACCGGCTGCACCACCTCACGGAGGGAAAGGCGGTGATCACGGCAGACGTGGGCCAGCACCAGATGTGGGCCGCGCAGTTCTGCAAGACCACCGCCAACCGACACTGGATCACGTCGGGCGGGGCCGGCACGATGGGCTTCGGCTGGCCGGCGGCGATCGGCGCCAAGCTGGGGCGTCCCGAGGCCGAGGTGTGGGCCGTGGTCGGCGACGGCGGCTTCCAGATGACGATGGCCGAGCTCGCGACGGCGGCGGTCCACAAGGTCGCTGCCCGCTGCCTCATCATCAACAACAACTACCTCGGCATGGTGCGGCAGTGGCAGGAGCTGTTCTACGAGAACCGCCTCTCGGGCGTCGATCTCGAGGGCAACCCCGACTTCGTGAAGCTGGCCGAGGCGTACGGGATCGCGGCCTTCCGCATCGGGAGGCCGGCCGACATCGACCGCAAGCTGCGGGCCGCGCGCGCAGTGAAGGATGCCCCCGCCGTGGTGGTGGCCGAGGTGATGAAGGAGGACAACGTCTTCCCGATGATCCCGGCCGGCGCGCCGGTGTCGCACATGATCATCGATCCGCCCAAGCGCAAGCTGGAGAAGCCCGTTGGCAGCACCTGAGCCCGTCCTGCGCGCCGCCGCGGACGACGTCCACACCATCTCGCTCTACGTGAACAACAAGCCGGGCGTGCTGGTGCGCGTGGCGCTCGTCTTCGCCCGGCGCGGCTACAACATCGAGAGCCTCGTCGTCTCGCCGACCGCGGAGGGCGACTTCTCGCGCATGACGATCACCTGCCGCGGCGATCGCAGCACGCTCCAGCAGATCATCAAGCAGCTCGCGAAGCTGGTCGACGTGGTGCACGCCGTCGACCATACCGGCCACGACGCCTACGAGACCGAGATCGCGCTGGTCAAGCTCAAGGCGGAGCTCGCCGACCGCACGCAGATCCTGCAGATCGCCGAGAACTTCGGCGCCAAGGTCACCGACTACGGCCACGAGTCGCTCATGCTGCGCGTGTTCGGCTCGAGCGAGAAGCTCGACGCCTTCATCGCGCTGCTGCGCCCGTTCGGTCTGCGCGAGCTGGTTCGCTCGGGTAAGATCCTGATG
>DATJPY010000004.1:0-27839 GCA_035506135.1 Myxococcota bacterium | reverse complement strand
CCGATCACGTGGGACGTCACCTGGATCACGACCCCGTGGCTCGCACCGGTGGCGAGGGCGGACGCGGTCTGGAAGCCGCCGGACGCGGTCTCGGCGGCGCGGTCGCTCAGGTTGTTGAGCTCGGCGCTCACCTTGCCACCGCCTGTGTTGGACCCGACGCCCGCGCCGGCGCCCGCGACGATCCCCGCCGCGGACATGTTTGCGCCTTGACCGACGGTCCCACCGGAGACGTTGATCGAGCCGCTGCTCGAGCTGAACGACCCCTGGATCGACTGCCCGGCGCTGAGATTGACGTTCCCGCTGGCGTTCACGCTCCCCGAGCCGGCCTGGATGCTCTGCCCCGCGTCGATCGTGATGCCGGCGCCGGTGATGCCCGCGCCGATCCGTACGTCCTCGTGGGCGTGCAGGTTCACGTTTCCGCCGAGCGCGGCGATCCCGGAGCCGAGGTAGTTGACGAGGACCGTGCCCGAGGCGGTGACGCTGACGTTCGGGTTCTCGAACTCCGAGCCCACGCCGGCGTCGATCGAGCCGCTGCGGCTGTAGACGTCGATGTTGCCGCCGGACAGGGAGACCAGCGCGAGGCCGCCCACCGAGAAGTCCGAGTCGGTGTCGATGCCGATCGACCCGCCTCCGGTGGTCGAGACCGCCTGCTGGCCGAAGCCCGGAGGACGGAAGAGCGTGACGATCCCGCGGTCTCCCGTGTAGCCGGGCGGCGGATTGCCCGCGTCGATTCCCCCCGCGACGCTCTCGACCACGAGCCGCCCGCCCTGGTCGTTCTCGATCGAGCCGCGGGTGTTGAGGTCGATGTCGCCGGCCGCCACGACCCAGAGATCGGCGCTCTTCGTCGGGAGCACGGGCTGCTGTCCGGAGGGGGTGAAGACGTTTCCGGTCGCGCTGATGCCGAGCGTCACCGGGAGCTGCGCTGCCGGAACCCCGGCGGGAGCGCCGGCGAGCACGATCTTGCCGCCGCGTCCGCTCGGCACGTAGGGCGCCTCGGCGGGAGTCAGCACACCGTCGCCGCCGCCCTCGATCACGAGCCGCGAGCTGAAGGTCGCGCCGGGGCCGAGCTCGAGCCCGGAGCCCAGGTTGAAGACGCGCTGCGAGTCGTCGAGGGCGGTGAACGCGGCGGGCGGACCGAGCCACTCGCTCGCCGACACGCCGGGCTGCCCGTCGCGGTCCCCGGTGCTCTCCTCCGGATCGATGACGCCATTGCCGTTCTGGTCGATCTGCGGCGCGTTGGGCAGCACGCCAACCAGCAGCTTCGCCGTTCCGGGTCCTGCCACCCGGATCCCCGAGAACGGATTCGGCGGGACCCCGGGAGCCTGGCTCACGGAGCCGAAGTCCGCGTCGCCGATCGGTACCCAGACGAGCGTCTCGTCGCTCGCCTTGTTGTTCTGGGTGAGCAGCGCGAAGTCGACGAGCGAGCCGCCGTTGCCGTCGTCGGGGGTGCCGAAGATCCCGTCCGGTCCCGGATCGCCGGTCAGCACGAAGGCGGGCTTCGCGAGCTGGATCTCGACGCGGTCGAAGCCTCCGAGGGCGCGCAGGTTCGAGCGGGTGGGGTCGTCCGCGTGCGTCGGACCGGTGCCGAACTTGCCCTGCTCGCAGGCGAGGCCGGAGTGGCAGTTCGCGAGGTAGGCGGCGTAGTCGAAGCTCCCGCTGAGGTCGCGCTCGTCGATGTTCGGATCGGCATCGGACTGCACGAGCGAGGCGCTCGTCGAGGCCCCGACCCAGATCGAGCTCGGCGGCGGCGTGGCGACCATGCCGGGATCGGGATCGGGACGGAGCTGGCCGTTCTGTCCGGGAGTGAGCGTCTTGTAGATGGCGGGCTGGATCAGGTTCAGCGTGCTCGGGTCGAGCTGGTCCACCGTGATCAGGAGGTCGGAGGGGTTGACGCCTTTGGGCAGCACCGAGGGATTCTCGAGCACGAGCCGGGTTCCCGCCGGCAGGTCGCCGGCCGGGCCGAGCGTCTGCGCGGTCGCCATCGGCGAGTTGCCGGTCGTGCTCGGAGGTCCGACGCCGACGCCGTTCACCGCGAGGTCGACGCCGCCCGAGATCTGGCCCGGGCTGGTCACCGACTCGATCCCGGGAACCGGGCTCACCAGCGACGTCACCCGATGCGACACCAGCGTGTTGCCCTCGCTGCCCGCGTCGACGGCCAGCACGGTGGCGCTGATCGCCGTCGGTCGCGTCGTGGGCGTCAGGTTCGTGGCGCCTCCGATGCCCGGGATCGGGCTCGCGAGCGCGAGCCCGAAGGCGGGGGCGTCGACGCCCGGCGTCACCGCGACGACGGACACCGATGCCGTGACCTGGCCCGGCAGCAGATTCACCTGGGTGGTCGTGAGGAATACCGCGCCTCCGGGACCGACGAAGCGCGCTCCGTCCGGAACCTGGAGCGCCGTGAGCTCGTCTCCGGGAGCGCGGGTGATCGTCACCGTCCCCTGGGAGAGGCGCTGAGACGGCGGCGGCAGGATCGCGTCCTGCGTGACCTGATAGACCTGACCCGAGGGCGTGACAACGCGCGTCCCGGCCGGCACGACCACCGGCTTGCCGGCATAGGCGGGGTCGACCGTGAAGACCACGGTGCCCTTCGCCTGCACCGCGGGCGCCCGGACGTTCACCTGGACCTGGGACTTGAGGGTGAATTCGATCCCGGTGACCGGATCGCGGAGCTTCGTTCCCGCCGGCAGGTTGAATGCGACGTTCCCGCTCGCGCCGAACGTGAGCACGCTCAGGTCGAGGATCGCCGCGTTGGATCCGGAGAAGTTCGCCGTTCGCACCTGGCCCCCGATCTGGAGGCTCAGACCGCCGTTGGTCGAGGGATAGAGCGTGAAGTCGTTGAGCAGCACCAGATCGCCGCGGTCGGTCTCGATGCTCACGTTCGGCGGCAGCACGCGCACGAGCGAGTTGGACTGGGGCGTCTGCGAGGCCTGGGTCGGCAGGCTGATGTCGTTGCCCACCAGGAGCACGTCGCCGTGGCTCGAGCGCAGGTCTGCGTAGTCGCTGCCGTCCCAGGTCGGGACCGCGCTCGTCCCATTGATGGCCGGCGGATACACCAGTGAGGGGTTCTCGATGGCGCGGATCGCGACGCCGTTGCGCCCGCTCGCGTCGACCGACGCATCGATCAGGTCCACCGTGACCGGCCGCGCGAGCGTGCCGAACCAGCCCTGCGTCGGATCCCCCTGCGCGGCGCTCGAGTCGACGAGCTGGCTGTCGATGTGCGCCGGATCGAGCGTCTGTGGCGTGACGCCGCTCGCGAGGCTGTAGCCCGCGCGCAGCGTGGCCAGGCCGGTGCGCGTGATGAAGTTGCCCTCGATCTCGTCGCCGGCCACCACCGTGAGCTGGCCCTGCGGCGCGCCCGCGATCGGGACGTTGCGTTCGACCCCGAAGATCGGGTCCATCACCTGGGTCACGGGGACCCCGAAGACGCCGATGTGGCTGCCGTCGTACTGGGTGCCGAGGCCGGAAGCCGTGGCACCGCTCCGGTTCTGGTTCGAGACGCCCGTCCGCACGCTCCCGCCGGCGACGATCGTCACGCTACCGCCGGCCTGGGTTCCGATGCCGAGGATCCCCTGCTGCACGACGGGCATCGGGTCGTAGTCCGGCGGCACGTAGTCGGCCGGCAGCCCGAACTGCGTCGGATCTCCGATGGCCGTGAGCAGGCTCTGCGGGTTGAAGGTGGGACCCGGCTCGAGCCAGCGATCGCCGATGCCCGCGTCGACGTCGCCTCCGGCCTGGATCGTGATGCTGCCGCCGTCCGAGATCGTCGTATCGCCCTGCGCGTCGGTGCCGATCACGCCGACCGTGCGGATCGCCGCGTTGCCCTGCACGTTCGGGCCTTCGCCGAGCAGCACCGAGCCACCGGCGATGATCGAGATGTCGCCCGAGCCGTTCTGGATCACGCCGTCGTTGGTCTGGCTGCCGGCGCGGAACTTGACGTCGCGCCCGACCTGGACGTCGATCCTGCCCGTCTGGTCTACGAGCCCGCCGCCGTCGCCCACCACGAGGTCGGCCGTCGCGCGCACCGTCATGTCCCCGTGCGTGAGCGACACCTCCCCGTTGTTGGTTTCGAGCGAGAGGAACGTCCCGCTGGCGTTGTAGTTGGCGCCGGAGAGATAGATCGAGCCGAGCGTGCCTGGCGCGAGCGCGAGCAGGTTCGGGCTCGAGAGATCCGCGCCCGCGACGAGGCTCACGTCCCAGATCTTCTGGCCGCCCGCGCCGCTGCCGTCGTCCACGATCTCGGCGCCGTTGCCGAAGTTGATGTCGCCGCCCGAGCGCAGCGTCAGGCTCTGGCGGTCGGCGCTGCCGTCGCCGGCCTGGGTGTCGTCGGCCAGGTTCACGACCGCGTTCGGCGCCACGTCGATGCGCTGGGTCGCCTCCGCGACGATCGAGCCGGCGCCCTTCAGGTCGACGCCGCTCGGGATCGTGAGCACGGTCGGGTCGATCGTGATCTTGCCGCGCTTCGAGCCGGCCGCGGCGCCCGCGCGCAGCGTGCCGCCGAGCGCGAGGCTGCCTTTGGCGCTGAGCTCCGCGCTGCCCGCGTCGCCTCCCTTGACACCGCCGGAGACGTCGACGAGCGCGCCCGAGGCGACCTGCGCGTCGCCCTCGGAGAACGCGGTGATCTCGCCGCCGGGGCCGCTGCGCTTGCCGCCCGTCGCCTCCGTCACGCTGCCCGACTCGATCGAGAGGCTCGTGGTCGCGTAGAGCTCGATCTTGCCGGCGTGCTCGCGGACGGCGTTCGCCTGCACCACCCCCGACTGGCGCACGAAGTCGGCCCGCATGCGCGCGAAGCCGCCGTTCGCGACGAGCTTGCCGAGGTTCACCGCCTCGCCGCCCGCCGAGCCCGGCGCGGTGTAGCGGATGCCGAGGCCCACGCCGGTCGGGTCGTCGGTCAGCGTCACCGAGGCGCCCGCGGCCAGCAGCACCTCGCCCTGCGGCGTGGTGATCACGCCGTCGCTGCCGTTCTCCACCTTCGGCGCGATCAGGTAGACGAAGCCGCCGTCGCCGGCGGTGATCACGCCGTGGTTCTCGATCGCCGCACCCGGCGCGGAGGTGGCCGAGGCGTCGTAGCCGCCGGAGAGCTTCTTCACGCCGTCGGCGTCGATCCCCGTCATCGCCGCGAACGAGTGCGTGTTGATCCTGGCCGTCGCGCCGAACAGGAACCCGTTTGGGTTGATCAGGTAGACGTTTCCGTTGGCGTTGAGCGAGCCCAGGATCTGCGAGGGGTTTTGCTGCAGGATCCGGTTGATGGCAGTCGCGCTGGCGTTGGGCTGGTGAAAGTTGGTGACCTCGCCCGGCGCGATGTCGAAGTGCTCCCACGAGAGCACCGCGGACTGCGATTTCTGCGTGACGTCGACGCGCCCGGTGCCCTGCCCCGTGATCGTCGCGACGCCGCCGCGCACGAGGCCGCCGTTCGGATTGGCCAGCGCGCTGCGATCGGCGGCGACCAGCATGCCGAACGCCAGAAGCAGCCTGCGGATGGCGCGTCGCCGTCGGCGCGAGGGCGGATGGCGGAGGAGGGACCGCATGACCTCGTTCTCAGTGTGGGAGGAAGCGCACCGTGACTTCGCGCGGCTTGTTCTCGGGCGGCGCGGGGACACCGCGCGTCTGCACCTTCCGCGCGGCCTCGAGCAGCGCCTGGTCGTCGGCCGCGTCGCCCGAGGACTTCGCCAGCCGGAACGACTGCACCGCGCCCGCTCCCGAGACCGTGAGCTCGATCTCGGCGGCGCCGAAGCTGGTGCTGGGCTGCTGGTAGGCCTCGCGGAAGAGCCGCGTGACACCGGCGTGGAACGCTCCCTCCGGGCCGTCGAAGTTCCCGCCGGCGAACTTGCCGCCCCAGCTCGAGCCGATCGCACCGCCTCCGATCGACGGCGCCGCCGGGCCGCTCGGGGCGGCCGAAGCGACCTTCGGCGCCTCGATCGGCTTCTCGACCTTCGGCGGCGGAGGCGGCGGCTCGTCGGCCACCTTCTTCTCGGGCTCCGGCGGCTTCGGCGGCTGGAAGAGCTTGATGTTGTAGGTCTTCGCGAACTGGCGGCCGGCGTCGGTCTTCGCCATCCACAGCACGCCGAGGCCGATCGCGGCGTGGATGCCGATCACGATCAGGAAGACGCGGCCGAAGTCGATGCCGCCCCCGCCGCGCGAGGCCCCGATTGCGCCGTGGTGCTTCACTTGGCCTCCGTCGCGAGCGCGAGGTTCTCGACCGGAACGCTCTTGATGGCGTCGAGCACCTGGACGACCTCGTCGTACACGAGCGAGCGATCGGCGCGCAGGATCACGGGAAGGCTCGGGTTCGCCGCCTTGAACAGCCGCAGCTTCTCCTCGAGCTGGTTGAGCTCGATCGGCTCGTCGTTCAGGAAGATCTTGCCCGCCCGGTCCACGGCGACCGTCGCGACCTCGGTCTGGACCTCTTCCTTGTGGTCGGCCGTCTCGGGCAGCTTGACCTCGATACCCTGCACCAGCGCCGTCGTGGTGAGGATGAAGATCACGAGCAGGACCCACGCGAGGTCCAGCAGCGGGGTGATGTTGATGTCGGCGATGACGCCCTTGCTCGGTGCCTTCATGGGGAGCCTCTCAGTGCGTAGTCGCGAGCGACGAGTCGGGCAGCTCGCGGCGAGCGCCTTCGGCCTCGGCGCCGCCGGCGGCGAGGTAATCGATCGTGAACGTCGCCTCGAGCTCCGAGGCGAAGTTCGTGAGGTCGAGCACCATGGCGTTGATCTGGGTCGAGAGCATGTTGTAGGCGAAGAGTGCGGGGATGGCGACGATCAGACCCAGCACGGTGTTGATGAGGGCGCCGGCCACACCGGGCGCCATCGCCGAGAGGTTCGCCTGCCCGGCCTGCGCGACACCGGAGAACACCTCCATCACGCCGAAGACGGTGCCGGTGAGGCCCACGAAGGGGCCGCCCGAGATCGCGAGCGCGAGGATCACCATCCCTGCGTTGAGCCGCACCTGCTCGTCGCCCATGCCGCGCTCCATGGCGGCGCGCACCGCGGAGAGCACCTTGTGCGGCGCCCTGCGCGAGCCGTTGGTCTTCTCCTTGGGGGCGAAGCGGACGAGCTGGTCCTGCATCTCGCGGCAGCCGAACGCGTACACCGTGAACGGGGGCGCGCCCTCGTACACCGAGCTCTTCTGGTCGCCCTCGCCGCCCTCCGTGGCGAGGAGCTCGAAGGGGTCGTCCGTCGCCGCGAAGGCCTTGTAGAACTCCGAGGCCAGCCGGCGCTGCTTCCGCAGCCGCAGCGCCTTGCCGACGATCACCGTCCACGACGCGAAGGACATGAGGGCGAGCAGGGTCAAGGTGACCATGCCTTCCGAGGTCATGTGCTTCAGCGCGAAGACGACGGCGGACTCGTGACCTTCCACGGGGGCCTCCGTTCAGGGGCGGAAGAAGGGTAACCACCGGGCCCGTGCGTTCGGTGAGCGGAATGTGACGTTTCCGGTCCGACTTCTTCACATTATCGGGGCAGGATCGTCCCCTCCCAGATCTGGTACGGATCGAACCGGGGTCCGATGCGATCGGGACCGAGCGTCTGGAGCGCCACCTGGAGCATCGACTCCCGCATCTCCGGCGATAGGCCGCTCACGAGGCTCTGCGCTGCGGACCGGGTCACCTGCTCGGCCGGATATCCGAGAGGGAACTCCGTTCCGCGGTAGGCGTCCTCCATCAGGTACTGCACGAGAACGGCGTCGGCGGCCGCGGCGCGATGCGTGTCGTCGGGAGTCAGCTCACTGGCTGCCGCGGAGCTGCCTCCGGCGGCAGGTGCCTGCGTCGCAGCCGGTACGGCGATGCCGAGCGCGTCCGCGCGCCGCGCGGCCTCGTCCTCGAGGATTCGGAGATCGGAGACGGCGCGGGAGTCCGAGCCGCGCAGGCGCGCTCTCGTGCCGCCTTCCTGCGCTCGTGTGCCGCTCGGCTGGGCGGACGCCAGCGCCTGTGTCGTCACATCGCTGCGTGGTGCCGGCGCTCCGCGCGACGGTACGGGGGGAGCCGGCAGCAACGCGGCCGCGGGGTGCACGCCCGCCGCGGCAGAGACCTCGGCCGTCTGGCTTCGATCGGGCGACGCGACGCGCGTTGGCTGCCGGTGCGGCTCGTCGCCGTACCCCGGCAGCACGAGCCGAACGACCCCGACCGCTGCCAGCAGCGCAAGGATCGTCGCGATCCAGATCGCGGGTCGGATGCCACCGTCCATGCCTCACCTCTCGCCGCGTGGCTCGTCGTGCAAGCAGCGGACCAACCGCAGGGACGCTCCCCAGCGAAGATCTCCGTCGCAGCCGTGATGCTAGACGGAGGAGCGCCGTTTCAGATCGCGGGACGTCTCGATCTCCTCACGGACCTGGCGGGCGATCGCGCCGAGCCAGGCACACCACGTCTCCGTCCCCTCGAAGCCGCCGAGGCTCTCGAACGCCCGCGTCAGGATCGCCTCCGTCAGATCCTCGGCCGCCTCCCGGCTCCCGCCGGCTCGTGCCGCGAAGGCCCAGACGCAGTGGAATCCGAGCTCGTAGAGCTCCGCAAACGCTCCCGCGTCGCCGCGTACCGCGAGGCGAACCCTCTCGAGGTCGACGCCGTCGGGCATCGCACCCTCCCCTTCCCGCGCGCAGTCTGGAGGAGTGGTGCCGCGAGCGCCGTCACGATTCGGGGACGCTTCGGGGTCGGGCGCTTCTTCCCGGTTTTGCCATCGAGGGTTCAAGCTCCCTTCACGGATCCGTTGCACGAATCGGCTCTCGTATGCGCACCCCCGTCATGGGCTCTTCGAGGCGCATACTCGTGGTGGATGGCGACGCGCTGTGGCGCGAGCGCATCGCCTCGAGCCTCGCGAGCCCGCTCCTGGAGATCGCGAGCGTCGCCAGCGCGCGCGAGGCGCTCGACTACGCGGCGCGCGAGAAGCCGGACCTGATCGCCCTCGAGCTGGCGCTGCCGGACGTGAGCGGTCTCGGCCTGTGCCGATTGCTCCGCGAGAACCCGGCGCTCGGGCACACGGGCCTCGTCATGGTCACGGACCACGCCAGCGAGATCGACCGCGTGCTCGCGTTCGAGGCGGGCGTCGACGACTTCCTCGCCAAGCCTTTCTATGCGCGCGAGCTGGCGTCGCGCGTGGGCGCCGTGCTGCGCCGCAGCGGGGGGGCGGGCGGCGTCCGCGAGCGAGGCGAGTACGACCCCGTCGCGCACGACCTCGTCTCGGTGCGCGCGGCCGACGGCAGCGTGCTGGTCGGCGATCGCCGCGTCGATCTGACGCCGCGCGAGTACCGCCTGCTGGCCGCGCTGATCGGGCAGGCCGGCCGCGTCGTGACCCGCCGCCAGCTCATCACGTCGGTGTGGGGGCCCGAGTCGGCGCACAGCGATCGCGTGGTCGACGCGCACGTGAAGTCGATCCGCCGCAAGCTCGGCGACGCCAAGGACTGCGTCGAGACCGTGCGCGGCGTGGGGTATCGCTTCTCGGAGCTCGGGGACCGGACGTAGCGCGCCTAGTCCGGCAGCGCGAACGCCATCAGCGCATCGCCGGGCTCCGACCAGCCGTGTCCGCCCGCGGACACGACCAGGAACTGCCGGCCGTCCTTGCGCAGCCGATACGTCATCGGCGTCGCGCTCGCGGTGAAGGGCAGTCGCTGGCGCCAGATCTCCGCGCCGGTCGCGGCGTCGAAGCCGCGCAGGAACTTGTCGGTGGTGGCGCCGATGAAGACGACGCCGCCCGCGGTCGCGATCGAGCCGCCGAGGTTCGGCGCGCCGAGCGGGAGCCACATCGGGAAGGGCGCCTTGTCGCGCGTGGTGCCGAGCGTCGACTCCCAGAGCACGCGGCCGGAGCGCAGGTCGACGGCCGTCATCACGCCCCAGGGTGGCGGGTTGCAGGGGGCGCCGAGCGGACCGAGCAGCGGCGAGATGCGCAGGCCGTACGGAGTTCCCTTCATCGGATCCAGCATCTCGGGGTAGTGCACGGAGCTCGGGTCGAGGCGGTCGAAGTCCGCGCGCGGCAGGAGCTGGACCACGCTCGGCACGCGCATCGAGTTCACGAAGAGCACGCCGCTCCGCGGGTCGATCGAGACGCCGCCCCAGTTGGGGCCGCCCGCGTTGCCCGGATACTGGATCGAGGGCTCGAGGCCGGGCGGCGTGAAGATGCCGTCCGACCGCATGCCGGCGATGATCTCGCGACACTTCCCCTTGTCCCACGGCGTGAAGCCCCATGCATCGTCGGGGGTGAGCGTCTCGGGCGCGAGCGGGCCGGGGTGGGTCGGGAAGGGCTGCGTCGGCGCGAGCACGTCGCCGGGCGCGGCGCCGCGCTGCGGCACCGGCCGCTCCTCGACGGAATACAGCGGCTGCCCGGTGGTGCGGTCGAGCAGGAAGAGGTGGCCCATCTTGGTGATCTGCGCGACGGCGGGAACGCCGCCCCCCACGCCCTCGACCTGGAACAGCGCCGGCTGCGCGGGCACGTCGTAGTCCCAGTGGTCATGGTGCACGGTCTGGAAGGACCAGCGCAGCGTGCCGGTGTCGGCGTCGAGCGCGACGACCGAGCTCGAGAAGTAGTCGAGCCCGTGGCGCTCGCCGGCGTAGTAGTCGGGCCCGGCGTTGCCGGTCGGCAGGAAGACCAGGCCGCGCTCCGGATCGGCCGACATGATCGACCACACGTTCGGCGTCGCGAGCGTGTACTGCCCGGGCGGCGGCCGCGGGCGGTCCGGCGGAATGGGATCCCAGGCCCAGCGCAGGCGGCCGGTGCGGACGTCGAAGGCGCGCACCACGCCCGCGGGCGCATCGGTGCGCAGGTTGTCCGAGATCAGCGCACCCACCACGACGACGTCGCGCACCACCAGCGGCGGCGAGGTGACGTAATACTCCCAGGGCGGCGCCTCGCCGACGCCCTCGCGCAGCGACACCCGCCCGTGATCGCCGAAGTCCTCGCACGGCTTGCCCGTCTCGGCGTCGAGCGCGATCAGCTCCGAGTCGATCGTGCCGGTGAAGATGCGGCGCCGGCAGGCGCCGGAGTCGGCGGGCGAGCCGGCCCAGTGCGCGACGCCGCGACACACCATCGGGTACGGCCCGTGCAGCCGGCGCAGCCTCAGCTTGGGATCGAAGCTCCACCTCTCGGCGCCGGTCTCCGGATCCAGGGCGATCACCCGGTTGAGGCCGGTGCAGAAGTAGAGCGTGTCGTCGACCTCGATGGGCGTTGCGTTGAACGACGTGCGCGTCGTCTCGTGCGTGCCGTCCGACACGTCGCCGTGGCGGTAGATCCAGGCCGGCTCGAGCTCCCCCACGTTGGCCGCGGTGATCTGCGTGAGCGGCGACCATTTCATGCCGCCCGGATCGCCGCCCCAGCTCGGCCAGTCCGCGACCGGCCCCGAGCGGTCGATGGGCGCGTGCGGCTTGCAGCCGCCCAGCGCGATCGCGAGCCCAGCGGCGATCCAGGCGGTCTGCTTCAGGCGATCGCTCCGCTCTCGCGCAGCCGCGCCAGCTCGTCGCGGCCGAAGCCCCAGTCGGCGAGCGCCTCGTCGGTGTGCTCGCCCGCATGCGCGGGCGGCCGCTCGATGGCGCCCGGTGTGCGGCTGAAGCGCGGGGCAGGCCCGGGCTGGCGCACACCCTCCACCTCGACGAAGGTGCCGCGCGCCTTCATGTGCGGGTGCTCGGGCGCCTCGGAGAGCGAGAGCACCGGCGCGAAGCACACGTCGGTGCCCTCCATGATCTTGCACCACTCGTCGCGCGTGCGGGTCTTGAAGATCTCGGCGAGCCGCTTCTTCATCGGCTTCCAGCCGCTGCGGTCCATCTGCTTGGGAAGCTCCTCGCCCGCGAGACCGGAGAGCGCGAGGAGCTGCTCGTAGAACTGCGGCTCGATCGAGCCGATCGAGACGTACTTGCCGTCCTTCGTCTCGTAGCTGTCGTAGAAGTGGGCGCCGCCGTCGAGCATGTTGGCCTGCCGCTCGTCGCGCCACCAGCCTGCCGCGTGCGCGCCGTAGATGATCGCCATCAGCGCAGCGGCCCCGTCGACCATGGCGGCGTCGACGACCTGGCCGCGGCCCGAGCGCGCGCGCTCGACGAGCGCGCAGGCAATGCCGTAGGCGAGCAGGAGGCCGCCGCCGCCGAAGTCGCCGACGAGGTTGAGCGGCGGAGGGGGAGGACCCTCGGCCCGCCCGATCGCGTGCAGCGCGCCCGAGAGCGCGATGTAGTTGATGTCGTGCCCGGCCGCCTTGGCGAGCGGCCCGTCCTGGCCCCACCCGGTCATGCGCCCGTACACGAGGCCCGGGTTGCGCTTCATGCAGACCTCGGGGCCGAGCCCGAGGCGCTCCATCACGCCCGGCCGGAAGCCCTCGATCAGCGCGTCGGCGCGGTCGACGAGCCGCAGCACGACCTCGACGCCCGCCGCGCTCTTCAGATCCACCGCGACGCTGCGCCGCCCGCGGTTCAGGAGATCCAGGTTGGGGCCGGGCAGGCGCGGCGCGCGGGCGCGCTCGGCCCGGTCGACGCGGATCACGTCGGCGCCGAGATCGGCCAGCATCATGGCGCAGAACGGTCCGGGCCCGATGCCCGCGATCTCGACGATGCGAATGCCGGAGAGCGGTCCTGCCATCGCTACCTCCCGAGAGCGCGGGGCATGCTAGCCCACCGCGGCGGACGCGTGCGCGACCGCGTCGAGCAGAGCCCGTGCCTTCGCCAGCGTCTCGGCCCACTCGTCCGCCGGGTCGGAGTCGAGCACGATGCCGCCGCCCACGTGCAGCCAAGCGTGGCCGGGCCGGTGCAGGATCGTGCGGATCACCACCGCGAGATCGAGCCCGCCGCGCACGTCGAACCAGCCGAGCGCACCCGAGTAGACGCCGCGGCGCACCGGCTCGAGTGCGGCGAGGAGCCGCATCGCCGCGCGCTTCGGAGCGCCCGTCATCGAGCCCGGCGGGAAGGCCGCGTGGACGGCGTCGAGGCCGTCGCAGCCGGGGCGAAGCCGGCCGCGCACGGCGGACACCATCTGGAAGACCGTGGCGTAGGGCTCGATTGCGAAGAGCTCCGGCACGGCGACGCTGCCGCTGGCGCACACGCGCCCGAGGTCGTTGCGCACGAGATCGACGATCATCACGTTCTCGGCGCGGTCCTTCTCCGAGGCGGCGAGCGACTGTCGCAGCGCCTCGTCCTCGGCGGGTTTCGCGCCGCGCGGCCGCGTGCCCTTGATCGGCCGGCTCTCGACGCCGCCGTCCGAGTCGACGCGCAGGAACCGCTCGGGCGAGCTCCCGATCAGCGCGCCCTCGGCCAGCTCGAGGTAGGCCGCGAAGGGCGCCGGGTTCCTCCGTCGCAGCTCCGTGTAGATCGCCCACGGCTCGGCCGAGGTGGCGGCGTGCAGCCGGTGCGTCAGGTTCGCCTGGTAGACCTCGCCGGCGAGGATCTGGTCCTGGATCCGAAGGACGGCCTTCTGGTAGCCCGCCTCGTCGAAGAAGGCGCCGAGCTCGAGGCTGGTCGCTGCGTCGCGCAGCCGAAGCGGCTCGGGCCACGACGCCGCGGCGCGCGGCCGCGGCGCGCGCTGGCGCGGGCCTGCGTCGAAGGGATCCGGCTCGCCGCGCGCGACGCGCGCGGCGAGCCGCTCCGCCGCGCGCTCCGCGTGCTCGTGCGCACCATCACCGGGGGCGACGGCCGTGGCGCGAAGGCGCCCGGTCGCGCGCTCGAAGGCGAGCACGCGGTCGACGAAGAGGAGCGCGACCTCGGGGAGGCCGAGATCGTCGGCGACGCGCGGCGGCGCGCCGCCCGCGCGCGCGCCGACCTCGTAGCCGAGCCAGCCGACCGCGCCGCCGACGAAGGGCAGCTCGGCGCCGAGGTCGGGTGCGAGCGGCGGGTGGAGAACCGAGCGCAGCACGGCGAGCGGATCGCCGCGGAGCGCGCGCCGGCCCGCCGCGCCGTCGATGCGGATGCGCGTTCCTCGCGCCCGGAGGACCTGCCACGGCGCCGCGCCCGCGAACGAGAAGCGTCCGAGCGGCTCGCCCGGAAGCGCGCTCTCGAGGAGCCAGAAGCCGCTCGTCTCGCGGAGCCGCTCGACGAGCGCCGGCCACGCCGGCGGAGCCGTGATCTCGCGGACGGCGACGTGGGCCGGAGGCGGGCACATCGCCGCGAGAGTAGCCCCCGCGCGCGCTTCGACGGCGGCGCCGGGGTCGCGTGTATACTGCCGCGTCCACGGGAGACCCCCCATGACCCTGCCCACACCGCGGCGCATCCAGCTCCCGCCGCTCCGGCTTCCCGACGGCAGCACCGAGCCCGGCATCGCGCTCTCGGTCCACGAGCAGGGAAGCGGCCCTGCCGTGGTGCTGTGCCACGGATTCCCGGAGCTCGCCTTCTCGTGGCGGCACCAGATCGGCCCGCTCGCCGCCGCCGGCTTCCGCGCCATCGCGCCCGATCAGCGCGGTTACGGAGCAAGCGACGCGCCGGCCGCGATCCCCGACTACGACATCCACCACCTGTGCGGCGACCTCGTCGGCATGCTCGACGCACTCGGCGTCGAGCGGGCCGTCTTCGTCGGGCACGACTGGGGCGGCTTCGTGGTGTGGGCGATGCCGTACCTGCACCCTGCGCGCGTGGCCGGCGTGGTCGGCGTCAACACGCCGCTGCTCCCGCGCTCGCCGATGCCGCCGACGCAGCTCTTCCGCGCCATGGTCGGCGGCGTCGACGAGAAGATGTACATCCTCTGGTTCCAGAAGCCCGGCGTGGCGGAGGCCGTGCTCGACACGAACCCCGGGCTCGTCTTCGAGCGGCTGCTGCGCGGCGGCGTCCCCTTCGAAGAGGTCGCCAAGCGCATGGGCTCGGACTTCGACATGAACCCGTTCCGGCGGCTCGCCGAGCTCGAGCCGATGGGCGACCCGATCGGGACGCCGGAGGACTTCGCGCACTACACGTCGGTGTTCGCGCGCACGGGCTTCCGCGGCGGCATCAACTGGTATCGGAACTTCGACCGCAACTGGGAGACGGCGCCGTCGATCGGCGCCGGACCGATCGACGTGCCCTGCCTGATGGTGACGGCGGAGTGGGACCCGGTGCTGCGGCCCGAGATGGCGGGCGGCATGCCGGCGCTGTGCCGCGACCTCGAGACCGTGCTGATCCGCCGCTGCGGGCACTGGACACAGCAGGAGCGGCCGGACGAGCTGAACGGCATCCTGCTGGACTGGCTGCGACGCAGGTTCGCGTAGCGTGGAGCGCGAGACGGAGCCGGGGCGCTACCCGCACTACGTGCTCGGCGTCCTGGTCCTGGTCTACGTGCTCAACTTCGTCGACCGCCAGATCCTCTCGATCCTGAACGAGGAGATCAAGCGCGACCTCCGGCTCGGCGACGCGCAGATGGGCTTCCTCTACGGCACCGCGTTCGCCGTCTTCTACGCGCTCTTCGGCATCCCGCTCGGACGGCTGGCCGACGTCTGGGTGCGCCGCTCGCTGATCGCGCTCTCGCTCACGGTGTGGAGCACGATGACCGCGCTGTCCGGCCTGGCGCGCAGCTTCCCGGAGCTCGCGGCCGCGCGCTTCGGCGTCGGCGTGGGCGAGGCGGGCGCCTCCCCCGCCGCCTTCTCGCTGCTCTCCGACTACTACCCGAGCGCACGGCGCGCGACCGCGCTCGCCCTCTACTCGAGCGGCATCTACCTCGGAGCGGGCCTCGGGCTGATGATCGGCGGCCAGGTCGTGCACCGCTGGGACGGCGCCTTCGCGGCGGGCACCGCCCCGTTCGGCCTGCGCGGCTGGCAGGTGGCATTCTTCGCGGTGGGACTGCCGGGCCTCGCGCTCGCCCTCTGGGTGCGGAGCCTGCGCGAGCCGCGCCGCGGCGCGGCCGACGGGATCGCCACCGCTCCAGGCCCTCCGCCCGCGCCAGTCGCCGAGCTCGCGCGCGAGCTCGCCGCCGTGATCCCGCCCTTCGGGATCGCGCGCCTGGCGAGCGCCGGCGCGGGCCGCCGCCGCATCGCGGCGAACGTCGGCGCCGCGCTCGCGCTCGCTGCCGCCGGCGCAGCGCTGGTCCGCGCCACGGGCGACACCGCGCAGTGGACCGCGCTCGCGATCGGCCTCTACGCAGCGGTCACGTGGGCGCAGTCGCTCGCGCTGCGCGACCGCCCCGCGGCGGCGCTGATCCTCGGCACCCCGTCGCTGCGCTGGACCGGCGTCGGGCTCGCGCTCCTGGCCTTCACCGGCTACGGCGTCGGCTACTGGACGACGCCGTTCTTCCTGCGCGTCCACCATCTCCCGATCGAGCGCGCCGGCCTGGCGCTCGGCGGGACGGCCGCGGCCGCGGGCTGGCTCGGCATCGCGCTCGGCGGGATCCTCGGCGACGCGTGGCGGCGCCGCGACCCGCGCGGGCGCCTCCTCGTCGCGATCGCGGCCGCGGCGCTCCCGCTGCCGATCCTGCCGTGGATGCTCACCACGACCGACACGGGGCTCGCGATCGCGCTCAACTTCCCGCTCGCGGCGGCGGGCTCGATGTGGATCGGCGTCGGCGCCGCGACCGTGCAGGACCTGGTGCTACCGCGCATGCGGGCCACGGCCTCCGCCGCCTACCTCCTGGTGAACGCATTCATCGGACTGGCGATGGGGCCCTACACCATCGGGCATCTCTCGGACACCCTCGGGCTCCGCACCGCGCTGCTGCTCGCGCTCCTCGCCAACGCCGGCGCCCTGCTCTGCCTCGTGCTCGCCGCGCGCACCCTCGCCGCGGACGAGAAATCGCTTCGCGACCGAGCACATGCCGCCGGCGAGCCGATCGCCTAAATCCGCGCGCAGATCCCGCCGATATCTCCCCGTGGAACCACTTCCCCTGTTTACGCGGGAGGGGCGTCGGGCGTATGCTCGGCACGGGGGGAAACCGCTTGGCCCGGGGGCTGGCCGGGAGCCTCGAGCTCTCGCTGCGGGCAGCTGCGCTGCCGTGGATGCTGGGTCTGCGCTGGGCGGGAGGGCTCGAGAGCCCGGCGCGTCAGGGCATGCCCGCGCCTGCCCGCTCACTCGGGCTGGCGCTCAAGGTTGCCGCCGACGAGCTCTTCTTCGCCGCCGAGGTGGTGAGCGGCGCGCTCGCAGTGCGCGCGCGCGATCGCCGGCGCGTCGCGCGCGAGGTCGAGGCGGCGCACGCGCTCTTCGACGATCGAGGCTGGCTGGCGCGTCCCGCGACGTTCCACCGCAAGCCGCCGCCGCTGGCCCGTGTCGACGTGCGCCCGGCGCGCGGCGGACACGGCCGCTATCTGCACGTCTCGTTCCCGAGCGGCTTCGAGCCGCACGCGGGCGTCCCCGGCCGCGCGCGCTGGCTGCGCTACGCGCCGAACCGCACCGCCCACGCGTGGCTCCTGAGGCACGAGGGCGCGCCGCGCCCGTGGGTGGTGTGCGTGCCCGGCTACCGCATGGGCCAGCCGCTCCTGGACTTCGCGGGCTTCCGCGCGAGCTGGCTGCACCGGGAACTCGGGCTCAACGTCGCGATCGCGGTGCTCCCGTTCCACGGGCCGCGCCGGGTCGGGCGCCGAAGCGGCGACGGCTACCTGTCGGGCGACTTCCTCGACACGTTGCATGCGCAGACGCAGGCGATCTGGGACCTGCGGCGCCTGGTCGGCTGGCTGCGGCGCGAGGGCGCGCCGGCGATCGGCGCCTACGGTCTCTCGCTCGGCTCCTACACCGTATCGCTGTTGGCCGCGCTCGAGCCGGCGCTCGACTGCGCGGTGGCGGGCATCCCGGCGTCGTGCTTCGTCGGACTCGCCCGCAACAACGTGCCGCGCGGCCTGCTCGCGCTCGCCGAGCGCGGCGGCTTCCCGTTCGAGCGCATCGAGGCGCTGCTGCGCGTGGTCTCGCCGCTCGCGCTGCGGCCGCTCCTCTCGCGCGAGCGATGCTTCATCTACGCGGGAACGGCGGACCGGCTCGCGCCGCCCTCGCAGGCGTTCGACCTGTGGGAGCACTGGGACCGCCCGCGCGTGGCCTGGTACCACGGCAGCCACGTCTCGTTCTGCGTCGAGCCCGCGGTGCCGGCGCTCCTGCGCGAAGCGCTCGGCGCGGACGGACCGCTGCACGCGCGCCGCGCCGCCGCCGCCTCGGCTCGGATCACGGCAGCAGATACCTCGGCTCGTAGCCGCCGCAGAGCGCTGTCGTCTCCCGCCAGAGCCGCGCGATCGCCTCTACCGATGCGCTGAGCTCGGCGGCGGTCGCGCCCGGCCGCGCCAGCACCGCCTCGACCCGCGGTCCGAAGTCGCGCGGCGCCTGCTCGAAGCCGGCGACCTCGGCGATCGCGGTCTTGTCGTTGACGAGCCAGGCGCGGTTGCACGCGAAGAGCGCGAGCACGAGCTGGAAGGCGAAGCGGGTCAGGCACCCGGCCGTCGGGTAGACCTCACCGCGCTCGGCCAGCTTGCGGGCGAAGGCGGCGATCCCGAAGTCGACCTGCCAGAGCTGGTCGGCGACGACCGCGCGCCGGAGCGCCTCGGGATACACCTCGACGCGTCGCTTCAGCGCGGCGAGGCGCCCATCGCGCTCGAAGAGCGGTTCGCAGATCGCGAGCTCGCCGAGCTGGGTGCCGCTCCAGTAGCCGAAGGGCGGCTGCTGCGCCCAGTGCACTTCGTAGCGACCGGCCTCAGCGTCGGCGCACGTGCGCTCGAGGCGCTCGAAGCTCCGATACAGCAGGTCGACGCGTCCACCGCCGACGGTCAGCCAGGCTCCGCCGTCGACCCACGGGCCCCACTCCTGGAGGTCACTGACGACGGGGCCGGGCCGGTCGTTCGCGGCCTCGGCGAGCGCGCGGATCTCGGCGATCGCGAAGGGCTGCGCCTCCGCGTAGTAGACGCCGAGGTCGACGTCGGAGTCGGGGCGAGCGCGGCCGCGCGCGTGCGAGCCGCCGAGCGCCACCGCCGCGACGCCGGGAATCGCCGCGAGCCGGGCGACCAGATCGCGCACGCCCTCGTGGCTCCGCAAAGGGAGCGCCTCGAGCGTCACGCGTGGTGGGGCGCCCATCGATCGCGCCACGGCTGCGCCTCCTCGAGCTGCGCCGCCACGCGGATCAGCAGGTCCTCGCGCGCGTAGGGCGCCGTCAGCATCGCGCCCACCGGAAGGCCCGACGCCGTCCAGTGCATCGGCAGCGAGATCGACGGCTGGCCGGTCAGGTTGATCGGGAAGGTGAAGGCGCCGAACGGCGCCGCGCGCAGGAACGGGCGCAGCGGCACGTCGGGCGGCGCGTGGAACTCGCCGATGCGCGGGGGCGGCTCGGCCGCGGTCGGCGAGAGCAGCAGGTCGAAGCCGGAGTCCCACCACGCCGCCATGCGCCGGCCGAAGCGGTGCACCCAGTCGACCATCGCGAGGAACTGCGCGACCGGCGTGGCGCGCCCCATCTCGGCGATCGACCACGTCATCGCCTCGACGTCGTCCTGCGTGAGCACGCGGCCGAGCTTCTCGCCGACCGCGTCGAGCGCGCGGGCCACGTTGCACGACACCACGGTGACGTAGGCCTTGCCGCACCCGGTGTCGCGGTAGGCCTCGGGCGCGGCGGGCTCGACGCGGTGACCGAGGCCCTCGAGCGCGCGCGCGGTCGCGCGCGCCGCCTCGGCGCACTCGGGATCCACGCGCACGCCCTCGCGCGGTGGTCCATCGACCAGCCCGATGCGCAGGCGCCCGGGATCGGCGCCGACCTCGCTCGTGAAGAGGCGCTTCGGGGGCGGCGCGAAGTAGGGGTCGCCCGGCATCGCGCCCGAGACGACGTCGAGCACCGCCGCGGTGTCGCGCACCGTCCGCGAGACGACGAGCTCGCACGAGAAGCCGCTCCACCGCTCGCCCGCGCCGGGGCCGAAGGAGCTGCGCCCGCGCGTCGGCTTGAGCCCGACGAGGCCGCAGTGCGAGGCGGGGATGCGGATCGAGCCGCCGCCGTCGCTCGCGTGCGCGGCGGGCACCATGCCGCACGCGACCGCGGCGGCCGCACCGCCGCTCGAGCCGCCGGGGCTGTGCTCGAGGCTCCACGGATTGCGCGTCGGGCCGAAGATCTCGGGCTCCGTCGTCGGGAGCAGGCCGAGCTCCGGCGTGTTGGTGCGCCCGAGCGAGACGAAGCCCGCCTGCTGCAGGCGCGCGGCGAAGTGGCTCGACTCCGGCTCGGTCCACCCCGCGCGCTTCAGGCACTTCATGCCGAGGTAGGCGGGCGCGTTGGCCTCCTGCCCGCCGAGGTCCTTCATCAGCATCGGCACGCCGGCGAAGGGGCGCTCGAGGAACGAGCCATCGCGCGAGGCACGCGCCGCCTCGTCGCGCGCGCGCTCGAGCGCGGGCAGCACGACCGCGTTCACGGACGGGTTCAGCTTCTCGACGCGCGCGATGGCGGCCTCGACCAGCTCGACCGGCGTCACCTCCTTGCGTCGGGCCAGCTCGGCCTGCGCCACGGCGTCGAGTCGGGTGAGCTCGTCGGTCATCGGGGCCTCCTTCGCTGCGCACAGGGTATCACCACGGCAGGCGATCCAGGTCGACGTTCCCGCCGGTGAGCACGACGCCGACGCGCGCGAGCCCGGGCCGCGCGCGAAACTCGTCCGAGAGCACGGCGGCCAGCGCCACCGCCGCGCTCGGCTCGATCAGCAGCTTGGCGCGCTCCCACGCGAGCCGCATCGCCGCCGCGATGGCGTCCTCGGGGACGGTGATCACCGCCTCCACGCGGTCGCGCAGGACGGGCCAGGTGCGCTCGCCGAGGCCGGTCAGGAGCCCGTCGGCGAGGCTCGGTGCTCCCGTCGGCGGCAGGCGCTCGCCCGCGCGCTTCGAGCGCGCGGCGTCGTCGAGGGCGAGCGGCTCGGCCGCGAAGACCCGCACGCGCGGATCGATCTCGGTGGCCGCGATCGCGACGCCCGCGACCAGGCCGCCGCCGCCGACCGGCGCCACGATCGCGTCGAGCGGCCCGGCCTGCTCGAGCAGCTCGAGCGCGACGGTCCCCTGCCCCGCGATCACGTCCGCGTGGTCGTAAGGGTGGACCACGACGGCTCCGGTCTCGGCGACCACGCGCGCGAGCGTCGTTTCGCGATCCGCGATCGTCGGCCCGCAGCCGACGATCCGCGCTCCGTAGCCCAGGACCGCGCGGCGCTTCACGGCGGCCGCGTCGTCCGGCATCACGACGTGCGCAGCGATGCCCCGCAGCCGCGCCGCGAGCGCGAGCGCCTGCGCATGGTTGCCCGAGCTGTGCGTCGCCACGCCGCGCGCGGCGTCGGCGTCCGCGAGCTTCATCACCGCGTTGCAGGCGCCGCGGAACTTGAAGGCGCCGACCTTCTGGAGCTGCTCACACTTGAAGAAGAGCGCGCGACCAGCGAGCGCGTCGAGCGCCGCGCACGTTGCGATCGGCGTGCGGTGCGCGTGGGGCGCGATGCGGGCGGCGGCCTCGCGCACGGCCGCGAGATCGGCGGCATAGCGGGTCATGGGGCAACGAAGCTAGCGCGGAGCGCGATGCGCCCCGAACTCGGCGCGCGTGATCGCGTAGTGGAGCGTCGGGCGCCCGGCCACCGGCCGCTCGCCCTCGAAGCGCATGCCGAGACGCTCGAGCACGCGCGCCGACGCGCGGTTGGGTGTGTCGGTGCGGCCCTCGATGCGCGGGAGCCCGGCCGCCTCGAAGCCGTGCGCGAGCACCGCCCGCGACGCCTCGACGGCGTAGCCCCGCCCCCAGTGCGAGGGATGGAGCGCGTAGAGGAGCTCGACCTCGTCCGCACCCTCGACCGCGCGCAGGCCCGCGCAGCCGAGGAGCCCGCCGCCGCCGGCCGGCTCGACCACCCACTGCCCGATCCCCTGCTCGGCGAAGCTCGCGCGGCTCGCCTCGACCACCTCCGCCGCGAGCGAGCGGTCGATCACGCGGTCGTCCCAAAGGTAGCGACGCACCTCGGCGTCGGTCCAGAGCGCGTGCAGCGCGTCCACGTCGGCGGCCTCGGCGGGACGCAGCGAGAGCCGCGCCGTCGCGAGGCGCGGCGCGCTCCCCTCGAACACGGACAGGAGCCGCGCGAGGACCGGGCGCATGCGCTCGAAGCGCGCGTCGTCGGCCAGCATCGACTCGGGAGAGGCGACGAAGCGGCCGCCGGGCACGAGCTCGTCGCGACAGTGCTCGATCAGCGACTCGGCCGCAGCGCGCGTGGTCTCGAGATGGAACTGGAGGGCGAGCACGCGGTCGCCCCAGGCAAACGCCTGGTTCTCGCACGCCTCGCTGCGCGCGATCTGCAGCGCGCCGCGCGGCAGATCGAAGGTCTCGCCGTGCCAGTGGAAGGCGAGCGCGCTCGACGGCAGCGCGCGCCCGAAGGGCGAGGCCTCGGCGCTCGGCACCCGCTCGACCGGGAACCAGCCGATCTCGCGCTCGCGGTTCGGGCGCACCGAGCCGCCGAGCACCTCGGCGAGAAGCTGCGCGCCGAGGCAGATCCCGAGCACGCGGCGCTCCTTCTCGATCGCGCGGCGCAGGAGATCCTTCTCGGGCGCGAGCCAGCCGTGGACCGACTCGTCGTGCACGCTCATCGGTCCGCCGAGCACGACGAGCCAGTCGAACGACTCGACGCGAGGCAGCGGCTCACCGGCGAAGAGGCGCGTCGTCGCGATCTCGTGTCCGGCTGCGCGCAGCGCCGGCTCGAGCGCCGCGAGGCCCTCGAACGGAACGTGCTGGAGCGTCCGAACGCGCACGCCGACAAGCTAGGCGACCCGCCGGCGGAAGGCGAAGCGATCAGCGCTCCGAGCGCGCCTCCGCCTCCGCGAGCCGCTGCTCGAGGAAGCGGCGCTCGGGCCCCGTGCCGACGCGCTCGAGCGCGCGGCGATACGCGCGCGCGGCTTCGTCGAAGCGTCCGAGGCGGCGCAGCAGGTCCGCCTGCGTCGCCCAGAAGAGGTGGTAGCCCGCGAGCTCACCGCCGCGCTCGAGCTCGGCCACCAGCGCGAGGCCCGCGGCGGGCCCGTCGGCCATCGCGACGGCCACCGCGCGGTTGAGCTCGACGACCGGCGAGGGGCGCGCCCGGGCGAGCGCCGCGTAGTAGCGCGCGATGGCGCGCCAGTCGGTGTCGGCGGCGCGCCGCGCGCGCGCGTGCTCCGCCGCGATCCCGGCCTGGAGCGCGTACGGACCGGGCGCGGGCGCGGCCAGCGCATCGGCGGCGAGCGCGAGCCCCTCCGCGATCTGCGCCGCATCCCAGAGCCCGCGGTCCTGGTCCTCGAGCAGCACAAGGTCGCCGGCGGCGGTCGTGCGCGCCGTGCGGCGCGCGTCATGGAGCAGCATCAGCGCGAGGAGCCCGCGCGGCTCGCTCGCGCCGGGCATCTGCTCGGCGAGGAGGCGCCCGAGCCGGATCGCCTCTCGACACAGATCGGTGCGGACCAGTGCGTCGCCCGCGCTCGCCGCGTAGCCCTCGTTGAAGACGAGGTAGATGACCGCCATCGCCGCTTCGAGGCGCTCGGGCAGGAGCTCCGGCGGCGGGACCTCGTAGGGGATGCGCGCCTCGGCGATCCTGCGTTTGGCGCGCACCAGCCGCTGCGCGAGCGTCGGCGTCGCCAGCAGGAAGGCGTGCGCGATCTCCTCGGTCGAGAGCCCGCACAGTGTTCGCAGCGCCAGCGCCACCTGCGCCTCGAGCGCGATCGCCGGATGGCAGCAAGTGAAGATGAGGCGCAGGCGCTCGTCGGGGATCGCCGAGTCGCTGGGATCGGAGGGATCGGGCGTCATGGCCGGCTCCGACGTGCGGCCGAGCTCGCCCCGGATCGCCTCGAGGCGCCCGCTGCGCCGCAGCGCGTCGATGGCCTTGTGGCGGGCGGTCGAGACGATCCAGGCGCGCGGGTTGCTCGGCGTGCCGTCGCGCGGCCAGCGCTCGAGCGCGATGGCGAACGCGTCCTGGACCGCCTCCTCGGCGACCTGGAAGTCGCCGACCAGCCGGATCACGGTGGCGAGCACCCGCCCGAACTCGTCGCGATAGAAGCGCTCGATCTCCGCGCGTCGGCTCCTCGTGGCTACCGGGGAGCATGTAGCGCATCGGAGCACTCCGCTTCAGGCCGGGCCGATCTTCATCACCTCGCGCACCTCGACGCTGCCCCAGCGCGCGGCCGGGCAGCGCTCGGCGATGCCGACCGCCCGCGCGCGGTCCGCGGCCTCGACCACGTAGTACCCGCCGGCGACCTCCTTGGTCTCCGCGAACGGGCCGTCGGTGACGACCGGCTTGCCGTCGGGCGCCTCGACCCGCGCCGCACCGTCACGGGCGAGCTGCGAGCTCTCGACGTAGCTGCCCTCGCGCTTCAGCACCACGTCGTAAGCGATCATCTCGCGGTACTTCGAGCCGTCGGGGTCGCTCTCGCCCGGCTCGGAGCGAAGCAGGAGCATGAACTGGGTCGGCTGCCGCTCGAAGCGGGCGGCGGTGGTGTGGCCTGCCTTCACGACGTCGCGATCCGGGAGCGCGCGCACCTCCACGATGCCGGCGCGCGCGTGCGGGCAGCGCTTGGCGATCTCGATGGCCTCGGCACGGTCGACCGCCTCGATGATGAAGGAGCCGGCGACAGCCTCCTTGCTCTCGGCGAACGGACCATCCGTGACGATCGTCCGGCCATCGCGCACCTCGACGCGGACGCCGGCCGCCTCGGGATGGAGCGGCGCACCGCCGCGGATCTTGCCTTCCTGAGCCAGCGACTCCGCGTAACGTCCCATCTCGGCCATCGTGACCGGCTCGCCGGTCCGGACGCCCTTTCGGTCCACGATCAGGAACATGAACTCCACGGCCTTTCCTCCTCCGGTGGTTCAGTCCTTAGTCGAACGAGGAGCGCCCGGATCGACAGCCCAGACCTTGCCGGGCTCGGGGGTCGGATAGCGGTAGAGGCCGGTTCGGACGCGCAGACCGAGCGCCGCCGCGATCTCGCGCATCGTCTCGGGGCAGAAGGCGTACCCGCGCAGCCGCGCGATCCTGCCGTCGCGCTCGTCGATCCGCAGCACCTGCTCGAGCGCCATGCGCCCTCGGCGCGTCACCAGGCCCAGCATCAGCGGCTCGTCCCGGTAGAGCGCGCGCTCGAGCCGGCTCGACTCGTATCGGAACTCGGCCGGCCACTCCGAGTGGCCGTACACGGCCTTCTGGAACCAGCCGTCCGCGCGGTCGAAGCCGGGACCGAGCTCGACGCCGCAGCCGACGTTCTCGACCGAGCCGGTGTCGAGCATCAGCGCGAGGAGCCCCGGCAGGTCCGAGGCATTGAAGGCGGCCACGAAGCGGTCCACCAGCGCCGTCGACGGCACCGGCCGGCGTGCCGTCGCGTCCTGCTCGAGCGCGCCGAGCCGCGAGCGGCCGCGGTGGAGCGCCGACTTCACGGCCCCGGGGGTCGTGGCGAGCACGTCGGCGATCTCCTCGAGGCTCATCTCGAAGGCGTCCTTGAGCACGACCGCCGCGCGCTCTTGCGGAGCAAGCATCTGGAGCAGGGTGGCGCCGGCATCGCGCACGGCGCCGGCGGGCGCCGGGTCGCCGAGAGGCACGATGGCCTCGCGCGCCAGCGCCGCGGCCTCGGTGTTCCTACGCCGCAGCGTGTCGATCCAGAGGTGGGTCGCGGTGCGCAGCAGGTACGCGCGCGGGTTGCGGACCTGGTGGTGGATGCTGCCGAGCGTTGCGAAGGCGCGCAGAAGCGTATCCTGCACGAGGTCCTCCGCGTCCCACAGGGTGCCGGTTAGCCGGCGGCAGTACCCGTGCAGCGCCGGTCGCAGCGGCACCAGGAGATCGATGTAGCGATGCCAGGCGCCACGCAGCTCGTCGCGGAGCGCGTCCGGGATCTCGAGCTCGCCGCCCATGCCCAAGGCCCTCCTCTTCGTCATCCATGACGGACGAGAGACCTCGAAGGTTACGTCCCCTCGAGTTGGAGGACGCTAGAACCTCGACTCGGCGAGCGTCACGTCGGCGCGGGCGAAGGCGTTCTGGTAGCCGGTGGCGGCATAGTGCGCCTCGGCGCCCTTGCCCTGTGCGGAGAGGCTCTTCGAGAGCCCGTACAGCGACCAGCCGTTCTTGGGGTAGCGCCGCAGGTCCTCGCGGTAGACGACCTCGGCCTTCGCCGCCTGGCCGGTGTCGACGAGCACGGCACCGAGGGCCTGTCGCACCGGAAAATAGAATGCGGGCGGCTCGCTGTAGGGCATCGAGTCCTGGATGCGCACGGCCTCCTCGAGCTCCACCACGGCGGTCCTCGGGTCGTCGCGCGCGGCGGCCATCTCGCCGGCCAGGTGGTGCTGCGCCACGAGGAGGCGCTGGCCCGCGGTGCCGCCCGAGGTGTCATAGCCGAGGCCGGCCACCGCGGGATCGGCCGCGATGCGGGCGAGCGCCTCGTACTCGACCTTCGCCTCGGCCGACCGTCCCTTCCGCATGTAGGCAAGGCCGCGCCCGTAGTGCCAGATCGCCGTCCGGAACCTCTGGTCGGCGGGCGGCTGCGGCTCGCCCAGCATCGCGTCCCACCTCCCGAAGCGGACCAGCGTGTAGTAGGGCGTCACCAGGAAGTCCTCGAGGAACGGGAAGGTCGAGAGCTGATCGGTCGGCACCTGCGCCACGATGCGGCGGGCCGCCGTAAGCGCCGCGTCGCTCCGGCCCTCGATCATCGCGGACGCCCACAGGAAGTGGAGGTTGTGCGTGTAGTAGAGCGCCGCGTAGGCGGCCGGCGCGCGACACCAGGAGAAGTAGGCGACGTCGGACGCGGCGGCGGCCTCGTTCACGTCGGCGGAGTCCTTGTAGCGCCCGACCCGGTAGTAGATGTGCGCCGGCATGTGCACCAGATGGCCGGCGTCGGGCGCCAGGACCTCGAGGCGGTCGGCGGCGGCCTCGGCCTTCTCCGGCTCGAAGCGCTCGTAGATGTGGATCGTGTAGTGGAGCGCGCCGATGTGATCGGGATCGAGCGCGAGCGCGCGCTCGAGCGCGGCCTGCGCCTCGGGGGTGAGCTCGCGCGGCGAGCCGTCGTCGTGCCAGTAGTTCCAGGGCGAGAGATCCATCAGCGACTCGGCGAAGATCGTGACGGCGTCCACGTCCTGCGGGTGCTTCGAGGCGACCTGGCGCATCGCGTCGGCGAAGGCGCGGTCCTGCGCGAGCCGGCCGGGCGAGCCGCCCGCGCCCGCCGACTTCTCGAAGCCTGCCGTGTAGCGGAGCTGGATCGCCTCGATGAGCTCGCGCTCCTCGGGGCTCGCGTGCGCGGCGAGCCGCTTCGCCTGCTGCGCGGCCTCCCAGGCCTGCCGCGCGCCGTCCGGGCCCATCGGCGCGTTGATGTTGGGGCCGGAGGCCCACGCGATCCCCCACCAGCAGATCGCGCAGTCCGGGTCGAGGCGCGCGGCCTCGCGGAACGAGTCGATGGCGCCCTCGTGGTTGAACCCGTAGGCGAGCGCGAGGCCCTGGTCGAAGTAGCGCTGCGCCATCGCGTTCTTCGTCGAGATCGGGTGATGGATCTTGCCGAGGCCGCTGAAGAGCTTCGGGGTGTGGGCGGCGGGCGCCGCGCTCGGCGCCTCGGCGCTCCGACACGTCGCGAGGGCGAGGCTCGCAGCGGCGAGCGCGGCGCAGGACAGGGCGCGTCCGGATCGGTGCATCGGGGTCCCCTCCCGTGGCCATTCTACAACCAAGGAGGACGGGGACGGAGCGGAATCTCAGCTCGCGGGCGCGGGATCGAGGCGCACGGGGATCGGGTCGGTGCGAACCACGATTCCGTACCACCAGTCGGTGCGCCCGTACTTCTCCGCCATCAGCCGGTCGACGCGAGCGCGTGTCTCCGCGTCGCGCACCGGCATCGCGCGATAGCTCTGGGTGACGCCGTGGCGGGTCAGCTCGACGCGGGGCTGCGCCTCGAGCCGGGCGAGCCAGCGCCGCTCGGGCCGCGCGACGCGCACCCACGCCGTCCCGCCGTCGTCGACCACCCACAGCTTGGTGTCGTGGGGCACGCCCCCGGCGTCGAAGGTTCGCAGCACCGCGACCTCCGTCTGCTCGCCAGCCACGTACATGCTGCCCGCGAA
>DATJPY010000003.1:0-15062 GCA_035506135.1 Myxococcota bacterium | reverse complement strand
AGGATCGGCTGGTAGCCCTCGCTCGCATCGGGCGGGCGCTCGGGCGCGAGCCCGCGCTGCACCGCCGCGGTGTCGCGCGCGACCCAGGCGCGCTTCGAGGAGAAGGCGAGCGCGCGCAGCTCGTCGTCCGGCTCGGGCTTGTGGGCCGCGAGCACCGGACGCGCCCGCACGAAGAACGTCATCCGCGTCGGATCGAGGCCGCGCACCACCGGGTGGTCGGCGTACTGGAACACGATCGGGTCGACGCCCGGCGGGTCGCCCTGGACGGGGCCGGAGGCCGGGTCGACCACCACGCCGTCGGGAAGGCCGAAGCCCCAGCGCTCGAGCAGCGCCTCGAGGCCGCTCTCGACGCCGGGCTCGAGCATGGCGACGAGCCGCCCCCCGCGCTCGAGGTATGCCTCGAGCGCGGCGAGCGAGGTGTCGCGCAGCGGGCGGCGCGGGCCCAGCACGAGGACGGCCGCCGCGTCGTCGGGCACCCGCTCGAGCGCGGGCATCACCAGGTCGCGCACCGTGTAGCCCTCGGTCTGCAGCGCGGCGGCGAGCGCCGAGAAGCCGCTCGGGCCGCTCCCCTCGAGGTTGCCCTCGCCCTCGCCGCGCGCGACGTAGAGCACGGCGCGGCGGCTCGAGGCGAGGCGCTGCAGCGCCTCCCAGAGCGTCCCCTCGGTCGGGCGCTCGACGAGCTCGAAGCGGTCGCCGAGCCCGACCACCACGGTGTTCGAGGCGCCGACTCCGTAGCGATCGGCCTCGGCGGAGGCGTCCTCGAGGATGCGCTCCTGCACGTCGATCGGTCCGGCGCGCGCGAGCGACTGGAGCAGCATGCGCGTGCTGCGCGCGCGGTTGTCGCCGGCGTCGTGGAAGAAGGTCAGGGTGACGCGGCCGGGCAGCTCGGCCAGCGCGGCGCGGGTCGCGGGCGCGATCGTGTAGCGGGTGTCCGCCGTCCAGTCGAACGCGAGGCCGCTGCGGTCGAGGGCGATCTCAGCGCCCATCGCGACGGCGATCGCCGCCAGCACCCAGCCGACGCCGATTAGCTCGCGCGCCCGGCCGGCGCGCGCACCGCTCCGGCGCGCGCGCCGCAGCGCGAGCACGGCGGAGAGGAGCAGCGCGCCGCCGCCGCCGAGCAGGTTGGCGGCGGAGAAGATTCCCAGGCCGTCCGAGGCGTAGTAGGCGCCGACGCCGAAGGCGAGCGCCACGAGCCCCACCGCGACGAGCGAGGTCACGGCTAGCGCGCCCGCCTCGCGTCGAGCGCCAGCCGCGCCAGCGCAAACGCCACCAGCACGTAGCCCGCGAAGTACGCGAGGTCCGCCGGCCGCACCAGCCCCTCGGCGAACGCGCCGAAGCGCGGGTGCAGCGAGAGCGGGTCGATCCAGCGCATGGCGCCTTCGGGCAGGAACTGCGCCAGCCAGCGGAAGTCGTACATCACGAAGGCGATCGCGTAGGCCGAGATGGCCGCGAGGAGCTGGCTCTCGGTGAAGGCCGAGCAGGCGAGCCCGATCGAGGCGAGCGCGATCGCGAACGCGAAGAGCCCGAGGTAGACCGCGAGCAGATGGGGGAGCCCGAGGTGCGACCGCACGATCGACGCGGCGGGGTAGACGAAGGAGAGCGCCATCATCGCCGCGACGAACAGGAAGGTCGCCGCGAACTTGCCCGCCGCGATCTGGCCCGGGGTCAGCAGCGTGGTGGCGAGCAGCTCGTCGGTGCCGCGCGCCCGCTCCTCGGCGAAGACCCGCATCGTCACCAGCGGCACCAGGCCGACCAGCGTGAGCGCGAGCGTCTCCATCACGGGCAGGAACACCTGGTCGCGCAGGTTCACGTAGGTCGGGATCGTGTCGGTGTCGAACCCTCCCATCGTGGTGCTGGCGTAGAGGAAGAGGATCTGGTTGTAGACGCGAAGGTTGTCGAAGAAGAGGAGCGCCGACACCAGGCCGACGCCCGTGAGCGTGAGCCATGCGAGCGGCGAGCCGAAGAGAACGGCCAGCTCCTTGCGCAGCATCGCTCGGAGCGGCGTCATGCGCGCGCCTCGCGGAAGAGCGCGAGCGGATCGGACCCGCCGAGCACCTCGGCCGTCGGCCCGAGCGCCACCACCCGCCCGGCGCGCAGCACCGCGACCCGCTGGGTCAGCACGCGCGCCTCGGCGAGGTCGTGGGTGCAGACGAGTAGGGTGCGCGAGCCCGCGGCCTCGCAGAGCAGCCTCCGTACCTCCGCCTGCTGCACGGGATCGAGGCCGCTCGTGGGCTCGTCGGCGATCAGCAGCGCCGGCTCGTGCAGGAACGCCTGCGCCAGCGACACGCGCTGCTGGTAGCCCTTCGAGAGGTGGCCGATCAGGCGCCCGGCGACCTCCTCGAGCTGGAAGCGGGCGAGCGTGCGTGCGATCGCCGCCTCGAGCGCCGCCCCGGCGAGCCCGCGCGCGCCGCCAGCGAAGCGCAGGAAGCCGCGCACGCGGAGCTCCGGATAGAGGCGCGAGGTCTCGGCGACGAAGCCGAGCTGCGCGTGCACCGCGCGGGGCTCGCTCTCGGGCGAGCGCCCGCCGACGCGCACCCGGCCGCGGGTCGGGATCAGGTAGCCGGTGACCAGCCGGATGAAGGTGGTCTTGCCGGCGCCGTTGGCGCCGAGCAGCCCGAACGACTCGCCGGCTGCGATCGCCAGGTCGACGCCGTCGAGCGCGACCCGCTCGCCGAAGCGCCGCGTGAGCGCCTCCGCCTCCACCGCGACGCCCTGCACCGCCCGCTCGCTCACCGCGCGCTGCACCACCGCTTCATAGACGCTCGAGCGCCTCGAAGTAATTCGGCCAGGTCTTGGCGACGCAGCCCGGCTCGCGGATCACTACGCCCGGCACGCGCAGCCCGGCCAGCGCGAAGGCCATCGCCATGCGGTGGTCGTCGTAGGTCTCGATCTCGGCGCCCCGCAGCGGGCCCGGCTCGATGGTGAGCCCGTCCGCGCTCGCCCGCGCCCGCGCGCCGAGCCGCCCGAGCTCGCGCTCGAGCGCGGCCAGCCGGTCGGTCTCCTTGATCCTGAGGTTCGCGACGTTGCGGATGTGCGTCGGGCCCTCGGCGAAGAGCGCCACCACCGCGAGCGCGAGCGCCGCGTCGGGCATCGCGTTCATGTCGACGTCGACGCCGACGAGTCGCCCGCCGCGCACCTCGATCGCATCGGGCCCGCGCTCGACCGCGCAGCCCATGCGCTCGAGCACGTCGAGGAGGCCGAGGTCGGCCTGCAGCGAGTCGCGCGGCAGCCCCTCGACCCGCACCCGGCCGCCCGCGATGGCGGCGGCGGCGAACGGGTAGGCGGCTGCGGAGGCGTCCGGCTCGACGGCGTAGACGCGCGCGCGATAGCCGGTCCCGCCGGCGACGCGCAGCGCGGGGCCGACCCAACCCGCGTCGGCGCCGAAGCTCCGCATCACCGCGAGCGTGAGGTCGACGTAGGGGCGCGACACCACCACGCCGTCCACGGGCTCGAGCACCACGTCCTCGCGCGCGCAGGGCGCCGCCAGGAGCACCGCCGTCACGAACTGGCTCGAGCGCCGCGCGTCGATCGGCGCGCGCCCGCCGCGCAGGCCGCCGCCCGCGACGCGAAGCGGCGGGCAGCCGCCGCGCCCGAGCACCTCCACCTCGGCGCCGAGGGCGCGGAGCGCGCGGGCGAGGTCGTCGATCGGCCGCTCGCGCATGCGCGGCGTGCCGTCGATCTCGACCGGGCCGTCCGCGAGCGCCGCCGCTGCGGTGAGGAAGCGCGCGGTGGTGCCCGATGCGCGCGCGTCGAGCTTCCCCTTCGGCGCGGCGAGCTTGCCGCCGGTGCCGCGCACGGTCCAGCTCGTGCCATGCGCCTCGATCGCGACGCCGAGCGCGCCGAGCGCGACGCGCATCGCGTCGGTGTCGTCGCTCCGGAGCGCGCCCTCGAGCCGGCTCTCGCCGCGCGCGAGCGCGGCGGCCAGCACCGCGCGGTTGGTGATGCTCTTCGAGCCGGGCACCCGCACGCGCGCATCGAGCGGGCCGCGCGGCCGGATCTCGATCCGCTCGGGGTACATTGGCTAGCGGCCCTTCCAGACCGGCTCGCGCTTCTCGAGGAAGGCGCGCACGCCCTCCGCCGCATCCTCGGTGCCGAGGTTCACGGTCAGCATGGCCTGGAGGTACTCGAGGGCCTGATCGAACGACATGTCGGACATGGCGTAGAAGGCGTCGCGGCCGAGCCGCACCACCGCCGGCGACATCGACGCGACCCGCCGGGCCAGCTCGTCGACCTTCGCGTCGAGCTCGGCAGCGGGTACGGCGTAGTTGATGAGCCCGAGCCGCTCAGCCTCGGCGGCCGAGATGCGCTCGCCCGTGAGGAGCAGCTCCATGCCCTTCTTGCGGCCGACGTTCCGGAAGATCGTCGCCATGATCATCATCGGCATGAGGCCGCGGCGCACCTCGGGCGTGCCGAAGGACGAGTCGTCGCTCGCCACCACCAGGTCGCATCCGATCGCGAGGCCGAAGCCGCCCGCGAGACAGTGGCCGCGCACGCGCGCGATCACCGGCTTGCCGAGCCGGTTCAGCCGGCGGAACAGGTCGGCGAAGGTGCGGCGGTCGTGGTGGCGCTCGGCGAAGCCCTTCTGGAGAAAGCCGCGGCCGCCGAGATCGCCGCCCGCGCAGAAGGCCTTGTCGCCCGCGCCGGTCAGGACCAGCACGCGCACCTCGGGATCGGCGCCCGCGCGATCGAACGCCGAGAGCAGGCCCTCCATCACCTCCGCGGAGAGCGCGTTGCGCGCCTCGGGCCGGTTGATGGTGAGGCGCGCGACGGGGCCGGCGACCTCGTACAGCACCGGCGGCGCTTCGCTCGACATGCCTCCTCCCGCGGTCGAGGTGGCAAGCTAGCGAACCCGCACACGTCCGGTGCGAGCCCGTCACCAGCCGCTGTGGCGCGGCCGGAACGCGTGGGCGAAGACGTAGTCGGCCACGCGCTGGCCGAGCGCGATCCCCTCGGACTTGTCGAACGCCCAGTGGATCCCGAGGTAGATGCGGCTCTGGCCGTTCTCCTCCTCGGCCTGCGAGAGGGACGAGAAGCTGCGCGGCAGGAGCGGGCGCACGTCGCCGTGGTCGTCCCGCGTCATGCCGTCGAACTCGTCCGACACGAAGGTGAAGGCGATGTCGTCGGTGCGGTAGACGCGGCGCAGCGTCTCAAAGAGCGCTCCGCCGAGGCCGGCGTGGCCCGAGGGATACGCGGGGAAGGGAGGCGTGAAGTCGGGTCCCTGCAAATTGCTCGCGGGCGCACCGAGCGGCGAGAAGGTCGGATCGCCGTGCGTGTCGGGGTTGCCGTCGCCCTCGCCGGTCGGCCCGGTCCCGGGGTCGGACTCGCGGATCCCGGTCACCGGGCGCCAGAAACCGTAGTGGTACTTCGCCTCCCAGACCGCGATCCCGGCGTCCGCCATCGCCACGTTCACGAGCGCGAGCACCCGCGCCAGCTCGTCGGCGTCCGAGCCCATCTGATCCGCGATCTGTGTCGCGATCTGGTTGTAGAGGCGCGGCGGTGCGCACAGGCTCGGCGTCGCGTCGTACGCCCAGTAGATCCCGATCTGCGTCTGCTCGGCGGTGCGCTCGGTCGGGGTCACGACCCCGTCGCCGCCGAGGCCCTGCACCTCGTCGAACGCCGCGGTGTACTCCGCGCTGTCGAGCCCGGGAGGGGGCGGCGGGCGGAACTGGTCGGCGGAGGCCAGCACGAACGGCCGCACCTCACCCCAGTAGGCGCCGAGTGCGAGCGGCATCTGGGAGATCGGATCCTGGCGCCAGTCTCCGGGCGCGTTGCCCGGGATGAAGTCGACGCCGACGCGCGGCTCGGCGCGCTCCGAGCCGTCGCCCGCGCGCAGCGCGAGGATCGCGGCCGCCGCGCCTCGACCGAGAGCGAGCCCTTGCGCCTTCGCGCGGCCCTCCGGGATCCGCTGCAGGTCCTCGGCGAGGCGCGCGTCGAAGCTCGCCGCCTGGGAGGGATACAGCGCGGCGAGGGCGTCGTGCGCGGCCTGCGCGACCGCCGCGCGGACCGAGGTGCCCGGGCGCGCGCGCGCGAGGCCGGCGTAGCTCTGGTAGCGACCGGAGATCGCCTCGACCGCCTCGAAGATCGAGAGGTGCACGATGGCCATCGCGCGGCTCGAGCGGCCCGGTCCGAGCTGCTCGCCGAAGACCCGGTCCTCGCCGGGCGCGACCGGAGTGTGGTCGAGCCCGGTGGCGTCGAGCGCGATCTCGCTCCAGTGCTGGATCCAGCTCGCGGCTGCGGGGCCGTGCCGCGGCCGGCGCAGGGCGCCCGGGCCCTGAGGGGCCGAGCCGAAGCGCGGCCCGAGCGCCTCGTGCACGCCGCCGCTGAAGCCGGCCGCCGGCGCCTCGGCGGACGGGCCGAGCGCGGCCAACATCAGAACGGGAGCGATCCGCCGCCAGGGCCGCATCGGAGCTCGCAGGTCCCACTCCCCGTCCTCGCCCTAGCTTATGGGTGGAGCCCCACGGTCGCCATCGGAGCGCACCGCGACGTCGCGGCCGCGGGCGCCGTTGACACCCCCCGGGCGCTCCGCCACAATGCCTTCCCGCCGTACCGATTTCCGAGATATCCCGGCGACTTGAGGCCCTCTCGTACGGCCGTCCGAGACGCGCCGGAGGGACACGCATGGCCCGCGTCCTCGTCAGCGACAGCCTGGCTCCGCAGGGACTCGAGATCCTCCAGCAGGCCCGCGGCATCGAGGTCGACTACGCCCCGGATCTGGCCCCCGCCGCGCTGCTCGAGCGGATCCGGGATGCCGAGGGCCTCGTGATCCGCAGCGGCACCAAGGTCACGCGCGCCGTGCTGGAGGCGGCGGAGAAGCTGCGGGTGGTCGGGCGCGCCGGGATCGGCGTCGACAACGTCGACGTCGCGGCGGCGACCGAGCGCGGCGTCGTCGTGGTCAACACCCCGTCGGGCAACAACGTGACGACGGCGGAGCACGCGATCGCGCTCCTCGTCTCGCTGGCGCGGCACGTCCCGCAGGCCACCGCCTCGATGAAGCAGGGCAAGTGGGAGAAGAGCGCCTTCACCGGTACGGAGCTCTGCGATCGGACGCTCGGCGTGATCGGGCTCGGCAACATCGGGCGGGTGGTGGCGCGCCTCGCCCAGGGGCTCGGGATGCGGGTGGTCGGCTACGACCCGCACCTGCCGGGCGACGTGGCGGGCAAGCTCGACGTCGACCTCGTCCCGCTCGACGACCTCCTGACCCGCGCCGACGCGATCACCGTGCACGTGCCCAAGACCAAGGAGACGACGGGCCTGCTCGGCGCCGCCGCCTTCGCGAAGTGCCGGCGCGGCGTGCTGGTGATCAACGCCGCGCGCGGCGGAATCGTCGACGAGAAGGCGCTGCTGGCGGCGCTCGAGAGCGGACAGGTGGGCGGCGCCGCGCTCGACGTCTTCGAGCAGGAGCCGCCGCCGGCCGACCACCCCCTGGTGCGCCACCCGCGCGTCGTGTGCACGCCGCACCTCGGAGCCTCGACCGAGCAGGCGCAGCTCAACGTCGCGATCCAGGTGGCCGAGCAGGTGCGCGACTACCTGCTCTCGGGGGTGATCCGAAACGGCGTCAACGTCCCCTCGGTGTCGCCGGAGGTGCTGGCCCAGATCCGGCCCTACGTGATCCTCGGCGAGAAGCTCGGCCGCTTCCAGGGCCAGCTCTGCCCCGGAAAGGTCGACGAGATCGAGATCGAGTACGCGGGCGAGGTGGCCGACCTGCGCGTCGCGCCGATCACGGTGGCGGTGCTGAAGGGCCTGCTCGAGACGGTGACCGAGCACGTGAACATGGTGAACGCGCCGGTCGTGGCCCGCGAGCACGGCATCCGGGTGGTCGAGTCGAAGTCGAGCCGCACGCAGGACTTCGCGAGCACCATCACGACGCGGGTGCGCGGCTGCGTCGACCGCCTGATCGCCGGCGCCATCTTCCAGGGCACGCAGCCGCGCATCGTGCGGCTCGACGACTTCATGCTCGAGGCGCTCCCGGAGGGCTTCTGCCTGCTGCTCCACAACCACGACCGACCGGGCGTCGTCGGGGCGGTGGGCACCGTGCTGGGCGAGGCGGGCGTCAACATCTCGCGCATGCAGCTCGCGCTCCACCGCCATCGCCACGAGGCGGCGATGCTGGTCAACGTCGACTCGGCGCCGAGCGCGGCCGTGATGGAGCGCCTGCGCAACCTGCCGCACGTCATGTCGATGCAGCTCGTGGAGCTCTAGCGGTGACGACTCTCGTCGCAGTCGGTGCCCAGTGGGGCGACGAGGGCAAGGGCAAGATCGTCGACTGGCTCTCCCCGCACGCCGACCTGGTCGTGCGCTTCCAGGGCGGCAACAACGCGGGCCACACGCTGGTGGTCGACGGCGAGCAGACGGTGCTGCACGTGGTGCCGGCCGGCGTGCTGCACCCGAGCACCGTAAACCTGATCGGGCCGGGCGTGGTGGTCGACCCGCGCGTGCTGATCCGCGAGCTCGACCAGCTCCGCGCGCGCGGCGTGCTGCGCGACCCGGCGCGGGTGCGCGTGTCGGGGCGCGCTCACGTGATCCTCGAGTGGAACGTGGCGCTCGACAAGGCGCGCGAGGAGTCGCGCTCCCAGGGCGCCATCGGGACCACCGGGCGCGGCATCGGCCCGACCTACGAGGACAAGGTGGCGCGCCGCGGGATCCGGGTGGCCGACCTGCTCGACCCCTCGACCCTGCGCGACGCGATCGAGTCGCGCGCCGCGGCCAAGAACTTCGAGCTGCAGCAGGTGCACCGCTGGGAGCCGGTCGACCCCGAGGCGCTCTGGCGCGAGGCCTGCGAGTACGGCCGCCAGCTCGCGCCCTACGTCGACCACACCGGGCGCATCCTCGCCCACGCGCTGCGCGAGGGGAAGAACGTGCTGTTCGAGGGCGCGCAGGGCACCTTCCTCGACGTGGACCACGGCACCTATCCGTACGTGACGTCGTCGAACTGCGTGGCGGGCGCGGCGTGCACGGGCGCGGGCATCGGCCCGACGCGGATCGATCGCGTGCTCGGCATCTCCAAGGCCTATACCACGCGCGTCGGAGGCGGCCCGTTCCCGACCGAGGAGCGCGGCGCGACGGGCGAGCGCCTGCGCGAGCGCGGCAGCGAGTTCGGCGCCACCACCGGGCGCCCCCGCCGCTGCGGCTGGCTCGACCTCGTGATGCTGCGCGAGGCCGCGATCGTGAACGGGCTGACGGCGCTGGCGATCAACAAGCTCGACATCCTTTCGGGGCTTCCCGAGATCCCGGTCGCCACCAGCTACCGGATCGATGGCAAGCAGACGGACGAGTTCCCGATGACGCTCGGTGAGCTCGCGCGCGCCGAGCCGATCTACGAGACGCTGCCGGGCTGGAGCGCCGACCTTGGCGGAGCGCGCCGCTACGCGGACCTCCCCGACGCGGCCCGGCGCTACGTGGAGCGCATCGAGGCGCTGGCCGAGGTCCCCGTCGAGCTGATCTCGATCGGCGCGGGGCGCGACGCCACGATCGCGCGCAGCGATCCGTTCCGCGACTGAGGCGTGACGGTGGAGATGCGAGCGCCCGCCGCCGACGCCGCGCCCGGCTCCCCCGGCGCGCTGCAGATCGAAGCGCGCGAGCTCGAGTATTCGCGCGGCGGGCGCGCGATCTTCCGCGGCGTCTCGTGCGGCTTCCCGAAGGCCCGCATCAGCGTGGTGGCCGCCGCGAGCGGCGGCGGCAAGACGACGCTCCTGAGGATGATCGCGTGCCTGATCCGCCCCGACCGCGGCGAGATCCGGGTCGACGGCGCCGGCGAGCTGGTGCGGATGTCCGACGCCGACGTGCGCGCCTACCGGCGGCGGGTCGGCATGCTCTTCCAGTTCGGCGCGCTGCTCGACACGCTCTCGCTCTACGACAACGTCGCGCTGCCGCTGCGCGAGCACTCGCGCCTGTCCGAGGACGAGATCCGCGGCGAGGTGGAGCGCGTGTTCGATGCGGTGGGGCTCGAAGGCGTCGACGACCTGCTGCCGGGCGAGCTCTCGGGCGGCATGGTGAAGCGCGCCGGGCTGGCCCGCGCGCTGATCGAGAGGCCCGACATCCTGCTGTGCGACGAGCCCTTCTCCGGCCTCGACCCGCCGACCGTGCGCCGTGTCGAGGATCTTTTGCTACGGGTCAACGCGAGGGTGGGGGCGACCATGATCATCACCTCGCATCACACGCAGTCGACGCTGCGCATCGCTGACCACCTGGTGATGCTGCTCGAGGGCGAGGCCGTGGAGGGGGCGCCGCGCGAGCTGGTCCGAGGCCCGGACCCGCGCGTGGTGGAGTTCTTCTCCGAGGAGCCGCCGCCCGGAGCGTCCCGCTCATGACCCCGGCCGGGGCGATCGAGATGCTCGGGGCGCGGACGGTGGGCGCGGTGCGCGACCTCGGCCGCTTCTCGGTGTTCTCCGTCGCCGTCGCCGACGCCGGGCGCCGCCCGCCGCTGCGCTTCCGCCGGCTCGTGGCGGAGATCTACGACACCGGGGTGCTCTCGCTCCTGATCGTGTGCGTCTCGGGCTTCGCCGTGGGCATGGTCCTCGCCCTCCAGGGCCACAACACGCTCGCCCGCTTCGGGGCCGACCAGCAGCTCGGCGCGGTGGTCGGCCTCGCGCTGATCCGCGAGCTCGGCCCGGTCCTGACGTCGCTCCTGGTCGCCGGCCGGGCGGGCTCGGCGATGGCGGCCGAGATCGCGACCATGGTGGTCACGGAGCAGCTCGACGGCCTGCGCATGATGTCGGTCGACCCGCTCGACTTCGTGGTGGCCCCCAAGGCCTTCGCGATGATCCTCTCGATGCCGCTCCTCTCGACGCTCTTCGTCCTGTTCGGGATCCTCGGGGGGTACGTGATCGGCGTGGTGGTGCTGGGGGGCGACGGCGGCGCCTACCTCTCCACCCTGGAGGACGCCGTCGAGTTCACCGACGACGTGCTCGGCGGCCTGATCAAGGGGGGGGTGTTCGGCGTGCTGGTCGGCCTGATCGCAACCTACCGGGGCTTCACCGCGAGGCCGACCTCGGCCGGTGTCAGCGCGGCCGCGACGTCCACGGTCGTCATCGCCTCGGTGTCGACGCTGATCGTCGACTACCTGATCACGGCACTATGGGGGGTGTAGGATGCGCGACGAGCCGAGACGGGATCTCTGGGTAGGGCTCTTCGTGCTGCTCGGCCTCGCCGGGATCGCCTACCTGTCGCTCTCGGTCGGCGGCGTCTCCTACCGGGGGCCCGGCGGGCTCGAGCTCCAGGCGAGGTTCGACGAGGTCGGCAGCTTGAAGAACCGCGCCAAGGTCGTGATCGGCGGCGTCAAGATCGGCCAGGTGAAGGCGATCCAGCTCGGCGAGGACTTCCGCCCGCGCGTGACCCTCGACGTCGACCGCCGGCTCCAGCTCCCGAGCGACACCTCGGCCTCGATCCTGACGGCCGGCGTGCTCGGCGACCAGTACATCGCGCTCGAGCCCGGCGGCGACACCGAGACGCTGAAGGCGGGCGACCAGATCCAGTTCACCCAGAGCGCGGTGATCCTGGAGCGGCTGATCGGCAAGCTGATCCAGAACCTCGGCAGCGGGGAGTCGAAGAAATGAGGAGAGCTCCGCTGGGCAGCGCCGCCGCGATCGCAACCGCCGCCCTGCTGGCCACCGCCTGCGCCTCGACGCAGCCTCCGGCCGGCGGCGGCGTCCCCGATCCGTGGCAGTCGTGGAATCGGCCGGTGTTCGCGTTCAACATGAAGGTCGACGACTACGTGCTGGCGCCCGTCGCACACGGCTGGATCTTCATCACGCCCCAGCCCGTGCGCGACGCGGTGGGGCGCTTCTTCTTCAACATCCGGTTTCCGTCGCGCCTCGTCTCGAGCGTCGGCCAGGGCGAGGCCATGCACGCGCTCACAGAGACCGGCCGCTTCCTGGTCAACTCGACGTTCGGGATCGCGGGCCTCTTCGATCCCGCGACCGACATCGGGCTCCCGCGCTACGAGTCGGACATCGGCATCATGTTCGGACGCTGGGGGATCCCGCCGGGCCCGTACTGGGTGATCCCGCTCGTCGGACCTTCGTCACCCCGCGACGCGGTCGGCCTGGTCGGCGACGCCCTGCTGAATCCGCTCTCGTGGCTGCCGCCGTTCTGGCTGCCCTACGCGACGGGGACCCTGAACGTCGTCAACTCCCGAGCCCTGGCGGACAAGCAGATCGAGAACGCCCGCCGCACCGCCCTGGATTTCTACGTGTTCGTGCGCGATGCCTATGTCCAGCGCCGCGCGGCCGCGGTGCGCGGTGCCGAGACCCCGGCGCAGGCCGGGGTGGGGGTCTACGATCTCTACGGCGCGCCCGTCGACTACGACCTGCCGGAGGAGCCGAAGACCGATGTGCCGAAGAAGTGAGAGGCTTCGCGCGCTGGCCCTGCTCGGGGCGGTCTGCGCGCTCGCGGCGTCCGCGCGCGCCGAGGTCCCCTCGCCCGAGGTCGAGGCGCGTCAGGTGGTGCAGAGCACCATCGACCAGGTGCTGCACGTGCTGCACGACGGATCGCTATCGCAGCAGGTGAAGAAGGACGACGTCGAGCAGATCGCCTACCAGCGCTTCGACTTCCTGCTGATCTCGCGGCTGGTCCTGGCGCAGAACTGGAGCAAATTCTCGCCGAAGCAGCAGGCCGACTTCGTCGAGGTCTTCAAGAAGCACCTCTCGACCACCTACCGCGACACGCTCGACAACTTTCGCGACGAGAAGATCACCGTCGAGAATGCGCGGCTCGAGCCGAAGGGCGACGTCACCGTGATGACGCTGGTGCACGGCGCCAGCGGCGACACCAAGGTCGACTACCGGATGCGCAAGCTGCAGGACGGCTGGCGCGGCATCGACGTGATCGTCGAGGGCGTGTCGCTGGTGCAGAACTTCCGCTCGCAGACGCAGGAGATCCTGAGCACCGAGAGCCCCGACGCGTTGATCCAGCGCCTGCGCGACAAGCAGATCAAGGACGTGGCGCCGAAGGGGCAGGGCTAGCCGCCGCGGTTTCGGCCTCGACGAGGCGCTCCCACCAGTAGCGGAAACGGCGGTGCGCGAGCTTGCGCGCGCGCAGGTCGACGGCGGCGCGCGGCGCGCCGCCGAAGCCGAGCCGGATGCCGGCCTGCGTCTGGTTGCCGCCCGCGGCGGCGAGCGCTTCGAGGAGCATGCGCGCGCGGATCGCATCGCCTGCCTCCGAGAACGGCGCAGCCTCGGGCTCGGCGGCGAGGCCGACCTCGCCGAGGGCTTCGTCGATCGCGGCCGCGCCGATCACGGGGCCCGCCGCGCGCCGCGCTGCGCTGCGCACCACCGCGCGCAGCTCGCGCACGTTGCCCGGCCACGCGTGACGCGCGAGGCGCGCCACGGCCGCGGGCTCGACCTCCGGCGCGCCTGGGAGCTCCGCCGCGAACGCGCCCGTCAGCAGCGCAAGGTCTTCCATCCGCTCGCGCAGCGGCGGCACCCGCAGCAGCGCGTCCTGCACCAGGCGGTAGTAGAGGTCCGCGCGCAGCAGGCCGCGCTCCACCAGGATGCGTGGCTCTGCGTTGACCGCCGCGACGATCGCCGCGTCGCTCGCGAAGGCACGCGTCGCCCCGAGCCGGCGCGCCTGGCCGCTCTCGACCCAGCGCAGGACCTTCGCCTGGTGCGCGGGCGGCATCGACGCCACCTCGTCGAGGAAGAGGATGCCGCCGGCGGCGCGCTCGGCCGCGCCCGGGCGGTCCACCGAGCCGGGATACGCGCCCCGTGCGGTGCCGAAGAGCTCGCTCTCGAGGTGGTCGGCGGGCACGGCGGGACAGTTGAACACGTCGACGTGTCGGCTGCGCAGCGCCGACCGCTCGGCGAGAGCCGCCGGCACCAGCTCCTTCCCGGTCCCCGTCTCTCCGACCACCAGCGCGCAGCGCCACGGCCCGGCCGCGAGCCGCGCGATCTCGTCGCGCAGCCTCCGGATCGCCGGCGACTCGCCGAGGATCGCCGCGAGGCCGTGAGGTCGGGAGGGCAGGGCGGTCGCACAGGCCACGCCCGGCCCGAAGGCAAGAAGCGGGCCGGCCGGACGCCACCCGTGCGGCTGCCTCCACGCCCCGCGAGCCATCCCGCCGCAAGCGCTGGCTCCTCGGCCGCGACCCGCCGCAGCCAAGCACGGTCATCGGCTAGCCTTGCGCGCCGCGTGGGCCGCTAGCTCAACTGGTAGAGCAGCGGGCTTTTAACCCGTTGGTTCCGGGTTCGAGTCCCGGGCGGCCCACCAATGAAGTCGCATACTTGGCCCACGTCTCGAAATCGGCCTCGCGAAGCCGGAGACGGATAGAGACGTTCGGAGACGTTTGCTCGCTCTCGGTCGCCTGCCTTCCAAGCGACTCTGCAAACGAGAGGTCGCTCTCCTCCTCGCGCATCGCGTGGGCGTAGACGCGCAGCGTGAAGGCCGGGTCCGCGTGGCCGAGCTGCTGGGCCACCCAGCGAACGCTCTTGCCCGCTCGGAGTGCCCAGGTCGCCCAGGAGTGGCGCGTCGCGTGGAAGCGGAGGGGACGCACGCCCTCGGCTTGCGCACGGCGCCGCAGGCGAGCCCAGACCGTCGCGAAGTTCGTCTCGTCCCACGAAGTGCCCGTGGTCGAAGGGAAGACCCACTCGGGCACCTCCGGCCAACCCCGCGCGAGCGCCTCACGGCGGCGGATCGCTAGCAGGTCGAAGAGCTCCTCGGCCAGCGTCTCGGTCATCGCGACCAAGCGTCCCTTGCCGCTCTTCGGCGTCGTGAGCTGCCGCATCGTGATCGCTCGTCGGACCGCCACCGCGCGCCGATCGAAATCCACGTCAGCCCACTTAAGCCCCAGGATCTCGCCCTTCCGGCAGCCCGTCGAGAACGCGAAGACGAGCGCAGGGGCGAAGCGCGGCTCATGGTCGCGGGCCAACCCGACCAGCGCGTCGGCCTCTGCACGCGTCCAATAGTCTACGTCTCTCGTCTCGGTGGAAAGGCGCCGATCGACCTGCCGCATCAGTTCGCCAATCCGCGCCGCCGGGTTCCGCGGGCACCGCCCCTCGCGCATCGCCAGGTTGATGACGCGCCGGAGCACGCCGAGAGCGTTCGCGATGGTCTTCGGAGCGAGCCCCTCTTCT
>DATJPY010000002.1:0-43125 GCA_035506135.1 Myxococcota bacterium | reverse complement strand
TCGATCGTGATCCGCTCGAGGCGCCGCCGCGCGGCGAGGTTGTCGGCGACCGCGCGGTGCTGCGTGCAGCGGTTGTCCCACATCGCGATCGAGTTCTTCTGCCAGCGGAAGCGGCAGTGGAACTCCGGCGCCGCGAGGTGCTCGTACAGGAGGCCGAGCAGCGCCTGGCTCTCGCGCCCGTGCATCCCCTCGATCCTGCGCGTGAAGGCCGAGTTGACGAAGAGCCCCTTGCGCCCAGTCACCGGGTGGGTGCGCACGACCGGATGCACGGCGTGCGGCGGATCCTGCGCCGAGGCCTTGCCGGCGGAGGGATAGCCCTCGCGCGAGAAGGTCCGCGACGTGTCGTGCACCGCCTCGAGGCCCGAGAGCAGACGCTGCATCGTGTCGGAGAGCGCCTCGTAGGCCGCGTACATGCTGGCGAACATCGTGTCGCCGCCGTACGCGGGCACCTCGACGCCGCGCAGGATCGAGGCGCTCGGCGGTCGCTCGAGGAAGGTCACGTCGCTGTGCCAGCCGGAGGCCACGTAGGGCCGGGCCGCATCGCTCTCGAACACGACGATCTCGGGATGTCCCTCGGCCTTGCGCGACGGCAGGAACGGGTGGACCTGCAGCGTCCCGAAGCGCGCGCCGAATCCCTTGTGCTGGTCTCCGGTGAGGTCCTGGTCGCGGAAGAAGAGCACGAGGTGCGCCATCCACGCGTCGTGCAGCTCCGCGAACGTCGCGTCGTCGAGCGGCTCGCGCAGGTCGACGCCGGAGACCTCGGCGCCGAGCGCCCCTGCGATCGGATGGAGGGAGATGCGGCGATAGCTCATGCGGTCCTCCCGTCGGCGCGCAGTATAGCGGCGGGACCAGACCGAAGACTGCTTGCTTGGAGGGCGCGGGGCGCGCCCTCTAGATCTGCGAGTCGGGCGGACGGGAGGCTTCCGCAGGCGCGGATTTCCGAGCGACGGGCAGACGGGCCCGACCTCTGCGAGCAAGACGCGCCGCGCCGACGTCCACGAGTAGAATGCACGTCGCTCGGGCGCCGGAGGAACCTCCCTCCGCCCGACCTGACAACGTTCCTACTTCTTCCCGGGCAGCGCGATCAGCTTGGTCTCGAGGTACTCCTCGAAGCCCATGCGACCGTTCTCGCGGCCGAGGCCGCTCTGCTTGTACCCGCCGAAGGGGGAGTCGACACCGAACCACATGCCCCCGTTCACGCCGAGCGTGCCGGTGCGGATGCGCCGCGCCACGCCGAGCGCGCGCTCCTCGCTCGCGCTCGTCACCGCTCCCGAGAGGCCGTAGATCGAGTGGTTGGCGATGCGCACCGCGTCGTCGTCGCCGTCGTACGGGATCACCGCGAGCACGGGCCCGAAGATCTCCTCCTGCGCGATCGTGGAGTCGGGATCGACGTCGACGAAGAGCGTCGGCTCGACGTAGAAGCCCTTCGCGAACTGCTTCGGACGCCCGCCGCCGACCAGGCAGCGCGCGCCCTCGCGCTTGCCCTTCTCGATGTAGGAGAGCACGCGCTCCTGCTGGCGGCGGCTCACCTGCGGGCCCTGCAGCACCGACGGATCGGTGGGCTCGCCGTACTTGAAGCCCTGGAAGGCGGTGCGCAGCGTCTCGATCGCCTCCTCGTAGCGAGAGCGCGGCACCAGCATTCGCGTGGTGATGGCGCAGCCCTGGCCGCCGTGCGTGCAGGTGAGCGCGCCGCTCGCGAAGGCACCGCCGGGCGCGTCGTCGAGCACCACGTTCGCGGACTTGCCGCCGAGCTCGAGGAAGATCTTCTTCACCGTCGCCGACGCCAGCTCCATCACGCGGCGGCCGGTCGCCGTCGAGCCGGTGAAGGTGACCATGTCGACGCGAGGATCCGACGCGAGCAGCTCGCCGAGCCGGTGCTCCGACGACGCCACGATGTTGACCACGCCCGGCGGGATGTCCGTCTTCTCGGCGATCACGCGGCCGATCGCGGTCGCGCTCCACGGCGTGTCGGGCGCCGGCTTGAGCACCACGGTGCACCCGGCCGCCAGCGCCGGCCCGAGCTTCGCGAGGTTCAGGTAGAGCGGGAAGTTCCAGGGCGTGATGGCGCCCACCACGCCCGCCGGCTCGCGCCGCACGATCCGGCGCTGCGGCTGGCCCATGAACGAGCCATCGGTCATGCGCTCCTCGTAGGGATACGAAGCAGCCAGCTCGGCCCAGTAGAGCAGGTCGTCGATCGAGCTGTTGCACTGGATGCCGTAGGTGAGCAGCACCGGCGAGCCGGCCTCGCCCACGACGATCTGACGCAGCTCCTCGCGCGCCTCGACGAGCCCCGCGTGGAGCTGCGTCAGGCAGCGCTTGCGCAGCTCGGCGTCGACCGACCACGCGGTCGTGTCGAATGCGCGGCGCGCCGCCGCGATGGCGGCCTCCATGTCGTCCTTGGTGCCGTCGGCGCAGACGCCGATCGCCTGCTCGGTGGCGGGATTCACGTTCTCGAAGGTCGCCCCGCTGCTCGAGCCGACCAGACGGCCGTCGATCAGGTTGCGGGGCTCACCGAAGGGCGAAGGCGCGGCGGACATGGCAGGCTCCTTCCAGCGTTGAGCAGCGGCGGCCCACGCTATCGGAGATGACAGCGGGATGCACGCACTCCGCGAACTGCGCGTCGTCGACTTCTCGACGGGGATCGCCGGCGCCTACGCGACCAAGCTCTTCGCGGACGCGGGCGCCGACGTCGTGAAGCTGGAGCCGCCGGAGGGCGATCCGCTCCGAGCCTGGTCGGCCACGGGCGCGGACCTCGGAGGCGAGGACGGCGCCCTCTTCCGCTTCCTGCACCACTCGAAGCGCGCCGTCGTGGGACGGATCGGGGAGAAGCCGACGGAGGCCCTCGTCGCCGCGGCCGACCTCGTGGTCGAGAGCGGCGGCGCCGGAGGGATCGACGGAGTGGCGCTCCGCGCCCGGTTCCCCGGACTGGTCGTGCTCTCGCTCACGCCGTTCGGGCGCGGCGGTCCGCTCGCCGGGCGCGCCGCCACCGAGTTCACGCTGCAGGCGGAGGGTGGCTCGATCGCGACGCGCGGGCTGCGCGGGCGCGAGCCCTTCCAGGCGGGCGGACGGATCGGCGAGTGGGTGAGCGGCACCTTCGCGGCGGTGGCCGCGCTCGCGGCCGCGCGCCGCGCGCGCCAGACCGGGCACGGCGAGCACATCGACTTCTCGCTCCTCGAGTGCATCCACATCGCCGCGAGCAACTACCTCGACCTGTTCCACGGCCTCCTGGGCCGGCCACCCGCGCGCGGGCTGCCGCAGGCAGTGGAGACGCCGTCGATCGAGCCGACGGCGGACGGCTGGGTCGGCTTCTGCACCAACTCGGCGCAGCAGTTCGCCGACTTCCTGCTCCTGATCGAGCGCCCCGAGCTTCGCGACGACCCCGCGCTCGCGCAGGCCGCCGGCCGCTTCGCCCGCCTGCCCGAGTGGGAGGCCATCGTCCACGCGTTCACCCGCAAGCACCCGACCGCGGAGATCGTCGAGCGCGCCTCGCTCCTCCGCATTCCGGTGTCGCCCGTGAACGACGCGCGCGGGGCGCTCGAGCACGAGCAGCTCGTCGCGCGCGGCGCCTTCATCGGCGACCCGACCGGCCGCTTCCGCATGCCGCGGCCCCCCTACGCGATCGACGGCGAGCGGCCGCCTCCGCCACGGCCCGCCCCGCAGCGCGGCGAGCACACGGGAGCGATCGACTGGCCGCCGCGCCAGCGCCCCGCGCCCGCCGGCCCGCCGCGGCTCCCGCTCGAGGGCCTGCGCATCCTCGACTTCACCGCGTGGTGGGCGGGGCCCTCCGCGACGCACATGCTGGCGTCGCTCGGCGCCGACGTGATCCACGTCGAGTCGACGGCCCGCCCCGACGGCATGCGCATGATGGCGGGCGCCTTCCGCAGCCGCGATCTCTGGTGGGAGCGGAGCCCCTTCTTCCTGGCGGCGAACGCCAACAAGCGCGGCCTCGCGCTCGACCTCTCCGACCCGCGCGGCCGGGCGCTGGCGCTGCGACTGGTCGAGCACGCCGACGCGCTCGTCGAGAACTTCACCCCGCGCGTGATGGACGGGTTCGGGCTCGATGCGTCGACGCTGCGCGCCGCCAATCCGCGCCTGATCCACGTGCGCATGCCCGCCTTCGGGCTCGATGGGCCGTGGCGCGACCGCACCGGCTTCGCGCAGACGATGGAGCAGATGACGGGGATGGCGTGGATCACCGGCCATCCCGACGACCAGCCGCGCATCCAGCGCGGCCCGTGCGACCCGCTCGCCGGCATGCACGCGGCCTTCGCCCTGCTGGTCGCGCTCGCGGGCCGCGACGCAGACGGGCGCGGCCGCCACGTCGAGTGCGCGATGGTCGAGGGCGCGCTCAACGCGGCCGCCGAGCAGATCGTCGAGTACACCGCCCACGGCCGCCTGATGCAGCGGATGGGCAACCGCTCGCCCGAGGCCGCGCCGCAGGGGCTCTACGCCTGCAAGGAGGGGCCGCCCGAGGATCCCTCGAGCACCGCGCAGGAGCGGCGCTGGCTCGCGCTCGCCGTCGCGAGCGACGCGCAGTGGCGCGCCCTCGCCGCCCTGCTCGGCCGCGCGCCCGAGCCGGGCCTCGACGAGTGCGCGGGGCGCCGCGCGGCGCACGACCGCATCGACACCGAGCTGCGTCGCTGGTGTGCGGCACGCCCCTGTGACGAGGCGGTCGAGGCGCTGCAGGCCGCCGGCATCCCGGCGGCGCCCGTGCGCGATCCCCGGCTCTCGAGCCGCCATCCGCAGCTCGTCGCGCGCCGCTTCTTCGAGGTCGTCGAGCATCCGGTGATCGGCGCGCAGCCGCTGCCGACGCTGCCCTTCCGCTACGCGAGCGTGCCGCGCTGGCTGCGCCGCCCGCCGCCCACGCTCGGCCAGCACAGCCGCGAGGTGCTGCACGAGCTGCTCGGTCTCGGCGACGGCGAGCTCGACGTGCTCGAGCGCGACGGCGTGATCGGGACGCGGCCGAAGGGGCTCTAGCCGGCTCGCGGCGGGAGCACGGCCTGGCGAACGCCGCCGGCCTCGACCTCGAAGCCATCCGCGGTGGCGACGACCCGCACGTCGCGCGCCGCGCCGGCGAAGCGCGCGGCCTGCGCAGCGACGTCGCGCAGCGCGAGGTCGAAGAGGACGGCCTCGCCGCGCGCGAGCCCGGCGAGCGCCGCCACCGCCGCGTGGAGCCCCATCAAGGGATCGGCGACCGCGTCGGCGCAGAAGACGGGAGCACCGAGCCCCCGACCCGCGAGCGAGGCCAGGCCGGCGGCGGCGGCCGCGTCGTCGCCGAAGCCGACCCAGGCCGCGCCGGGCTCGCGACGGCCGTAGCCGCTGATCGCGATCCAGACGAGGCCCGGGCGCTCCGCCACGAGCGCCTCGGCGTCGATGCCGAGCTGCGCCAGCGCGCGCGGCCGGGCGCTCTCGATCACGACGTCGGCCTCGGCGACGAGTCGCTGCAGCTCCGCGCGTCCCTCCGCGCGCGTGAGGTCGAGCGCGAGCGGCCGCTTGCCGGCGTTCAGCCTCGCGAAGAACGCGCCGTGCGCGCGCGCCGCGTCGGGGCGCGACGCGCTCTCGACCTTCAGGACCTGCGCACCGGCCGCGCGGAGGAGCTGCGCACAGAGCGGACCCGCCCAGAGCGACGAGAGGTCGACGACGCGCGGCGCCGCGCCGTTCCGCGTCCGCCGCGGCCCGCGCACGGCGATGCGCATCCACGGAGGCGGCGCATCGGGCGGCTCGGCGACGGGCGCCACCGCCAGGCCGAGCAGCCGCGCGCGCTCGACCAGCTCCTCCACCTTCCCGTCTCGGACGCGAGCCTCGACGGCGCGCCACCGATCGGCGCCCGGCTCGACGCCGAGCCATGCCGGGAGCGACGCCAGGTCCTCGGGGCGCGGGAGGCTCGCTGCGAGCCAGCCGTCCGCGGCCGGAAGCAGCCTGGACGCTCCGCCGGCCGACACGCGCCCGCGTCGGGAGAGGCCCAGGAGCGCAGCGCGCTCGGCGAGGAGCGCCGGTCCGTCGACGGCCAGCTCGACGCCGCGCTCGGCCGCGAGCGCGTGCAGCGCCAGCGCCGCGCCGCGCGCGACCGCCGCCACGCCGGCCGCCTCGACGCGCGGCGGGCGGTCGGGCGGACCCGTGAGCGCCATCGCGCCCGAGCGCGCCCAGTCGAGGGCGGGGTGCGGATCGGGCGGCGCTTCGCGGCGCGAGGCCACGAGACCGAGCGAGCGGAGCAGCTCGGCCGCGTGCTCGCTCGCCGGACCGGTGCTGGCAATCTCGCAGCCTGCTAGCAGGGCCGCGGCCTGCCGTCGTGATCGAGCAGGAACTTGCGCAGTGCCTTGTTCACCTTGGCCGGCACGTCCTGGATCAGGCTGTGGCCAACGCCCTGGAAGATCTCCAGTCTCGCGCCGGGAATGGCCTGCTGGGTCGCGATCAGATGACTCCGGTCGACTAGATCGTACTCACCGCCGACGACCAGCACCGGTGCGCTGATGTGATGCAGCGCGGTGGGGGTCAGGTCGGGTCCGGTCGCCCACAACTCCTCCAGCTCGTCATCGCTCGGGCTGTTGGCCTCGTCGCGGCCCAGCAGGAGATCGTAGAGGTCCTGCGCCAGCTCGCTGCTCCACTCGTGAGGCGGCTCGGGCGGCGACTGCGGATTCTCGATGAGGCCCGAAGGATGAAAGTTCGCGCCGATCACGACCATGCGGCAGATGCTCTCGGGATGGGCGACCGCCAGCACCAGTCCGGTGTTGCCGCCGTCGCTCCAGCCGATCAGATCCGCGCGCGCGATCTGGCGTTGCTCGAGCAGCGCGTAGACGTCCTCCGCATAGCGCTCGTAGCTCAAGGATCCGTTGCCGTGCTCGCTGCGGCCATGCCCGCGGCTGTCCAACGCGTAGACGTGGAAGTGACGCGCCAGGAAGGGCAGCTGCGCAAAGAATGAATCGCGGTTGCCGCCGCCACCATGCAGGAGCAGGAGCGGGGGGCCACTGCCCGCCTCGACATAGTGCAGGCGGGCGTCGTCGCTCGAGTACTCGCGCTCCTTGCCCTGGCCGCTCAGCTGCCACAGCCCGTAGCGCAGCGCATAGCCGGCAGGCCAGTCGGAGAAGCCGAGCGCACCGACGCTCGCGGTGGCGGCTATGACGAACACGGCCAGGTACGGCAGCGCGCGCTTCATCCCACTCATCCCGCCCATCCCGCCGATCGGTCTCGATGAATCTAGCCCTCGCCGCGCTGCGATCAAAAGCAATCAGGGCGCGTGCGAGCCCGCTCTCGAGTGGTCCTCCCGACCCGCTTGAGGCCGTCGGGGCATGGAAGCTAGAGTCTGAGGCCTCATTCACTCCCGAGCGACGAGAGGAGCGCTGTGCCCGTTCTGAAGCCCGGCAGCCGACTTCGCAGCGCCACCTGCACCACCGAGGTGATGGTGATCCAGGCGCCGGCCGCCGACGTGGATCTCACCTGCGGCGGCGCCCCGATGCAACCCCTCGGAACCGGGACCGCCCCCACCGCTTCCGCAACGACGGGCACGTCGGGCTCCGGAACCCTCATCGGCAAGCGCTACGTGAACGCGGCCGGCGACCTCGAGTTGCTCTGCACCCGGCCCGGAGCCGGCACGCTCGCACTCGGCGGTGCGGCCCTCACGGTGAAGGGCGCCAAGCCGCTCCCCTCCTCCGACTGATCGCACCTCCATGAACCTCGTCATGCTGCTCGAGATGGCCTGCGCGAGCTTCGGCGACCGCGTGGCGGTCTGCTGCGAGAGGCCGGGCGGCGGGCGCGATGCCCTCCGCTACGACGAGCTGTTCGAGGCCTCGCGCCGCGCGGGAGCCGCGCTGCGCGCCGCCGGCGCGGAGCACGCGGCCGTCCTCGACACCACGAGCCCGGCGCTGCCGGTCGCGCTCTTCGCGAGCGCCTTCGCGGGCGTGCCCTTCGTCCCGCTCAGCTACCGGCTGACCGGCGTCGAGGTGGATGCCCTCCTGGAGCGCATCGCACCCTCGTACCTGGTGACGGACGCGGAGCGGGCGGCACAGCTCGCGGGCCGCCCCGGCGTGACGCCGATCGCCCGCGACGCCTTCCTCGAGCGCGCGCATCGCCACGAGGCCGAGGTCGGCGACGCGGAGGCGCTCGTCGATCCCGAGGCGATCGCCGTGCTGCTCTTCACCAGCGGGACCACCGGGGCGCCCAAGGCGGCCGTGCTGCGGCACCGGCACCTGGTCTCCTACGTGATCGGCAGCGTCGAGTTCGGGAGCGCCGGGCCGGACGAGGCGACGCTCGTCAGCGTCCCTCCGTACCACGTGGCCGCCGTGGCCGCGATCCTCTCGTCCGTCTACGCAGGCCGCCGCATCGTGCAGCTCCCCACCTTCGACGCGCGCGCCTGGGTGGAGCGCGCTCGCGCCGAGCAGGTCACCCACGCGTTCGTGGTGCCGACCATGCTGGCGCGCATCGCCGAGGTGCTCGACGCGGAAGGCGGTACGCTGCCCTCCCTGCGCGCGCTCTCGTACGGCGGCGGCAAGATGCCGCTGCCGGTGGTGGAGCGCGCGATGCGGCACCTCCCGCACGTCGACTTCACCAACGCCTACGGGCTCACCGAGACGAGCTCGACGCTGGCTCTCCTCGGGCCCGACGACCACCGCGCCGCGGCTGGGAGCGCGGATCCGGCGGCGCGCCGGCGGCTCGCCTCGGCGGGCCGGCCGCTGCCGGGGGTGGAGGTCGAGGTGCGCGACCCGGCCGGGAAGGCGGTCGGACCCGGCGAGCGCGGCGAGATCCACGTGCGCGGCGAGCAGGTCGCCGGCGAGTACCTCGGACGTGGCAGCCAGCTCGGACCCGGCGGCTGGTTCGCCACGCGCGACGGAGGCTGGCTCGACGAGGGCGGCTACCTCTTCATCGAGGGACGCATCGACGACGTGATCGTGCGCGGCGGCGAGAACCTCTCGCCGGGCGAGATCGAGGAGGTGCTGATGGCGCACGCGGCGGTCGCCGACTGCGCCGTGGTCGGCGTGCCCGACACGCAGTGGGGCGAGGCGGTCGCGGCGGTGGTGGTGCCGCGCGCGGGATCCGCCGTGACTCCGGACGAGCTGCGCGATTGGGTGCGCGCGCGGCTGCGCAGCGCGCGCACGCCCGATCGCATCGAGTTCCGCGCCGAGCTGCCCTACAACGAGACCGGCAAGCTGGTGCGGCGCCGCATCCGCGCCGAGCTGGTCGGAGATGCATGAGCCGCGGCCTCTCGATGCGCGAGGCCGTCGAACGCCTGCGCTCGTACGAGGCGTTCGAGAGGTGGTCGCCGCTCGCTGACGAGCCGGCCCTGGTGGTGGACCTCGGCGCGGCGGGAGCGCCGGGGCGCGGCGCGCGTGCGGCGCTCACCGTGCTCGACGCGCTTCCTTGTCCGACGATCGCTCTCGTGCCCGAAGGCGAGCTGTCGGTGGCCGCGAAGAGCTTCCTCTCTCGCTTCGATGTCGCGGCGCGCACGGAGGAGGAGCTCGCCAGCATGCTCGCCACCGTGCAGCACACCCCGCTCGCCGCGCAGGTGCTGGTGCAGCTCCTGCGCGGCACCGAGCGGCGCACCATCGAGGCAGGTCTCGTGGCGGAGTCGCTCGCCTACTCGACGCTGCAGGCCGGTCCCGAGTTCGCGGCGTGGTCGGCCGCGCGCCCTCCTGCGCGACACGCCGACGCGTCGGCCGGGCCGCCGGTCCGCGTGCGTCGCGACGGCGACTCGCTGCGCCTGACCCTCGATCGCCCCGAGCGGCGCAACGCCTGGTCGGCCGCGATGCGCGACGCGTTCGTCGAGGCGCTGGCGCTCGCCGCCGACGACGCGACGATCCGCGAGGTGGTGATCGACGGCGCAGGCCCCGCGTTCTGCGCCGGCGGCGACCTCGACGAGTTCGGGACGCGACCGGATCCCGCCACCGCGCACGCGGTGCGCACCACGCGAAGCGCCGCGCGCCTGCTCGCCGCCATCGCCACCCGCGCGCGCGCCGAGCTGCACGGCGCGTGCGTCGGAGCCGGCATCGAGCTCGCCGCCTTCGCGTCGCGCGTGGTGGCGCGCGAGGACGCCTTCTTCCAGCTCCCGGAGCTGTCGATGGGTCTCGTCCCGGGAGCCGGCGGCACGGTGAGCCTGCCCCGCCGCATCGGCCGCCAGCGCACCGCGTGGCTCACGCTCACGGGCGCGCGCCTCGACGCCGCGACGGCGCGGGCGTGGGGCCTGATCGACGAGGTCGTGCCCACGCCGGTCTGAGAGAGACCCCTCGCGAAACAGATTGACGTTTTTTGTCCGATCTGTTCAAATTCGCCCCGATGAGCCAGCCCTTGTCCCTCCCCAGGCCCGAAGGACCCGAGCCGAACGAGCCCGCGACTCGCGCCCGCATCCTCGAGGGCGCCGTCCAGGCGGTCGCCCGCCACGGCCTGGCGAAGCTCGCGATGAGCGACGTGAGCCGCAGCGCGGGCGTGTCCCGCGGCACCCTCTATCGCTACTTCGCGACCCGCGAGGCGCTGCTCGACGCGCTCGCCCAGCGCGAGGCCGAGCGCTTCTTCGATCGCGTGATCGACGCCACCCGCGCCGCGCCGCCCGGCGAGGCGCGGCTGCGCGTCCTGATCGAGCACGCGACGAGCGAGGTGCGCGCCCACCCCGCCCTGCAGCGCCTGCTGCAGAGCGATCCGGCCGAGGTCCTCGAGGGCATCCGCCGACGGCTTCCCGAGCTCGTCGACGCCTTCCACGGCTCGTTCGGGCCCTCGCTCGAGGACACCGAGGCAGTGCGCAGCGGCGCCGTCACCTCGCGGCAGATGGTCGACTGGATGACCCGCTTCCTCGTGTCGATGTACCTCTTCGAGGATCCCGAGCCCGAGCAGACGCTGCGCGGGCTCACCGCGATGTATCGACTGCTCGCGGAGCCGAGACCTTGACGCTCCAGCCGGTGCGGAGCACGGAGCTCTTCGGCTCGGGCGACTTCGGAGCGCTGCGCGATCCGTATTCGGTGTACCGCCGCCTGCGGCGCGACCGGCCGGTGCTGCCCGTCGAGCTGTTCGTCGGCACGAGCTGGTTCGTGACCCGCTACGACGACGTGCGCGAGGCGCTGCGCAACGACGCGCTCTACTCGAATCGCTCGAATGCGAAGGGGATCAGCCTGGTCATGGGCCGCACCATCGTCGAGATGGACGGCCGCGAGCACCTGCGGCACCGCAACCTGGTGACCCCCGCGCTGGCGCCGCGAGCGCTGCGCGGCGACTTCCCCGCTCTCGTCGCCGAGATCGCCCACGAGCTGATCGACCGCTTCGCTCGGCGCGGCAGCGCCGACCTGGTGGAGGAGTTCAGCTTCGTCTACCCACTCAAGGTCTTCGCGCGCATCCTCGGGCTCCCTGACGAGGACTGGGCCGAGGTGCACCGCTGGGCGATCGACCTGATCGGCATCGCCCGCGATCCCGCGCGTGGGCTCGCCGCCTCGCAGACGCTGGCGGGCTATCTCGCGCCCTTCCTCGCCGAGCGCCGCGCCGAGCCGCGGGGCGACCTGATCAGCCGGCTCGCCCACGCCGAGGTCGAGGGCGGGCGGCTCACCGACGAGGAGGTGGTGAGCTTCCTGCGCCTCCTCGTCGTGGCCGGCGCCGAGACGACCTACCACCTCATCGGGAGCGCCCTCTACGCGCTGCTGACCCATCCCGAGCAGCTCGCCGAGGTCGTGGCCGATCCGTCGCTCGTGCCGGCGGCGCTGGCGGAGACGCTGCGCTGGGAGTCCCCGGTGCAGATCGTGACGCGCGAGCCGCTCGCGCCCGTGACGCTCTCCGGTGTCGATCTGCCGGAGGGCGCAGGTCTCACGCTGGCGGTCGGCTCCGCCAACCGCGACGAGACGCACTTCGACGCGCCGGATCGCTTCGACATCCACCGCCCGCCGGGCGACCACGTCGCCTTCGGCTATGGCAAGCACTACTGCGCGGGCTCGCGGCTCGCCGAGCTCGAGGCGCGCGTCGCGCTCGAGGTGCTGTTCGAGCGGCTTCCCGACCTGCGGCTCGAGCCGGGCACCGAGTGCGCGATCGTCGGCCTGGCCTTCCGCGGCCCCGACCGCCTCCCCGTGCGCTTCCGCGAGCCCGCGAAGCGGGCGCGCAGCGAGCCGCGGGCGAGCGAAGTCCATCGAGACGCGTCGCGCAGCGGCACCTGATGAACCTCGACCCCTACTCGCACGCCTTCCAGAGCGATCCCTACCCCACCTACCAGTGGCTGCGCGACCACGCGCCCGTCTACCACAACGACCGCCTCCGCTTCTACACGCTGTCGCGCTGGCGCGACGTGCTCGAGGCCTCGCTCGACCCGGTCACCTACAGCTCGGCGCGCGGCACGCTGCTCCAGGACGTCGAGCCGGCGCTGCTCGAAGCGACTCCGATGATGATCTTCATGGACCCGCCGCGGCAGACCCGGCTCCGCAAGCTGGTCGGCAAGGTGTTCACGCCGCGCGCGATGGCGGCGCTCGAGCCCGCGATCCGCGCGCTGGCGGTGCGCCTCGTCGAGGCGCGCCGCGGCGACGGCGGCTGCGAGTTCGTCGACGACTTCGCGGGCGTGCTCCCGATCGCGATGATCAGCACCCTGCTCGGCGTCCCGGAGGCGGATCACCAGACGATGCGGGAGTGGACGGACGCATCGCTCACGCGCGACCCCGGCTCGATGGCGCTCCCGCCCGCTGCGCTCGACGCGCACGTCCGCATCCACGAGTACTTCACCGCGCTCGTGGCCGATCGCCGCAAGCGCCCCGGGGACGACCTGATCTCCGGCCTGCTCACGGCCGAGATCGACCGCGACGATGGGGGAGGACGCGAGCGGCTCACCGACGGCGAGATCCTGGGCTTCGCCGGCCTCCTCTCCGGCGCGGGCAACGAGACGGTGACCAAGCTGCTCGGCAACGCGATCGTCCTGCTGGCGCGCAATCCCGAGGCGCGCGAGACGCTCGTGCGCTCGCCCCAGAGGATCCCCGACGCGATCGAGGAGGCGCTGCGCTACTGGCCGCCCTCGCAGTACCAGGGCCGCTCGCTCACCCGCGACGTCGAGCTGCACGGCGAGCGCCTGCCGCGCGGGTCCCGCGTGCTCCTGCTCACCGGATCGGCCTGCCGCGACGAGCGCGAGTTCCCGGACGCCGACCGCTTCGACATCGACCGCAAGATTCCCGTCCAGCTCGCCTTCGGGCACGGCGTCCACAAGTGCCTCGGCGCCGCGCTGGCGCGGCTCGAGGCGCGCGTCTCCCTCGAGGAGTGGCTGGCGCGGATCCCGGTCTGGGAGGTCGACGAGGCCGGCCTCGAGCACGTCCACATGACCAGCGTGATGGGCTTCGCCAGGGTGCCGCTCCGCTGGTGACAGCGTCGCCCCGGCGCGGCTACCCTCCGCCCATCCCGACATTTCCCAGCGAGGAGCCCATGAAGACCCACGACAAGATCTACATCGGCGGACAATGGGTGCCGTCGAGCGGCCGCGGCACGATCGACGTGATCGACGCCTCCACCGAGGAGGTGATGGGGCGCATTCCGGAGGGCACGGCCGAGGACGTCGACCGCGCCGTCAAGGCGGCGCGCGCGGCCTTCGAGGGCTGGGCGCAGACGCCGCTCGAGGTGCGCGGCAAGTACCTCGAGCAGCTCTCCGCGGGGCTCGGCGCGCGCATGGCCGAGATCGGCCAGACGATCGCGCGCGAGGTCGGCATGCCGGTGAAGCTCGCCGTCGGCATCCAGGCGGGCCTGCCGACGGCGATCTCGGGGACCTTCGTCAAGATCCTGCAGGAGTTCCCGTTCGAGGAGCGCGTCGGCAACTCGCTCGTGGTGCGCGAGCCGGTCGGCGTCGTCGGCTGCATCACGCCGTGGAACTACCCGCTGCACCAGGTGATCGGCAAGGTGGCACCCGCCATCGCCGCCGGCTGCACCGTCGTGGTGAAGCCGAGCGAGGTGGCGCCGCTCAGCGCCTTCATCCTCGCCGAGGTCCTGCACGGCATCGGGCTCCCGCCGGGCGTGTTCAACCTGGTGACGGGCTACGGCCCGGTGGTGGGCGAGGCGATCGCGCGCCATCCCGACGTCGACATGGTGTCGTTCACCGGCTCGACCCGCGCGGGCAAGCGCGTCTCCGAGCTGGCCGCGCAGACCGTGAAGCGCGTGACGCTCGAGCTCGGCGGCAAGTCGGCCAACGTGATCCTCGACGACGCCGATCTCGACAAGGCGGTTCGCGCGGGCGTCAACGACTGCTACCTGAACTCCGGGCAGACCTGCAGCGCGCAGACCCGCATGCTGGTGCCGCGCGCGCGCCACGACGAGGCCGTGCGCATCGCCAAGGAGGCGGCAGAGTCTTTCACGCTCGGCCCCGCGCTCGGCGAGAACTCGCGGCTCGGCCCCCTGATCTCGGACGTGCAGCGCGAGCGCGTGCGCGGCTACATCAAGAAGGGCATCGCCGAAGGGGCGAAGCTCGTGACGGGCGGCCCCGAGGCGCCCGCGGGCCTGCCGAAGGGCTACTTCGTGAAGCCCACCGTCTTCGCCAACGTGCGCAACGACATGACGATCGCGCAGGAGGAGATCTTCGGCCCGGTGCTCTCGATCATCCCCTACGACACCGAGGAGGACGCCGTCCGCATCGCCAACGACACCGTCTACGGCCTCGGCGGCGGCGTCTGGTCCGGCGACCCGGAGCGCGCCAAGCGCGTCGCGCGTCGCCTCCGCACCGGCCAGGTCGCGATCAACGGCGGCGGCTTCAACCTGCTCGCGCCCTTCGGCGGCTACAAGCAGTCCGGCCGCGGCCGCGAGTTCGGCCAGCACGGCCTCGAGGAGTACCTCGAGATCAAGTCGATGCAGCTCTGAGGAATGGGTTGGTTGGGGAGGAGTCGACTCTTCCCCAACCGCCCCCTTCTCTGCGGGCGGCAGTGCGCAGAATTTGGGAGCGAGGCCTACGCGGCCGAGAGCTGGCAAACCGCCCTGAGTGGCTCGCAGACGCGTGGGGGATCTAGAGCAGCGTCCCCCGCAGCACCACCTGCGCGACGCTGAAGTAGATGATCAGGCCCGAGACGTCGACCAGCGTCGCGACGAAGGGCGCGGACGCGCTCGCCGGGTCGAAGCCGAGCCGGCGCAGCAGGAACGGCAGCATGGCGCCGGCCAGCGTGCCCCACGCGACGACGCCGATCAGAGCGAGGCCGACGGTCAGTGCGATGCCCTGCGGGTAGTTCTGGATGCCCAGCATCTGCCAGGCGTTGATCCGCAGCACGCCGATCGCCGCGAGGATCACGCCGAGGGTCAGACCCGACGCGATCTCGCGCCGCATCACCCGCAGCACGTCGCGCAGCCGCACCTCGCCGAGCGCCATCGCCCGCACGATCAGCGTCGACGCCTGCGAGCCGGAGTTGCCGCCGCTCGAGATGATGAGCGGCAGGAACAGCGCGAGCACCACGGCCTTCGAGATCTCGTCCTGGAAGCGCGACATCGCGGTCGCCGTCAGCATCTCGCCGAGGAAGAGGATGGTGAGCCAGCCGGCGCGCTTGCGCACCAGCGTCCGGAAGGCGGTCTGCCAGTACGGAAGGTCGAGGGCCTCGCTGCCGCCGATCTTCTGGATGTCCTCGGTGGCCTCCTCGCGGACCACGTCCACGATGTCGTCGACCGTGACGATGCCCTTGATGTGACCCTGGGCGTCACACACCGGCACCGCCATCAGGTCGTGCTGCGCGATCACGTCGGAGACGGCCTCCTGATCCATGTCGTCGGGCACCGTCACGACCTGCGTGCGCATCACGTCGCGCACCGTCTTGTCGGGCGGCGCCGCGAAGAGCTCACGGAAGGAGACCACGCCGATCAGCCGCTGGTCCGGATCGAGCACGTAGATGTAGTAGATGGTCTCGAGCCGCTCGCGCGCCTGCCGGCGCAGGTACGAGATCGCCTCGTCGACGGTCATGTCGGCGCGCAGGCGCGCGTAGCGCGGGCTCATCAGCCCGCCGGCGTCGTCCTCGGCGTAGGCCAGCAGGGCGGTCACCTCGCGCCTCGTGTCGGTGTCGATCAGCCCGAGCAGCGCGGCCCGCTCCGGCTCGGGCGCCTCCTGGATCAGGTCGGCCGCGTCGTCCGGCGCGAGCTGCCGCATCCAGAGCTGACGCTCGGGCGAGGGAAGCCCGAGCATCAGCTCGGCCTGCTCGCGCGCGCCGAGCCCGAGGAAGACGTGCTCCGCCTCGGCCGGCGGCAGCAGGCGGAAGCCCTCGACCCGCTCGGCGGCCGAGAGGAACGGCCACGCGTCGACGAGGTCGCCCGCGGCGAGCGCGTCCGCGCTCCGGCTGTCGAAGTCGGTCGCCGTCATCCGCGCTCCCTCGCCCGCCCTAGTTGATGGCGCCCGACTGCTTGTGCGCCGCGATCTCGTCCCACGAGAGCCCGAGCTCGAGCAGCACCTCCTCGGTGTGCTGTCCCATCTCCGGCGCGGGCCCGAGGTCGGGCGGAGTCTCATCGAACTGGACGGGATCCGCGACCAGCGCGAAGCGGCCCTTGTCGCCGCCGTCCACCGGGCGCAGGTAGCCGTTCGCAATGGCCTGCGGGTCGTCGTGGAGCTCGGCGGCGGTCTGCATCGGGGCCCACGGCCCCTCCATCCCCGACAGGCACTCGCGCCAGGCGGCGAGCGTGCGCGACCCGAAGAGAGCGTCGAGCTCCGCCACGCACGCCTCGCGGTTCTGGAAGCGCTTCATGCCGTCGGCGAAGCGCGGATCTGCGGCGAGGTCCGGGCGCCCGACGCACGCGCAGAACTCCGCCCAGTAGCGGTCGGGCTGCAGCATCATCAGCAGCAGCCAGCGCCCGTCCTGCGTGCGGTAGGAGTTGGCGAGCGGGTTCGGCGCGTTGCCCCGCGTGAAGGACGGGATCCCCTGCCCCGGCGCGAGCAGCTTGCTCGCGACCACGTCGGGCGCCATCACCCACATGGCGGTGCCGAGCAGCGAGATGTCGACCAGCGGCGGGACGCCGGTGCGCTCGCGGGCGAGCAGCGCCGCGGCGACCCCGCCCGCGATCGTCATCGCACCGATCGAGTCGCCGAAGGCGGGCCGCTGCATGGTCGGCGCCGAGGCGTCCGGCCGCGTGAGCGCGGAGGCGATGCCGCCGCGCGACCAGAACGCGGTCGCGTCGTAGCCACCCTTGTCGCGATCGGGCCCGCGCGGGCCCTGCCCCGATCCGCGCACGTACACCGCGCGCGGGTTGCGCTTGCGGATCTCCTCGACGTCGATGCCGAGGCGCTCGCGCGCGCTCGGCAGGAAGTTGGTGAGGAACACGTCGCAGCGGTCGACGAGCCGGTAGAGCAGATCGCGACCGGCCGGCGTCCCGATGTCGATCCCGACGCTGCGCTTGCCGCGGTTGCTCTGCTGCATCATGAAGTCGACGCCGCCCTCGGTCATTCGGAAGCCGGCGGCGGCCAGGCCGCGCTGCGCGTCGCCGCGCACCGGGTGCTCGATCTTGATCACCTCGGCGCCCCAGTCCGAGAGCACGGCGCCCGCGGCGGGCACGAACCACCACTGGGCGACCTCGAGCACCTTGATTCCATCGAGCGGGCCCTTGGCCATGACGTCTCCTGTCGGTGCGGCGCCGCAACGATACCCGCGGCGCGAGCGACGGGCAGCCTCAGGCGGCCGCCCGCCGGGACCCGCGGAGCAGCGAGCGGACCATGGCGAGGACGAGACCGAGCGCCCACGCCGCGCCGAAGCCGGCGACTGCGTAGCGGAGCGCATGGCTCGGGCCCCGGCCGAACCAGAATCGCACCGCGCTCGCCCCGGGCGGGACGCGCACCGCCTTGAAGCCGAGGTTCGCCACCGAGATGGGGACCTCCTGCCCGTTCACCGAGGCGCTCCAGCCGGGGTGGAACGCGTCGGCATAGACCAGCCACGCGCCGCCCGACGCGTCGACCTCGACCCGCGCCTCGAGCTCGTCGGCCGTGAAGCGCGTCACCTCGACGCGGCCGGCGGGTCCGCCGGCCGGGCCCGGCGTCGGCGGCGCCACCCCGGCCGCGGGCTGGATCACCGCCGGCAGCCGCTCTCCCGCCCGCAGCGCCGCGACGAGCGCCTTGCGCGCCTCGTCCGCGGACTGCACCAGCGCCGCGTCGGCGACGACCCGCAGCTTGGGCGCGCCACAGCCGAGGATCGGCGAGAGATCGAGCCCGTCGCCGCGCTCGAGGGAGAGCAGCCGCTGCACGCCGACCGCGAGCGTGTCCGCGCGCACCGCGCTGCGGCAGGGATCGAACTGCGCGAACGGGTAGATGTTCCACTCGAGGTACCGCGTCTCCTGGAGGCGACCCACCAGGTCGAGGCCCTCCTGGCTCAGGATCCTCGTGGGCGTGCGGGTGCTCGGGTCCGCGGGGTCGACCGCGTGCTCGCTCCGCTCCGGCTGGTAGGCGAGATCGCGCACCTGGACGGCGTCGAGCAGCGCGAGGTCGGCCGGCGCCAGCCGGGGCGCTCGGACCTCGAAGACTGCGAGCTGGTACAGCGCGAGGTCGAACATCAGCCCGAGCGCGAGCGCAGTCCGGAGCGATCCCGAGAGAGCACGGCAGAGCGCGAGGAACGCGCCGTAGGCTGCGAGACGCAGCAGCACGTGGCTCCCCCACTGGAGCTGCAGCCAGCGGACGAGCCCCGGGCCGCGAAGGCCCGGCAGCGCGCCGAGGAGCTCCAGGAGGAAGAGGACGCCGACCAGCAGGAGGAGGGGATGAGAGAGGCGCGGGAGCGGAAGGGACCAGAGCCGCTCGATCCCGTAGCCCGACGCGAGCAGCAGCAGCACCTTCACGAGGCCGTAGACCAGCCCGACGTGCCGGTAGTAGGCGAGCCCGGGCAGGTAGTACGCGAGCGTGGTGAAGGCGCCGCCGATCGACAGTGCCACCAGCAGGATCGCCGTGACGATCAATCCGAAGAACAGCCGGCTCCGCTCGCGCGCAACGGCGATCCCGAGCCCGAGCAGCGGCAAGAGCCCGATGTAGACGCTGTTGTCTGCCCCGCTGCCCCACGGCAGGTGCAGCGGCCAGCCGAACAGGAGCGCATTGGCGATGATCACCAGGTTGGCGTTGCCGGCGTAGGAGCGGAACGTCTCGAGGTCGACCTTCCCAGTGATCGGATTGCGCTCCTCCGTGCGCAGGATGCTGAAGTCGAGCGACCGCGAAGCGAAGTAGAGGTAGGCGCCCGCGACGAGCAGGAAGAGGCCGAGCGCGACGAGGCTCGCTCGCGACGGGCGGGCCAGCCGGGACGCGTGGCTCCGGTAGTCCGGCGCCAGGGCGACCAGGACGACGCCGAGCGGGACCAGCACCAGCAGCGGATTCACGTACGGGACCTCGCCCAGCGCCCACGCGACGCCCGTGATCCCGGCGAGCCACACGTACGCGGAGCGCCCGCTCTGCTGGAAGCAGACGACGAGGTACAGCACCAGCGGCAGCAGGTAGTAGATGCGGAAGTCGAGCCAGAGCTGCGCGTACCACACCGACGTCCCCGCGGCCGCGATCGACAGGACGAGCGCGGTCGCGGGCGTGGCGAAGATCCGCCGTGACAGCAGGTACACGCCGTACACGAACGCAAGCTGCTCGCCGAGGATCCCGAGCTTGAAGAGGAGCAGCGCATCGCGGATCCGGAGCAGCGCGCCGATCCCGCCCGCGAGGTAGCTGAAGGGGCTCAGCGAGATCACCTGCTCGTAGTCGCTCTGCAGCCCGTAGAGGCCGTAGGGGATCCACGCGGCGAGCCGCGCGTGGTAGAAGAGGTGGCTGTAGAAGACGTGGAAGTCTTCGAAGTTGTAGAACGTGTCGTGGATCGGGATGACGCGTCTCGCGAGCCACGGCAGATTGAGCGCGACGGCGAATGCGAGCGGCAGCGCGAGGCCGAGGTCGAGCGATGCGAAGCGCTTCCGCGCGGCCACGCGTCCTTCCCCCTTGCCGGCGGCGCATGCTAGCGCGGCTCGCACGTCGAGTCCGACGCCCGATGGTGCCGTCCGACGTCTCCTGTCGGTGGAGAGCGCACGCTACCGTTGGCTCGCATGCGGGAGGTCGGGCTCGACGCGGCACGACATCGCGGGCCGTCGTCGTGGTCGGCAGCGAAGCGTCTCGCGCGCGGATCGCGCGCCGCCTCCCTCGGCGGCTTCCTGCTCGCGGCCGTGGTGCTCGTCCCGTCGCTCTCCGGTCGAAGCACCTTCCTGCCCGCCGACCTCTGGATGTACTCCGTCCCGTTCTCGCTCTCGGCCGCGGATTCGCAGAGGCATCGTCCGCGCAACCCGCTGCTCACGGACCCCGCGTTCCTCTACGCGCCGCAGCTCGCCGTGGTTCACGGGGCCCTTCGCGCGGGCACCTTCCCGCTCTGGAACCGCTTCCTGCGCGGCGGCGAGCCTCTCCTCGGCACGGGAGAGTCGGGGCCGCTGGAGCCCCTGAATCTGCCGATCCTCGTGCTTCCCTGGCCGCTCGGCTTCGCCTGGGCGGCGTGGCTTCGCTTCGGCCTCATGTGGCTCGGCGCCTACCTCTTCGCACGCCGCCTGCGCCTCGGGGTGCCCTGGGCGAGCACCGTCGCGATCGCCTTCTGCTTCGCGCCGGGGTTTCTGGTGCACTTCGAGCAACAGCCGCGCGCGAATGCGTACGTCGGCCTGCCGTGGCTCCTCTTCTGCGTCGAGCGAATCGACGCGGCGATGGTGCGGAGTCCCCGCGCCGCGATCCGCGCCGCGCTGGCGATCGCGCCGATCGAGTTCCTCGTCGCGATCGCCGGCTATCCGCCTGCGGCATTCATCGTGAACCTCGCGGCGGTGACCTATCTCCTGTTGCGCCTCCCCTTCCGTCCCGTCCGCGAGGCGATCCTCGCACGAGTCGTCGGCCTGGGCGCATTCGGGCTCGGCCTCGCGATGTCGGCTCCCGGCCTCATGCCGTTCCTCGAGTTCCTCCGAGGATCAGCGACCTTCCACGGGCACGAGCTCGCCGGCCAGTGGATCCTGCCGAGCGAGGCGCTCCGCCTCTACTGGAACCCCTACGCACTCGGCTCTCCGCTCACGGGCGCAGCGAGGCCCTGGGTCGGGAGCACCAACTTCGAGGAGGAGCAGCAGTACATCGGCGTGCTGCCCTGGGTGTTCCTGCTCGGGTCGATCTGCGTGCGCTCCTGGCGGTACGGGAACGACGTTCGGCGCGCGCTCCCGCTCGCAGGGCTCGCACTGCTCTCGGCCTCCCTCGCCTTCGGATGGCAGCCCGTCCATCGCTGGCTGACCTCCATGCCGCCCTTCTCCTCCAACAGCAACCCCCGCATGCTGTTCCTGACACAGACCGGCGTCGTGGTGCTCGCGGCGCTGGCGGCGCGCGGCTGGCTCGCGGGTCGCCGCCCGCCGCGCCCGCGCGCCTTCGCGCTCCTCGCCGTCGCGACAGGGGTCGGCGCGATGGCCACGCTGGCCCTCGGCATCGCGGGCCTCTGGCCGCTCCGTGCCTTCGTCGCGCTCGGCGCGGCCGTGGCCCTCTTCGCCGCCGGAGCCGTCGCGGCCTCGGCCGGGGAGCGCCGGCTCGCGGGCGCGCTCGTGCCGATCCTGCTGCTCCTGGACGTGGCTCCCGTCTATCGGGGCTACTTCCCGCAGCCCCCGCGCGAGTGGGCGGATCCAGCCCGGGCTGTCGCGAACCTGCCGCCACCGCTCCGCGAGGATCGCGAGCCGCGCGCGGCCTTCGAGCGCTTCACGGCCTCGAACCTGCCCGCGGTCTTCGGTGTCGAGGACGTGCGCGGGTACGGCTATCCCGTACCGCTGCGCTACGCGGCCTACATGGAGGATGTGCTCGCGGTCGAGAACTCCGAGACCTTCTTCCGCGAGGACCTGGAGCGGCCCGCCGTGATCACCGGCATCGAGCGCACGTGTGCGCGTTGGCTCATGACGTCGATCGACTACGGCGCCGGCCGAGCCGACGCGCTCGAGCTCGCCTGGAGCCGGAAGCCCATCTACCTCTATCGCCTGAGGCGTGCGTCTCCGTGCGCCGCGTGGTACCCGGACGGCGAAGTCACCGAAGCCTCCGACCTTCCCGATTCGATCGCGCGCTTCCGCCGATCGCTCGATCAGCAGCCCGAGCGCATCTTCGTCGAGCGCGCGCGGGCGCCGAGCGAGGCGACCTCGGAGCCGTCGCCCGGCGTCCCCGCGGAGTGGCGCTGGCAGGGGCCGCAGCAGATCGAGGTGGAGGTGCCGGAGGCCGCGCGCGCGCGACGGCTGGCTCGTGCTCCGCGTCAGCTACGACGAGGGCTGGAGCGCGGTGTCCGATCGGGGTGCGCCGCTCGAAGTGGTTCCGGCGCAGGTGCGCTTCCTGGCGGTCGCGACACAAGCGGGCACCGAGCGCATCGTGCTCCGCTACTGGCCGCCCCACCTCTCGGCGTGGCTCGCGCTGGGTGCCGCGGGGCTCCTCGCCACCGCGGCCGTGTGGTACGGGAGTCGCCCGAGGCGCCCCCCGCGAGCGGGCAGGGGCGCTGCGTGACGCCGGACCTGCCTGGCGGTGCGGGTGACCCTCGAGCGGCCTTCAGTCCTGCCACGTTCCGATCACGCCATAGAGCTCCCTCCCCCACGCCTGCGGAAGCTCGGAGCGAAGGAGGTGGTATTCGTTCACGGGTCGATCGTCCGAGAGGGCGCGGACGGGCGGCTCATGATCGACGATCGCGTCCATCGGCACCTCTCTCGAGAGCAAGAGGGCGAACTGCTCCTCGGCGGTGGTACCCGGTCCCCATTCGACCAGATCCGCGACGGCGGCCGGGGGCATGCGGCTCGCGAGCTCCGCGGCGCTCAGCTTCGGTAGCGGGCTCATGCTGGCGAGGAAGTGGTAACCCATCCCCTCGACGGAGATGAAGCAGCGCACGTAGGGAAAGACCTCTTGGAGCGCCTTGCCGATGGACGCCAGATCGACGCTCGCTGGATCCGCGACGGTCCATTGCTGCAGGACGCCTCCTGCACGCAGACGCCGCTCGGCCGCTTCGTAGAACTCCCGGGAGAAGAGAAGGCTCACCCCTGCGGCCGAGGTGGGCGGCGGCGGGTCGACTGCGATCACGTCGTATTGCCGCGGCGTCTTGTCCAAGAACAGACGGCCATCATCGATGACCACGCGAGCATTGGGCGAGAGCAGGAGGCGCTGCGCATCGAGCGGGTGGAAGTAGGTGAAGAGCTCGGGCACGCTCGGCACGAGCTCCACCACCGTCGATGGGATCCCCCAGGACAGCAGCGATCGAAACGTCGTCCCCATTCCGAAGCAGATGACCAGGGCGTCCCTCGGAGGTGAGGCGTGAAACGCGAGCGGGATGTGCGCCATCATCTTCGTGATCGGCGTGAGCACCGTCATTCCGATACCGTTCACGTACAGGCGCTTCTTCATCCCGCTGCCGGTCGCCACCACGGTCGCAGCGTAGTCCCGGCGCACCTCGCCGCTGGGAACCATCGTCACGTAATCCTGTGTAAAGGCGACCAGCCCCACCGCGACGACGGCGGTGGCCGCTTGGAACCGAACTCGCGAGCCGCTGAGCGGTGTCGGGGTCCCCGGAACGGCCAGCGTCCGGGGCAGGAGGAAGTAGGGAAGCAGGAACAGCGGCACGCTCAGCGCGGCTAGCGACCAGCGCTCGCCCAGGCCAGGCAGGAGGACGAAGCTGGCCAGCAGCGGCCCGAGAATGCATCCGACGACATTCACAGCGTAGGCACTGCCGGCCCGGTCGGGATCTCCCTCCGAGTATCCATCCACCAGCATCGGAGTGACGAATCCCATCAGGCCCGCGATCGGCACGATGCCGATCGCCACGCGCACGAATCCCTCCAGGTGATAGGGAGGATGGGAGAAGCGCGGATCCGCGCTCAGGAGCGGCAGCAACGCAGTCACTCCGAGCAGGAGCCAGGCGAGCCTCGAGTCACCGCGCGGGACGCGGAGCAGCCAGCTCCGATAGATGCGCGATCCGGCGAACGTTCCCATCACGTAGCAGCCGAGGATCCAGGCGAATGCGTAGACCTCGGTCCCCACGTAGAACGTGAACTGCCGGATCCAGACGACCTCCATCGCCAGGCCGACGAGACCGGTGAGGAACAGGAGCCCGAGCACCCGGATCCCTGCGGAGCGCGCAACCCCCTCGCGGCGCGGCCGCTCGGACTCGCCCGGAGCTCCGGTGGGCCGGAGACTCAAGAGCAGCGCTGCGAGCGCGATCAGCACGTTGAAGACCGCGGCGAGACGGATCGTCCGGCGGAAGCCGAAGATCTCGATCAGCACGAAGGCGGGGAGGAGCGCACCCAGGACCGCGCCCAGCGCGTTGGCCGTATACAAGAAGCTGAACGACCGCTGTGGCGACGGATCGAACCTGCGGATGGCGGCCATCGCGAGCGGAAACGTCGCACCCATGCAGGCGCACCACGGCAATAGGATGGCGCTGATCCAGAGACCTGCGATCCAGTAGTAACGGAGAGAGGAGATCGAGAGGTCGCTCCCAAGGCCCCCCAGGAAGCTCTTCGCCCAGCCGAGCTGGAGGGGAACCGCCAGGGCGGAGAACCCGATCGAGAGCTCCGCGAGCGCATAGAGGCGGAGCGGTACGCTTCCGCCCCGCTCGCCGATCCTCCGCATCCAGAGCCCGGACAACCAGCTCCCGAGGCCAAGCCCCGCCATGAAGAGAGAGAGAAAGATCGAGACCACGGGCGTGGTCACGCCGAAGCTCGCCATTCCGAGCCGCACCCAGATCACTTCGTAGAGCAGGCTGCAGAAGCCGGAGAAGAAGAAGAAGACGGCGAACCAACCCATGCTCGTTCGAGCTCCCCGAACCGCGCTGGCCCTGCCCCCGAAGCAGAGAGTTCCGCAACACGGTCGGAGTCGCTCGTCACGGCATGTGCGGCCGCGCCTGGCAGCCCCCGAGCGCCTCGCCTAGCGTTGCCCGCCCAGAGCACCCAGATGAGCGCTCGGCGCCCTGTATCTTGCCTGCGCAGATTTGCTCCGCTCTTCGCGCTGCTTCCCTTCGCCGCGGCCCTCGCGCTGGTCGACCTCGGCGGCCCGGCGCTGTGGGAGGACGAGGGCGACACCGCGGTGTACGCCCGGTCGATCCTCGAGTTCGGCGTGCCGCGCGCTTGGGACGGGCACAGCTTCAGCGACAGCGACGACGGACTCCGCGTGGCACCGCGCGCGCTCGGCCAGGACCTCGTGATGGTCGGGACGCCCTGGCTGCCATACTACGTGACCGCGGCGAGCTTCGCGGCGTTCGGCGAGTCGGAGTGGGCGGCGCGGCTTCCCTTCGCGCTGGCGGCGATCGGGACGGTGGCGATGCTCTACGCCTTCGTGCTGCGAGCCACCGGCTGCATGCGCGCCGCGTTCGCGGCGTCGCTGCTGCTGATCGCCTCGGCGCAGTTCCAGCTCTACGCGCGGGAGAGCCGGAGCTACGCGCTCAACATGCTGCTCACGCTGGCCGTGCTCTGGGGCTTCCTGCGCCTCGGCGAGCGGCGCCGCGATCCGTGGCTCGCGGTCGCGGCGATCGCTCTCTTCCACGTGCAGCCACTGCCCGCCGCGCTGGCGCTCGGCGCCTGCGCGCTGGTCGCGCTCTCCTCCGCGAGCTCGCGCCCGCGGCTCCGGCCCCTCCTCGCCCGCGCGCCCCTGGTGATCGCCCTCACGCTCCCGTGGGTCGCCATCTCGTGGTCGGCCGCGGGCGCCAACTGGAAGCCCATCGAGCACGCCGGAGAGCTCGCCGGGCGGGTGGCGCAGCTCGGTGCCGAGTCGACGCTCATGATCCCCTATCTCGGCTGGGCGATCGGGCTCCCGCTGGTGTGGCGCCGGCTCGAAGCCGGCGATCGCACGCTGCTGCAGCTCGTCGTCGCCTGGCTCGCGCTCTGCGTTGCACTCGTGCCGCTCGTGCTCTCGGCGAAGCTCCTCGTGGTGGTCGGCCTGCGCTATGCGTGTGCCCTGCTGCCGCTCTCGGCCGCCGTGACGGGGCTCGTGATCGCGCGCGCGGCGGCGGGACGCAATGCGCTCTACGCCGGGCTGCTCGCGCTCTTCGCGGCAACGCACCTGGCGGGCAACGCGCTCCCCTGGCTGGCGCTCGGCGAGACGCAGCGCGTCGCGGACGTCGCCGCGGTCAACGTCGCTCGCAGACTGCCCGACAAGCTCCTGAACACGCAGTGGTGGGCCTTCGTGCGCGGGCTCGGCGTCCGGGATCCGGGCACGCTGCCCGCCATCGTCGAGCTCCTGAAGGAGAACGCCGAGCCCGGCCAGGTCGTGCTCACCAACTTCGGCTGGGACAACCTCTACTTCTACACGCGCCTCCCGCAGGCCATGCGGATCTCGCCGAAGGCTCCCGTGCGCGAGGCCGCGCTCGCGCTCGGGCTCCCGCGCTACGTGTTCGGACCGGACGGGGCCGACTGGGTGGTGTGGCGCGGTGGCGCAGGCGCGGTGATCGGCGACTCGCTCGAGCAGGTCCGCAGCGAGCTCGCGGCGCGCGGCGCCACGCTCGAGCCGGTCGCGACGCTGCGCGAGACGCTCTGGGAGAACCGGCCCGAGCTCCAGTGGCACCGCTTCCCGCGCGTCGGCTACCCGTTCGCCCCGCGTCGCATGGGCGCCGAGGGCGCGCGCTATCCCGACGCCCAGGTCTTCCGGGTCCACTGGCCTGCGCGCGACGGCGGCGCGGGCCCGCGATCCGAGGCACCGCCCTAGGCATCGGCGATGCGCAGCTCGCGCGCAGCTCGCCCGTCGATTGACGAGGCCGAGGGGCGCGAGGTACAAAGCCGGGTCATGCCCGGATCGGCCGCTCCCTCGAGCATCAGCGCCTTCTTCCCCGCGTACAACGACTGGGGCACGATCGCCAGCCAGGTGGTGCTCGTTTCGCGCGTCCTGCGCGAGCTCACCGACGACTGGGAGGTGATCGTCGTCGACGACGGCTGCCGCGACCGCACGCCCGAGGTGCTCGACGAGCTCACCAAGATCTGCCCGCGCCTGCGCCTCGTGACCCACCCCCGGAACCGCGGCTACGGCGGCGCCCTGCGCTCCGGGTTCGCGGCCGCGACCAAGGAGTGGATCTTCTACACCGACGGCGACGCACAGTACGACGTCTGCGAGCTGCCGCTGCTCTGGGCCGCGCGCGAGGGCGCGGAGATGGTGAACGGCTACAAGATCTCCCGCTCGGATCCGCCGCACCGCATCGTGGTCGGGAAGATCTACCACTGGCTGGTCAAGCTCGCCTTCGGGCTCGAGGCGCGCGACGTCGACTGCGACTTCCGGCTGCTGCGCCGCCGGGTCTTCGACACCATCGAGCTGACGCGCGACTCGGGCCTGATCTGCGTCGAGCTGGTGACCAAGATCGAGAAGAACGGCTTCCCGGTGCACTACGTGCCCGTGCATCACTACCACCGGCTGCACGGCCGCTCGCAGTTCTTCAACTTCCGCCGCGTCGCGCAGGTCGCGCTCGGGCTCGGGCGTCTCTGGCGGGAGCTGATCGTCGAGGGCAGGATCCGGAAGTGACCGCGCGGGGCGCGCAGGACCTGGCCGCGATCTACGGCGGGCGCCGCGCGCTGGTGACGGGCGGTCTCGGCTTCATCGGGAGCCAGCTCGCGCGCCGCCTCCTCGCGCTCGGCGCCGAAGTCTCGCTGATCGACGCGCTCGTCCCCGGCCACGGCGGCAACCCCTTCAACGTGGAGGACGTGCGCGATCGCCTCGCCGTGACGCAGGCCGACGTGTGCGACCGCGCCGCGATCGAGGCCGCCGTCGCCGGGCAGGACTACGTGTTCCACCTGGCCGGCCAGGTCAGCCACACCGACAGCATGCGCGACCCGGCCAGCGACCTCGACCACAACTGCCGCGCCTCGCTCTCGGTGCTCGAGGCCTGCCGCCGGCAGAACCCGACCGTGCGCGTCGCCTTCGCCGGCACCCGCCAGATCTACGGGCGTCCGCAGCGGCTGCCGATGGACGAGTCGCACCCGATCCGCCCCGTCGACGTGAACGGCGTGCACAAGTGGGCCGCCGAGCAGTACCACCGCCTCTACCACGAGGTGCACGGCCTGCCGTCCGTGGTGCTGCGCCTCACCAACACCTACGGACCCGGACAGCTCGTGAAGCACCCGCGCCAGGGCTTTATCGGCTGGTTCGTGCGCAAGGTGGTGGAGGGCGGCGAGATCGAGATCATGGGCGACGGCTCGCAGCTCCGCGATCTGAACTTCGTCGACGACGTGGCCGACGCGCTGCTCGTCGCCGCGTCGGCGCCCGCCGCCTGGGGCCAGGTCTACAACCTCGGCGCGCCGGAGCCGGTGTCGCTGGAGTCGCTGGCCCAGCGGCTCGTCGCGATCGCCGGGCGCGGCTCCTACCGCTTCGTCCCCTTCCCGCCCGAGCGGAAGAGCATCGACATCGGCAGCGTCCGCATCGACTACGGCAAGATCCGCCGCGAGCTCGGCTGGGAGCCGCGCGTCGGGCTGCGCGACGGGCTCACGCGCACCGTGCGCTACTACGAGCAGCACCTCCACCACTACGTCGACTGAGCGGCCGGGAGTCCTGTGGCCGACACGCTGCGCCGTCTCGCCGATCGCCTGGCCGAGCAGCCGATCTCGTTCCACTGGCTGCGCAAGCTGCCGGAGTGGAACTACCGCGCGACCAAGGCGCGCATCCGGAGGGTTCGGGACGCGCTCGGCGCTCCGCGCGTGCTCGACGCCGGCTGCGGCACCGGCGAGTACTCGTCGCTCTTCGATCCGGCGCGCTATCTCGGCGTCGACCTGAACGCCGGAAACGTCACCTTCGCCCAGCGCCGGAACCCGGCCTACCGCTATCTGCAGGCCGACCTCACGCGCTGGGAGGGCGGCGGCGAGCGCTTCGACCTGGTGATGGTGAACGGCGTCCTGCACCACCTGGACGACGGCGACGCGCTGGCGCTGCTCGATCGCGCGCTCGCGCAGCTCGCCCCCGGCGGACGCGCGCTCGTGATCGAGGACGTCGCGCTGCCGCGGCCCGGCCTCGGCACGCGGCTCGTGCACGCCCTCGACCACGGCCACCACATCCGAGATGCCGCCCGCTGGCGGGAGCTCGTCTCCTCGCGCATCGAGATCGAGCGCAGCGAGACCTACCAGAGCGGCCTCTGCCCGTACCACCTGATGCTCGGCCCGGCGCGCGCCGCCTGATGCAGCCCTTCCACGACCTCGCGGCGCAGGTCCGCTCGATCCGCGACGAGCTCGACGGCGCGCTCGAGCGGGTGCTGGCGAGCGGTCGCTACATCCTCGGCAGCGAGGGCGAGCGCTTCGAGGAGGAGCTCGCGGCCTGGCTCGGGATCCCGCACGTGGTCGGCGTCGCCTCGGGCATGGCGGCGCTCGAGCTCGGCCTCCGCGCGCTGGGCATCGGGCCGGGCGACGAGGTGATCGTGCCCGCGCTCACGGCGGTGCCGACGGCGATGGCCGTGGTGGCCGTCGGCGCGACGCCGCGCCTCGCCGACGTCGACCTCGCCACCTTCACGCTCGATCCGGCGTCGCTCGAGCGCGAGATCACGCCGGCGGCGAAGGCGGTGGTCCCCGTTCACCTGTACGGGCAGTGCGCCGACCTCGCCGCGATCGGCAGCCTGGCGGCGCAGCACGGACTCGCGCTCATCGAGGACGCGGCGCAGGCGCACGGGGCGGCGGACGGCGGCCGCCGCGCCGGCACCGTCGGCCGGCTCGGCTGCTTCAGCTTCTACCCGACCAAGAACCTCGGCGCGCTCGGCGACGCGGGCGCCGTCGCGACCCGCGACGACGCGCTCGCGGAGCGGCTGCGCGCGCTCCGCAACTACGGCAACCGCGGCGGCTTCCGCTTCGCCGAGCCCGGGCTGAACGAGCGCCTCGACGAGGTGCAGGCGGCCGTGCTGCGCGTGAAGCTCGGGCATCTGGACGGCTGGAACGAGCGGCGCCGGGCGCACGCGGCGCGCTACCGCGAGCAGCTCGCCGGGACGTCCCTCGCGCTCCCGGCGGAGCGCGCCGGCGCGCACCACGTCTATCACCAGTTCGTCGTGCGCTCGCCGTCGCGCGACGCGCTGCGCGAGCGCCTCGCCCGCGACGGCGTCGAGACGGCGATCCACTATCCGCAGGCGCTGCACGAGGTCGAGGGCCTCGCGGCGCGCGTCCGCTACCGCGAGCGGCCGCGTCGGGCCGAGGAGGCCGCGCGCAGCGTGCTCTCGCTCCCGATCTACCCGGAGCTCCCGCGCGAGCATCTGGAGCGCACGATCACGGCGTTGAGGGCCGTAAGTTGACTTCGCTCGGCTTCGCCTCGCTGCGCGAATCGGCCTGCGGCCGATTGGGTTGCTGAGCTGCAGCACGTCCTGATGAACTTCGCTCGCCTTCGGCTCGCTGCGCGCGGCGCCTTCGGCGCCGCTTGCGGGGGATGATCCAAGCGGTCGTCTTGCTTCGGAGGCGACGGGAGAGTTCTGCTACGGTGCGCACGCGCCCGATCGGAGGCGAGTGATGCCCGAGCCGTTGTTGCTGAATCCGCTCGACCCGGCGTTTCGGCGCGATCCGTACGCGGTGTACGAGCGCGGGCGGCGCGAGTCGCCGGTGCTGCGCCACGCAGGCCTGCCGCTGCGCGTCACGTCGGTGTTCCGCTACGACGACTGCCAGACCATCCTGCGCGATCCCGAGACCTGGTCGAACTCGTTCCCGGTGACGCGGCTCCTGGGCGACGAGGCGGACCTCCCGCCGCCGTCGATGATCGCCACCGACCCGCCCCAGCACACGCGGCTCCGCAGCCTGGTAAGCAAGGCCTTCACGCCGCGCATCGTCTCGCGCCTCGAGCCGCGGATGCGCGAGGTGGCGGCCGAGCTGGTGGAGGCCGCCGTCGAGGCCGGCGAGGTCGACCTCGTCGAGGCGCTCACCTACCCGCTGCCGGTCGTGGTGATCGCCGAGATCATCGGCATCCCGCCCGCGGATCGCGCGCGCTTCAAGCGCTGGTCGGACGAGGCGATCGCAAGCCTCGGGCTGGTCTTCTTCGGAGGGATGGATCCCGAGCGCGTCGCGCGCCAGCGCCGTCTCTTCGACGAGATGCGCGCGTACTTCGTCCCGCTCGCCGAGGAGCGCAAGCGAGAGCCCCGCGAGGACCTGCTGACGGGCCTCGTGCTGGCGGAGCACGAGGGCTCGAAGCTCTCCTACGAGGAGATGCTGTCGATGCTGGTGCTGCTGCTCGTCGCGGGCAACGAGACCACGACGACGCTGATCGGGAACGCCACGCTCGAGCTGCTGGCGCACCCGGACGCCGAGAAGCGCCTGCGCGACGACCCGCGCCAGCTCCCGGCTGCGATCGACGAGGTCCTGCGCTTCGCCTCCCCGGTGCAGTTCGATCCGCGCTGCGCGCGGCGCCGGGTCGAGCTCGGCGGCGTGGTGATCGAGCCGGACGACTTCGTGCTCTGCTGGCTGGGCTCGGCCAACCGCGACGAGCGCGTCTTCGAGCGGCCCGACGTCTTCGACATCGGCCGCGAGCGCAACCCGCACCTGGCCTTCGGCTTCGGCCCGCACTACTGCCTGGGCGCCAACCTGGCGCGCCTCGAGGCGCAGGTGGCGATCGGCGAGCTGCTCGCCCGCACCCGCGGCCTGGAGCGCGTGGGCGCCGAGGAGCTGCCGCTGCACCCGAGCCCCGTCTTCCGGGCCGTGACGAAGCTCCCGGTGCGCCTCACGCCCCGCTGAGCGCGCTTCAGCGCCCCGCCCGGCCCGCCGATCAGCCTCCTCGGACCGGGGCGCCCGAGGGCCTGCCCGCGGCGCGCGCCCGAGATCGGCGGAGGGAGCTCCATGTCGTTCTCGATGCGGAGGCTCGCGGCGCTCGGCGCCGCGCTGGCGGCGTCCGGCTGCTTGGCGACGCAGCTCCAGACGGGCGCGGAGAACGTGCGGCTCGTGCGCACCACGCCCAGGAACTGCGAGCGCGTGGCCGACGTGACGGGCCACCAGGGCAACCTGCTGACTGGCGACTTCACCTCGCCGGCGGACCTCGACGACGGGGCCCGCAGCGACCTCCTGAACCACGCCTATCGCGCGGGCGCCAACGTGGTGCAGGTCGTGAGTCGCGACGGCGCCAGCGGCGACACGTGGGCCGGCGCCTCCTCCTCGCCCAACAACGTCACCTACACGGGGATCGCCTGGCGCTGCCCGTAGGCTAGGTGCGGCTCCTGCCCGCCACGGCGAGGCCGACGAGGCCGAGCCCCATCATCAACACCGTCATCGGCTCGGGCACCTCGGTGATGTTGAAGGAGCTCGTGAACCCAGCGGAGTCGCCGGGCGAGAGCGTGAAGTGCAGCCGGATCGCGATCGTCGAGAGCGCGGCGGGGCCCGCGACCGGGGTCGGGATGCCGAAATTCGCGCTGGCCGTGTTGGTGTCGAACGGATTGACGACGTGCAGGTCGTACGACGGATTGAGCAGCGGCTCCACCGGCGATCCGTCGATCAGGGCCGTGTAGACCGCCGTCCCGGCGTCGGTGACGTCCGCCGTCCCGGTGGTGTTCGTCAGCGTCAGGCCCACCGACCCCTGCATCTCCGTCGCCGGCGTCTGCGGCAGGATCGGAAGCGACACGGTGATGTCGAAGGTCTGCGGCAGGGCCGAGATATTGGTCACGTTGATGTTGTTCGTGACGAACGGATCGACGTCGACCCCCGACGACCAGCTGTTCACCGTGAAGTTGTTGAGCGGGTCGGTGACCGAGTGCGTGAGCTGGTACGTGCCGCCGTTCGTCGCGGACGTCCAGGAGACGGGCAGGTCGCCGAGCTGGAAGCTCTCCGAGCCCGACGAGAGGGACAGGGTGTAGCCGGCGATGCCCAAGGCGCGGGCCGGACCCGCGGCCGCGAGCAAGAGGCCCCCGATCCACATCGCGACGAGCACACGCCCGGCCCGCATCGCAACCGCTCGCATGGCAACCCCTTCCGGCTGATGCGCCGACACGCACCCGGAGCTTCAGCAATCCCCGTGCCATCTCCGGCCCACCTCCAACCCACCGAAAACGCTGGGGCTCTGAGCTCGGAGGCGTCTATCTGTAGGAAGTCTGGTTCCCCTCGTGGAAAGAGTTTTCTCACGGCGGGGCGACGTGCAGGTGCGCCCCCAGAGTAGGTGACACGGCTGCGGTTCGGATCGTGAGAGGATCCTCCGCCGGATCAACCCGGAAAGGAGCCATGCGATGAGAAGTCTCCTCTTCCACCGAGCGGCGAGGTCCGTGCTCTGGCTGTTGCTCGGACTGGCCGCGCTCGCCTTCGTCCCCGAATCGAGCCGCGCCGCGGACTGTGTCTCGGGCCGACTCAGCCAGGTCGGCCCTCCCCCGCCGGGCTGCACCTTCGGCGACGGCTCGCTGCAGGTCGACAGCTTCGGAGCGAGCGGTCCGCCCTTCAACGGCGAGCACAACTCGATCTACTTCCTCACCGATCCCCCCGAGACCCTGGGCCCAGCCGTCCAGGTCTCCTCGGGCATCGACACGTGCGGAGCCAACCCGCCCCACACCGACCCCTGCGCGCCCGAGATGGCGAGCAGTCAGGCTTCGGGAATCGCCATCGCGGGTCCGGTCAACGGCGGCGTCTCGACCACCGACGGACAGCCCGAGATCGGCCATGTCGTGGTCTCGCTCCTCGATCCGACCGTCCTCGGCAGTGGGACGATCAGCTGGACCGCCACCATGAACCCGGACGGGCTCGGGGTGCAGTCGAGCGGAACGCTGGACCAGAGCACGCCCTCCTACGACTTCGACCTGTCCGGGGCGCCGGCGCAATCCGTCGTCGCATCGTTCACCTTCACGCTCACCTGCACCCCCGCGCCCTGCGATCCCGCCACCAACGATGCGTCGGTGTTCGGCGTGAAGATCAACGTGACCCCGGCCCCCGAGCCGGGTGCGGCGGCTGGCGCCGTCGCGGCCCTGGGCCTGCTCGCCGGGCTCGCGCGGCGGCGCGGCGCCCCGCTCCAACGGCGGCGCTGACGCAAGTTCGTGCTTCTCGGCGGCTCGCGCCGGGCGTAGAGTAGGGGCATGCGCCCCACACGAAGCCCGTTCTCGCGCCTGCTGCCGCTCGCCCTGCTCGTCGCCGCGACGCCCGTCGCGCTCGGAACCCGGTGCAACGGGCTGGACGAGCCGGGCGGCTTGCTGGGCTTCCTCCCCTTTCCCGTCGTCTTCCGCGTCGGCGCCGCGGCCGTCGAGGTGACGCCGCCGGCCAATGGATCGGCGCCCAACCCCGCCGCCTGCGCGGGCGCCGAGGCCTTCACCGGCCCGCACCTGCTGTCGCTCGAGGAGCCCTACACCGACAAGAACGGCAACGGGCACTACGACAAGGGCGAGCCCTTCCTCGACTGTCCCACGCCGACCGCGGCGGGCGGCACGTTGCCTCCGGACGGACGCTGGGACGGCATCTACCTCGGCGGCGGCGACTGCTGCGACCGAAAGCCGACGGCCGTGCTCGACCCGATCTGGGCGCGCACGGTGGTGGTTTCGCGCGGCGGCCACACGATCTCGATCACCAGCGTCGACAACGAGGGCGTGTTCAAGGAAATCTGGGACCAGGTGCGCGACAAGGTGCGCGCCGACGGCGTCACCGGGATCGACGAGATGATCTTCAGCTCGACGCACGACGAGTCGGCGCCCGACACCATCGGCATCACCGGCCCCGACGAGTTCACCTCGGGCTCCGATCCGTTCTACGTGCAGTTCCTGATCGAGCGCGCCGCGCAGAGCGTCGAGCAGGCCTACGCGGCCCTGCAGCCGGCGCGGATCCGGTTCGGGCAGGTGCGCCCCGACGACATGGTCCCCTGCTGGTCGTCCTACCCCTTCGTCGCCGACGAGCAGATCGGCGTGATGCAGGCCGTCGACCTGCGCGGCCGCCCGCTGCTGACGCTGCTCAACTACGGCATCCACGCCGAGGAGCTCGGCTTCTCGGACGACGACCAGGACCGCCTCCACCTCTCGTCGGACTGGCACCACTTCGCGCGGCAGGCGCTCGAGGCGCGCTACGGCGGCGTGGCGATGACGCTGGCCGGAGCGGTGGGATCGGTCGAGATGCCGCAGATCTATCCGAGCGCGCGCGACTTGACCCCGGTCGACGAGCACAGCTCCCAGGGCAACGGCGGGTGCCGGACCGTCTACGCAACCGACGACACGCTCGTTCCCTACGGCTACAACCTGTCGACCCAGGCGCGCGGCGAGCGCATCGCGAGCTGGGGCGAGCGCGCGCTCGATCACGGGAGCTGGACGCGCTCGGGCGTCGTCGACGCCCGCCGCAGCACGATCTTCTTCCCGCTCGACAACGCGCTGTTCGGGGTGGCGTCCTACCTCGGCGTGATCAACGGCAAGACCGCCTTCCAGGACGGCGTCGCCATCCCGCGCGGGCCGAACGGCGCGACCGCGCCCAACTTCGGCAACGAGTTCCAGACCGACGTCGTGTGGTACCGCATCGGCGACGGCGAGTTCGTGAACGCGCCGGGCGAGGTCTTCCCGTATACCTACGCGCGCAGCTTCGGCGGGCCCGACGACCAGGCCGTGCCCGACGGCAACCCGCCGCCGCCGTGGATCCTGGCGAAGCTCACCCAGCCGTACCGCTTCGTCTCGGGGCTCACCGACGACATGATCGGCTACATCTTCCCGAGCACGAACGCAGTCGGCGTGCCGACCACGCTCGGCGACACCAACGACGTCGATCGCTTCGGCTGCGGCCACTCGGACGACGGCGAGGCGGCCGCCGAGGCGGCGGGCGACATCGTCGCGGGCGCGCTGGTGTCGATCCTCCCGCCCGCGAGCGAGCCGATCCTGACCGGCCGCTACGTCGCCGTCGACGGCGGGCTGCACCGCAGCCCGCTCGGCGACGGCGGGCAGGCCTGCATGGGCCCCGGCAACGTCTTCCAGCCGATTCCCGGCGGCGAGGCGGTCGCCGTGTGGATCCTGCCGCCCGGGGTGACCGCGTTCGCGCCGCACGTCGGTGCGCGCATCCCCGTCGGCGGCCACAGCCCGTGGCAGTGGATGAACCTGCGCGGCCAGCCCGAGGCGCACGCCAGCACACAGACGCGCGGGATCATCGGACCCTTCGGGCAGCGCCTGTGGGTCGACGTGTTCCCCGACACCACGGGTCCCTGACGGCTCGGGTCGTTTCCCGGCGGCGGCGCGAGCGCAATCGCGCCGTCATCGCCCGCGCGTCCCATCGGCGGGATGCGAGCCCGGAACCGCATGGTCCTGCTCTGGGTGTTGGTGCTCTCGGCCGCCGCCGCGGCGGCGTGGATCAGCAAGCCCGCTCCCGGCGCGCGCATGTTCGACAAGCTCGACCCGGGTCACACCGGAGGCGTGACGCTCGAGGCGTTCCTCCACCACCGGAGCCACCGCTTCCAGTCGCTCGATGCGAATCACGACGGCCAGGTGACCCGCGCGGAGTTCGACGCCAAGTCCGCCGGCCGCGACCCCGCGCGCACGCAGGCCAGCTTCCACCGCTTCGACGCCAGCGGGGACGGCGTCATCACGCGCGCCGAGTGGGACGCCGCCGAGGCCGCCCGCTTCGCGCGCATCGACGCGAATCACGACGGCGTCGTCACGCGCGAGGAGTTCCTGCGCGATCGCGTCCGCGCGCAGAGCTGAGAGCCAGCCTCGGAGCGTCGGTGTCAGAGCCTCAGAGCGGCTGCCAGCCGCTGTCGTCCTCGCCCGAGCCCTTGTCGGCGGGAGGCGCCGGCGCTCCGGCCGGCGGCGGCGGGAGCGCACCGATCTGCTGATCGAGGTCGGACTCGCGCGCCGCCTCCGAGCGTCCCTCGCCGGTCATGACACCGATTTGTGACGGCCAGCCGATGGCGCTCCCGTGCGGCAGCCCCTGCCACCCCGGCACCACGGCGGGCGCGCCCCACGGCCCGACGAGAGGATCCGGAGGACCGAAGCGCGCGCCGGGAGGTCCCACCACGAACGCGCCGGGTGAGACGATCCGCGGCATGAAGATGGGCACGAAGGCGAAGCCACCGGGACTGCCCGAGCCGTGATGCCCGTGGCCGTGGGCCAAGGCCGCGGCGGGAGAGGTGGCGATCAGCAGGGCGGTCAGGATCGAGATCTTCGCGTCGCGCATCGACGACCCTCGCGAGCCGACACCCCGCTCATGCTACATCGCCTGCCGGGGCGGGCAAATCGGTCGCTTCGGCCCGCCCGCCAGCCGGGCTTCGGGAGGCCCGGGCGAGACTTGCCCAGACTTCCTCAGGATCTGCTGGAGGGCTTCGGATGGCCGGCCGCAGGACCCGCCGCGGTCGGAGGCGACCCCGGAGGATCCGGCAGCTCGACGGTGACGCGCGTTCCCTGCCCCACCCGGCTCTCCACCTCGATTCGCCCGCGGTGGAGGTCGACGATCGTGCGCACGATCGCGAGCCCGAGGCCCGTCCCCGGCGCCTCGCGGGAGCGCGATGCGTCGACCTGGTAGAAGCGATCGAAGATGCGCGACACGTGCTCGGGCGGGATGCCGTCGCCGTCGTCGGCCACCTGGATCCGCGCGCCGCCGTCCGCGCGCTCGACCGAGATCTCGACCCGGCCGCCGGGAGGGGTGTACTGGACGGCGTTCGACACGAGGTTGATGAGCGCGCGGCGCAGCAGGCTCGGCGACGCGAGCAGCGCCGCAGCGCCGCGGCACTCGAGCTTGATCCCGCGATCTTCCGCGACGGCCTCGTACAGACCGCGGACGTCCTCCGCCAGCTCGCGGAGATCGACCGGCTCTCGCGCGAAGCCCGCGCGATCGCCCTCCGCGCGGGCCAGGAACAGCAGCTCCTCGGTGAGGCGCGCCAGGCGCCCGCACTCCTCGAGGCTCGATTCGAGCGTTTCCCGGTACTCCTCGGCGCCGCGCGGCCTCGACAGCGCGACCTCCGCCTCTCCGATCAGGTTGTTGAGCGGTGTGCGCAGCTCGTGCGCGAGGTCGGCGGAGAACTGGGAGAGACCGGACACGGATCGCTCGAGCCGCGCCAGCATCTCGTCGAAGGCGGCGGCGAGCGCGGAGAGCTCCTTCGGCCAGCGCCGCTGCCCGATCCGGCGGTCGAGATGGGCGGCGCTGATGTCCTGCGTCGCGCGCGTGATCTCCTGGAGCGGCCGCAGGCCCCGCCGCACCAGCACGAACGCGAGCACGACGACCAGGAACGACGCGAGCGCCATCGCGACCAGCGCCTCGTCGCGATACTTCGCGAGCAGGACGTCCTCCGAGGTGCCGTCGTAGGCGAGCTGGATGATCCGCTCCGGGCGAGCGTCGTCGCGGGTCTCGATCCGGCGGGCGGCCACCACGTAGAACCGACCGTCGCGCCGGAGCACGCGCGGGCCGGAGCGCGTCGAGGCCGGCTCGCGGCTCGGCGAGGGAAAGATCCGGCCGGGCAGGAGATCCTCGAGGCCCGGCGTCTCGAAGACCACCCGGCCGCGGTCGTCGAGGACGCGGAGCAGGTAGTCCGAGTTCTCGACCGTCGCGTAGATCCAGCGCACCCGCGAGCCGTCGGCTCCGCCGAGCTCCGGGTCTCGCTCCACCACGCCGGCGACCGTCTCGATCTGCTCCGAGACCGAGCGCCGCTCGTCCTCGAAGATTCCGCGCGCGAAGACGAGGTCGAGGAAGATGCCCGCCGCGAGGAGCACCGTGAGCGACGACGCGGCGAAGAGCAGCGAGAGGCGCGCCGAGAGCGACCACGACGAGGGAGCCGTCGGCCCCGCCGGCCCACCGGGCGCGTCAGCGCTCCTCGAGGACATAGCCCCGCCCGCGTTCGGTGTGGATCAGCTTGCGCTCGAAGGGATCGTCGATCTTCGAGCGCAGCCGGCGCATCATGACCTCGACCACGTTGGTGCCGCTGTCGAAGTGGAGATCCCACACGAGCTCGGCGATCAGCGTGCGCGAGAGGACCTCGCCGCTCCGCCGCGCCAACAGCGAGAGCAGCGCGAACTCCTTCGGCGTGAGCCGGATCGACTGTCCCGCGCGGCTGACCTTCTGGCGCGGCAGGTTGAGCTCGAGGTCGCCGATGCGGACCACCTCGAGCGATCGAGGTGCGCCGCGCCGCAGGACGGTGCGCATGCGCGCCATCAGCTCGGAGAACGCGAACGGCTTCACCAGGTAGTCGTCGGCGCCGAGCTCGAGGCCGCGCACCCGGTCCTCCACGGAGTCGCGCGCCGTGAGGAAGATCACCGGGGTCGCCTTGCCGGTGCGGCGGAGGTCGTCGAGCACCGCCCAGCCGTCGCGGCCCGGAAGCATCACGTCCAGCAGCACGACGTCGTAGTCGCGCAGGCCTGCGAGCTGCGCGCCTTCCAGCCCGTCGTGGGCCACGTCGACGACGAAGGCGTTCTCACCGAGGCCCTTCTGCAGATACCTCGCGGTCTTCTTGTCGTCCTCGACGAGCAGGACCCGCATCGCGCGCATCCCTCCGATCCGGGTGTACACACAAGAATAAGGGGCTCGCGGCTGCCCCGCGCGGCCACTGCCGTTGGACGCGGCCTCCCGGCGACCGCATGACCGGATTGTAATGCGTGACTCAGGAGCTGCGGGGCGGGACGCCTCATCGCTAGGCGGGCGGCGCGTGCACGACCGCCTCCACGTCGTGGCCGTCCGGATCGAGCACGAACGCGCCGTAGTAGTGCGCGTGGTACTCGGGCCGGAGCCCCGGCCGGCCGAAGTCGCGCGCGCCCGCGGCGACCGCGGCGGCGTGGAAGGCATCGACCTCGGCGCGCGTTCGCGCGGCGAAAGCAACGTGTGTCGGTGTGATGAGCCTGAGGTGGTCGGGGCTCTGGAACGACGTCGGACCCTTCCCGATCCAGAAGTCGGGCTTCGGGCCGCGACCGAAGCCGCAGGCGTGCCCGTACTCGAAGACGGGCTCGATGCCGAGCGGCGCGAGTGCCCGGGTATAGAACGCCTTGCTGCGCGCGTAGTCGCTCACCACGAGGGTGATGTGATCGAGGATCGACATGGGTCCCTCCGTGCAACGAGGGTGCACGACGCGGCGCTGCGCGTCGAGCGTCCGACGCTCCGACGCAGGATGAGCGTCGCCCGCCGACGGAAGCGTGTATGATCCCGCGATGCGCGCCGCCGGATTCGCCGCCGCATCGAGGATCGCCGGGCTCGCTGGAGCCGCGCTCCTCGCGCTCGCCTGCGGGGTGCTCCTCGCGCCCGGCGCTGCAAAGGCCGCGTCGGTCTATCTCGACGTCGCGGGCATCGCCGGCGAGAACGGAACGCCCGGGCACCCCGACGCGATGGTCGTCGAGAGCCTCGCGATCGCGCCGAACCAGCTCACCATCGTGAAGCCGGTGGACTCGGCGTCGACCGGGATCCAGGCGGCCTTCGGGCGCGGGACGGTGCTCACGGGCGCCGGCGCGCTCTTCTACGACGCGGCGCCTGCCGATCCTCCCGACGCCGCGCTGCACTTCTCGGACCTGCTCGTCAGCTCGTCGCAGGCGCTCTCCGGCTCCGACGAGCCCGAGGAGCAGGACGTCTTCAGCGCGTTGACGCCGGACCTCCTGTACCTCGAGATCCCGGGCGTGACCGGAGACAGCAGCACGCCGGGACACGCGGGTGTGATGGCGCTGCGGTCGTTCTCCACCGACGGCACGACCTTCACGGTGGTCAAGCCCGTCGACCAGGCCTCCCTCGCGATCGGGGCTGCGTTCGGCGCGGGCACCGTCTTCCCATCGGCCAGCCTTCTCCTCTACGACACGACCTCGCCGGCCGGACCGCCCGACGGCACGCTGGCGTTCGAGCGCGTGCTCTTGAGCAGCTCGGTCTCCGAGCCGGGCGGCGGCGAGATCCCGCTCGAGCAGGACACCTTCAGCTTCGTCTCGATCCAGGCGCCCGAGCCTTCGGGTGACGCCCTCGGCACCGCGAGCCTCGTGGTCGTCGGCCTGCGCGCGCGTTCGCGGAGATCATCGCCCGCTGCTGTATGATCGGCGGCGCGTCGCGCCTGCCCGAGGTCCCCATGTCCTCCCCTCCCGGTCGAAGCCTCTCGATCGCGACGCGGCTCGCCTACGGCGCACCGATCTTCGCCATCGCGTATCCCCTCTTCTTCCTCCAGTTCTACTTCCTGAAGTTCGCGACCGACGTGCTGCTGCTCTCGCCGGCGCTCGTCGGAGCGCTGTTCGCGCTGGCGCGCGTCTGGGACGCCGTGAACGGCCCGCTGGTGGGAAGCTTCTCCGACCGCAGCCGCTCGCGCCTCGGCCGTCGGCGGCCGTTCCTGCTCGCCGCGCTCCCGCTCCTCACGCTCGCCTCGATCGCGCTGTGGAGCGTGCCGCACGGAATCACGGGGTCGCTCGAGGTGGCGTGGATCGCCGCGTCGCTCTTCCTGTTCTTCACCGCGTTCGACCTCTACACACTGCCGCACTTTGCGCTCGGCGCCGAGCTCTCGCGCGACTCGCACGAGCGCACCCAGCTCTTCGCGGTGCGCCAGATCAGCTTCACCATCGGCATCCTGCTCGCGTTCGTCGCGATCCAGCGCGCGATGAACGCGGCCGATCCGCGCGGCGCGGTCGCCGAGATCACCCTGCCCGCGGCGATCGCCTCGGCGCTGCTGCTGGCGATCCCGCCGCTCTTCCTCCGCGAGCCCCACGCGGGCCGCGTCGCCGGGGGGCGAGGCATCGCGTCGGCATTCCGGGACGTGGTCGCGACGCGCACGGCGCGCCTCCTGCTGCTGGTCTGGTTCCTCGAGAACGCCGCCTTCGGCGCGGTCGGCACGATGGGCCCCTACCTCGCGCAGTACGTGCTGCACCGGCCCGACCTGGTCGGCGTCCTCTCCGGCGCCTACGTGATCGCAGGCGTCCTCTCGATTCCGCTCTGGGTGCGCATCGCGCGCAGCGCGGGCCGGCGCGACACCTGGCTCGCCGCAATGGTCCTCGCGGCGCTCGCCTTCGGCGGGCTCTGGTTCGTCCGGCCGGCCGACGTGCGGCTCACGGTGGTGCTGCTCGCCCTCGCCGGCAGCGCCACCGGCTGCGGGGGCGTGCTCTCGAGCGCGCTGCTGGCCGACGTGATCGATGCCGACGAGCAGAGGACGGGCGAGCGCAAGGAGGGCGTGTACTCCGCGGCGATGACGCTGGTCCTGAAGCTCGGCACCTCGCTCTCCACCGCGGCGAGCGGCGTCGTGCTGACGGCCATGGGGTTCGCGCCGAACGTCGAGCAGTCGGCCGAGAGCCTGCTCGGCATCCGCTTCCTGTTCGCCGGCCTTCCCTTCCTGGGCTTCGTCGCCGGCATCCTGGTGTTCCGGAGCTTCCCCCGCGACGGTGCGACGGCCATGGTCCCCGGTCCGGCGCTGCGAGCTCCCTCCGCGCCCTGATCCCGCGCGCTCCCCCACCCACGAGGACTGCGCGCCGCCCTCGGCACACGAGCCCTCTGCCCGATCGCCGAAGACCGCTTACACTTGGGCCCAGGACCTACCCCTGTCGATCGAGAGGAGAGATCGATCATGAAGAAGCCCGACGCGAAGGCGCGACGCACGGCGGCGCTGCAGACCCCCACGGATCTCGGATCCCAGGCGACCAAGGACGTCTCGGCGGCGCTGAACCTGGTGCTGGCGGACCTCTTCGCGCTCTACATGAAGACGAAGAACTTCCACTGGCACATCTCCGGCCCGCACTTCCGCGACTACCATCTGCTGCTCGACGAGCACGCCGACCAGATCTACGCGACGACGGATCCGGTGGCGGAGCGCGTGCGCAAGATCGGCGGCACCACGGTGCGCTCGATCGGCCAGATCAGCCGGCTGCAGCGCGTCCGCGACAACGACGCCGACTACGTGACCCCGCTCGACATGCTGGCGGAGCTGCGCGAGGACAATCAGCAGCTCGTCTCCCGCCTGCGCGAGACGCACGACGTGTGCGACGAGCACGGCGACGTGGCGACCGCGAGCCTGATCGAGGTCTGGATCGACGAGGCGGAGCGGCGCGTCTGGTTCCTCTACGAGGCGGGTCGCAGAGGGGAGTAGCGCGCGCCCAGACAGCCCCGGCACGTGGCCTCGCTGACCGCGGAGCGGACGGTCAGTACTCCCAGTGGACGGGCGAGAGGCGGTTCGGGTGCCACTCCGGCCGGAGCGGGCGTTGTAAATCGTGCAAGGAGTTCGTCCGCAGCGGTGTAAACGCCCGACGGCCATTGCATCTCTGAAAGCCCAGGGTTGACCTCGCCACGCCGCGAGGGAACTATGGGTCGGGGTGCAAGGGTACGTTCGTCTCCTCGCTGCTGGGGTCCTTCTCGTCGCCGCGCGCTCGGAGGCGGCGGTTTGTCACGTGACGGCTGGGGGCTCGATCGCGTCGCCGATGACGCTCTCGGGCCCGCTCGGCACCTCCGGCACGGCGACCTGGTCGGGCTGCACGGGAGCGGGCAACGGCCCCTCGT
>DATJPY010000001.1:0-1978 GCA_035506135.1 Myxococcota bacterium | reverse complement strand
GCGCGGCGAGCTGCAGCGGGCAAAGCCAGATCTCGTCTACGTCGCGCTCGGAGCGCCCAAGCAGGAGCGCGTGATCGCTGCGCTGCGACCCGCACTGCCCGGCGCCTGGTGGATCGGAGTGGGAATCGGGCTCGGCTTCGTGGCCGGCAATCCGAAGCGGGCGCCGGTCTGGATGCAGGGCCTGGGTCTCGAGTGGTTCCATCGCCTGCTCCAAGAGCCGCGCCGTCTCTTGCGCCGCTACTTCCTGGAGGATCTCCCCTTCACGTTTCGCCTGCTCGTCCACGCGTGGCGGGTCCGCCGCTGAGAATTCAGCGCGGCGAGTCATCGGCCCGATGGAGCGCGGCGTCCTTGTACTCGATGAGGGGCGTCCGCCGCCGGATCACGAGCCGGTTCCACGCGAACTGCGCCACGCCCTGGAGCTGGGCGAGCTTCCCGAGCACGGTCGCCCCCGCGTAGAGGAACGCGTCGCGGCTGGTGTCGCCGCGCCGCCGCCGATGGACGTAGATGCGGGCCGCGAGGACGGCGTAGCCCGCGGCGAGAGCGAGGCCCAGGCCGGGCGACGCAAACGATGTGGCGATCGCCGCGACGGGCAGCCCGAGGCCCCACACCAGGATGGAGATCACCTCGCGGACGTGGAGGCGCTCGGGCTCGCCGCCGTGCAGGTACGCACACTCCGCGTAGGCGTGCCCGGCGCGCGCGTTGCGGCGCCACCACTGCGCGAACCGCGTGAGCGCGGCGTCGTGCAGGGTCATCTCGCGATCGAGGCGCACGATCTGATGCCCGGCGCACCGCAGCCGGTAGCAGAGCTCCGGCTCCTCCCCGGCGATCATCGCACCGTCGAAGCGGCCGGCGGCCACGAACGGGGCGACGCGGTACATCGCGTCTCCCCCACACGCGTCCGCCTCGCCCACGGGCGTGTCCCACTCGAGGTCGGCCAGTCGGTTGTAGGCGCTCGCCTCGGGCGCGCGCTCGCGGCGCCGCCCACAGACCACGGCGACCTCGGGGTGCGCTTCGAGATACTCCCGCGCGTGCTCGATCCAGCCCGGCTGCACCTCGCAGTCGCCGTCGACGAACTGCACGAGCTCGACGTCCGGGCGCAGCTCCAGGAGCCTCGCGAAGCCCGCATTGCGCGCGAGCGCCGCGGTGAAGGGCGTCGCGGGATCGAGGTCGACCACCTGCGCACCGGCGGTGCGGGCAATGGCGACGCTGTCGTCCTGCGAGCCGCTGTCGACGTAGACCAGGGGCTCGACGCGGCCCGCGAGCGAGGCGAGGCAACGCGCGAGGCGCTGCCCCTCGTTGCGGCCGATCACGACGGCAGCGGGGACGCCGCTCACGCGCTCTCCACTGCGCTCGTCTCGGCCCACTCGAGCGGTCGATCGAGCACCTGCTCGCGCCATCTTCGGCACGAGAGCTCGATGCCGACCCACGCCCCGAGGCGGGCGAGATCCTCGTCGAGACGCGGCTCGAGCGCGGCGCGGAGCGCTGGCGTGAGGACCGGGCGGCCGTCCATCCGCCACAGCGACTTGGCCCGCTCCCGGAGATCCCTCGGCAGCCGGCGGGTCAGGGCGCGCACCGCGCCGATCCCGAGCAGTGCTTCGCGCAGCGGGCTCCGCCGCAGGCGCTCGCTGGAGACGTTCTGCGCTCCGGCCTCCGACTCCCAGCAAACGGGGCCGGGGCTCGGGTCGTCGAGGAAGGCGCACACGCGGGCGAGCTCCTCGTCGGGCCGGGCGATCATCCGCTCGAAGGCGACGAGCAGGATCGAGCGGGCCCCGTAGCGCTGCACGTAGGGCTCGAGCTGCCGCGCGTAGCAGCTGTAGGCGGCGAAGCGCTCGTGGTCGCGCACGGCATGCTCGAACGAGCCCCGGACTTCGCGCTGGCTCCACTCGTGGATGTACTGCGACACGATGCGGTCCAGCGGATCGCGCATCACGTAGACGAGCTTGACCTTCGGGAGGTGCGCGACCATGCGCGCCGCCGC